>JAHDDK010000034.1:13463-28109 GCA_020629375.1 Acidimicrobiales bacterium
CGGCGATGGTGCGTTCAACGGTGAGGTCGAGGGTCTGGTGCGTGGTCATGGCAGATTCTCCTGTGTGGGGGACCGGGGTCGTTCCCGTTCTCTGAACTGGTGACGCACGCCCGCCACGGATTCGACAGCGATCCCCAAAGAAATCTCGAAAGACGTTGTCATCGACCCGCATCGAAATCGGACGTTGCATGGGTGTGAACGCTTTGGGTCCAGGCGCCACCCGAGAAGTGCATCGCGGTCCATGGTCTCTACGTTCATGCCATGAGCGTCATGGAGATCAGGTCCGCTGCCGACTCGCGCCTTCGAGCAATGCCGAAGGTCGAGCTGCACTGCCATGTCGAAGGCACCGCTCGAGCCTCCACCGTGGCCGAGCTCGCTACCCGTCATGGCGTCCCTCTCGGCGTCGATGACCCAGACGACCTCTATACCTATGGCTCGCTCGCGGACTTCCTCAACGCCTTCGGCGTCGTCTGCTCGGCATTCGTCGAACCGGCCGACTTCCATCGTCTCGCCTACGAAGCTGCCGAAGACGCCGCCGCAGCTGGAACGCGATATCGCGAGATGTTCTTCTCTCCAGGATTTCACCTCGACCGGGGCGTCCCGTTCCACGTCATGTGGGAAGGGCTCGCGTCGGGCGTCGCCGACGGCGAAACCGATCACGGCGTGCGGACCCGCCTGATCCTCGATGTCGACAAGCCCAAGGGCATCGGGCCGGCCATGGCGCTGCTCGAAGTCGCCCGAACCCTCGACCGGGATCTCCTCATCGGGATCGGCGGCGACAGCACCGAACGAGGTCTCGATCACCACATCTTCGAACCGCTGATCGCCGAAGCAAAGAACCTCGGGCTCAAGACCTGCTTCCACTGCGGCGAAGATGGCCCGGCAGAGAACATTGAGATCATGGTTGAGGCTGGCGTCGACCGGATCGACCACGGAACACGACTCCTCGACCTTCCCGACCTCGCCCGCCGAGTCATCGATGCCCAGATCCCTCTCACAAGCTGCCCCAGCTCCAACGTAGAGATCGGGATCGTCGAATCGCTCGAAAGTCACCCGTTCGACGAGCAACGGGTGGCGGGCGCGCTCGTCACCCTCAACAGCGACGACCCCGCCTTCTTCCGGTTCGACCTCGCCGATGAATACGAACGAATCGCCGCGGTGTTCGGCTACGACCACGAGGCGATGGTGTCGATCCGAGACAACGCCATCGACGCCAGCTGGCTCGACGACACTGACAAAGCCGCACTTCGGGCGGAGTTTGCTGGCTGAACGTCGAGCGCCATTCGCCGCTGGCGCCGACCATCCGCGAGCCGCAAGCCCGAACTACACGCTGAGCGCCTCGAACTTCTCCGTCAGATAGTCCATTGCAGCGATGGGTTCGTAGCGGGCCGGGTTCTCGTCGCTCACGCACGTCTCGAGCGGCGAAATGATCGTGTCGGCGTCGGGCTCATGGAAGAAGATCAGGCTGATCAACTCCTCGTCGGGCGCCGACGCTTTTGGTGGGAGCACCCGATGCTGGTTGGAGCACCAGCGATCGTTGGTCCACTGGCGCAGCATGTCTCCGGTGTTCACGATCAGGCTCCCGTCAACGCACGGCGCGTCGATCCAGCTGCCCTCGTCGTCGAGCACCTGCAGCCCACCCATGCCCGGCTGGCGGTCGAGGATGGTCAGGGTGCCGAAGTCGGTGTGTGGGCCGATTCGAAACTGCCCGTCCGTCGGCGCTTCGAGCGTGTACGGCCAGTACCAGTTGAGCGTGCCGGTCGATGTCGGACGCCGACACGCGTCGAGCAAACGGTTCGTCGGCAGGCCCAACGCCATCGCAAAGAGCTGCAACAGCTCGTCGGCCAAGACCAGCGACTCGCGCCAAAACCGTTCGGCCGCCGGTTGCAGCGACGGTGCCGTATCGGGCCAAACGTTCGGGGCGTACCACAGGGGATGCTCGGTGCGAAGCGACTCATCGGCTACATCGACTGCCCCGTAGGCGAAGGTCTCCTTCATGTCCGGCGGCGTGTCGACGCCGTAGGTGGCGGCGTTCGACTCCTTGCCCCCGCCAATCCACCCCCGGTACACGTCGGAATCGGGCACAATCTGCGCCTTTGACTCCTCGGGAAGGTGAAAGAACTCCGCACAGGCCGCTCTTGCGTCGCCGAACACGCTCGGGTCGATCCGGTGATTGACGACCACGAGAAAGCCGCATCGTTTGAGGTGCGCGTCGACCTCGGCGGCCAACGTGCGGCGGTCGTCGTCGGTGCCGTCGAACCATGCCGCCAGGTCGACGAGGGGGATGAAGTCCGTAGCCGTCATCGGGCCTCCCGTGCGTAGGGCTGAGCGAGTGCGGCCGGTGCAGCGAGCCGGCGGGCACGCCCCGGATTCGCCGACACGAGAATCACGACGAGATAGGCCGCGATGAACGGCATCATCTTCAAGAAGTCCGACGGCACGTCTACCTGCGCGAGCTGCAAAGTGAAGCCAAGCCCGTTCAGACCGCCGAACGCCAGCGCGCCGACGAGTGCCAGCCACGGACGCCAGCCGGCGAGGATCACGAGTGCCACAGCAATCCACCCGATGCCTGCGGTCAGCCCGTTCTGCCAGGTGCCGACGATCGCCACGGTCAGGTAGGCCCCGCCTATGCCGGCACCAAAGCCGCCGATGGCCGTCGCGGCGTACCGCGTCCGGATCACCGAGATGCCCGCTGCGTCTGCAGCGGCCGGGTCCTCGCCGACGGCCCGCAGCGACAGGCCCGTCGCCGTGCGGTTGAGGATCCACGTTGCGGCGAACACGGCGATGATGCCGGCGTACACGACGATGTCGTGGCCAAAGAGGATCGGACCGACTGCGGGCAGGTCCTGCATGAACTGAGGGAGGAGGGGATTGACCTCGACCTCGTTCGGTGCTGACAGCAGTCCGGGTTCGCCGCTCGTACCGACGAACGACGAGAACCCCCCGCCGACGATCACGAGTGACAGCCCCGACACCGTCTGGTCGACGCGCAGCGTCACGGCCAGCAGCGCATGTACGAGCGCCAGACCGACCCCGGCGAGCCCACCGGCGATCAACGCGGCGGTGAGGCTTCCGGTCTCGTTGCCTGCCCAGAACCCCACGACCGCACCGACGAGCATCATCCCCTCGACGCCGAGGTTCATGACCCCAGAGCGGTTGGTGATGATTTCGCCGAGCGCTGCGTAGAGGATCGGAATCGACGCGACCACCGCACTGGCGATCGAAAGGACGAGCACGCTTTCGTTCACGACACACCTCGGGCGAGTTCGGCAGAGGGCGGGATACCTCCATCGGCTTCGGCCCGACGTTCGGCCCGGAGCCCAACCCGATTCGACACGAAGAACTCGCCTGCCGTCACGGTCAAGAAGATCAGTCCCTGGAGCAGGTACACCACCTCGACCTCGATGCCGATCGACTGCAACCGACTCCCCGACGTTGCGATCGCCGCAAGGAACACCGAGACCGGCACAACGCCGAGCGGGTTGTTGCGAGCGACGACGGCGATGATGATCCCGGTGAAGCCGATGTCGGTCGCCAGCGCCCGCGGCTCCAGCCCTTTGGTTACGCCGCTCACCTCGCTTACCCCGGCTATGGCAGCCAAGGCGCCGGACATGCCGAGCACGGTCAACGTCTTGAGCCGAACGCTCATACCCGAGTAGCGGGCGGCGCGAGGGGAGTCGCCGATCGTCCGGACCTGAAAGCCCCACGACGTCCGGCGTAGCAACCACCACAAGAGCATGGCGGCGACCACTGCGATGATGATGCCGATGTGGAGCCGACCAGACAGCGACGGCATGATCGCCGAGTCCGGCAGGCGCTTGCCGCCCGGAACGGTCCGTTTGGGGTCCCGCCAGAAGCTCAACGACCCGAAGATCAGGTAGTTCATCAACGACAACGCCACGAAGTTGAGCATCAACGTCGTGATGATCTCGTCGGCGTTGAAAAACGCCTTGGGGATCGCAGCGAGCAACGCCCAGGCCGCACCGGCAACGGCGCCGACGGCGATCATTGCCGACAACATGACCACGGCCGACATCGACTCGGGCAAGAGCAAGCCAACCCAACTACCGGCGATCGCGCCGATGTAGAGCTGGCCCTCACCCCCGATGTTGTAGACCCGCATCTGGAACGCAACTGCGGCCGCCAACCCGGTCAGGATCAACGGTGTTGCAAGCGCAAGGGTTCGGGTGATCGACGTCCAACCGTTCAGGCTCGAGTCGAACATGGTCCGGTACGCCTCGGCCGGGTCGTTGCCTGCAATCCGAAGGATCACCGCCCCGACGACGAGCGCGAAGACGAGTGCAAGGAATGGCACCCCGAAGCGCACGCCTGGGCCGGCGTAGCCTCGTGGTGTCACCTGAATGGCCGAAGTCATGCTGTGGCCTCCTCTGCGGTCGAAATGGTTGCGACGTCGAGCGTCTCGTCCGGCGCTTCGGTCAGGTCGATTTCGATCGACGATCCGGACGGGCTGACGACGGTCGGATCCGAGCCAGTCATCAGCAGACCGACCGCGTCCACATCGAGTGACTCGCGGGTGAACGAGCCGACGATCTGCCCTTTGAACATCACGAGCACGACGTCGGACATGTGGATGATTTCGTCTAGGTCCTCGGAGAAGACCAGCACGCCACGGCCTGCCGCCCGTTCGTCGACGATGTGGGCGCGCACCGCTTCGGCGGCAGCCATGTCGAGCCCTCGTGTCGGTGCCGCGGCGAGAAGCACGTCATGGCCTTCGGTCAGCTCGCGGGCAAGGATGGCCTTCTGGAGGTTGCCGCCCGACATCAGGCTGACTCGCATGCCCCGCCGGTTGCCGCGCACATCGAACGCCTCCACCAACCGCTTCGTGGTCTTTGCGATCGCCGAACTCGACAACACACCGAACCGCGAGTGAGGCGACCGGTCGTGGTTCTTGAGCGCCATGTTGTGCTCGAGCGGGAGGCCGGGTGCCAGCCCGACCCCAAGCCGGTCCTCCGGGACGAACGCCAAGCCAGCTTTCGCCGAACCCTTCGGGCCGGTCTTGGTGCAGTCCGTGCCGGCGACCTCGAGACTGCCCGAGGCGATCGGGCGCAGCCCGGCGATCGCCTCCTGCAGCTCACGTTGACCGTTGCCGGCGACACCGGCGACGCCGACCACCTGACCTCGACGCACCTCGAAGGATGCGTCGGTCACGGCGGCCAGGCCACTGTCGCCCGTCACGCACACATCGGAAAGCGACAGAACCGTCTCGCCGACATCGGCAGCGGTTGTGACCTCTCGGCGATCCGCAGCTCGGCTGTCGCCGAACATCATCTTCGCCACGTCGGCGGGGGTCGAGTTCGCCGTGTCGGCGGTCCCGGCATTCCGTCCGCGCTGGAGAACGGTGAGACGATCGGTGTACTGCATCGTCTCGGCCATCTTGTGCGAGACGAGCACCACCGAGTGGCCCTTGCCGACCATGGTCGACACCGCCTCGAAGAGCCGATCGGTTTCCTGCGGGGCGAGCACCGCCGTGGGTTCGTCGAGGATCAAGATCTGCGCACCCCGGAAGAGCTGCTTGAGGATTTCGACGCGTTGTTGCTCGCCGACCGACAGCTGCCAGATACGCGCGGTCGGATCGACGTGCAGGCCGTATTCGTCGGCCAGATCGCCGACCATCGATTCGGCCTGACGGATCGATTTCGGTCGAGTCCCGCGACGAAGCCCGAGCACGATGTTCTGGGCGACCGTGAAGCTGTCGACGAGGCGAAAGTGCTGGTACACCATGCCGATGCCGTGCTGGGCGGCGTCGTGCGGCGACCGGAACTGCACCGGCGATCCGTCGATGCTGACCGTGCCGGTGTCGGGCCGGTACAGGCCCGACAGCACCGAGCACAGGGTTGACTTGCCGGCGCCGTTCTCGCCGAGAAGTCCGTGGATCTCGCCGCCCCGAAGGTCGAAGTCGACCGAGTCGATGGCGGGAACGCCATAGAACGACTTGGTGAGACTTCGGACCTCGAGGCGGCTGGGTTCTGTCGTCATGGAGGGCGATTCGATGACGGCTACTCGGCGGGAATCTCGCCGACGATGCCTTCGATCAGCCACTGGCAGCAGGTGTTGCGGTCGCCGAACTCGATCGTGCCGCCCTCGGGGATGACCTCGTTGCCCTGGTTGTCGACGATCGGTCCTTCGAAGATGTCGAACGTGCCGTCGATGATTCCCTGCTTGCGCTCCTCGATCAGCGCAAGGGTCTCGTCGGTGACCGACGGTCCGTACGGGGCGAAGTCGATCCAACCCTCGGCGAGGCCGCCGTACGAGAAGCCCGATTCGAACTCGCCAGCGATGATCGCCTCGACCTGCTCGATGTAATAGGTGCTCCAGTCGATGAGGAACGATGACGCCCACGCCTCGGGCTCGAAGTCGGACCAGTCGTTCGTGTAGCCGATCACGTGGCCTCCGCGCTCGGCCATCACCGTCGCGTAGACCTGCGAGCCGACCTCGTGAGCGATCACGTCGGCCCCGGCGTTTGCCAATGCCTCTGCGGCTTGCTGCTCGATGGCGGGATCGAACCACGTGTTGAGATAGACGGCTCGGACCTCGACGTCAGGATTGACTTCTTGGGCGCCGAGGGTGAAGGCGTTGAGAGCTCGGTTGACCTCGTCGAACGGGAAGCCAACCGGGTAGCCGATGATGTTCGTTTCGGTGAGGCTGCCGGCAACGATGCCGTCCATGTAACGCCCGTCCTCGGTCGCCTGCGTGAAGTGTCCGACATTGGGTTGGTCCTCGAAGCCCGCCCACGTGAGGAAGTACACGTCGGGGTTCTCGGCCGCGACGTCGATCATGTCGAACTGATAGAAGGTCGTGCCGATCACCAGGTCGGCGCCAGAGTCGACGGCGTCCTGAAAGGCGTTGGTGGCCGGTTGGCCCGGCTCGATCTCCTCGACGTAGGAGAAGTCGATACCAGGGAAGTTCGCCTCCATCTTCTTACCGCTGCGCAGGTGCGTCGTGTTCCAGCCGCCGTCTTCGGCCGATCCGTCGAGGATCATCACGACTTTGAAGTCGCTGAAGTCTCCCGACGCGTCATCGGCCGACTCTGCCGAATCATCGGTCGTCTCGGAGGCCTCCTCGGTTGCGCCCTCGACGCTGACCGAAGGAGCGTCGCTGCCACACGCGGTGGCGATCAGGGCCAACCCCAAGAGGAGGGCGAAGAACGTTCGTAGGTGGAATGTAAGGCGTCGTTGCATGCGGCGGATTATTGGCACCGGGATGTTTCGGCGAAGTTTCGAAGCCCCCGATGTTGAGGCTGTTCACCACCCGTTCACGCGATCGACCCGCTCCGCGAACACGACAGAAGTAGGTTGCGGCAACTCATACGACGGGAGCCGACCGTGCCCATAGCCACGCGCGAAACCACTGATCCAGTGCTCGACGGCTGGCATCCCATCGCCGCGTCCGGTGAGCTCTCGATGGGCGAGCAGCGGCGCACGCGGCTCCTCGGCGAAGCCCTCGACATCGAGATCGACCTTCTCGGAAACGCATCGGTCGCCCGTGCGACCGCACCTGCCGAACCGCTCCCGACACATGACCGCTACGGCTACCTGTGGACGTGCCTCGGGGAGCCATCGATCCCCCTCTTCGAGATTCCCGAAGTCGACGAACCGGGTCGACGAGTCCTCCACGCAGGCACGATCGGCGTGCACGTGTCGGCGCCGCGAGCGGTCGAGAACTTCTTGGACATGGCGCACTTCCCATACGTGCACACCGACATCTTGGGCGTCGAGCCGTTCACGGAGGTCGCCGAGTACGACGTCCACATCGACTCGATCAACGAGCTCTGGGCAACCGACTGCGTGTTCTGGCAACCGATTGCCGCCACGACATCGACCGAGGGCCAGATGACGGACTACGAGTATCGAGTTCCGCATCCGTACTGCGTGATCCTCTACAAGACGAGTCCGATCGACGACCGCAAGGACGTGATCGCACTCTTCTGCCAGCCGGTCGACGAAGAACGGATCGAAGCCCACATGTTCTTGTGCCTGCTCGACGCGTCGAACTCGACCGCAATGATCCGGGACTTTCAGCTGACGATCTTCGGTCAGGACAAGCCCATTCTCGAGAACCAATATCCGAAGCGGCTGCCGCTCGACCCCCGAGCTGAGACCCCAATTCGCGCTGACAAGGTGGCGATCTCGTATCGCCGGTGGTTGAGCGACCAGGGAGTCACATATGCCGTGATCCCGGCATGAGCGACGTCGACCTCCGTGATGAGGCACCGACGGGTTGGTTCCCGGTGGCGACCGAACACGATGTCATCGCCCGTGTCGTGTTTCGGGGTCAACTCGATGGCCGCGAGCTCGCCGTGTGGCGGGCCGACGACGGGTTCGTCAACGTGTGGGAGAACCGGTGCTTGCATCGGGGCGTCCGCCTGTCGATCGGCTGCAACGACGGCAACGAACTCGTCTGCCGATATCACGCCTGGCGCTATGCGAACCGATCCGCAGGCTGCACCTATATTCCGGCCCACCCTGCCGACGCCCCGTCACGCACGATCACTGCGCAGAGCTACGCAGCGGTCGAACGCTATGGACTGATCTGGACCACGACGAACGGCGACGAGGGCTCCGTACCCGACATCGGCACACTCTCGGGCCCACGACTTCTGCTCCGCAGCCTCCCGGTCAACGCGTCGCCGCAGACGGTGAGAGAGCACCTTGGCTCGCACCGTTTCTTGCCGGCGGCACTCCTCGAGACCGGAACGGCGGCGTCGGCCGACGACGCCGAGGTGGTGGCCGATCACGGCGAGTCGTGGGTCACGATCACGGCCGACGCAGCGGGAGAGTCGTCGACAGCGGTCTTCTTCGTGCAACCCGTCGACCCGCATCGGAGCATGATCCGCGGAGTACTCGCCGACGCGCCAGCAGACGAAATCCCGGTGCTTCGGCACCACGCATACGAGCTCGGACGACTCGTGCGCAAGATCGAAGAGGCCGTCGAGGAACCTGCCGAGCGGACGCCGCCACGTGGCTTCGAAACTCCGGTGATCCTTCCGGCGAACCCGTGGGGCCACCAACGCGCCACCCTGTCGATGGTCGTCGACCGCAAGGCTGCTGTCGCGGCCGACATCGCTCTGTTCGAACTCGTCCCCGAAGACGGCTCGACCCCGCCGACCGCCCAGCCGGGCGCCCACATCGATCTACATCTCCGACCCGGGCTCGTGAGGCAGTACTCGATCACCAATGGGCCGGGCGAGACCGACCGCTATCGCATCGCCGTCAAACGTGACCCGCACTCACGCGGCGGATCGGCCTTCCTTTACGAGGCGATCGAGGAAGGCGACACCATCGAAGTGTCACCGCCGCACAACGGCTTCCCGCTTCGCCGCAACATCCCTCGGACGACCCTCATCGCCGGCGGGATCGGTATCACTCCGCTCATCGCCATGGCCCAGGCACTCGACGCCAGCGGAATGACATTCGACGTCCACTACTTCGTCGCCGCACCCCAGCAGATCGCCTTTCGCCGACGCCTTGCCACCTACACCTGCGAGTTCCACGTCGGCCTCACCCCTGCCCAGACCACCGACACGCTGCTCGACATTCTCGGTACCCCAACGCCGACCCGACAGGTGTACGCCTGCGGGCCACCACCGATGCTCGACGCCCTCAAGGCCAAAGCCCGTGCGTTGAACTGGCCGGCGGACGCCGTGCACGTCGAGTACTTCGAGAACACGAACGAGATCGCCACCGACTCGTCGTTCGTGATCGACCTCGCCCGGTCGGCGCTCACCCTCGAGGTGCCGTCAGGGTCGACGATGCTCGACGTGCTCCGGGCCAACGACGTGCCGATCGTATCGAGTTGCGAACTGGGCGCGTGCGGGTCGTGCGCCGCAACGGTGCTTGGCGGAGACCCTCTCCACCAAGACGTCTACCTCAACGATGCGGAGCGGCAGGGCGGCCAAGTCGTGCTCACGTGCGTGTCCCGCGCGAGCGGCGAACGCCTCGTCCTCGATCTCTAGGAAAATCGAATGAAGCTGTACGACTTCGTCCTGTCTGCCAACTGCTACAAGGTCCGCCTGCTACTCGGGTTCCTCGGCGTCTCGTACGACTCGGAGGTGATCGACTTTCATCCCGGCAAGGAGCACAAGGGTGAGGCGTTTCGGCTGATCAACCCGCTCGGGCACATCCCCGTGCTCGACGACGACGGGTACGTGCTCCGAGACGCGCACGCCATCCTCGTGTACCTCGCGTCGAGGTACGACCCCGGGCGGTCCTGGTATCCCGTCACCGACCCCGAGCGTCTCGGATCGGTCGCCCAATGGATGGCCTTCGCCGATGCGACCGCGTCCACCGCTTCGGCAACCCGACTCCACGTCAATCTCGGATACGACTTCGATGTCGACGAACGCCGGGCCGCGGCGCACGAGCTGTTCCGGGTCGCCGACGAGCACCTGTGGTTCGGCGAGCGAACGGGCAACGACTGGTTCGTTCCGGGCCCACTACCGACGCTTGCCGACGTTGCCGTATTTCCCGACGTCGTGCTCGCCGAAGAAGGAGGCATCGACCTCATGGACTACCCCTCGCTCGTTCGATGGACGGGCCGCGTCAAGCAAATCCCCGGCTTCTCGGTCATGCCAGGCGTCTTCCCCTTCGAGCGTGCATGATGCGCGACATCCTGCTCCACAACGCCATCGTCCTGCCGTGCGACGGCAGGCGACAGGCTATCCACCCCGGTGCGGTGCTCGTGCTCGACGGACAAATCGCAGCCTGCGACCGCAGCGACCTGGTGGAGGCGCACCCCGCCGCGGAACACGTGCACCGCGTCGACCTCGACGGTCACCTCCTCATTCCCGGACTCCACAACGGGCATCTTCACTCGGGGCTGCTTCGAGGCACCGCCGAGTCCCTCGCCCTGTGGGAATGGCTCGAACAACACGTCGACCCAGCGCACCGAGCACTCACCCCGGAGATCGCCGAAGCGGCCTCATGGATGGCCTACACCGAAGGACTCCGCAGCGGAACGACAAGCGTGCTCGACATGTGGCGCTTCATGGAAGGCTCGGCACGGGCGGCCGAAGCCATCGGCATCCGCGCCACGCTCGCGCCCTACACGGCCGACAAGTACGACTGGTTCGACACGCTCGAGACCAACCGACGCCTACTCGAAACCCACCGCAGCGCGGCGGACGGGCGCGTCCGTGCGTGGGTGGGCCTCGAGCACATGTTCTACTGCTCGCCCGACATGTTCCGTGAAGCCGCCGCGCTCGCCGAGGAGTTCGACGTCGGCATTCACACACATTCGAGTGAGACGACCTGGGAGGTCGAGGAGTGCGTCCGGCAGCACGGCAAACGACCGATCCACGCGTTTGCCGATTGGGGCATCCTCGACGGACGTGCCGTCGTCGCACACGGTGTGTGGCTCGACGAGGACGAAGTCGAGACGTGTGTCGAGCGCAGCACAGCCGTGACGCACTGCCCGTGCTCAAACATGAAACTGTCGTCGGGCGCCGCGCCTATCGGGAGCTATCGAGAAGCCGGCCTTACCGTTGCCCTCGGCACCGACGGGGAGAAAGAGAACAACAACCTCGACATGATCGAGGAACTGAAGTTCGGCGCGCTGCTCGCCAAGCTCACCACGACCGACCCAGCCGCGGGCGATCCGTGGGATCTGCTGGAGATGGCGACCATCGACGGCGCCCGAGCGTTGGGCCTCGACGACGTCACGGGCTCGATCGAGGTCGGCAAGGACGCCGACCTGGTGGCGGTCGATCTGCGGGGAATCCACTTCGTCCCGTTGTTCTTGGGCACCGACTTCAACGCCGTCGCTCACCTCGTGTTCTCGGCATCGGGTCGAGACGTCTCCGACGTGTGGGTGAAGGGACGTCGCCTCGTGGAGAACGGCGAAGTCATCTCTGTCGACGTTGCCGCGGTCGCGCAACGGGCACAAGAGGCAGCCGAAGAACTCTTCGAGCGTCGACGAGCGCAGGGTGCTCCTGTGGCTGGCCCGGCCGCTCAGCTCGGCAAGATCGTCTGAGACTCGTAGCCCTCAGGCGACTCCGTACGCCTCGGTCATACACGCCTCGACGTAAGCTCCCGCGGCCACAGGCTCATACCGGGCTGGGCGGTCTTCGGAGATGCAGCTCGGGAGAACCTCGACGATCTGCAACGGATCGATGTTCGAGAAGAACGGAATCGAGTAGCGATCCACCTCGGGGCTGTTGATTGCCCGGTGCACCGTGGACCGGTACAGATCGTTGCTGGCCCGCTCGAGCAGGTCTCCGACGTTGACGATGAATGCCTCGCGCTTGGGTGGTGCGTCGATCCACTCGCCCGCAGGGTTGAGCAGCTGCAGCGCCGGGGTGTCATCGGTCGCCAAAATGGTGAACATGTCGTAGTCAGAGTGCGCGCCGATGCCGAGCGTTCGCTCGTCGGGTACCGGCTGTGCCGGATATCGCAACAAGCGCAGCTCGGCGACAGGCTTGGTGATCTTGTCGACGAAGTAGTCGCCGTCGAGATCGAGCGACAGGGCGAACCCTCTGTAGAGCGCTGCGGCGAGCTCGAGCATGGCCGTGTGGTACGCCACGCAGATCTCGCGAAAGCCAGCGAGCTCCGGCCACTGGTTGACCCCCCACCCGTAGATGCCTGCGGTTGCGTCGGGATCGTCGGGAGTGAGATCGAGCCCGAGGTCGAAGGCTTCGTGCAGGTCGCCGTCATTGTCGGGGTCGGTGTTCTCTTCGAGCAGTCCCGTGTAGCCCCGCATCGTCGGCGAGTTGAGGATCGACACAGCCGCCTTCTCGTCGAGTGGAAGGCCGAAGAACCGGTGCGCCTCGTCGAACGTTTTCTGCAGAAGCGCGGTGTCGACTTCATGCCCCGTGACATAGAAGAAGCCCACGTTGATGCAGGCATCACGGATCTCCATCGCGACGGCTTGAGCTGCGTCGAGATCATCGGCGTGCAGCGCCGCGATGTCGATTTCGGGGATCGATCGGAACGGCCGAGCGGCCGCAGCCGCCTCGTGTTGGGTGAGCAGACGGGCTTCGTTGCGGGCGCGCAAGGTCGGTGAGTCGGCCGGCGCCTCCGGCATGTCGATCGAGGTCATGGCCCGGTTCTAGTCACTCGCGGCCTGCGTGTCTCCCGACGTTGGCGACGTTTCACAGAATGGAAACGGCGGAGACATGGACAGGCAAACCCGCCCTCGTAGGGTCGGGACATGTCGCTCACCCAGTCATCTGCAGCCGACACGATCGCGGTGCCGATCGATCTCCGGGCCTGGTTCGACGGAAGCCCCGCCGATCAAGCCGACGTCGCTGCCGCCGTGGATGAGGCATGTGCGACCTCGGGATTCCTCGCCGTCACCGGACACGGCGTACCAATGGAGTTGATGACCCGGATGCTCGAGGTGAGTGCGGAGTTCTTCGACCTCCCGCTCGACGAAAAACTCTCGTATCGACTGGACGATGTGGCGGCCAACCGTGGCTACGCCCCATTCGAGTCCGAGGCGTTGAGCTACAGCTTGGGCGTCGACTCCGAGCCGGACATGTTCGAGGCGTTCAACATCGGCCGCGAGGCCGTGCCCGAAGGCATCGACGCGGAGACGGCCAAGACCTACTTCTCCCCAAACGTGTGGCCGACGTCGCCCGCCGACATGCGCGAGACCTACCTGGCGTATTGGGACGCATGTGAGAGTCTCGGCCACACTCTCTGCCGCGTGTTTGCCCGCGCCCTCGGTCTTCCCGACGGGTACTTCGATGGCTACCTGGATCGCACCCCGAGCGTCATGCGCGCCAACAACTATCAACGCCAGCCCGGTCATCAGCCCGGCCCGACCCAACTTCGGATGGGTGCGCATAGCGACTACGGCAGCCTCACCATTCTTCTTGCCGACCGCGTGCCGGGACTTCAGATGCGCGACCGCACCGGGACATTCCATGATGTCGTCCCGCCGGTCGACGGCTTCTTGGTCAACCTCGGCGATCTGCTCGCCGAGTGGACCAACGATCGGTGGCGCT
This sequence comes from Acidimicrobiales bacterium, assembly GCA_020629375.1. GTDB lineage: Bacteria > Actinomycetota > Acidimicrobiia > Acidimicrobiales > SHLQ01 > SHLQ01. The sequence continues at coordinate 27,427 of JAHDDK010000034.1, forward strand.
CGACGATGCACCGGGTGGTCGCGCCCCCGCCGGAAGCCGACGGCTCGGCACGACGCCGCTCGGTCGCCTGGTTCCAGCAGCCGAACCACGACGCGGTCATCGAGGTGCTGGACGTGTGCTGCGACGCCGACAATCCTCCCCGCTACCCGCCGACAACCTCAGGCGAACATCTCATGTCCAAGCTGATGGGCCCACGGGCAGGGCACGAGGTGGACGTCGACGACGCCTTCCTCGACCTCCGCGATTGAACCTTCCGAGACCTCGCGACCAAGCCCATCGGGGCGCCATCGTGCCCGCGATTACATTTGCCGCCATGTCTGTGTCGGACACCACTCGTGACGCCCACGACGTCTACCGCGCGAAATATGAGTCGCTGTCCGGTTCGGAACGCGTCGATCGCGCAATCGAGATGTCCGAAGACGCGAAAGCGATCGCCATTGCAGGCATCCGGTTCCGAAACCCCGACATGACCGAGCCCGACGTACATGCGGAGTGGCTCCGGTTGCTCTACGGTGACGAGCTGTCTGCCCAGCTGAGCCCTGATGCCTGCTGAGCTTCTCCGGACCGTCGTTGGCCTGCTTGATGCCGCAGGTATCGACCACATGGTGACGGGCTCGTTTGCCAGCACATTTCACGGTGAGCCGCGCATGACCCGCGACGTCGACGTCGTCATCGACCCTTCC
>JAHDDK010000034.1:28233-40524 GCA_020629375.1 Acidimicrobiales bacterium
AGCCGAGCTCGCGGGGGTTCCCGTCTTCGTCGCCACCGTTGAAGACACGATCCTGGCGAAGCTCGAATGGGCTTCGATGTCGGATTCGACCCGCCAACTTGATGACGTCGGGGAAATGCTCGGCGCCCAACAAACGGACATGGCGTACCTCGACGCATGGGCCACCGAGCTCGGCGTTTCCGAGCGCCTGCGAGCCTTGGTCGCACGTACGTCGAGGCCGTCAGCGTCTTCGAGTCGACAGATGGCTACATCCCGCGGCATCGCTCAGCGCGGCCTACGGGCGAGATCAGGTTCCGGGCTTGGGCGTGTCAGCCGCTTTGGCCGACGAGGCGGACTGCCAACGCGAGGAAGACGATCGAGACCACGACTGCTTGATATTTGGCGAACGACGAACCCTGTCCAGATGCCACTCGCCGATTCAGCTCGCTGGAGGCGCCGGCGATCAGCAGGTGGAACGCCAAGAAGCTGGTGACCATTGCGAGTCCGAGGCCGAACATCTGTGCGCCCTGCGGGACACCGGAGTTCATGTTGACGAATTGCGGGAGCAGGCTCAAGTAGAAGACAACCGCCAACGGGTTGAAGAGGTTGACGAAGACTCCGCTGACAAAGAAGCGAAGCGTCCTCTGGTTGTGATCGATGTCGGAGACGGTGAGCTCGCTGTTGCTGAGCGCACGCCTTAGCGATGCGTAGGCCAGGTAAAGCAGGTATGCGGCACCGCCGTAGCGGAGGGCGTCGAAGAGTGTCGGGAATCGCTCGAACACGACCTGTGCGCCGAGCGATGCCACCGCAACGTGGATGACGTCGGAAGTGAAGATGCCCATCGCAATGAGGGCGCCGCTGGAGCGTCCGCTGCCAACTGAAACGCCGATGAGGTACAGCTTCGCTGGCCCGGGTGTGAGCATGAGCGAGATCGCAGCGGTGAGGAACAGCGAGAGTGTCTGAACGTCGGGCATCGATCTCCGCGAACCGGTGGGGGAGTACTTAGCTTGGCCCCAGTATGCGGTCCATCGCCTTGCCTTTGGCGAGCTCGTCGATCAACTTGTCGAGGTACCGGATCTCGCGCATCGTGTCTTCTTCGATTTCTTCGACACGAACGCCGCACACCACTCCGGTGATGAGCGACCGGTCGGCGTTCATCTGCGGTGCATCGGCGAAGAAGGTCTCGAAGTCAGTCTCGGCGTCGAGCTGCGCCTGGAGCTGCGCCTGGAGCTGCGCATCGCCGTAGCCGGTCAGCCAATGGGTGATCTCGTCGACCTCGGCTCTCGTGCGACCCTTCTTCTCCGCCTTGTTGACATACAGCGGGTACACCTTGGCGACCGGCATCGTGTAAATCGGGTTCTTCTTCTCGGACGTGGCTGCCATTGTTCGCCTCCTACAACGCTTTGCTCACCGTAGCGACACCCGCAGATGATCTCGAGCGTGGCGTCGAAGGTGTGCATGACCAGGGCCCATCGTGGTCTGCTGGTGGGATGTCGACGGTGCCACGGATCCCCGGAACCCCACGAGGGTGTGAACGCATCGCCTACGCGGTCGGGTTCGAGGATCAGGCCAGCTACAGCGATGTCTACGGCGGCGGGGGAGCGTTGGTCGGGCTCGACTGCCATCTCGTGTGTCCGAACGACTCGACCTCCGACACACTCATCGTGTTCATGCATCCGGTCGGCGGCGGCATGTACCTGCCAATGGTTCGTGCCCTCGCCGCGGCAGGCCACCACGTGTTGTGGGCCAACTCGCGATACCGGGGCGCCGACCATGCCCTGATCATGGAGAAGGTCGCGTGCGACCTTGGCGAAGTTCTATGCGACGCCAAGGAGCGCCTCGGCTACGAACACATCGTGCTCGCCGGATGGTCGGGCGGCGGATCACTCTCGATGTGGTACCAGGGCCTGGCCGAAGCGGGCCACGGCATCGCCGACACGCCATCAGGAGACCCCTACGTCGTCGACGCCGAACGGCTCCCCGCCGCCGATGCGGTGCTGATGCTCGCCGCCCACGTGAGCCGCCACCAGATCCTCACCGAGTGGATCGACCCGTCGATCACCGACGAGACCCGACCCCACAACCGAGAACCCTCGCTCAACCTCTACGACCCCGCCAACCCCAACCAGCCGCCCTACTCGGCGGACTTTCTCGCCACCTTCCGAGCCGCGCAGGTCGCCCGCAACCGACGAATCACCGCGTGGGTGAAGGCCACCCTCGGCGAGATCCACGGCTCGGGCGACCCAAACCGGGAGCACGCTTTCGTTGTCCACGGCACGATGGCCGACCCTCGCTGGCTCGACTCGACCATCGAATCGAGCGACCGGACACCGGGCACCTGCTACCTCGGCGATCCCCGCATCGTGAACGACGGGCCCGTGGGCCTCGCCCGCTTCTGCACCCTCCGCAGCTGGCTCAGCCAATGGAGCCTCGACGACGCTCGATGCGACGCCATCGCGTCCGGCTCGGGCATCACCGTTCCTGCGCTCGTGATCGGCAACTCCGCCGACGACGCCTGCACGCCCAGCCACACACAGCGCCTCTACGACGCCATCGGCCATGACCGCAAACACCTCCACGTCGTCCACGGCGCGACCCACTACTACACCGGCCCCGACGGTCGAACCCACCTCGCCGAAGCCGTCGGCGTCATCGATGACTTCCTCACCACCCACCTCGCCTGACCACTCAAGGAGCACCCGTGAGCATCAACGGCATCCATCACCTCGCCATCTCTACGAGCGACATCAAGGCCCAGATCGAGTTCTTCACCGACGTCCTCGGCGCCGAACTCGTCGCCCTCTACTGGATGCACGGCGTCGAGGGCGCATGGCATGGCTTCATCCGTCTCGACGACACGACCTCGATCGCCTTCGTCCAGACACCCGACGTCGCCGACATCGAACGCACCATCGGCGTCACCCACTCGGGCAACGCCGGCAACGCCTCCGCCGGCGGAACCATGCAGCACGTCTCGTTCAACGTCGACTCGACCGAAGAGCTGCTCGCGATGCGCGACCGGATTCGCAGCAGAGGGGTCACCGTCGTCGGACCGATCGACCACGGGATGTGCCAGTCGATGTACTTCGCCGGCCCCGAAGACCTCACCCTCGAGATCGCCACCTCCGATGCCGCCATCGACGGCGACGTCTGGATCGACCCCGAGGTCGTCGAGCTCGCCGGCATCAGCGCCGACGAACTCGCCCGCTACCGCTCACCGGCCCCGTTCGGGTCGAACAACCCGGTCGCCCAACCCAACTTCGACCCAGCCCAGCCCTGGCAACGCGGCTATCCCGAAGCGCTCTACGAACAGATCGTCGCCGTCCCCGACGATGTGGTCCTCGACCAGTTCAGTCACCGCGAACCACCGGTCCCGGCCGCCGAGTGACCAATGGGGGCAGACCCCACGATCACGTCGGGAGGCTTCGGTAATGAGAGGGTCAGACCCTCTCATTACCGGGTGCGGTTGTGGGCCGTGCTGATGCCTGCCAGAGGTTCGCGACATCGTCGGCGTCGAGGTCTCGGTGCCAGAGCCATCCTTGGCCGAGGTCGCAGCCCATGCCAGCGAGGGTCTGGTGGTCGTCCTCGGTCTCGACGCCCTCGGCGACGACATCCATCCCGAACTGATGGGCCAACGCGATCGTCGTCTCCACCAGCGAGCGGGCGCCGTCATCCGACACGATCCCATCGATCATCGATCGATCGAGCTTCACCGTGTCAGCCGCAACGTCGCGCAGCGACAGCAGCGACGAGAAGCCCGCCCCAAAGTCGTCGATGGCCACGCGCACGCCGATGTCTCGGAGGGCCGCAAGCGTGCTGCGCCACACACCGCTCGTGTCGAGGACGGCAGACTCGGTCACCTCAATTTCCAGCCGTTGTGGCTCGACGTCATGTCGGTCGAGCAGGTCGGCCACTCGCGTCACGAGGGCCGCGTCGGTCAGCTGGACAGCCGACACGTTGACATGAATGAGGTCGATCATCACGCCCGCTGATCTCCAGCCGGCGATGGTCGCGACGGCATCTTCGAGCGCGTGATCACCGAGCGCATGGATTAGCTCGGAGGCCTCGGCGACCGCGACGAATTCGTCGGGTCGGATCGGTCCGAGGATGTGATGGCGCCATCTTGCCAACGACTCGACCGCCATCGGGCGAGCGTCTCCGACCCGAACGATCGGCTGATAGCGGAAGAACACGTCGCCGCTCGAGATCGCCGACGGGAGGTCCGATTCGACCCGGACTCGGCGCAAGCCGGCCGAGCGCCGCGCCTCGTCCACCAAGACGAGCCTGCTGTCGGGGGTGGCGCCGGCCGTCCCCGTCTCGAAGTCGCGGAGAACCTGATCAACGTCGAGATGCCCCGGCGTTGTGCATACGACGGCACCGACGACGTCTGGAGTGCGGACCCAGCGATCCAGGTCGACGGGTCGCCGAAGCCGTTCGAGGACCGACGCGGCCATCACCAACGCCTCTTCGTCGAGTTTGGTGCCAAGCTCGACGACATACCGTCCGGCGCCCAAAACGCCGGCCCACGACACGTGCGGGTGTTCAGCGAGTCGATGGGCGAGCGTGGCCAGGAGTCGATCGACTACCGAATGTCCGAGCGCGTTGTTGAGCGAACGCATGCCACGCACCTCGAACAAGGCAAGCGCCGAACCCGGGCCAGGAAGTTGGGTCCCGATGCGTTCGATGACGCTCCGCCGCCGCGGTAGTTGGGTGGTGGCGTCGAGTCGGGCCAGATCTTCGAGCCGGGCGATGACCTCACGAGGCGACCTGTGGGCAGCACCGGTCGGTCTCTTGCGCGGACTGTCCCACTGGGACGTTGCCACAGAAGTGGTGAAGTCGGACACGGTCACCCAGGTTTCTTCGGCGCGCCTGTCCGGCGGGTTCACTGGAGAAACCTCAAGACATCCTCAAGATCATGCCGACGCTGTTCAGACCGGGGCGAGATGCGGCCGATGCAAACATCGCCTCGCACCGAGCAAGGGACATCTGTCATGCACCTTTTCAACCCATCAGCCGACACCGTCGCCGCAGCGATCGCCGAGTTGCAGCTCCCTCCCGGCGATGGCGTCATCGCCATGCTCTGCGACGACGACCACGAGCACCTTCCGGCGGTCATCGACGGGCTCGGCGGCACCCCGACGATCGGCGGCGTGTTCCCGGCGGTCATCGCCGATGGTCAACGCCAGACCCAAGGGCTCACCCTTCGGCCGATCCGCCTCGGCGGCCTCGGCACCCATCTGATCCCGCTCGCCGGTGGCAACGAGGCGTTGCCCGAAGGCACCTCGTCGTCCGTCGTGTTTGTCGATGGCCTGGCGAGTGGCATCGCGTGCTACCTCCACCGCTTGTTCGCCGCAAACGGCAGCGCCGTTTCGGTTGTCGGCGGCGGCGCCGGGTCGCTCACCTTCGAACGGCGCGACGCCGTCTTCACCGAGCACGGTTCGGCAATGGACCACGCCGTTGTGGCGTGCTCACCCAGTCCGGTGTCGCTCGGCGTCGGACACGGTTGGCAACGGTTCGCCGGTCCGCTCGTCGCCACGCGGACCGAAGGCAACACGATTCTCGAGCTGAACTGGCGGCCCGCCGCTGAGGTGTACCGCGAATTGGTCGAACCCGATGCGGGGGTCGAGTTGTCGATCGACGGCTTCTTTGATGTCGCCAAGGGCTACCCGTTCGGCATCGTTCGAGACGGTGTCGAGGACGTGGTCCGCGACCCCATCGAGATGACGGCCGACGGCGCTCTCGTCTGCGTTGGTGAGGTCTCCCCGAACTCGGTGCTCCATTTGCTCCGAGGCTCCGAAGACTCACTTCTCGCCGCAGCCGAAGCGGCATCCAAACACGCCGTGGCCGGGGCCAACCCGGGGCCGATCGACGCGCTCATCGTCGACTGCATCTCGCGCACGCTGTTTCTCGGCGATGGATTCGACGCGGAGCTCGAACGGATTGTCGCCACGCTCGGCACCGACCGCCGACACGTCGACGGTGTCCTCTCTCTCGGGGAGATCTCGTCATATGGTGCGGGCTTCATCGAGTTCTTCAACAAGACCACTGTCGTCTCGATCACGCCGACGACATCGAGCGGTCATGGCTGAGCATTCCGACAGCGACCTGATCGAAACCCTGTCGGTCCTGTACGAGCTGTCGCTCACGATCGGACGATCCCTCGACTTCGAAGAAGCGTGTGCGGGATTCGTGATCCCGTTGATGTCACGAAAGAACTTGTCGCACGCCGTCGTCTGGCGCCGTCAGGCCGACGAACTCGTCCCGGTCTGGGCGCTCCCTAGCCTGCGAGCCGACTTCGGCATGACCGATGTCGCGAACGTTGCGGTGACCTCGCACCCGTGTGCGTTCGGGCCAGACGATGCAGCCTGGAGCGCGATTCACCACGCATACGAGATCGAAGACGGTGAAGCAGCGCTGTTCCCGCTTCCGGGGATCGGTGTGCTCACTGTCCGGCGTGGCCTGAATAGCCGAGCGTTCGACTACGCCTCGCTCGCGCAGCTCCAGCCGCTGATGGAACAGTTTGCGATCTCGCTCCAAGCCGCCGACGCCTATCGACGCTCGCAGCAAGAACGGGTCGAGCTGCGCAAGGCGACCGAAGCGGCCGACGCCGCAAACCTCGCCAAATCGCAGTTCTTGTCTCGCGTCTCTCACGAACTGCGCACCCCGCTCAACGCTGTCCTCGGATTCACCGAGCTCGCGGCGATGACCGAGATTGGATCGGAGACCGCCGACTGGCTCGATCGAGTCCTCGTCGCCGGTCGTCACCTCCTGACGCTGATCGATGACGTGCTCGATGTATCGCGGGTGGAGGCGGGCGAACTGTCACTCAACGTCGAACCCCTATCGCTGTGCGACCTCGTGCACGACGCTCTACCGATGATCCTCGGTCGAGCCGACGAACTCGACATCGAGGTCCACGTCGAACCACCCCCGCTGACACCAAGCGTTTGCGTCGATCCGGTGCGTGCGAGGCAGGTGATCGTGAATCTGCTGAGCAATGCGGTGAAATTCAACCGGCCAGGCGGCGCCGTCATCCTTCGCTGTCAGGCAACCGACGTCGACGCGGCCGTCTCGGTGATCGACACAGGTCTCGGAATCGCCGAAGGCGACCTCGACCGGTTGTTCGTGCCGTTCGACAGACTTGGCCAGGAGGCGGGCGGGGTCGACGGCACCGGCATTGGGCTCAGCCTTTCGCAAGCCCTGGCCAACGCCATGGGAGGCTCGCTCACGGCCGACTCTGCTCTCGGCGTCGGATCCACATTCGTGTTCCGGATGCCTCTCGCCTTCGAAGATGCCGAGGTTCGACCGATAGGCACCGTGGGAGCGATCGCCGCAACCACTGACCACGAACTTCGGGAGGCCGCATGAAAGCCCTGGTGATCGAAGATGCACGCGAGTTCGTGATCGCTGTATCGGAGGTTTTGCACCGCGCCGGGTTCGAGGTTCTCGTTGCCGAAAATGGCCAGGACGGCCTGGCCCTTGCCACCATCGAGCAGCCCGACATGGTCATCGTCGACCTCGGCCTGCCCGACCTCGACGGTCTCGACGTCTGCGCTCGCCTGCGTTCGGTCAGCGACGCGTACATCGTGATCGTCACCGCACGGACCTCCGAGAACGACCTCGCCGCAGGGTTCGCCGCTGGGGCCGACGACTACGTCACGAAGCCGTTCAGCGCAATCGAACTGCATTCCCGCATCCGCGCCGTGACTCGAAGAGCCCGCCGCGACGACGATACGGCGTCGTCTATGGGGCTGGTCCTCGATCCGAGCACGCGGACGGTGTCACATCTCGACCGCTCGGTCGAGGTGACCCAGACAGAGTTCCGGATCCTCGGACGGCTCCTCCACGAAGCTGGTGGAGTGGTGACCCGCGAAGCGCTTGCCGAGTCGCTTTGGGGAGTTCGGTGGGACGGCGATTCGCACACGATCAACGTGCATGTGTCGAATCTGCGTCGCAAGCTCGACGATCTCGACTGGCCCGGACGCGTGGCTGCGATCCGTGGGATCGGTCACCGGCTCGAGGATCTCGCCGACGCCGCGTGAGCCCACGCAGTCGAGAGGAGATCGACGAGGTCGCCCGGTCGTGTTGTGCGCCGGAGGCCAGGCCGTCGCACGGCCGGCTACGCCGCGGCGAGTGTGTTCCGAGCCTGACCGAGTAGTCGTCGAGCCGACTCTGCCTCACGGCGGAGCGCCAGCTCGTCGGGCTCGGCACGCCCGAGTTCGATGTCTGCGCATCTCGATGACAGCTCGTCGAGTGCCAAGAGCGACGCCGTTGACTTTAGGGTGTGCGCCGCACGTCGACGGTCCTCTCCGGTTCCATCGATGATGGCGGCGATTCGAACATCGAGCTCTTCGAGAAAGGCAGCCGTCACCGATCGGGCGATGGTCGGCCCACCGAGGTCGACCGACAGTCGATGGCCCAAGGCGACCGGGTCGACGTGTTGCTCCGTCGTCGTCCATTCGGCGACGACGTCTCGGATGGCGTCCATCCGGACAGGTTTGGTCAGCACGTCGTTCATGCCGGCGCTCAGGCACGCCTCACGGTCTCCCGACATCGCGTTCGCGGTCATCGCGACGATTGGCGAGTCGGCCGAGGCGCCTGCCTCACGGATGCGACGAGTCGCTTCGAGCCCATCGATATCTGGCAGGTTCCAGTCCATCAAGATCAACCGGAACCGCTCGGCGGAGGCCTTCTCGACGCCATCGAGTCCCGTCGGCGCGATCACGGGCTCGACTCCAAGTCGTTCGAGCTGCTTGGTGGCGAGGAGCTGGTTGGTCGGATTGTCCTCGACGACGAGGACGCGGATCGTGTGGGCCGTGTCCATCTCCGGTCGCTCCCGACACGGCACGGTGATCACGCCGGAATCCGCATCGAACTGCAGGCCCGCGTGCAGGCAAAGGTCTCCGAGAAGATCTCGAGCCGTCGAAGCCAGCGTGTCGGTGGGCTCGGAAGTATCGGTGACGAGTCGTGCCGCGCTGGTGTCAACGTCGAGAATCGCGGTGCCGTCACCCGTCAGAGCGGCAAGGGTGAGCAACGCCGAAGACCGGTCGGCAGTGAGGTTCCACGAAAGACCGGTCAACGAAACCCGGTCGACATCGAGGGCGATGTCGGCGTCGGCCGAATCCGAATCGAACCGGGCCACCGCATGAGCGAGTGGGGTCGGCTCGACAACTGGTGGTGCGTCGACAGCGAGCGTGTCGAGCACATCGATCAACAGCGCCAGCCGACACGCCCGTGTCCGGTGAAATTCGGCCTGCGTCTCCAAGTCGTTGCGGAGATCATCATCGGCAGCGACCATACCGTGTCATCGGCACATGAGCCGGTTGGCGTGAGCCCGTTCACGACGCTCGTCGGAGCCGCCTTGACCTATGAGCCGTGAACGTGCTTGCGGAACTGGCCGGGGGGCATGCCGACGTGCTTCGTGAACGTGGCATAGAAGCTGCTCGTCGACGCGAACCCGACCGAGAACCCGATTCGTGACGTCGTGTCATCCGTGGTCGCCAGCAGCTGTTGGGCCCAGCTGACCCGATGGTGATGAATGTAGGTGCCGATCGTGAGGCCATGGGCCGCGCGGAACTCCCGCATCGCCGTCGTCGGATGCAGGCCCGCCGCGGCGGCCACACGCGCAACGTCGAGGTCCGCGTCGCCAGCGTGAGCGACCACGAACGCGGCCATCGCTGCCGCACGTCCGGAAGGAGCTTCTGCAGTCAACTGCGCGGTCGACTCCCGCTCGACCAGACACAACCGCGCAAGGTACGCGTGCATGTTGAGCAGCGCGACTCGTCCGAACGGTGATCGGCCGTCGCCATCGCGTCGACTCGTCTCGGTGTCGGCGAGGATCCGTTCGAGGATCGCGTGGTCGTACGCGCCGTCGGTCTCGAACGTCAGGATTTTCCCGGCGAGGACTCGGGCGGTGATGGGGAGGTCCCACTGCCGGAACACCCGTACGGGGATGTGGTACCAGAGTTGCGTGGTGTTCGCTTCGACGTGCGAAGCGATGTGGGGAACCGAGGCCCAGAACACGGCCAACGAACCTGCAGCGAGCGTCAGTGTTGAGCCGCCGTATCGATACTCGACGGCGCCCGACGCAATGTAGTTGACCTCGATCTCGGGATGACGGTGCATCGAGGGATGGCCGTCGCACTCGTGCCGTCCGGCGAGCAGGCCCGTGACTTCCATCGCCTCGCGGAACCCGGGCATTGATGTCCCGATGGCGGCGGAGGCTGGCATTCAGGAAAGATACTCCAGATATCGAGAAGACTTCCTCATCCGTGGCGTCTTGGCTGGTCGTTGGGCGAATCCGGCTACCTGCGGACTCGTACACAAGACTGATCTTCACGAGGGGGAGACCATGCGGTCACCATTGACAAAACTCATTCCACTACTGCTGCTGGCGCTGCTGATGTTCGCATGCGGCAGCGACAGCACCGACGACACGGCCAGCGACGATTCGGCATCCACGTCCACCGACGACGATGCCCCCACCACCGATGACACCACGAGCGACAGCTCGGACGCAGAGACGGCGGACACGACGGAAGAGCCTGCCGACCCTGTCGCCGAGCCGGTCGAACTCCAGGTGCTCGTGAACGCAGCCGACTTCAACGAAACGATCCCGGGATTCTACGAAGAGGTCGCCCGACGCTTCGGCGAGAAGTTTCCCGGCGTCACCGTCAGCTTCGATGTCGTCCCGAACGACCAGCTATCCGAACAGGTCCGAACCGAAGGCATCGGCGGTGGAGGATTCCACGACGCAGCGGTGGTATTCAACGTCCCCGAACTCGCCGCCCAAGGCGTGCTCGAGGACCTCAGTACCGGAATCGGTGACTGGGCATCGTTCACCAACTACGGCGACGGACAGAAGGCGCGTGTCACCTACCAAGGCGGTGTCTATGGCGTGACCAACACCAACAACACGAACGGTGTTTGGTACAACGCCGACCTCCTCGCCGAGGCCGGAGTCGACCCCGACTCGCTCGCCACGATGGACGGCTTCATTGCCGGTCTCGAAGCGCTCCGTGATGCCGAACTCACGACCGCCGACGGCGACGAAGTCTTCCCGCTGTCGATCAACGCGTCCCGAAGCGACTGGTTCACGTCGAACTTCATCTACGGCGCCGGCGGGACCCTGATCAACGCCGACGGCTCGGTCGGTGTCGACACCCCCGAGCTCCTCGAAGGTTTCGAGCTACTCCGACAGCTCTTCGACGACGAACTCGCTCCTCGTCCCGACGGCGACTACGGCATCAACCGTGGCCTCTTCGAACAAGGCCGGGCAGCGTTCTGGATCGCCGGTGAGTGGGACGGCCCACCGATCGTCGAGGCGCTCGGCGACTCGGCCGGCTTCATCGCCCAGCCACGCTGGAAGGCCGGCGCCACACCACTCGGCGGCGCCGACTGGGTCGTGCCGCTCGGCTCACAGAATCGTGACCTCGCCGTCGAATGGCTCAAGTTCCTCGTCTCCCAAGACATTCAGCAGTACGCGTTCGACGAGTTCGCCCGTCTCCCGGTCGACATCGACGGCCCGATCGAGGGAGGCATCACCGACCCCGTCCTCGACATCATCGCCACCTCGGTCAGCAACGACGGGCGACTCCTCGACACACACCTTCTGCCCGACAAGCCCGAGGTCGTCGACCTCTGGCTGGGACTCATCGACGAGGTGGTCTACGGCGAGACCGCCGTCGCCGATCTCCTGACCGACTACGACGGACAGATCCAGGCCGCCTTCGGTGGCTGACCTGTTCGACCGCTGGCTCCTCGGCGGTTCGGGACCGGCCGCGCCGGCTGGCGATGAGGACATCCCCTCCATCGTCGCCAGCTGGGCGGTCGGGCACCGAACGCACGCGTGAGACTGTCCCAATGAAACGACGCGCTCTCGCCCCGTGGCTCATGTTGTCGCCGATGCTGATCCACATGGCCGTGGTCTGGGTCTACCCCCTGGTCATGAACGTGTGGATCAGCCTTCACGACTGGCAGTTTCTGGGCGAATCCGAATTTGTCGGCGCCGCCAACTATCGACAGTTGGCCGGCGCCGACGAGTTCTGGGACGGAATCGTGAACTCGCTCATCTACACGGCCTTTCTGCCGCTCACGCTCGGGCCAGCGCTCCTCGTGGCCTTCCTGGTTCACGACATCCGGACGGGCCGAGGGTTTTTCCGCTCCGCCTACTACGCCACGAGCGTCATCTCGCTGTTCGGCCTGGCGCTCGTCTTTCGGTTCTTGTTCTCCGACCAGGTCGGCCTGGTCAACGGCTACCTCGTCGATCTTGGCCTCGAACCGATCGCATGGCTCACCGACTCGACGTTCCTC
>JAHDDK010000034.1:40643-41195 GCA_020629375.1 Acidimicrobiales bacterium
GGTGATCGTCGTCTCCATCTCGGCATTCGCCGTCCGGCGCAGCGAAGAGGCCGAAGCATGATCCGATTTGTCACCAGCCGGAAGCTGCTCCACTACGTGACGCTCGCCGCAGGCCTTGCGGTCTTGCTGTTTCCGATCGTGTTCCTCGTGTCCTCCTCGCTCAAGTCGTCCGCCGACGTCTTCCGGGTGCCGTTCGAACCGATTCCGGCCGACCCACAGTTCGGCAATTACGCCGAGGCGTGGGACGGGGTCGTCCGGAAGTTCTTGATCAACAGCGTGATCGTCGCGCTGATCACGATGGTGTCGAACGTGATCTTCTGCTCGCTCGCCGGCTTCGCGCTCGCCAAGTACCGATTCCGAGGCAGGGGAGCGGTCATCGGGTTTGTGCTACTCACCTCGATCGTCCCCGTCGACTTCAACATCATCCCGCTCTTCATCCTCGCCCGCGAGCTCGGGTTGCTGAGCACCTACACCGGCATTGCGCTCCCCGGTCTCGTATTCAGCTTCGGCGTCTTCTTGATGATGCAGTTCGCCAAGTCGATCCCCGACGAC
>JAHDDK010000111.1 GCA_020629375.1 Acidimicrobiales bacterium
CTCGCCGCTTTCGGAAGCTCTTCCCGGGCGCCGAGCTCAGTCGCACGAGCGAGGTGGACATCCAGAACCGGCGGCATCGCTACACCTGGCGCATCGTGCTCGACGGCAAGGTGCTGCTCGATGGGATGGACGTCACGACGATCAACGACGAGGGCCGGATCGAACGCATCGACGGCTTCTTCGGCCCCATTCGCCCGTTGGGTGAGTGACGAGGCTGCGACCAGAGCGGGTGACGAGAATCGAACTCGCGTATTCAGCTTGGGAAGCTGCTCAGCTGGGAGGGCGCGATCTCCGTCCCCTGTTCGCCGATGTTCTAGGCACTTTGTAGGCACCAACCTTGCCGCCGAGTACAACTAGTTGGCGAACAGACGGGCGAAGGCATCGGGGATACTGCCGCCCTGCCGGACCACGAACCGCACGGTGCGCTGGTCGTCCCACATCGTTGATAGCCGTGCGAGGTAGTCGTCGGTGTGCCACCAGGTTGTCCAGCGGTCTGAGGCTGGAGCCACTTGGCCGTCGGCCTGAAGACCGTGCATCGCGTCGGTGATGCTGCCTGGAATTCTCGTCCATCTGACGTTTCGAAGAGCTGCGGTGCCAGCCACTCGTGGGCGAGTCCCTCCAAGAACACCTCGAACGAGTCGGCGATCTTGACCGGAGGCAGGTCGTTGGAGAAGTCGGCGACCACTGCCCCGGAGCCCAGTATTTCTATGCCGCACGGAGCGGCTACGCCGAAGTCGAAGAACGGGACCGAGGTCGTGGCCGAGCGGTTGATTCGTAGTCGGGGTGGGATCCCGATGGTGTGAAAGATCGATGGTCGGGGATCAGGAGTGGGCAGCTGTAACCCACCGAAGCTGTCGTTGAGGTCGAGTATGCGACTGAACTCGCCGGGGTCGACATCGGCTGTGCGTAGCCGATCGGTCAGTTCGGCGTTTGTCATCGTGCGGACTGGCCTTGCAGTGGCAAGGTACTCCGCGCAGACACTGGTGACCTCCGGGTTCATCTCTCGTCGACCTCCTCCGGCTGTTCCGTCATTCGCCGACGACCGCAGCAAACCACTCTTCACCTCGTTGCCCGGCCGAGGAGACGACGGAAGTCTCCAGCCCTTGCAGGAATGCGGCGATTGCGTCCGCTGCATCGGTGAGTCGGCACGCCACGCCATCCCACTCGGGGTCGGCCTGGCCGCCTCCGATGCCGTCACGAACCGCGACGATCACCTCGTCTCCGAGTTTGGTGAAGTGATAGGAGGGTTGGCCCTGTTCGCCCTCGTCGTAGATGTGTGTGGCTTGTTCATCGTTATTGACTGTTGAGCTCAGATCCCTCAGCTCTCGTGCCCACTCGTTGAAGCAGACATCATCCGAGCCGAAGAATCCGAGCGAGGGCAGGCAGCGTCCGTGAACGAGGATCTCGAGCCAGCCGTGGATGTGTTCACCTGGTCCGGCGAGCTCGCTGAGGGAGGCGCGCTCTATGTCGCCAGACGGCCCGGTTGTGTATGTCCAGAGGTCCGCGAACTCGATTGCGAACGAGGAGCCAGGGGCCTTCTCCATCAGGGCGTGCACCAGTCGCCCGCCGGTCGGATCACGATGCTGGCTGAATGGCGTTCGATGGTGGGGTCATCAACCATCGGACTCTCCGAGAGCGCAGACCAGGTCGGCAAGCGCATCCTCGTACTGGGCGCGGTCGAACTCAAAGGGACCGAGGCCCGAGTGGTTGCGGTCCTTCTTGGGCCCGAGGAACGATGTCCATCGCACGCGATCGTTGGTCACCTCGATGACTGCGTGAAAGGGCCAGCAGCCCCACTCGAGGCAGTCGCAACCAAGGACGGCAGGTGCTCCGGGGTTCCAGTCGCCGTGCCCCATGAAGTGGTTGATGATGGGGCCGAATCGGAAGTGGTCCGGGACGATGCCGGCGTAGCTTCCTGGCGTCGAGAATCCGGCAGCTTCTTCGAAGCGAGCGACGATGTCCCTAAAGCGATCGCCGTCGACGAGTGGGACCACCTCTCGAGCGCCGCTCTCATGCGTCTTGATCTCGAAAGCTATTTCGTTCACGGAGACGCCTGCTTCGGCCGGGGTAGACACAACTCCAGTTTGGTGGCTCGGCAACCACTGCGACGCGCGTTTCGCTGCCGAATCTCAGAATCATGCGAGAGTTGGTGCCGTGGCCTTGGCGTTTTCCAGTTCGAATCGAGGTGGCGTTCCGACCCTCCGGTTCCTGACCTCGTTCGGCGAGGGCGTGGTCGATCAACACTGGCCCGGTTTGTACGAGCCCTGGGAAGTCGAACCGGACGAGAACCCCTTCATTCGGTTCGGTGTCAACAACAACAACCAGGAGGAGATGGCTGTCTACCAGGGCTTCGCCTGGGCGATCACCGAGAACAGGTTGCGACTCGCCGTCCTCCACTGCGAAGGCCAGCTTGTCGAGACCTGGTTTGGTCGGTCGCCCGAGTCGTGGCTGAAGTGGGAGTACTTCGTGGACTCGGAGAGTTCTGACCTGGCTCATCGAGAGGAAGGGTTTCGGAAGGCGCGGTCAACCGGTCCGTCACATGCATCGGGGGCTGCTGCCTACCGGATCGACTCGCGAGACGAGCTGCGCGACCTCGTCGTCGCTTCGCTCAGTGATGCTTGGGGTGAGCTGACCCTGTTCGGCTTCGAGAATGAAGAGCGCCTGGCTGGTGCCCTGAAGCGGATGAACGAGCGGGCAAAGCCGAACCTGGGAGCTCTGCTGGACGGCGGAGACCGGATGGTACATCTCGCGTTCGGCGTTGATCTCGGGCACTTTGACTCGATCGTCGTCGCTGGGCGTGGCGCCTCCGAGCAGGTTGCACGAATCTCCGATCGCTTCACAATGGCCGGCGGTGCATACGAGCGGCACCTTCCTGAAATCGGATCGATGCCAGAGTTCTTGGCTGCTCTGAAGAAACTCCGAGAGGGCGAAGTGTGAGCAACCGGCTGCCGCCGCGTCGCATCGCCGCGAGTGAGGAGTCAAGGGCCCGCCGAAGGCGGAGGTGAGGAAACAGAGCGAAGCGGAGTCCCGCGACCGACCCTTGACGCCGGCTGTTCGACACAATCGATGTTGCTCTGCCCGGCGGGGCGGAGCTTGGCTGCCTCATCGTCCGATGCGTATGACGTTGGCGTGGTCAATGCCGTTGTCTTGGCGTGGTGGCGGAGGTCGTGGAATGTGAACTTGTCTGGTGCGCGATCGGCGCTACCAACTCTGCGGGCGAAGCCACGTAACGGTGTCGCCCGACGGAATGAGGACGCTCGTTCGTGACTGCACCTCGGGCAGGGCAGCGCCGTTCTGATCGATAGCCGAGTGGCCGGATACTTCTTCGCCGATCAGCCCGAAGGCGAGGGGCGCAGCTTGAAAGATGCGATCGGCTACTTGGTGGAGCCAATCGTCGATCGGCTCGCGCCAGCTCCTGCTGCCGTCCTGGTGAAGCGGATGGTCAAGCTCTGGGATAGCCCGCTCGAGCGCTCCGGTTGGTAGGCAGATTGCGATCCAGTCCAGGGCGTCGTCGCCTTCTTCGCGGACGACGTGCATCGCACAGACGACTGTCGCCCCGTTCGGAAGCAGCGCACGACCGTAGATCGGGGAGGTGAGGTGGACGCTGTGCAGATCTGGGCTTAGTCGAGTTTGTTCGTCAGGCCGCGCCCACCGGTGCAAGTAGCAGCCATCCAGTCGTGGGTCCTGCCAGATCGCTGTTCGGGCCCTCTGGACACGGGCACCAGCGTCGGGATCGGTAGGTGGCCCGAGGGCCACGGCGAGTTCGTAGTAGGTCCCGTGCCAGTTCTCGCTGTCGAGGAAATCGGCCGCTGTCATGCGTCCCACCGTCCATATGGGAAGAAGGTTCGCCCTTGCCCGATGACCTTGCCGTTGAGCTCGACCGTCCGCACGTGGTCGTCGTCGCAGAAGTGAATCTCAACAGGTCCGAACCGGTGCAGGTTGCCCGGGCGCCACCAATCGACGGGGAGGCGGTCGACAACTGTTGAAGGCAGGAGTCTCAAGCGGTCTCCCCTTCGTCGGCTATGGGCGGGCAGAACGCGAGCGCTCGTGCGACTCGATCGCTCATTCCCATCTCATCGACGAGCACAAGCATCGATCCAGTGATCCAGACTCGAAAACAGCCAATTTCCAGGGCTTTCGTGTGGAGCGGGTGACGAGAATCGAACTCGCGTATTCAGCTTGGGAAGCTGCTTGGCGTGATCCGCTCAGCAGGCGGCTGACCAGCGTTTTGCCTGGTAGTAGGCGGATCTCTGGCGATTGCGGTCTGACCGATGGACCCGCGGCCCCTGTTGCCCGATGTTCTAGGCACGTTGTAGGCACGGGCGACGCTCTGAGGTCACTCGGTCGGCCAGTCGGATTCTGCCATCCACTCGATGGTGACGATCGCGGCTTCCTCGCGAGCCTGAGTCCTCGCAGCCTCGGATGCCTCGCGATGGGAGTCGGAGACCAGAGTCTTCCATGGCGACGTCCAGTCGAGCTCCCAGCCACTCCCGCCGATCCATGACGATGTGTCCCGCCAGGGTCGCCATCTTTGGAAATAGAGCACGACCTGATCTGCTTCCCTCAAAGCAGCGAGGGCGAGCTCGAGCTTTTCGCCCGGTACCGCATGCTCAAGATCTGTCACCTCAACGACTTGATCAGCGAGCCGCAGCGGGATGACCTTCCGACGAGCTCCGAGCTTGGTCAGTGCTCGTCGGATCGCCACCGGCTCAGTCCAGTCGGGCGGCGTGCCCCGCTGTCTTGACGCTGAGAGCAGCTGCTCGAGTTGCGGCACGGCGTCGACTGCGCCGAACTCGCCGAGCGCATACGCAGCCCACTCGCGGACCGTCTCGTTCTCGCTGTGGAGCAGGCTCCGGAGCGATGGTCCGGCTTCGCGCGCGTTGATTGCTTCGAAGATCTCAATCGCACACAGCTGGCCAAGGGCGCTCAGCTCTTCGAGATGCCTGATCAGCGGGTCGACGACGACTTCGCCCAGAGACGTGAGTTCGGCCTGAGCCTCTTCGGCTCGACCTTCCGCTGGCTCATTCAGCTCGTTGATGAGGGAGGCGATTCGGGACT
This sequence comes from Acidimicrobiales bacterium, assembly GCA_020629375.1. GTDB lineage: Bacteria > Actinomycetota > Acidimicrobiia > Acidimicrobiales > SHLQ01 > SHLQ01. The sequence goes on from JAHDDK010000111.1 coordinate 5,059, forward strand.
CGGTTGGATCAGTCATCTCGTGTCAGCTCGATCCCCGCACCCCCGCACGAGCGCGAACCAGAAGGGGTCCGGTCGCGTTGCCCCCTCCTTGCTCGAAGCGATGAACGGTTCGGCCTTGCCGGCGGAGGCGGCCCATGCATCGACGTCGACAAGCAGCTCACGAGCCTCGTCATCTGACAGTTGGGCGTTGAACCGGTGTACTTCCAGAAGCCCGGCTTCGAACCATCGGAGAAGGAGCTCTGCGCAGTCGTGGCGCGACCAAGGACCCCAGGCGATCTCCTTCCCGCCCTGGTTCTCGATTGAGGCACAGCCGAGGTCCCGGAGCGGCTCAGCTTCATCTCTGACCAGCCAGAGCATCATGTTGACGAAGCGGCGGTACTCAGTCTCGGTCATCTGCCCGATAGGGATGGCCGGCGGTGGGGTGCAGATGTCATCGGTGATCAGAAGCTGGGAGCCACGGGGCCCTTCTCGGTACTCGCGGACCACCTCGATCTCGCCGACAATGTTGTTGTTGAAAGAGCCGAGTTGCTCAGCTGGGATCCAGTACTCGAGGCATTCGTCGTCGCCGACCTGCTGGATGTCGAACTGCGAGAGGTAGTCGGTGTTGACCTCGAACCGGAGGACGTAGCCGACGTTGCCGTTCTCGTCGTCCTTGGTGTTCCAGTCCCGGGCGATGCGGGTTGCGTACGGCTCGTTGGTCACCGGGTAGAAGATCGGCTGCCAATCGAGGCGCGGCGGAAAGCGCCGCCAGTCGCTGGCGGCGATCAGGTCGAGCTCTGGCTGCCCAACGGGTCGGTAAAGGGTGGAGGTCGCCACCCACCCAGTGTGGACGGTCGCTGCGTTCCTGCCAGCCAATTCCGAGAGATCTTCGGCCGCCGCCGGTCTCGGCCAGCTAGCCGCTCGAGCGGCTGTCGAGGTACTCGTCCCTCAGCACGCCGAAGTTCACCCACCGGTCGGGGGCATCTCCAAGGTCGGTCGCCAGCGTCTCGTGCCGAGGCGACCTCAACACCTTCGCCGACTTACTCGTCAGGATCGATTGGGGGGAACTCGGCGACGTCGGCGAAGTCGGAGCTGCCGATGTCTTCAACGTGATGTCGACGGATCACGAAGCGGTAGTCCGTCGGGGAGATGCTGAGCCAGCGGATAGCCCAGTTCTCGTCTGGAAGTTGTTCACGTCCAAGAAACTGGTCGACCTGACGCCCTCGTCTCAGAGCGAAAGAGGCCTGAGTCCAGGTGAGGTAGCGCATGAGGGCCTTCTCGCGTGGAAGCTCATCTCCGGTCTCAGCCAGGCCTTGCCGGTGTGAATCGCACCGCAGCAGGCTCGGCTGAAGACGACATTGGGCGATACTGGAACGGTGTTGGATCCAGCGCAGTTGCGCTCCGAAACGAGAGTTCGTCTCGCTGATCTGGGCTATCCCGACCCTCCTGCGCACCTCCCGGCCCTCTTCGACAAGGAGGTGGGCTATTCGATTCGACCGATCGGTGACCTCGTTGCTCGAACCGCTGCGCTGAACGTCGTCGTTGCCTTGTCGCACGGAATGCCGTTGGAGCTGGCAGGCGAGTGGGTCTCCGAGAACGACATGAGGACTGCGCTCAGCAACAGCGAAGTTGCTGCGATCGATGGCCAGGAGGCAGGGAGCGTCGCCGAGATGCGCACGCAGGTCGAGGCGATTTGGGCGTTCGTGTGGGTGCTGTCGCTTGGCGATCAACTGGATCCGAACACACTGTGTCCCGACGATCTCGTTCGTCGTGTCCCTGACCTCCTTACCGGTGAGTCGATCGAAGGGTGGCGCAAGAGGACTGGCCCTCGGCAGCGTTCGGCGGATGAGGTCATGCGTGAGCTGGATCTGCACTACGGCATGACGTGGGGCTTGGCCGACGCAAACCTACGAAGGCTCCCACCGCCCGGAAGGATCGATCAGTACGCGATATGGCAGCGGCGACGAGCCCTCGAGTTCGCAATCGCAGAGCGGGATTGGACCCACGACGAGTGGGACATCATCGATCTCTCGACCTGAGCGACGTCGGTCGCTGGATCGCACTTCGAACCATGGACGGCAGGCGGAGGCGCGACAAGGCGTACCCAGCAGCGGGTTGATGCGAGGACTGCGACTTCGCTACGTTGAGACCCCGGGTTCACCCCGAAACGCGCTCGTGCGGGTGTCGTATAATGGCTATTACGTCGGCTTCCCAAGCCGAAAATGGGGTTTCGATTACCCTCACCCGCTCCAATTCTGACGGTCTGGTCGCTCAGCGCACACAGCGACGGAACAGCGGCTGCGCTCCTCAGACGCGACAGATGGGCGCTACGTTCGGGTGATGAGGACTCGGATGATTCGGACCCTGTTGGTGCTGCTTGTGGCGGCGATGGTCGCGGCGGGCTGCAGTTCAACCAGCACCGACACTGCGGCACCGGAGACGACGGTTGCGCCGGCGACTACAGCGGCGCCCGAAACGACGGCTGCTCCGACGACGGAGGCCGAGGCGGCCGAGCCCGAGGAAGTCGACGAGTCGATCGAGGATCCCGATGCGGATCTCGACGTGCTCGAAGCCGACCTCCTTGCCGCGGTCGATGCATGGCAGGCCACCAACGGCGCGCCGGCCGTTTCATTGGCGGTGCAGCTGCCGAACGACGAGATCCTCACGGTGGCTATCGGCGTGACGGACCTGGTCGAGGAGACGCCGGTCGACACCGACGACTACTTCCGGATCGCGTCGATCACCAAGCCGATGACCGCTGCGCTGACGT
>JAHDDK010000035.1:0-1046 GCA_020629375.1 Acidimicrobiales bacterium
GACGTCGGCGTCGATCCCGAAGCCCGAGATCGCAACGGAGCGACCGCCTTGGCGTTGGCCGCCGAGGTCGGAGCGGTCGACGCCGTCGAGGTTCTGATTGACTACGGCGTGGAGATCGAACCGATCGATCGTGCCGGGTGGACCCCAATCGACGCGGCTCGACGCGCTGGTCACGCCGAGGTCGAAACACTCCTCGTCGCTGAAGGGGCGACGCCGGTCGAGGGCCAGCCTCGGTCGGCGATTCAGCAAGAACTGATGACTCCTGGACCCGGTCGCTCGCCGGTTCGGTTCGCGCTCGACGCACCTGGCGCCTCGAGCGTGCGGCTGGAGTTCACCGGCAACTATTGGAACGCTCACCCCGATGACACGATCGAACTCGAGCGGACTGACGCCGGCGACGCGACGCACGAGGTCGAGCTCTATCTCGGCGAGGGACAGTGGCTGTACCGGTTCCGAGTCGATCGGGCGTGGGTGACCGACCCGGCCAACCCGCGCAGCGTCGGCGCGGAGAATGGCCAACGCAACTCGGTGCTCGTGGTCGGCGAGTCGAGGTCATTGGCGGATCCGCAACCGGGCATCCGGACAGGACGAGTCGACGTGCTCGACGTCGACGCACGCGCATTCGGCCGTTCGCTTCCGGTCGTCGTCTACACGCCTCCAGAGGTCACGCACCCGGCTCCGCCCGATGGCCATCCAGTGCTGGTTTTGCTCCATGGCTTCGGACAGCCATCCACCGATTGGGTGGACTCGATCGGGGTCGCCAATGCCATGGATCGCCTGCTCGCCGCCGGCCGGATCGAGCCATTCGTTATCGTCATGCCGAGCGCAGAGAACGGTTTCTACCAAGGGCCGTATCGAGACCACATCCTCGACGAGGTGATCCGTACGGTCGAGGCGAACGTTCCGATCGCCAGCGGAGCCGAGCACGGCGCAATCGGCGGATTCTCCGCCGGCGGGTTCGGCACCCTCGAGATCGGGACTCGCGCGCCAGACCGTTTCGGGCTGCTCATGCCCATCGCCATGGCCTCGCTCTGCGACGAGATGGT
>JAHDDK010000035.1:1161-40357 GCA_020629375.1 Acidimicrobiales bacterium
CCGCCTCGACGGGCACAGCGTCCGCTACGTGCGCACGATCGTCGGCGACCTCCTAGCGACAGCCTCGACATGGTTCGCCACCGGAGAGCTGATCGACCCTGCGCCCGCGGAGCTCATCGCCGCAGGATGTCCGGGGCCCTATCCCGACTGGCGCACGTCCCCGCACGTGCTTCCGTTCGAACCGGGCACGAGCCAACCGATGGGGCTCGTCAACTGCACCTCGTCGTTCCACGACGAGGACCGACCCGACTCGCACGCCTACGACTTCGACATGCCTCGCGGAACCCCGATCCTCGCCACCCGAGGCGGCGTCGTGACGAGGGTGGTGGATGACCAACCCGACCTCGGCGGCGACCCTGGCGGAAATCTGATCATCATCGACCACGACGATGGCACCGCCGCTGCGTACCTTCACCTCGACGTCGGGGGCATCGATGTGGTGGTGGGGGATCAGATCGGACAGGGCGACGTCATCGGCCGCTCCGGCGCGACGGGGTCGACGACCGGTTACCCGCACCTGCACTACATCGTCGTCGAGACCCCAACGGATTGGCCATGGACCGGGGTCCCGGTGACGTTCTCGAACACCGAGCCAAATCCCCGTGGCCTCGTTGGTGGTCGCCAATACGAGGCGTTGCCGTTCGGCTGAGTCGAGAGGCCCGATCAGTCGTGTGGGAGACGAGTCGCCAACAGCCCGGCAACGATCGAATCGACGACGACCCGGTGCACCTGGTCTGCATCGACTGCGTGATCGATCGAGGCCTCGAGGAGCGTTCCCATCGACATCGCGATGATCCCAACCGCCAGATCGTCGGAGATGTCGGACAGGTCGATGTCCACCGAGGCTCCCCGTTCGAGGATCGCTTCCGCGATCCGAGTGCGATGCGCGGAACGAATCTGCAAGAACCGCTCGGCAAACACGTCGTCGTGCATCGCCTCTGACCACACGGCGGTGAGCAACCGAAAGAACCCGGTGTTGTCGTCTTGTGTTCGACCCGCACGGCCACCCACCCCCGCACCGATGTCGTCGACCTCTCCGTCCACGACCGCATTCACGTAGTGACTACCGATGTCCGCGAAGTAGTCCTCGAGCACGGAGAACAAGAGGTCGGTTTTCGAATCGAAATTGGAGTACACGGCGCCCTTGGTGAAGCCCGCCCTCGTCGCGACGTCGTCCAACGACACGGATCCGAATCGACGCGTCGTGAACTCGACGTAGGCGGCATCGAGCAACCGGCGACGCGTCTCTGCCTGGGTGTCCGCACGACTCCGAGCCACGTCCCGAACCGTACCGCGTCCAGCCTCGGCGGCAGGCAGGACGGCCGTGCAGAAGTCGGGTGTCCCGTCGCCATGACCGAGCGCCGATAACCTCAGGCGATGCCGACGTTCGGCCGACGGGTCGGTCAGAACGCAACACCCCGACGTCAGACGTCAGAAGAAGGAAGTGCCGCATGGCTGGTGGATTGGTCGGATTGCTCGATGATGTCGCGGCGCTCGCCAAGCTCGCGGCGGCCTCGGTCGACGACATCGGAGTCGCAGCGGGCAAGGCCAGTATGAAAGCTGCCGGCGTCGTCGTCGACGACGCTGCCGTGACCCCCGCCTATGTCCAGGGTTTGGCTGCCGATCGCGAACTCCCCATCATTCGGCGAATCGCCACGGGATCGATCAAGAACAAACTCTTGTTCATCATCCCGGCGATCATGATTTTGAGCGAGGTCTACTCGCCGATCATCGACGTGATCTTGATCTTCGGCGGCTGTTTCCTCGTCTACGAGGGCGCGCACAAGATCATTCACAAGATTCGCGGCGACGATCACGACCATGACGAACCGTCGGTCACGAAGGGCCCCGAGGCCGAAGAAGAGACGATCGCCAGTGCGGTGCGTACCGACTTCATCCTCTCGGGCGAGATCATGGTGATCGCCCTCAAGTCCGTCATCGACGAACCACTCGTCTCTCGTGCGATCATCCTTGTCGTCGTCGCCATTCTGATCACCGTCGTGGTCTATGGCGCAGTGGCGATGATCGTGAAGATGGACGACGTCGGCCTGCGGCTCTCCCAACGAGAGGATGAGTCGTCACAGAAACTCGGCCGCACACTCGTCGCCGCGATGCCCAAGCTGTTGCTCTTCCTGACCGTCATCGGTACGGCGGCCATGCTCTGGGTGGGCGGACACCTGCTTGTCGTCAGTCTTCATGAGCTCGGCTTCGACCCGCTCTACGACTTCGTGCACGGTGCAGAGGAGATCGTGAAGGACGTGTCGGGAGTCGGCGGGTTCCTTGCCTGGCTGATCAACACGTTCCTCTCGGCGATCATCGGACTCATCGTCGGAACGATCATCGTCTTCGTCGTGGAGCGCCTACCGATCGGCAACAAGGACGCTCACGCCGCCCACTGACTCGAGTCATCTGGTTCGGCAGGACCTGCGATTCCGGCATGCTCGTCGTTGGAACCGACCGTGGTGACCGCTGCGGTTAGCGGAGCTGGATAACCGAACAGATACCCCTGGAAGTGCGGAATCCCGGCGCGCCGGAGAATCGCGAACTCTTCGGCTCGTTCGACCCCCTCGGCCACCAAACACACGTCCAGGCGCTTGGCGGTCTCGACAATCCCCGCAATGAGCGCCTGCGTTCGGTTGTCCATTGCCTGGGCGACGACCGAGCGGTCGATCTTGATCTCGCGGAGTCCGGGGACTCGGAGCACTCGTCCGGTCGACGAGTAGCCGCTCCCGAAATCGTCGATGGCGAAGCCGATTCCGAATCGGTCGAGCTCGTCGAGCACGACGTCGACCTCAAGGCTCGAGCCGAGCCATTCACCCTCCGTCAGCTCGAGGATGAGCCTGCCCGGATCGAACCCATGATGCGAGACAACCGACATGACGGTTGACGGAAAGCTCCGGTCGAGCAGCTGAGAAGCGTCGACATTCACGTGAAGGGTGGTCGTCTCATCATCGATGACGTGGTGGAAGATTCCCAGTGCCTTGCACAAGACGATCGTTCCGAGCTCACCCATCCGTCCGATCTCGTCGACGATTGGGAGAAAGGCCGCCGGTGAGATCAGTTGGCCATCGCGATGCCACCGGACCAAGGCCTCGTACGACACAACCTCTCGATCCGCTCCAACGATCGGTTGGAAATAAACGTCGAAGTCTTCGTCGTCGAGCGCAGCCTGGAGCTCGGTTTCGAGTTGCAGGCGATCGAGCTCGGCCTCGCGCATGTCGCGGTCGTAGAGCACCCAGCAGTTTCGGCCACCGCTCTTGGCGTAGCCGAGCGCAACGTCTGCAGCTCGGATCAGCTCTGCGGACCGAGCGTCGCCGTCATCGGCGGTGGCGATCCCGATCGACATCGACGTGCGGTAGGAGCCTGCCGCAATGGTGAGTGGGTCGCGCATGGCGTCGACGATCTCGTCGGCGATTCGGCAGGCACGAGATTCGGGGTCGGCGGCGTCGGCGAGGAGAACGATGAACTCGTCTCCACCGAATCGCACGACGGTGCCTCTGCCGTCGAGGACGCTGGCCAGACGGTTGGCAACGCAGATCAGAAGTTCGTCCCCGGCGGCGTGACCTGCGCTGTCGTTGACGACCTTGAACCGGTCGAGGTCGCAGAACAGCAGCGCACAGCCCACAGGGTCGTGGTCGAGCTGTTCGACGAGCCATCGGCGGTTCGGGAGGCCGGTCATTTCGTCATGCCGAGCGTCGCGCTCGCCGCGGTCGGCGCGCTGGGCGAACACGATGGCAGAGCCTGCGAGACCGACGAATAGCGCTAAGGCTGCTGTGAGGCCGAGGTTGCGGATGAGCAAGGCCAGCCCGCTTTCGGCGGGGAACATCGATCCGTCGCTTCGGGTCGACACCTCGACGGTGAACAAGCCGTCGATGTCCACTGAGTTTGTCCGAGTCGTGAACGCGCGATCTGGAGGCAGCCCCGAGCTGAAAGCGGTTTCGTTGATGTCGATCGACGCCGTGGCCCCGTAACCCCTGCCTTGGCGGCTGAGGCTTCGATCGACGATTGTCTCGACATCGATCTGGACGACATTCCAGATGTCGCTCCGCCCTCCGTCCGGACGAATCGTCGAGGTGGCAAAGATCAGCTGGACTTGGCCTGCGGGGCTGGAGCCGGGTGTTCGGAGGTCTGCTCCCCGAGCACGGACACCCCCGACGGGGACCTCGGTGAAGACGTCCTCCGCGCCTGGGATCGTTGATAGATCGGCCCCGATTGGTTGACTCGCATCGGCTGATCCAACCAGAAAGATGTGGCCCGACGAAGGTGGGTTGTTGTTCAGGAGTACCGGCTGAAACGACGGATCGGTTACCCGCTGAGCGTCGAGAAACGTATTGAGGTCTGCAGGTTGAACGGCGGCAAGGTAGATCGCAGTGGTTTCTCCCGGGAGAGATCCGACATAGCTCGGCCAGAGGACGCGGTATTCGCTGCTGGTCTGCCAGCTGCGCTCGAGAATGCCGGTGAGGTTCTGGCCAGCGAGGACCGCTTCGCCCAGGCGCCTCTCGATGTCTCTCATGATTCGTGTTGACGTATCCGTCAGATCAGCCTCGATCCGGTCCTTGCGTGCGCCCGAATCGACCACGGTATTGACTGCGGAAAACAGCACGCCGACGATCGTGATCAACACGATCAGACGGCGTACTCCGAGCAGCGACATACCACTACGTTCGGATAAGCCGCTGACGCTCCTGAGGGCTCTGGGCATATTTTCCTCGCGCGCGTCATGTATCGGTCGACGTGGCAATTCCGCCTTGTCAGCCTCGGCTGATCGGAGCAGCGAGGGATAGCGTGGCGTGATGGAGCGGGCGGTCCACGCAGCTGGATTGACGAAGCGATTCGGTGATTTCACCGCGGTCGACGGCATCGACCTGGCGGTTGAGAGCGGTGAGTCCTTCGCCATGCTCGGTCCGAACGGGGCTGGCAAGAGCTCCACGATGCGGATGATCTCAACCGTCAGCCCGGCGACGTCCGGAGAGCTCCGCGTACTTGGGAAGGTTCCCGATACAGACGGACCGGCGATTCGGTCGCGCATGGGCGTCGTGGCGCAAGAAGACAACCTCGACGACGCGCTCACCGTGCGCGAGAACATCATGATCTACGGCCGATACTTCGGTCTGAGCTGGAGCGACGCCCGACGCAAGGCTCTTGAGCTACTCGACTTCGCGCAGCTCACCGACCGGGCCGACGCCCAGGTCAACTCGCTCAGCGGAGGAATGAAACGCCGATTGTCGATCGCAAGGGCGCTCGTCAACGACCCCGACCTCGTGCTCCTCGACGAGCCCACCACCGGCCTTGACCCACAAGCGCGGCATCTTTTGTGGGAACGGCTCTACCAACTCAAAGAACGCGGCGTCACGCTCTTGCTCACGACCCACTACATGGACGAAGCCGAACAACTCAGCGACCGGCTCGTGGTCATGGACAACGCACGCATCGTTGCCGAGGGCTCGCCGAGCACCCTCATCGCCGAGCACGTCTCGAAAGAGGTCCTCGAGGTTCGCTACCCCGCAGATGCCACGGTCGATCTCGAATCGCTCGGTCACCGCATCGAACCGCTCGCCGACCGCACCCTCGTCTACACCGACAGCGGAGAGGCCACCCTCGCCGAACTCGTCAACTCCGGGCGGACGCCGTCCTCGAGTCTCGTCCGACGTGCGGGGCTCGAAGATGTCTTCCTGGCGCTCACCGGCCGGCGACTCGTCGAATGACGGCCACCACGATGGCTCCCGGATTCCGGGTACTGATCAACTTCTGGGAGCACCAGTTCATCCGCTTCCGCAAGACGTTCCGCTCGACCATCACGGCGGGGCTAGTCGGGCCGCTCATGTATCTCCTCGGGATCGGCATCGGGCTCGGGTCGCAAGTCGATGCGGGCGCCGCCGATCTTGGTACGGACTCCTACGTCGACTTCGTCGGTCCGGGCCTCATGGCCGCCTCCGCCATGCAGCTCGCCGCCAGTGAGAGCCTCTGGCAAACGGCTGGCCTGCTTCGCTGGCGAGGCGTGTACGTATCGGTCGCCCACTCGCCATTGGCGATCGGGCAGCTCTTCGTCGGCCACGTGTTCTGGATCGGTTTCCGAGTCGTCGTGTCGACCACGATGTATTTGCTGATCCTGGCGTTGTTCGGCATCGTTGGGTCGCCGCTCGCACTGCTCTCTCCGCTTGTCGCCGCGCTGACTGGTATGGCCTTCGCTGCGCCGATCTCGGCCTACACGGGTTGGGCGATCAGCCGCGGCCCAGGCGACCAGAGCTTCCCGATGATCCTGCGGCTCGGCATCATTCCACTCTTCTTGTTCTCCGGAGCGTTCTATCCAATCGACCAGCTGCCTGCCGCGCTCGAGTGGCTCGCCCGAGTGCTGCCGGTCTGGCACGGCGTGGAGTTGGTCCGCGGCATGGTCCTCGGCCAGGACCTCGATCTCGGCTCGGCCGCAGGGCACCTCGCTGTTCTCGTCGGCTACATCGCTGCCGGCCTCGCGATCGGCCGGCACACCTTCACCAAGGTGCTCGGAACATGATCGCCGCCTGGATCGTCGTCGAGCGCAACCTGCTGTCGTACCGCCGAACACCCGCTGTGCTGCTGAGCGCGATGTTCGAACCGTTCATCTTTCTGTTCGGGCTCGGTATTGGCCTCGGCAAGTTGATCGACACCGTCGAATGGCATGGCGAGCCAATCGAGTACGCCGCCTTCGTCGCCCCTGGTCTCATCGCCGTGTCGGCCATGAACGGCGCGTTGTTCGAGATGTCGTTCAACTTCTATTTCAAGCTGCGCGAGTCGAGGACCTACGACGCCATGCTCGTGACGCCGCTCGGGCTCCGCAGCGTGCTCGACGGCGAACTCAGCTGGGCCATGATCCGCGGTGGCCTGTACTCGGTCGTGTTTCTCGCTGCGCTGGCTGCCTTCGGCTACTTGGAGAGCTGGTGGGCGTTGCTGATCCCATTGGCGGCGCTGCTGATCGGATTGTCGTTCGCCAGCATCGCCTCGTGGGCCACGACATTCGTTCGGGGCTGGCAGGACTTCGACCTGTTCTTCCTCGCCACCCAGCCCCTGTTCGTGCTGTCGACCACCTTCTTCGCGATCGACGTGTACCCCGACTGGGCTCACCCGATCGTCTACGCCACGCCGCTGTATCACGGCGTCGACCTGGTCCGGGACCTCGCTCGGGGGACGGTCGCATGGTCGTCGTTCGGCAACATCGCCTACCTCCTGGTCATGGCGGGTGTCGGCCGCGCCCTCGCGACCCGGAGGTCCGCCGAGCTCCTCACCACCTAAATGGGGTCAGGTCTGACATAGCAAGAGGTTCGCTTCGTCCCCTTGAACCGGCGACCTCGGTCGCCATGTCAGACCTGACCCCATCAGGTTCGTATGACCCCATCAGGTTCGTACGGCCTATTCGCTCCGAGGTGGGGTTGGTCGATCGGCCGCCCATGCGTGCATTTCGTTAGTTGTTCTCTGGAATCCGGGCGACTGTCGGCGTGATCTGTGTGGTGGCCGGCGCTGCGTTGTTGAGCTCGTTGCCACTGTCGGCCGCTCCAGCGTCCGTCGGGATCGCCGTCGCCAGCGACGGCACGCCCACGTTCGACCCGAACGACGACCCTGGCGACGACGGTGATGCCGTCGACGAGGACTCATCACCCGAAGACGACGACCCTGCCGAGGACGACATCGACACGGCCACGGTGGGTCCAACCAACGAGGCTCGCAACCGGACGCTCGAGAAGTCGCTCGACGAATACGACGGGACGACGGCCACGTGGGCAATCACGGTTGGCAACGCTGGAGATGTCGTCGAACCCGGGCCGATCGTCGTGACCGACGCCCTCCCCGCCGGTCTCGACTACGTCTCGTCGAGTGGGGCGGGATGGACCTGTACGGCTGACGGGTGGGTTCTCACGTGTGAGTTCGCCGACGACCTGCTCGTCGGGGCGTCGACTCCTGATCTGCTCGTCGTGACGACCGTGACTGGCGACGCGGGTGCGACTATCGAGAACGCAGCCTCGACGCCAACGGTGTCTGGAGAGCTCGTCACGGCTGACAACGACTCCGACGCATCGCTCACTGTGCCGACAGCGCCGGCAACGACGACAACCACCACGACCGCTGCGCCAACGCCGCCAAGCCGTCTCGCTCTCACTGGCGGATCTCCGTCTGGCCAGGTGGCCGTGGCGTTGCTCCTCTTCGTCATCGGCGCGGTCTTCATCGCCAGCGGCCGCCGCCAACCCCGCTGACAACCTCATGGGGTCAGGTCTGACATAGCAACAGGCTCTGCGCCTGGAGTTCGTCAACCTCTTGCTATGTCAGACCTGACCCCATTTGAGGTGTCGCGGGTGATCACGACCCAGCGTCGACATCCCGCTAGGTGGAACCACGCTTCTCGGACAACGCCTTCGGTGTTGTTGTGAAAGTACGCCCGGTCGATGTCCCGTTCGTCGGGATCGGTGATCGTGTCCGGCACGACGGGGATTTCGCCGTGCACCCATTCGTCAAACGGCCGGTCGCCGCAGTGCGGGCAGGTGATGATCATCAGTGGGTTCCCGAGCTGCTGCGATCCGCAAGCGTGCGGTCACGAGCGAAGCGGTCGAGGGCGAACGGGGCGATCAGCTCAGGGGTCTCGCCGGTGGCGATCAGCTGCGCCATCGCCTCGCCCCCCGCAGGAATCGCCTTGAAGCCCCACGTCCCCCAGCCGGTAGTGATTAAGAATCCGTTCACCGGGGTGACACCCATGACCGGCGTGTAGTCCGGAGACATGTCGCACGTGCCCGTCCACTGCCGGAGCACTCGCAATCCCGACATGAACGGGAACAACGCCACCATGTTGCGAGCGATCGAGTTCACGAAGTGGTGGCCGGCTCGTCGGCTGTAGCTGGGCTCGGGGTCGATATGGGCACCGCCAAGCATCTCGCCGCGGGCGGTCTGGCTGACGTAGAAGCCAAGGTCGGCCGACGCGATGATCGGGTCGAACTTCCGCTCGTAGTGGTTGGTCACGAACGCTTGGAGCGGATGCGTCCGGATCGGGAGTCGTACGCCGACCATGTCGGCCATGCGGGTGGCGTGCCCGCCGACGGCGCTCACCACCGTTTCGGTTGCGATCGGTCCAGCGGTGGTTTCGACGCCGACGACCTTCCCGCCACTGGTGTTGATGCCGGTGACCTCTACATCCTGGACGATGTCGACCCCGGCGCGCATCGCACCTTCGGCGAGCGCCCAGTTGACTCGATCGTGTCGAGCGGTCGCGCCGCCGTGATGCAGCGAAGCCCCCATGACCGGGAACTGCCCGAGCGGGTTCATGTTGATGCCCGGGATTTCACGGGCGATCACTTCGGGTTCAACGAAGTCGGTCTTTGCGCCGAATGCCTGGTTGACTGCCGCTCGGGCCTGTTCGGTTCGGCGGCCCGCTTCGGTATGCACCAGCCACCAGTTGCCGCCGACCCGGTGCATGATCCAGCGATCGGTTTCGGCTTCGAGATTCTCGTACAGCTCGAGGGAGCGCTGGTAGAAGCGGACGGCTTCGGGGATGCCGTAGTTGGCACGAATCACCGTGGTGTTTCGGCCGGAGTTACCACCGCCAATGTAGGACTTCTCGATCACCGCCACCTTCGTGATCCCGTGCCGCAGCGCGAGGTGGTACGCCGTCGACAGGCCATGACCGCCGCCGCCGATGACCACGACGTCATACGAGTCAGCGAGTTCGGCCCAGCGAAGCTTGACCTTCGCTTCCCAGAATTCGTTCATCGTGCGGCCTCCAGGTACGGGGCGAGTCGAGCGGCGAAGTCGTCGGCGCGGACGTGGGCGATGACGATGAGTGTGCGCTGTTGGTCGAACCACAGTTTCACGGGCAGGCCCGCCACGAGCCCCTGGGCGAAGGCGGGCCGCCGTTCGGGGATCGACCATGCGCATTCGGCGCGCAGAAACAGGGCAGCGGTATCGGCGTCGAGCCATTCGCCGCGCCACGACCCGTCGGGAACGACGATGGCGTGACTGTCGTCGACGTCGATCGGTCCGGTGTGATTGAGCAGCACGAGCTCGTCCGGGGCGAACCGCATCGGGATCACGCCGTCGCCGAGATCGAGCGCATCCATCTCGATCCGGTCGAGCGCGTCCGGAAGGGCGACGATGTGGGTCGAGTCGAAACGTTCACGCACGGGCCCTGGCCCCCTCGGGATCGAAGAACGGGAGCGATGTGACGGTGCCGGTGATCGGCTCGCCGTCGGGGCCGGTCGCCCGGACTTCGGTCGGGAACCCGCCATCGACCTCGTACACCCACGCGAGCGCGATTCCTGCCTCGACCGACGGCGACCAGGCGGCGGACGTGATCGCCCCGGCGTACTCATCGCCTGACCAGATGACGGCACCTTCGATCGGCGGAGGCCCGTCGAATCGCAGACCGAGGAGCTGTTTGTCCAAGGGGATTCGGTCGGTCCGGAGGACGGCGTGGCGGCCGATGAACTCGCCCGAGTTGAAGTTGACCGCCCATTCGTGGCGAAGCCGCCGAGGCGTCGAGTCGTAGTCCGTGTCTTGTCCGACGATGATGTGGCCCTTCTCCAGCCGGAGTCGGAGCAGCGTTTCGAGTCCGTGCGGGCGACAACCGAGGTCGGCGCCGAGCTCGGACAGCGCGTTCCACAGCTCGACGGATCGTTCGAGCGGATGATGCAGCTCGTAGGAGACCTCGCCGGTGAAGCTCAGGCGGAAGATCGTGCAGGGAATGCCTGCCACCTCGTACTTGCCGTGCCCGAGCCACGGTGGCGGGTCGGTGATCCCCGCCCGCGTGAGGAGCTCGGTTGCGCGAGGGCCGGTCACGTTGATGGCGCCAGTCGAGAAGGTCTGATTGAGCAGGCGGATGTCGTGTCCCCAGCCCGCCGACCAGTCGCGGATCCACATCTCGGCCATCGATGCGCCGCCCGAGGTGAACGTGAGGAGGAACGTGCCGTCGTCTCGACGGGCGATCATGCCGTCGTCGAATACGTACCCGCGCTCGTCGAGCATCAGCACGTAGCGCGAACGCCCCGCTCGGATGGTCGACACGTCGGTGGGGTAGAGGCGCTGGAGGGTCGCTTCGGCATCGGGCCCCGAGATGGTCATCAGGCCGAGCGTGCTGACATCGCAGAGCGAGACGGCTTCTCGAACCGCGGCGTACTCGGCGTCGGGGTCGCCGTAGGTCCATGGGCGCCACCAGCCACCCATACGATCCATCTGCGCCCCCAGCTTCCGGTGCAGCCCATCGAGGGCGGTCCGGGCAGCGGTCGACGTATGGGCGCCCGCGCCGATCTCGGCGAGCGTCAACTGGCGGGCGACCGGTCGGGCCGTGAAGGCCGGCTGGATGCTCTCACCGCGATCAGCGAGGAAACTCCGGAGATAGGGCAGGCACACGCCGCCCTGGCAGGTGCCGGTGCCAGCGAGCGTCGAACGCTTGAGCAGCTCGATGTGAGTGAACCCGCGGTCGTACACGTCGTCGAGTTGTTGCATCGTGACGTTGCTGCACGGGCAGACCACACCGTCGTTCGGGCACTGGGGGAGCGGAGCGGCAGTCGCCGCCGAGCCGACGATCGTGGCCTCACCAGGCCCGGCCATCCGGGCCAACATGTCTCTCGGGGCGCGTCCGAGACCGACGATGACGGTGTCGCATGGTGTGGCGATCTCGCCGTCGGCCGTCTTTGTTACCACGGCCCCGACGTTGGACGATCCCGCAGCGGGTTCGAATCGGACCAGCTCGCCAGCGACGACTCCGTCGAGTGATGCCGCAGAGAGGGTTTCGTCGTCGACATCGCCGACCGCCACGATCGTGCCGAGCTCGATCCCCGCGTCCAGGACGGTCCGGGCTGCACGTGGCGTGTAGATCCCCGCCAGGCCGCTGCCCGGGACGACCGGTTGGATCTCGGACGAGCCGGTGGCGACCACGACCGACTCGGCGTGGATCTCGCGGGTGCCGTTTGGTGTGCGAGCGACGACGTGCGGGCCGACATAGATGCCGATCGCCTCGACGCCTTCGCCGGCGTCGACGACCTCGACGGCCCTTCCTTCGGCACGGGCGTCCTCGGCGGCGGCCGTTCCGGATCGTCCGTGGCCGATCACGACAACGTCGGCCTGTCGTCGATCGACGGTGATGTCGACGGCCGTCTCGTCGAACGGCGGCAATGGCGGTTCGCCCGTCGTCGGGTGAGGGGCGACGTCGGTGACGCCGGTCGCTGCTGTTTGGCACGCCCGCACGTACGACACGCCGTCTGCTGTGCACAGACAGTTGGGACAGTCGCCGGCGAGGCAGAGCGGACCGCCTTCGGTCGGTCGTCGTCCGGAGCGAAGTAGGGCGAGAAGGACCGAGTCGCCGTCTTGGGCGTCGATCGCAGTGCCCTCATAGGAGAAGGTCGAGCCAGCCACTGCGCCAGATGGTATGCCCACGCAACCAACCGAGCGAAGATCGGGAGGAATCGTGTCCGGAGCGATACGTTCGGACGATGCGCGTCTTCGTCACCCACCACCCCGAGGATCTCGATGCGTACTTCGGGCGATCGCTGCCCCGCCTGCGTGAGATGTGCGACGTTGTGCTCAACCCGCTCGACCGCGATCTGACGACCGCAGAGCTGCTCGAGTACTCGGCTGGCTGCCACGTGATCATTGCGCATCGATCCACGCCCGGGGAGGCCGCGCTCTTCGAACGGCATGACGCTGTTGTGGCCTTTCTCCGGACGGCGGTCGACATCTCGACTATCGACGTCGACGCGGCGTCAGCCCAGGGCATCGTCGTGGCGCGGGCCGACAAGAGCTTCGTGCCGACGACGGCTGAACTCGCGCTCGGTCTGTTGATCGACGTGTGGCGCAACATCGCGTCGTCGACACACGACTACCGGAGAGGAATCGAACCGGCGCAGCGGTCGGGCCGTCAGTTGCGCGGAAAGACGGCGGGCATCATCGGGCTCGGCGCAATCGGCCGATACCTCGCGGAGTTGCTCGTCGGGATCGGCATGGAAGTGGTCGCGACCGACACCGCCCACGTGGATCCGCCGGACGGTGTCGAACTCGTCGACCTCGATGCGCTTCTGGAGCGCTCGGATGCGGTGTTTCCGCTCGCTCCGGCCATGCCCGAAACAACTGGAATGATCGACGCCAGAGCGTTGGCGTCGATGCGGGCCGGTGCCGTGCTGATCAATGTGTCGCGCGGTGAGCTCGTCGACGAAGCGGCGGTGGCCGAAGCGCTCGATTCGGGCCAACTCGCCGGTTTCGGGTGCGACGTCGGGTCGGCACCAGACCAACGACCTGACCCTGTTCTTGCCGCGCGAGCCGACGTCGTGGCCACCCCGCACCTCGGCGGCCTCACGCCCGAGAACGCCGACGCCCAGGCCGCGAGCGCCGTCGACCAGGTCGAACTCTTGCTCGATGGCACCATGCCGATACGTGCGGTGAACACCGACGCCGCCCACCGGCTCCGCGCATGGTGGACCGCGTCGGGCATCACGGAGTCGACCGACTAAAGCTTCGACGAGCGGGAGAATCACCGATGGCCATCTGCGATACGCACATGCACATCTACGACGGGCGCTACCGGTCCAATCCGTATGTGACGCTGCATCCGGCCGATGCTCTCGTCGAGCACTACCGCGACGTGCAGGCGGCGCAAGAGCTCGAACGGGTCGTCGTCGTGCAGCCGACGACCTACGGCCTCGACAACTCGTGTCAGCTCGACGCGATGGCGGCGTTCGGCGACGCCGCCAGAGGTGTGATGGTCGTCGACCACCGCACGACTAAAGACGAGATCCGTCGCCTCCACGGCCTCGGTGTCCGGGGTGCCCGGTTCCAGCTCCTCCCTGGCGGGGCGATCGGACTCGACGCCCTCGAACCGGTCGCGGCCCTCGTTGCGGCCTTTGGCTGGCATCTTCAGATCCAACTCAACGGCCATGCGCTCCCGATCTTCGAAGAACGCCTTCTCTCGCTCGGCTGCCCGCTCGTGTTCGACCACGTCGGCCGATTCATGCCCGCCGTCGGCGCCGAACATCGTGCCTCGGCGGCACTGTTCCGGCTCGTCGACGCGGGTGCTCACGTCAAGCTGTCGGCCCCCTACGAGTCGCAGACCGACCCTTCCCAGACGTACGACACGGTGACAGAGGTGATCGACGCGCTCGTTGCTCGGGCGCCAGACCGAATGCTGTGGGCGACCAACTGGCCGCACCCCGGCCGGACCGACGCCCCCTCGCACGAGCAGTCGGTCGCTCTGCGCGAGCGATGGCTGCCCACCGCCGAGCTCCGCCAGCAGGTGCTCATCGACAATCCGGCGCGCCTGTACGAGTTCTGATCGGCGACTGGTCTGATCTGCGGTGTTCGGATCGGTGCAGGATCCTGCGAGAATCGCGGGCATGACCGATCCCACCGCCGCTCCGGACGCCACGTACGCCACGTATCCCTCACTGGAGGGGCGCCGAGTCCTCGTGACCGGCGGCGCGGACGGCATCGGCGCGGGCATGGTCGAAGAGTTCGCCAAGCAGGGGTCGGTCGTGGCGTTCCTGGATCTGCAGGCGTCCAAGGCTGACGATCTCGCCGGGCACTGTGCAGACCTCGGGGTCGCCCACACGCCGGTCTACCGGATCGTCGACCTTGTCGACATCGACGCGATGCAACAGGCGATCACCGAGTTGGCCGACGAACTCGGCCACTTCGACGTGCTGGTCAACAACGCCGCCAACGACGACCGCCACACGTGGCAGGAGGTCACGTCCGACTATTGGGACGACCGCCTCAACACGAACCTGCGGCACTTTTTCTTCGCGATCCAAGCGGTCGCACCAGCGATGCTCGAACAGGGCCGTGGCTCGATCGTCAACATCGGGTCGTCGAGCTACATGATGCAAGAGGATTTCTTCCCCGGCTACGCGATCGCGAAGTCCGGTGTCGAGGGCATCACCCGCACGATGGCGCGAACGTTCGGGCCGTCGGGTGTGCGGGTCAACACCGTGCTGCCTGGCTGGGTGGCCACCGAGCGCCAGCTCGAGAAGTGGTGGAGCCCCGAAGGAGAGGCGGGGACACTCGACGACCAAGCGATCAAGCGCCGCATCTACCCGCGCGAGTTCGCCCAGATGGTGTTGTTCCTCGCCGCCGACGACGGTGCCGCCTGCACCGCTCAACAGTTCATGGTCGACGGCGGCCGCTTCTGACGAGCAACCTGGGGTCAGGCACGCATCATTAACACCTCGCCGCAACGCGCTCGCCGGCGTCAGGCCACGATCAGATCGTCGGCCGCAATCTCCGCCGCCGAAGCAACGCGCCGACCACAACGGCGAGCAGCGTCGCCGCAACGATTCCGCCGACCGGCAGCGGTCGCGCCTGCACGCGGGCGAGCGCCTCGGCATCGGGTGCGATCGTCGTCATGCCGTCGACGGTGATCGATTGACCATCGACCTGGAAGTGGCTGTATGCCCCGTCATCGATGGTGCTCCACGCCAAGACGATCGGTACGTCGGAGTCGAGCGAACGCCAGTGTTCGGCCATCACATACGCCCATACTTCGGCGAGACCGTCCGCGTTTGCCGACAGCGTGCCGAGTTCGAGCGCAGCGATCTCGCCTGTTGGCATTGCGGCGTGGACGGCGTCGAGGTGCTCGAGGTCGGCGCTCCAGCTCGACGGCAGCCCGGGTGGACGGTCGCCGAAGGGCCGGAGGACAACACTTCCGTCAACGGTCGAATCGTCGAAGGCGAGGGTCTCCGGTGCGGAGTCAAGTGCCGGACCGACGGCTGGAAGGCTGCGGATTGTGTCGATTGCGGAGTCAGTGCCCCCAAGATCACCTGTCGCCCAGCGGCCATCGATCGACTCCCGAATGAGGTGTTGGATCCTCCAGTTGCCATCTTCGAGCAACAGGAGCGCCCGATGGTGCTCGTCGGTCAGCAGCCACCGGACGTCGTCGTCGAAACGTTCACCACGCAAGAACGCGCTCGCCACCGACACCTCTGCGACTTGTCCGTCGATGCTGAAGAACTCGATCGTGAGCTCGTGACTGATCTGGCGAATCGGCGCCGCCCCCGGCTCATACGCTGCTGATTCGACCGCACGGAGGGCGTCGTTCGAGAACGACGCTTCGATGGCGCTTCGGTCGCCGGTCTCCGCGAGCACCGTGATCGCCGACCATGCTCGAAGCCAGCTCCGGGTGAGGTCATCGCGGGTGATCGGGTCGACGAATCGTGCGAGGTCGTCGCGGTCCGGGGTCCATATGGTGGCGTCGATCAGCGCGGGTGGGAGTTCGGCCGCTTCGTTGAAGACCTCGGCGGTGTCGTCGCTGCGGGTGAGCTGGCCGAGCAGTGTCGACCCGACGACGAGTGCAACGAACCCTGCGAATCCGACGAGGGTGGACAGAGCGACCCGAAGCAGTCGTTTCCGGCGCACACGAGTCGCGCCGGCCAATGCGACATCGAGCTCTTCGCGGATCATCGTTCGCCTGCCTCGGCGGCGACCCGGACGGTCTGCCCGAGAACGTCGATCACGGCCTCGCGTGTGTCGTCCGGCAACTCGACTGACGCAGCGCCGAGTTCGAGCGGAGCGTCGATCACGGTCGCTCCGGCCACGATATGTGCGATCGTGCCGTCGGGGACATAGGCCCCGTTCGCCGAGCGAACTCGGCCGATCTGGAGCATCGTGGCGTCGTCGGTGCGCACGATTTGGGCCGGGATCTGGTCGACGGCGGGCTCGAACTGCACGACGAGCGACGTACCCGCGGTCGTGCCGACCCGTGCGGTCATCGTGGCGGTGCCCGGAGTTGATGGTGCTTCAATCACGAACTCGGCGACTGTATCGATCGTGAGCGATGTGAGGATCCGATGCCCGTCGGGGCCGTCGACCTCCAAGACGACCAGGGTCCCGTCGGGAAGCGGGTTGCCGAAGAGGTCGGCGATGGGCTCGGTGCGCACCGTCGCGAGTGTCCGACCATCAGCAAGCGGAAGCGGATCGGAAGGAGTCTCGATGGTGATGTCGCGGATCGGGCCGGCAACGGTGAGGTAGCTCCGTTCGGGGGCGCTCGGTCCGCTCGGTCCGTCGACGGTGAGTCCGAGGCTCGTTGTGCCCGCCACGGTGCGCGGTCCGTACGTCTGTGCGGCGAGCAGCCCGTTCGTCGAGACGGTGGCCACGCCGGTCGATCCATCCGGATTCGTCGAGATGACGGACACGTCGGTGCCTGCCGATACGGGGTTTCCTGCAGCGTCGGTCGGTACTGCAACGAGCATCGCCTCCTGATCCGATCCGGCAGGGAGGGTGCGTGGGCCCACGAAGACGTCGACGGGATCGACGGCGCTGCCGGGCAGGATCGTCGTCTGCTCGACGGTCAACGCACGTCCCGCACGGACCCGCACGAGCGCCCGACCGATTCGGGGGTGGCCATCGGTGTCGAAGGCGACGCTCAGAGTCGGTCCCGGTTCGCCCGCGGTGGTCAGCACGATTCGGTCTGGGGCGTGCCCGTCGTCGAGCGCAATGTCGTATGTCGTTGCCGGGAGCGGGTCTGCGATCCGTACGACGAGCGGATCGCCTGCGACGACCTCGGCAGGCACGTCGACGTCGATGCCGCCGAGCGCGATCGGTGCAGACGATTCGCCGCCGCCCGAGCACGCGGAAGCGAGAACGGCGGCGGCTACGACCGACACCATCGCGAGAAGTCGGCGGCGGCCGGTCATCGGACGAGCACCGCGATCACGTCGACCGAGACGTGTTCGTCCTGGGTGTTGGTCAAGGCGAGTGACTCGGGTGGCAGAGCCGAGTTCGGCGCCGGTTCGGTCGAGCCGAGGAGGTCGCTGACCACTGACGCAAAGCCCTGTACTGGTACGTCGGTCATCTCGACCGATGCCGTCGGTTGGGTCAGGAGTTCGAGGGGTTGGCTTCGCTGCGGTCGAATCGCGTCGGCGAGGTAGGTGCGGTCCACCCATTCAACGCGGCCGTCCTGGTCCATGTGGGTGACCAGCGCCATGGCGACTACGGCTTCGTCGGTGCCGTCGTTGCGAATCTCTCCGGCGACGGCGTCCCCGGCGATGTCGAGCCCGTTGAGGTGGAGCCCTCGGAAGAGACGGTCGGAGGTCACCGTCGCCCGGGCGTAGACCTCGACCGATGCGATGTCGTCGCCGAACTCGATCGGGCTGAAGTCGAGCGGGTCGAAGTCGACCTTGGTACCAGCAGCGACCTCCTCGAAGTCGATCCGGAACGACGTCGACTCCCGAGGAAGCAACGTGCGACGGAGATGGTCGGTGGCGTTGTATCGCGCGATCTGTTCGCCCTCGCGATTCCGCAGGATGGCGGTGATCGTGAGGTCGGCCGGGTCGACATCGATGTTGGTGACCATTCCGACGACGACGGGCCGGCCGTCGGCATTCACGAGTCGAGCGTCGTCGAGCCGCAGATCCGGACGGTCTTGAATGTCGGTGAGTTCGCTCGTGGCACTGGTCACTCGACGTCGTCCCTGGACGAGGAAGTCGACGCCTGCTCGGCGGGCGAGTTGGTCGGGAGGGATGTCGAGGTCGGCGGGCTCGGCGACCACGAACCAGTCGTCACCTCGGCGCACCATGTCGACGTCGTCGACGCTCGGATACCACTCGAGCGATGTCAGGTACCGAAGCTCAGCGCGGACGACTGCCGTGTCGTCGCCCGTCGTGCGGACGTCGGTCGTGATCTCGTCGAGCTTGGCGTATGAGGCTAGGAGTCCGCCGTTGACCGACTGTTGGAGGCGCCAAAGCTCGTAGTCCGGTCGGGTCTGGGGGTCGAGGCGATCGTAGGCCGATCGCCAGCGACGGAAGTCGAGGTCGTCATAGAAGGCCTCGACGACAAGGTCCGGCGTCGGCGGTTCGGATGCTTCGCGGGTGGATACGGCGACCAAAATTGCGGCCGTCGCTGCGCCGACGATCAACCGGCGCTTCCGGGTGCGTGAGTCGACCTCTCGACCAGCCCGCTTTCGGAACCGGACGAGCATGCGTGGCCGCCATCCCGAACCGAGCCGATTGGGGGTGAGCGAGGTGTTCGCTGGAAGGGTCGCCCACCGGTGGAGGCGACGGTCGAGCCACGCGCTGGGTCCGAACAGCAGCGAGGTCCGGTACGACCACACCGCGATTGGCGCGGTGGACGCGGCCAGCACGACGAGCGCAGAGACGATCGCCGTCGGCGGGACGACCCCCCACATCACCCGCTGCCATGGCGGGACGTCGCGGGTCGGCAGCGTGGCGGGCAGCGGTTCGATGTCGGCGCGTTCCCACACGACGATGCCGTTCTCCAGCGGACCGAGGTCTCGCCATCCGAGGCTGGCGAGCAGCGGGTCGTAGAACGCGTCGTTCGAGAACACGAACTTCAGGTGGTACTTCTCGGGCACCTCGAGGAATTGCTGGAGACTGCCGAGCCCGGAGATGCCTCGGTACTTGGCGCCTTCGAGCCGTTCGACCGACGTTGACGTGAGCTCGGGCAGTCGCCGGACCGAGTGGTAGTTGCCATCCACCTGTGTGGCCGTCGTCTGCGCCGACAGCCACGCCATCTGATCCCCGAAGCCAAGGGTGAGGAATCGCCAGCGTTCGTGCTGGTCCTTCTCGATGAAGGCGACGATCGGATCGGTGTCGATTCGATCCGGCTGGAACGGCCGGAACTGCGAGAGCGATGCGGTGAAGACCGCGAGGAGGACCATCGCTGACATCAACGACACCTGCACCCCTCGCAGCAGCGGCCTGCCGCCGGTGCGGTGTAACCACTGCGCGAGGCTGCCGCGTTCGAGACTGGTCACCAGGAGTCCGGCAAGCGGCAGGATCTGAATGGCCCCCCAGAAGGTAAAGCGGTCGAGAGTCAAGATGTCGAACGCAGGCCCGAGCAGGAGCTTCGGGATCGGGGTCGTGCCGCCGGTTCCGAGGACGAAGAGCAGCAGGATCGAGGCGGCGAGCGGCCACTTCTTGTCGAACGTCGCCCGGACGAGCGCGTACGGGATGGCGAACAGCATCAGACCCCAGGGGAGGAAGAAGAAGATGAGTCCGATGTTGAGATCCGCAAGGAAGTTCGCTCGGCTGCCGTGGGGGATCGGGATCTGCACGATCGGGTCGCTGCTCGACCAGAGCCAGTAGGGGAGCACGACGATCACGAGGGCGCCGAGGATGCAGGGCCCGAGTACGGCTCCGCGGAGGACCGCGGGCAGGACTCGACGCACTCGTCGAGCGATCAACGGAGCGAACGTGCGGCGTTCGACGGCCCCGGCGGATGCGCCTGCGGCCTCATCGGTTAGTGGTGTGCGGGATTGGTGGAGCAGCCCGGCCACGAGGACGGGCCCGAGGAAGAACACCGACCCGAACAACGTGGTGACGTGGTGCCCGGCGGTACACGCCGCAAGCACGATCGTCCCTTTGACCAGGTCGATGATCCGACCGTCGAACACCCAGCTGCGGATGAACGGCAGTGCGTTGAGTAGGAAGGCCAGCGCGAAGGTCGTCGGGAGCTGCCCGAACAGGTGCACGGTCTCGGCGATCGCCGACGAGACGACGAGGAGTAGCGAGGCGTTCGCGGCTGCTTCGTCGTCGACCCAAAGCCGGGAGAAGCGGTACACGCCGATCGTGAGCAGCAGAAGCGCCGAGAGCTGCACGATCACGAAGGCGGCTTCGAGCCCGACGAGCTTCGAGAATGCGGCGATTGCCTGGTGCGTACCGGGCGGATACGAGGTGGTCGTGAAGCCCGTGTACCACCGCTGATCCCACGTGCTGAACCAGTCTCGGGCGTAGTGATCACCGAGGAAGATGTGCACGTACGCGTCGTACGTTCCACGGAACGTGCCGTTGACGAGCAGGCTGCCGTGGAACAACACGGTCAGCCCAAGCGCAATGCGCAGGCGCGTCGGTACGGCAGACATCCGTTCCAATCGGCTCGGTGGGGCCGATCCTCAAGACCACGGGGTCGCTCGCCGATCGGAACGTCGATGAGCGTTGACGAGACCCGGGGCGAGTTCTTTCTTGCGGCGATGAGCCACGAGCTCCGCAGTCCTCTGCATGCCATCGTCGGCTTGGCCGAGCTCCTCGAACTCGATGCCGACCTTCCGTTGTCGGCGACCAAGCACGTGCGCTCGATTCGGAGAGAGTCGGCAGCACTGAGTCACCTGATCGACGACCTGTTGGACTTCTCGAAGGTGTCCGTCGGCGAGCTGGAATTGCTCGACGAGCCGTTCTCACCGGCGCAGTGCGTCGACGGTGTCGTCGACGCGCTACAGGCCAAAGCGCTCGAACGTGGGCTCGATCTCCATGCCGATATCGACGCGGGCGCGCCACGGGCCCTCCGCGGTGATGGACATCGCATTCGCCAAGTGCTCGTCAACCTCGCCTCCAACGCCGTCAAGTACACCGAAAGCGGATCGGTTCGGGTGACGCTTCGAACCGTGGGCCGGAAGGTCCGCTACGAAGTCGTAGATACCGGCCCGGGCATTCCCGAGCGGGCGCAGGCCAGTCTCTTCGACCCCTACAAACAGGCACGTCGAGAAGACACGATCAAAGGCACGGGTCTCGGCCTGGCGATCTCGCACCGGCTCGTCGCGCTGATGGGCGGCGAGCTCGAGTTCGACACGAGCCCCGGCGGTACCACCTTCTGGTTCGAGATTCCTCTCGTCGAGGCCGACCCGGCACTCGTGCGAAACAGCGGCACGGCTGAAGGTCCCGACGAACGATCCGGCGTCGTTCTCGTTGTCGACGACAGCCCCGTCAACCGAATGCTGTCCGAAGCACAACTTGGTCGACTCGGGTACGACGCGGTCCTGGTACCCAGTGGATTTGCGGCGCTCGAGCATCTCGCCGCACATCAGGTCGATGCCGTGCTGATGGATTGGCACATGCCCGAGATGGACGGGCTCGAAACGACACGGCGAATCCGAGAGGCCGAGGCCGACGGTCATCGCACGCCGATTATCGCCGTGACGGCGAGCGCCATGTCGGGAGATCGTGAGCGTTGCCTCGACGCGGGGATGGACGACTACCTCGCCAAACCGATCTCGATCGAAACGCTCTCCGCATCGTTGCAGACCTGGATCGGCGATCACGATCGGCCGGAGGACGACAGTCCCGACTCAGCAGCGGCCGACACCGACCCGCAGGCGATCGACACGCTGATCGATGATCTTGGGGATGCCGGGGTCGTGGCGTCGGTTCTGGGGACGTTCCTGTCCGAGCTGCCTGGATGGGTGGCCGACATCGAAGACGGGGTTGACGAGGCTGATATGGACACGGTTCGACGCACCGCGCACACCATCAAGTCCACGGCGACGATGTTCGGCCGGCACGGCCTGGCTCACGCGTGCGCGAATCTCGAGCGTGTCGACGCTGACGAACTCGATCCGGCGCTTGCACGTTTTCTCGACGAAGCAGCCGCAGCGCACCGATCACTCGGCGATACGCACCGGTCTCTCGCCGCCTGAGATGGGCGAGTCCTTCAGAGCCGCGGTCTTCGTGCCGACGGGATCCATGACGCGGCGCAGGAGTTGTCGCTGCGGGCAAGGAGCTGGCCATGAAGGGCGTCATTTTCAACGCAGTCGAAGAGGCGGTCACCCACCTCTACTCCGAGGATGTCTGGGACGACCTCCTCGACGCCGCCGGACTCGACGGTCATTACACCTCGCTCGGGACATATGAAGACGGCGAACTCCTCGCACTCGTCGTCGCCGGCTGCGAGGCGACCGGCCTCGACGCAAATGACCTCGTCCGGGCCCTTGGCGAACACGCATTTCCTCACCTGGTCCAACGCCACCCCGAACTCGTAGTCGCGGACAACACCTTCGACTTCTTGCACTCGGTCAACGACATCATCCACCCCGAGGTCCTCAAACTGCACCCCGACGCCAAACCACCGGAATTCGAATTCGACAGACGCAGCGACAAGGTTCTGCGCATGACGTACAAGTCCGACCGGAAACTCGGCGTCATGGCCGAGGGCCTGATCCACGGCGCCGCTGCGCACTTCGGCGAGCGGGTTGAAATCTCCGTTGTGTCCGGCGCCGGCGAATCCGAGACGACCTTCGACATCGAGCTCGGGGCCAACGAGGATGTCCGCGCCGCCTGACCCCAGCTCGTCGCAACCCGAGGCGGATCCGTCGAAGACGATCCGTCGACTCGAACGACGCCTCGAACGTGAACGTCAGAGCCGCCTCGAAGCCGAACGCATCGCCGACGAAGGTATGCGCAACCTCTGGCTGGCCAACCGCGAGCTCGACGAGCGAGTGGCCGCACGCACGGCCGAACTCGCCACCACACTCGATGAGCTCCACGTCGCCATCACCGCTCGCGAGCGCTTCCTCTCGACGCTGAGCCACGAGATGCGCACCCCGCTCAACGGTGTGCTCGGCATGCTCGAACTCCTCGAGCCCTACATCGCGGACCCTCAGGGTGGGCGCTACCTCGCATCGGCGATTGAGTCCGCCGACGGACTGAGCACGTTGCTCCGGCGTCTCCTCGATCTTGTGGAGCTTCAAGCCCGCAACATCACGGCAAACGTTTCGCCGGTGGCAACCCGTGATCTGACGTCGCGTATTCAAGCTCGCTGGCTCAAGGAAGCGATGCGAAGCGGCCACCTGCTCGTCGTTCAGTCGTTCGTGGCCGAAGACCAGATCGAGACCGATGCCGAGCGGCTTCTGCAGATCGTCGACGAACTCATCGACAACGCCGTCGCTCATGCCACGCCCGGAACCGTCGACGTGCGCCTGTCTGACCGCGACGGTTGGCTGATCGTCGAGGTCGAAGACACCGGCCCCGGAATGGACGACGACACGCTCGGACGGATCTTTCAGCCCAACGCGTCCGACGTCGAATCGACCCGGCTCACCCAAGGACTCGGATTGGGGCTCTCGTTGAGCCGCCGACTTGCCGAACTCCTCGGTGGGTCGCTCGACATCGTCCGCATCGAACACGGCAACGGCTCCGCCGCCACCCTCGCCCGACTCGAGTTCCCCATCGCCGCCAACACCCGAATGCCGTCCCAGGCTCCCGAAAGCGACGCCGCATGATCACGACCACTCCCTCCTCCAACGCAGCCCCACGGCGGATCGGCGTCCTCACCGCGTTCCCACCGGGTCGCAACTCGCTCAATGAGTTCGGCTGGCACTTCGTGGCGCACCTCGCGGCCAACGACGAGGTCGATGCGGTTGTCCTCCTCGCCGATGAGACCGACGCAGGCGCGCCCAAATCGCTCCCCGAACACGACCACAAGGTCGAACCTGTCGTCTGCTGGGCGTTCAACGACGTCACCAATCCCGTTCGAGTTCTTCGGGCCGTCCGCAAGGCGAAAGTCGACGTCTTGATCATCAACCTTCAGTTCGCCACGTTTGGCGACGCCCGCATCCCCGGTGGACTCGGCCTGCTGATTCCTGCGCTCACCAAGGTGAGTGGCATCCCGACCGCCGTCGTGCTTCACAACCTCGCCGACAACGTCGACATGGAGGACGCCGGCTTCGCCTCCTCCAAACTCATGGCCAAGGCCATGAGCGCTGCCGGGCGACTACTCACTCGAGCGATCCTGCGCGCCGACTACGTCGCCCTCACCATCCCTCGCTACGTCGAGTTCCTCCGTAGCGACTACGGGGCCGACAACGCGATCCTCGCCCCGCACGGCAGCTTCGAAGAGATCGCCGAACCCCACTTCGGGATTCCCGACGGTCCGACCCGCAAGATCCTCGCGTTCGGCAAATGGGGCACGTACAAGACGGTCGACGTACTCGTCGACGCGGTACGCGAACTCATGACCCGCGGCTACGACGACCTCGAACTCGTCATTGCCGGCACCGACAGCCCCAACTCACCCGGCTACCTCGCTGGCGTAGCCGACGGATGCACCGACCTCGAAAACGTCGTCTTCACCGGCTACGTCGAAGAGGAAGACGTCCAAGACCTCTTCACCTCCGCAGCGGTCACCGCCTTCCCCTACACCTCGACCACCGGCAGCTCCGGAGTCCTCCATCAGGCCGGCAGCTACGGCCGCGCCGCCGTCCTGCCAGCGATCGGCGACTTCGCCGAGGTCATCGAAGAAGAAGGCTTCGTCGGCCAATACTTCGAACCCGACGACGCCGCGTCGCTCGCCGACGCCCTCGCCAAACTCCTCGACGATCCGACCCTCACCGAAGAACACGGCCGTCGCAACTACCTCGCCGCCACCGGCATCCCCATGTCCGAAGTCGTCGAATGGCACCTCCTGCACTGTGACTCGCTGATCGCTTCGCGATCAGATACTCCACGTCGCTTCGCTGGAGGGCCAGGCTCCCCACGTCGCTTCGCCGGGCGCCCAGGCTCTCCACGTCGCTTCGCGGGGCGGTTTCGACGGAAATGAGTGCGACTGACGGGTCCTCACTTGCCAAGGGCGGATCGCTGCTGGCGATTGCGATGCTTGTGGCGAACGCAGGCAACTACATCCTGAACGCGCTCCTTGGGGGCTGGCTCACCCCAGCCGAGTTCGCCGACGCCAACCTCATGGTCACGATCATGTTGTTGGTCACGGCCATCGCCATCAGCGTGCAGCTCATTGCGGCCCGGTTTGCGAGCCTGTCCGACGACGTCGCCGACACGATGACCTCGGCGACGTGGCTCGAACGTCGCGCCCTCGCTGCCGGGCTGCTCATCGGCGTTGTCCTCGTCGCTGCCGCACCGTGGTGGCGAGACTTCTTCAACAGCGAGTCCGCCATGCCGTTCGCCGTGCTCGGCATCGGCATGCCCTTCTACCTTGCGCAAGGGGTGGGTCGAGGCGTGCTCCAAGGGCACCTGCAGTTCGGCCCATTGGCGACGACGTTCGTCGTCGAGATGATCGTCCGGCTCGGAGTCGCCGTCCCGCTTGTCGCGGCAGGCTTCGGTGTACTCGGAGCGACGGCGGGGCTCACGGCCTCGTTCGTCACGACGTGGATCCACGTCCGGATCCTCACCCGATCGGGTCGGATCGGAAGCGCCGGGATCAACACCGAGCGTCGAGCCGACATGATCGCGTATGCCGGACCCGTCGCCCTCTTGCTCCTCGGCCAGATCATCATCAACAACGGCGACGTCCTCATCGCCAAACGATTCCTCGACCCTGACACCGCAGGGATCTACGCAGCCATCGCCCTCGTCGGACGAGCCGTCTTCTTCCTCTCATGGTCGGTCGCGACCACCCTGTTCCCGGCGTCGGCCCAACGCGACGCTGCTGGCGAGAGCAGCGACGGCCTCCTGTGGGGAGGTCTTGGCATCGTCGCCGCGCTCGGTGCCTGCTTCGCGATCGGCGGGTGGACCCTTGGCGGGGTCATCCTCGGCGAAGTCTTCGGGCCCGAGTACGCCGACGTCAGCGGCCCGCTCGGGTGGTACGCGCTCGCCACGTCGTTGTTTGCCATGGCCAACCTCATCGTCAGCCACCACCTCGCCATGGGCAGGCTCCGCGAAGCGCTCGTCCTCCTTGGCGGAGCGGTCCTGCAGACCGCACTCCTCATCGCTGGTCGCGGTTCCATCGATTCGCTCATCACCGCCCAAGTCATCGCCATGGGGGTGCTCTTCGTTGCGGTCCTCGCCAGCTGGCGACTCAGCCCCCGCTCAGCAGCCCATCCGGTCACGTTGGTGTCTGACCCCAATGTGACCGATCCGACCTCGAATCCGGGCTCGGTCGGCCGATCGGACGAGAGCTTCGACGACGGAAGAGCAGCGGCATGAACGACACGAACCTCGACGGGTATCGGCGGTGGGCGGCCGAACCGCTGACCGTTCCGCCGCGCTTCTCGATCGTCATTCCGGCATACAACGAGAGCTTCCGCATCGTGCCCACCATTGGCGCCATCGCAACCCACGTATCGACGCTCGGTGAACCGTGGGAGTTGATCGTCGCCGACGACGGATCAACCGACGACACGGTCGAGCTGGTCGAAGACCTCCAGCTCGCCAACTGCCAAGTGCTCGTCGCCGAGAAGAACGGCGGTAAGGGGAGCGCCGTTCGCCGGGGGATCTTCGCAAGCCGGGGCGACATCGTGCTGTTCGCCGATGCCGATCAGTCGACACCGATCGAGCACTTCGGCGATCTCCTCGCCGAGATCGAAGCCGGCCACGACGTGGTCGTCGGCTCACGGGCCGCCGACGGCGCCGACGTCGCCAACAAGTCAAAGGTCCGCGACCTCTTCAGCTGGGGTCTCAAGACGGTTCAGCGCGTTGCCTTTGCCATCCCGGTGAGCGACACGCAATGCGGCTTCAAGATGTTCACCGCCGATGCCGCCGACCTGTTGTTCAAACGACAGGTCGTCGACGAATTCTCCTTTGACCTCGAGATCCTGTGGCTCGCTCAACGGTTCGACCTGTCAGTCGCCGAAGTTCCGGTCTCGTGGATCGACGCGCCCGGTTCGACCGTCGATGCCGTCCAAGTGGCGCGCGAGTTCGTTCGGGACATGATCGCCATCCGGCGCAACGCCCGCCGGGGCGTCTACGAGACCGACAACCACCAACGCCCGACCCCAGAGGACCCGCCGACGGCCCTACTCGACCAGGCCGCCTGACGAGGAGCAACAACCATGCAGATCACCACCGACGGCTCGACCCTCACCCTCGACGGCCGGTTCGACGCACACGTCGCCGACGACTTCCGGACCGCGGTCGAGGCATGCGCGCCGCAAGGCGACATCGACGTCGACCTCGCGTCGGTCGACTTCATCGACTCCACCGCGCTTGCCGAACTCGTCCGAGCCATGAAGCACTGTCGCGAACGCGGCGCCGATCTCATCCTCACGTCGCTGTCGAACCCCGTCCGAGTCATCCTCGAGCTCACCCGCCTCGACCAGGCTCTCACCATTCGATGACCGCTCCGACGGTCGATCCGACAGCGAGCCTCACCGCTGCGCTCGTCGAGACCAACGACCAGTTGCTCGCCATGTACGAGCTGGTGACCCTCTCGACCGACTCGTTGGACGAGACCGAGGTGATCGCCACGTTGTTGCGGCGAGCCGCCGAGGTGGCCCGAGTCGACGGCCTTGTGCTGCACACCGAACCGCCTCACCGTCACGGTCTGGACGACGGGAACGAGCTCATCGTGCGGGTGCCGGGGACCGAATCCGACCAGACGGTCGAGCTGTCGGCTCGTCGACGCAACGGCGAGTTCGGTACGGGTGACACCAAGCTCCTCACCGCCGTAGCCACCATGGCCGTGTCGGCGATTCGCACGGCACGCCTCCACCGAGACGGCATCGCCCAAGCCGTTGTCCGGAACGATCACGCCACCGCGTCGATACTCGCACAGGACGCTCTACCCGCGGTTGCGCCGTCGATCGACGGCCTCCGTCTGGCGGCCCGATCGATCCCTGCCCGATCGGCCGGCGGAGATCTGTACGCCTGGCACGACGACACCAATGCGTTCCGACTCGTCGTCGGTGATGTGTCTGGCAAGGGGCTTCCCGCGGCGATCATGATGACCAACGTGGTCGCAGCGGCCAACGCCCGGTTCGCTGACCTCAATGGCGCAGCCGACCCGAGCGAGGCGAGCACTCTGCTGCACCAACTGGACAACTGGCTCGGCGAGCGACTGTCGGCTGCGGCTCGATTCGTCACCCTCGTGTCGATCACGATCGACCCGGCGACGGGTCGGGCCGGCGTCGCCAACGCCGGCCACAGCCCGGTCTTCGTGGTCCGGCGTACCGGCGCAGTCGAACCCATCCCTCCGGTGTCCCCGCCGATCGGGGTGCTGCCAATCGACGATGCCGGTGCACTCGAGGTCGAGCTCGCGGTCGGCGATCGAATCGTGGTGGGCTCCGACGGTCTGACCGAACAAGAATCACCAACGGGAGAGTTCTTTGGCGACGAGCGGCTTGTGTCGACGCTGATCTCCACGCCGGGCGCAACGAGCGGGATCGAAGCCGTTCTGGATGCGGTCGAGCGGCACGGTGCTGACGCCGAACAAAGTGACGATCGCACCATCGTGATCATCGAACGGACCGAACGGGGGTCGGCATGCTGACCGTCGATGCAACGTACGAAGCGGTCCGAGCCCTGGGGCCGTGGCTCCGCGAGTTTCTCGACGCAGATGAGGTTGGGTCGATCGAGCTCGCCGTCCACGAGGTGGCCACCAACGCCATCGACCACGCCGAAGCGTCGACGGTGCAATTCGACCTCTGTCGCTCTGGAGGCCAGGTCGTCGTGAGTGTCGCCGACGATGGACGGCCTGCGCATCCAACAGATGTCGAGGTGAATGAGCCCGATACGCCTCAGGTTCGTGGCTACGGACTCATGATCGTCGAACAGCTGGCGGAATCGGTCAGCTATCGACGCGACGGTGCACGCAACGTCTGGACGTTGACCTTCGCAACGGCGACATCGCGCTCAACCTGACCCTCCGAGGCGCCGATCTCTTCAGGGTGAGTACGACCAGCGAGTTCCACACCGTCGAGATCGCCACGATCACCTGCACTGGTCGACTCGACGCGCTCGAAGCAGCCCCGATGCGCGAAACGGTCGCGTCGCACCTCGATGCTGGCGCCAACCGGCTCGTTGTGGACTTGTCGGACGTCGAGTTCGTCGATTCTGCGGGCCTTGCGGCACTGGTTCGCGGTATGAAGGACGCCCGTTCGGTTGGAGGCGATCTCCGACTTGTGTCGCCCAAGAACCCCGACGCTATGCGCGTGTTCGAACTGACCAAGTTCGACAGTGTTTTCGACATGTTCGACGATGCCGTCGTTGCCCGAGGGTCGTGGTGATCCGGTGATTCGCAACGGAACGGCGCTGGTCGTCGACGACGATGTGGTGTCCCGGATGCTCATCGAGCACATGCTGGGCCTCCAAGGTCTGGACGTCGTTGCGGCCGACTCGGTCGACGCGGCGCTCGCGCAACTCGAAGACGCATCCATCGAGATCGTTATCTGCGATCTCCAGATGCCCGAACGATCCGGTCTCGATCTGCTCGAAGCGCTCGGGGACGATCGACCGGCCTTCGTGCTCCTCACCGGAACGAGCGAGCGAGCCGGGATCGACGACGACCGAGCGGACGGCGTTGATGCGTTCCTTACCAAGCCGGTCTCGACCACCGACCTTGCCGAGGCGGTCGCATCGCTGCTCGACCCGCCGTCCTCAGCGATCGCCGACGCTGCCTGAGCCTCTCCCGCTAGCCCCGATCCCGATTCCGGTTTTCCCACCGCGGGGTCGCGTGGGCATGCTGTTCGGGTGGAGTCTGGCCCCGACGAGCCTCGACCAGAGGCGTCAACCCGATTCGAGCGATTCGAACGCGAGCAATGGGCGGCCCTGCGGGCATCGACGCCAATGACGTTGACCGAAGCCGACGTCGAACATCTCCGCGGCATCAACGAACATCTCGACCTCGATGAGGTGGAGACGATCTACCTTCCGCTCTCTCGCCTCCTCAACCTCCACGTGCAGGCCACTCAGGGCCTTGCCCGGGTGACCGACACCTTCCTTGGTACGCCGCCTGCGCCGGTGCCGTATGTGATCGGCATCGGCGGTTCGGTAGCTGTCGGCAAGAGCACCTCGGCCCGTGTGCTCCAGCAGCTGTTGTCGGCCTGGCCCGAACATCCCCGGGTCGAGCTGATCACGACCGATGGCTTCCTCTACCCGAACGCCGAGCTCGAACGACGAGGCTTGATGGGGCGCAAGGGCTTCCCCGAGAGTTACGACACCGCCGCCCTCATCGAGGTGCTCCGCCAAGTGAAGTCCGGAGTCCGCAACGTCACGGCCCCGGTCTACTCCCACCTCACCTACGACATCGTTCCCGACGATCAGGTGGTTGTCGACCAACCGCACATCGTCATCGTCGAAGGTCTCAATGTCCTCCAAGGCAATCCGGGGTTCGGGCAGCTCTTCGTGTCGGATTTCTTCGACTTCTCCATCTACGTCGACGCCGACGAGACGCTCATCAAGTCGTGGTACGTCGATCGGTTCTTGACGCTCCGCGAGACCGTCTTCCAAGACCCCGACTCGTACTTCTCGCACTACGCGACGCTCGACGAAGACGCCGCGGCCAAGACCGCGATCGGTATCTGGGACATGATCAACGGGCCGAACCTCGAGCAGAACATCCTGCCGAGCCGCGATCGCGCCCGATGCATCCTGACCAAGGGCGCCGATCATCAAATCGCCCGAGTCGACCTCCGAAAGAGCTGACCGGGGCACGACCAAAGGGGAACTCGATGGGGACAGAACACACCGAGCCGTGGCAGTGGGGTGCGACCGACGCGGCGGAGGCCGTGCGCTCGAAGACGATCTCGCCAGGCGAACTCGTCGGCTCGGTGCAGGCGCGGATCGAGGCCGCCAACCCGGCTCTCAACGCGATCACGTGGGTCGACCCTGCCGATGTCGCCGCGGCGACTGCGGCAGCCGATCAGGCCGTGGTCGACGGAAGCGGGCTCGGTCCGCTGCACGGCGTGCCGGTGACGATCAAGGAGAACATCGACGTCGCCGGGCAGCCGACCACGCACGGCTTGCCGGTCTTTGCCGACACCATCGCCACCGAAGACGCGCCGATCGTGCGCAACCTCAAAGACGCTGGCGCCATCGTGATCGGCCGAACGAACACGCCCGAGTTCTCGATGCGGGCCACCACCGACAATCCGCTTCGGGGCCGTACGAACAATCCGTGGGGTCCTGATGTGTCGCCCGGAGGATCGTCGGGCGGCGCGGGCGCAGCGTGCGCTGCAGGGATGGGTCCCCTTCACCACGGCAACGACATCGGCGGATCGCTACGGTTCCCGTCGTTCGCCAACGGCGTCTGCACGGTCAAGCCGACGTCGTTCCGGATGCCGGTCTACAACTCGACTGCGCCGGCCGACAGAGCATTTCTGCTTCAGACCATGTCGGTGCAGGGGATCATCGCCCGACATGCCGCCGACGTGGCACTCGCGAGCGAGATCATGATCCGCCCCGACGCTCGGGACCCGCAGCAGCCTCCCGTCCCATGGCACGGACCCGCGCTGGACGGCCCGATCCGGATCGCCGTCACGACGGCGTCGCACGGCTACCCCATCCATCCGGGAATCGTGGCCCTGATCGAACGCGCTGCCGGGCTGCTCGCCGATGCCGGCTATGACGTCGTCGAGGCGGATCCGCCGCCGGTGGTCGACGCAGCAGCGCAATGGTTCCGCACGGGGGCGACCGAGCTCGCGCACGCCATGAGCGACGTGCCCGATGGGGTCGGCAGCGACACGGTCATGACAATCCTCGACCGCTACTACGAGCGAGGCACCCAGCTCGACCGCGACACGCACATCCGCGAACTTGGCGACCGCACCCGACACATGCGCCAGTGGAACCTGTTCCTCGACGAGCATCCGTTGATCCTCTCGCCGTTCCTCATGCGTCCGATGTTCGACCACGATGCCGACACCCACGAAGAAGGCCTCGACGATCTCTTCGAATCCGCGATGTACTCGACCGGTATCAACTGGCTTGGCCTGCCAGCGGGAGTGATCGGCATGGATCTCGTCGAGGAACGCCCCGCAGCTGTTCAGCTCATCGGCCGCCGCTTCAGAGAAGATGTGATCTGCGATGCAATGCAGGCCATCGAAGAACGGAACGGAGCGCTGTCGCACCGCCTCTGGTGATCGCTGCGCCGTCCCGTCGCCCGAACTGGGGCGTGTCGGCACGCCGTGCGCCGAAGTGTCACAATGGGACATCGGTCGGGTCCGGGAGCGCCCGCCGGCGGAAGGCTGCATGAATCTCGCCACGATCCTCGAGGGCCACGACACGGATCGCGTCGCGGTGATCGACGAGGACACGTCGGTCACCTTTGGCGAACTCCAGGAGTGGGCGGCCTCGGTACGCCAGCTACTTGTCGATCGCGGCGTCGGTGCCGACGATCGGGTCGCCATCCCGACCGGTAACGAGTCGATGTTCATTGCCGCGGCGATGGGTGCGCTCGGCGTCGGTGCTCGGGTCATCCCGATGAAGCCGACCAACCCGCTCCCCGAACTCGAACGCAAGCTCGCCTCGATCGATCCGACGATCATGTTGGTGTGCTCGCAGGCCGCGTGGACGCTCGACCACGCCGACGCGGTTCCGTGCCCGATCGTCGACATGCGTGAGGTGCGCCGATCGGTTGCCGACGCCCCTCCGATCGTCGAGCGCGACCCCACCGATATCGCCTGCATGATGCTGACCTCGGGTGTCTCCGGCCACGCCAAAGTTGCGATGGTCAGCCACGGCAGTCTGCTGTGGGCCCAAGAGGCCGTCTGCGAACGGGCCGACGGCGGCATGTCGGCCGACGACGTCGTCCTGTGCGCCCTGCCGCTCGCACACATCTTCGGCCTCAACGTCGTGCTGCTTGCGTCGGTACGCATGGGTGCCAAGCTGATCATGCAGACCCGCTTCGACGT
Source organism: Acidimicrobiales bacterium (assembly GCA_020629375.1). Taxonomy (GTDB): domain Bacteria; phylum Actinomycetota; class Acidimicrobiia; order Acidimicrobiales; family SHLQ01; genus SHLQ01. The sequence goes on from JAHDDK010000035.1 coordinate 34,403, forward strand.
CGATGACAGCCTGCGGTTGGTCCGTGAGCACGGGATCACGGTGCTGGCCGGAGCTCCACCGATGTGGCGCCGCTGGAGCATGATCGACGCTCCGCCCGGAACATGGAACACCGTTCGGCTCGCCGTGTCGGGCGCCGCAGCGCTGCCCAACGAGGTCTTCGCGGCCATGAAGGAGCAGCACGGTGTCAAGGTCGAGGAGGGCTACGGCCTCACCGAGACATGCGCCGTGGTGACCACGAGCCGGGGCTACTCCCTCAAGCCCGGTTCGGTTGGCGTGCCCGTGGCCGGCATCGAGATGCTCCTGGTCGAGGACGATGGTTCGGTCGTCGAGGCGGGAGACGCGGGGGAGATCGTTGTGCGAGGACCGGGCGTGTTCTCGGGCTACTACGAGGACGCCGAGGCGACCGACCGGTCGCTCACCGCTGACGGCTGGTTCTGGACCGGCGACATGGGCGTCGTCGATGACGATGGCTATCTCTACATCGTCGACCGCATCAAGGACATCATCATCGTCAACGGCTTCAACGTGTACCCGGCCGAGGTCGAGAACATCTTGATCGAGCACCCCGACGTGCGCGGCGCGGTCGTCGTCGGCGGCCTGCACCTCGACACCGGTGAAACCGTGATCGCCCATGTCCTCGGCGACATCGACACCGCCGAACTCGATGCGTTCGCCCAAGCGCGGTTGAGTCGATACAAGTGCCCGACCGAGTACCACCTGGTGGAGGAACTCCCGGTCGCGCCAACGGGCAAGTTGATCAGGCGGGAGCTGCGATGACTGCGACGGTGAGCACACCCACGATCACCACCGACTTGCCGGACTTCCGCTTCGAAGAAGCCCCCGATCTTCCGGGCAATGAGAGCCTTTCCCGCTATGGCGTTGCGGGTATTCGTCGACTCGTCCACAAGCTGTGGGACGTCACCATCGAAGGGCTCGAGAACGTGCCCCTCGACGGTCCCGCGATCTTGTGCCCCAACCATCTGAGCTTCTGCGACTCGGTCTTTGTCCCGATGTCGTTGCCGCGCCGGGTGTGGGCGATCGGCAAGGGGGAGTACATGGACGACTGGAAGACCAAGCACCTCTTCCCGGCGTTCGGCATGATTCCCGTCGACCGATCCGGCGGCGACGCGGCCAAGGCCGCCCTCGACACGGCGTCACGGGTGCTTCAGGGCGGGCACCTCTTCATGATTTACCCCGAGGGGACTCGCTCACGGTCCGGCAACCTCCACAAGGCGCGCACGGGTGCTGCTCGGTTGAGCGTCCAGAACGATGCGCCGATCATTCCGGTCGGTCATATCGGCACCCTCGACGTCCAGCCGCCCGACCAGTTCATGATGCGGCCTGGGCTTCCGGTGACCGTGAAGTTCGGTGCGCCGATGCGGGCCTCCGACATCGGGGACCCCAACGACCCGCGGACGATCCGGCCTTTCGCCGATGCGGTCATGTTCGAGATCGCGCAGCTGACCGGTCAGAAGTACGTCGACACGTACGCCTCCTCGTCGGACACACCAGATGCGGCGCCGACCGATGTCCAGACCCCCAAGCCGAGCGGACCGACCACTCCGTCGGCCGGACCCGGTCCGAGGCCGTCGTCGATCGGCGTGCCGCCCGGACGGATATCCGTTCCGCGACCAGCCGCCATGGCTGGGGTCTGAACCTCACACGATCTTTCTCAGCGGGACGCGGCGACGGTGCGTGCGGCGCGCTGCTCGTGACGAAACGCCCAGATGCCCGCCGCGGCGATGATCGTGCTCCCGAGGATGGTCCATCGGTCGGGGAGTTCGTCAAAGACGACGATCTGCAAGATGATGGCGAACACCATCACCGAGTACCGAAACGGTGCGCTGAAGCTGAGATCACCTGCTCGGACGGTGAGAATGCTGGCCAGGTAACCGATAGCGAGAAAGCACGCCGCCAATGCCAGCAGGCCGACGTTGTCGGTCGTCGGCGTGTCCCATCCGTCGATCACGGCGAATACGCCGCCCATCGTCGTGATCGATATCGCCGTGCCGAGGGCGATGACGAGCGCTGGTATGTCGTTGCTGATCCCCTTTGTCGCCAACTCTCGGATCACGACGATGCCAACGACGGCGAGCCCGCCGAGATACCACGGGCTGAACGTGTCGCTCCATGGGCGAAGGATGGTCAGCACTCCGACAAAGCCGGCGAGGACGGCGGCGATGCGGACGGGGGAGAGGGGTTCACGAAGAACGCGGGCTGCGGCGAACGTGACGGCGATTGGCACGATTTGGAGAACCGCAGTGATCCCCGCGAGCGGAAGTTGGGTGAGTGCGGTCAGGTACAGCACGGTTCCGATCGTTTCCATCGAGAACCGAATGATCATCGGGCGTTCGAGCCGTTCGAACAACTGGACGAGGACTCCCTGTCGGGCGGCGACGATTGCCATGCCCGTGGTGATGAAGAGCCCACGGATGAGGATCGACTGGAACAGCGGGAGGTCTTCGGCCACGAGTTTGATAGCGGCATCGTTGATCACGTATCCGGCGACCGACAGGACCATCCAGCCAGCCCCTCGGAGATTCCGCTCGCCGGTCACAACGTCGGTCGGAGCCGGCGGAGCTGGCTTCGAAGGTGCGGGCGAGCTCGCCGTTGTCCGCCCCGTTGGTCGATCGCGACCTCGAGAGAGAACAGCACGCGCACCAGGCGCTCACGATCGACAGGCCACCCGAGTCGCTCGCATTCGTCGGCCCAATCAGACGCCGTTCGATGCCCTCGGTTGCCGTTGCATCGAGAACACGCCCCGACTTCGTTCTCAATCCACGACGGACCACCCTTGAGCTTCGGGATCACATGCTCCGTCGTGGCCGCAACGAGGTCGGTGTCGATTTCGCGGCCGCACCACACACAGGAGGCGCCGTCACGCTCAAGGATCAGTTCGAGGCGTTCTCGACGATTCTTCGGCGTTGACGATGCAGGCAATCGGGCGATGCGTTCAATCGCGACTGAGGACGCCCATGAGAATCACGGCGCCGCAGCCGAACCAAACCCACATCGGCCAGAAGGTGCCGCCGAAGTCGGTCATCGCCCAAATCGCCGTGCAGATGATCGGCGCAGCGATGAAGATCGAATATTCCTTGCGGAACGCCGACCCCTTTGCCGAAGCGGTCGGAGTTGGCGACGTGGCTTCTCCCACCTTCGGCAAGTCCGCGGTCAGCGTCACGAGCTCGTGGCCGAATGTGGCACCCTCGACTCGTTGGACACGTTCTTCGAACTCAGCGAGGTCGAGGCGACCCTCTGCGTATGCCTGTCGGAGCACACCGATTGTGTCTTCGCGGTCGTCATCGCCGATGCGGATACTCGGATCACCAGCCATCCGGCGACTGTAGCCACCGGCCTACGTTTCGACCGAACCGTGGACACCGTGGCCCTGCCCATCCTCTCGTGCATCGATGCGACGGACTGTGCCGACTAGCGACAGAAATCCAGCTCCATGCTGGGGTTGTCTCGTTGAGCATTCGCAACATGCAGGTAGACGGTGACGGTCGTTCCGCACGTTCCGCCGATTGCGATAACTCGATCGTTGAGGTTCGGGGTCAGCGTCCGGAAGTCGCCCACGTCTTCACACACCGTGCGGTTGTACGCCTCGGGGGCTCCACGTTCGCCGTACAGATTGACGCATCGGTCGGTTTCGATGGCCGAAATCCGTCCTTTGAGGCCGTCTTCGAGTTCGACCAGCCGGATCACATCCGAGGACGTCGTCGCCGGTGTCATCTCGATCGCCTCGCCAGGCGGGACGAACCGGAACTGGTCGATGTCGAAATGCCCGACTCCGGTAACTGTTGTCCGCACAGTTCGGACGTCGACATCCGATGCCGGGACGTCGACCGGAATCGAGTACACGATGAACTGATTCCACGAGCCCGTCCATGGGAGCGCGTCGACCCGGCCGACCTCGATGCCGTCGACGCTGATTGCAAGCCCGCCCGGAGCTACATTGACGCCACTCGCGACGCGAACTTGGAGGGTTCCCGGGCCTTCGGGCACATCGACGAGGCTGTAGTGCTGCCAGTCATCTGTTCGATTCCACCCAACGGTGTACCCATCGGGGTCTCCGTTCTCATCGAACGCGTTCGACTTGTTGGTGATGTCAACGGCCTCCTCGATACGGAAGGTCGACCGACTATCCCGCGTACCGTTGTCGTCACCGAACGAGACGCCCAACCCACCTGTGTCGAACGCTTCGGCGGGGATCCATGTCGTTGCACGTCGGGGTGTTCCGCCGTACGCAATGGACGGCAGCGTCGTCGTGGTCGGAGGCGAGCGTTGTGGAGGTTGTGGTCGTGACGTCGTCGGGACGTCCGATGTCGAGGTCGTTGATGCAATCAGCGACGCCGCATCGTTGCTGAGTTGACTCTGTGGGGGTTCGGTCGTCGTCGTCGACCCGGTAATGGTGGTCGTCGTCGGCGCAACGACGGTGACGGTGGTCGGTGGCTGCTCAGCCTTGGGTACAGCGATGGTCGTCGTGTCTATCGGCCCGATCGTGGTCGTTGGTGCCTCTGTCGCGACTTCAACGACATCTGGGGTGGGGTCAAAATACGCCAGAGCGTCGGTGACCTCATCACCCGTGACTGGGGTGACCATCGCCGACAGCCCGACAACGGCGACGGTGGCGTGTGCCGCGGCGGCGTTGCCGATGCCGGCAATGCCAGCAACCGAGCTCGACGCAGTTTCGACACCGTGGAATCCGGCAGCTCCCACCCGATCGAGTCCGCCAATGATCCCGAGCCAGGACAGAGGAGAGGTCACCGCACCGAGTCGACGGGTTCCGACGTTGAGAAATGCCCGAACAACCGCCGGGTCGAAGTGGGTGCCTGAGCACGCAACGAGCTCTTCGAGGGCCACCTTGGCTGGAAGTGGATCTTTGTAGCTCCGCTTGCTTGTCATGACATCGAACGCATCGGCAACGGCGACGATTCGGCCAGGCATGGTTATGGCCTCGCCGGCCAGCTGGACGGGATACCCCGTTCCGTCGTATCGGCAATGATGCTGACTGGCAGCGAACCGCCAATCGCCGAGCCAGTCGGCAAGGGGCTCGAGATGAGAATCTGCCGTGGCGGGGTGCTGTTGGAGCACTCGCCATTCGTCTCGATTCGGTTTGCCCGGCTTGTTGAGGAGGGCATGCGGAACATCCAGCTTGCCGATGTCATGGAGGAGCGCCCCCCACTGCAACCGCTCGAGCTCGGCCTGGCTGAGGCCCATCTCTTCGCCGATGAGTGCGCTGTACGCCCGAACTCGCTCGGAGTGGCCGCGGGTCTTCGGGTCGTGAGCGGTCAATGCCCCGACGAGATCGAGCAGAGTCCGCGCCTTCGATTGCTGGTCGTATCCGTCGCCCACCTTGCGTTCGAGATCTCGGGCCGATGGGCGCCGGAGGGCCTCTCTGAACCGGGACGGGGCTTCGTCGGGGAAGGCGAGATTGAGCCGAAGTAGCGAGACGAGCGGAAGAAGTCGAGAGATGGCTTTGTCCGACCAGATGACGGTGCCGGTCGATACCACGGCGACGGCGAGCCACCAGGCGATTCGGGGGATTCCGAGAGAGACGTGGTCGAGGTAACGCGATGCGGCGAACGAGGCGGCGAAGCCGAGGCACATCGGGGCCAGGAAGATGACCACGCGCAGTGCCACCGCAGCCTGGGTTCGTGCGCGCCAGTGATGTGCCGACTCGAGGTCGGACCGGTCTCGGGTTTCTGCTTGGGGACGCGCCCGGGGGCGCGGCTCGCCTACTCGCACGTCCGATGGATCGGCGTGACCGGGTGCTCACCTCATGGGTAGTTCGGCTACTCGTGGGTTCAGGCCTGACGACAACGTTCCGGTCGCCTGCATGGTCATGGCGCCATCGGAGCGCCTGGTCCACAGCTCGAAGCTGTCCGGGCCGGTCCTGATGCCGTGGATCGAGTACGGCGCCTGGTCGGTCATCGGAGCGACCCCGCGAAAGG
>JAHDDK010000112.1:0-433 GCA_020629375.1 Acidimicrobiales bacterium
CAACCGTCTTGGCGGTGTGGGCGGATTCACCGAGAACGTCACCCGACTCCTCAACGCGAGCGAAGCCGAGATCGATGCCTTGTACTCGACCACTGATCCGGCCAGCTCGTTCTACATCTCGCTCGACATCGCCGGCGGCGTGTGGTGCACGAACTGGGATGGTCAGGGCGGCGACCCCAACCGGTTGTTCAACGACGCCTACACCTCGCCGCTCATCACGGACGACAAGCGACTGCTGAACTCGAGTGTGAGGTACCCGAACGTCGGCCCGGACTTCGCCATACCGGGCTGTGTCCCGGGCGTGCCCGTGAACTGAAACGCCACTTTCTCTCCGCCATCGGGCGATTTGACCACCAGTAGTCAGAATTCGAGGCGACGAGTCACGTACCGTCGTCTACGGTGTGCTTTGGGTGAATTTGCCCAGGGCGAGTGG
>JAHDDK010000112.1:575-1025 GCA_020629375.1 Acidimicrobiales bacterium
GAGGCCGACTCCGCTCGTACCTTCGCCGTGGCCACCTCCACCATCCAGGGCGAAGCGGTCGCGGCGGTCGAGCCCGTTCTGAGCGGCGACACGGTCACCTACACCCGCGGCGACGTCACCGAATGGTGGGTCCGTGACGGACGCGCCCACGAGCAAGGCTGGACGTTCGCCACGGCGCCGGCTGATGGCGCGACGACCCTCACCGTCGGCGTCGAGTTCGCCGGCGCATCCCCGCTCCTGATCGACGACTCCACCGTCCAGCTTCTCCTCGCCGACGGCTCGACCGCCTGGTATCGAAACCTCGTGGCGTTCGACGCCGACGGCGTCGACCTGCCTGCGGCCATGAGCGTCGACGGGTCGACCGTCGTCATCGAGGTTGACGCCACCGGCGCGACCTATCCCGTCACGATCGATCCAATCATCGACGCCGACCAGGACATCCGACAGCCA
>JAHDDK010000112.1:1035-4982 GCA_020629375.1 Acidimicrobiales bacterium
CTTTGGTGAAGCGGTGGCGACCGACGGCTCGCTGCTCGTGGTGTCGGCTCGGGGGGCTGATCAGCAGGGGCCCGACGAGGGTCTTGCCAGTCTGTTCGAGTGGAACGGGACCGACTGGGACCGAATCATCGGTCTGGGCAACACGCGCGACGAGAACATCGACTTCGCGTGGGACGTCGACGTCAACGAGACCGCCCAAGTCGCTGTGGTCGGCGCGCCCGGTGACGATCTCAACGGTGTCGATGCAGGCGCCGTGTTCGTGTACGCCGCCGACCCGGGCGACGGCTCATGGCGCCTACAGCAGATCCTCTACGAATGTGACTCCACCGGTGGTCCATGCGGCGACTCCGCACCCGGAGGGTTCGACGGAAGCCAGTTCGGCAAGAGCGTCGCGATCGCCGACAGCGGCCGGATCGTCGTTGGCGCGCCTGGTGCACGCGGCGGCGAAGGACGAGCATTCGTCTACGACCCCGGAGCGACGCTTGCCGACCCGTGGCTCACGACCGCGACGGACGAGCTCTCCACGATCACCGCGCTCTCGCCTGGCGATCGATTCGGCGAATCGGTCGACATCTCCTCCGACGGGCTCTACGTCGTTGCTGGCGTCCCGGGAAATCCAGTCAGCGCCTCGAGCGAGTCCGGAACGACGACACTTCACACCCTCACCGGCGGATCGTGGCAGGCGACCGCGGGAAACAACGGACCCAGCGACAACACCGGCCAGGAGTTCGGCTCGGCCGTCTCGATCGACCAAGCTTCGAACGGCGAATGGATCGTCATCTCCGGTCGGCCGTACCGCACCCGCGAAGACCAGGGTGACTCCGGTCTCGGTGGCGTCCGGGTTTATCGGGTCACCGGCTCGCCTGGAGCCGAAGTTCTGACCACCGTCGGGCTCGGAGACATCACCTCCCCGGAGGTCGATGACGGCTTCGGCTTTAGCGTCGCCTTCGACTCCGAGAGCGATCAGGTCATCGTCGGTGCACCCTTCGCCAGCGACGTCGGTGACCCCGAGCGGGGCATTGTTCGTGTGTATCAGTACAACGCTGCCGGCGCGACGATGGACAACGGTGGCGCAGGCGCTAGCGCGGCAGAGCTACAACTGCCCGCCGACTGGCCGACCGCAACCGGCCTCAACCGGTACGGCTTCGGCGTAGCCGCCGGTCCTCCTGGCGCCGACGAGACGTACGTTGCGGGCTCGCCAGGCTTTGTTCGTACCGATCCGCGTCGCAGCCCCTTCGCCGGTCAGATCGCGACCACGGGCCCGAGCTTCACGAGCGTGCTCACGACCAAGCAGACGCGCACAGCGGCGGCCTTCGACCTCTTCGGATATTCGGTCGCGATCAGCGGCAACCGGATGGCCGTGGGCGCCACGGGTGATGATCAGAGTCAGCCGCTCAACGGCCTCGTCTACACCTACGAACGCACAAGCGAGACGGACCCGTGGACGCTCGACCAGCTCATCGTCGACCCCACCGAGACGGACGACGCAAATCCCTTCGGCTCGAGCATCGATCTCGAAGGCAACTTCTTGGCCATCGGCTCGCCGGGTGCGGCAGGCGAGGTTGCGGTCTACGAGCACAACGGTGCCGCATGGGCATATCGCGGATCGGTCGTGGGTGACCTCGCCGACAACTTCACCGGCACCCTCGACTTCGGCTACGACGTGGCCATCACGTCCGACGGGTCGCTGCTCGCGGTGGGTGTCCCCGGCCACGACAACGCCTGCGGCGGAGTCAACTGCGGCGCGGTCGAAATCTTCGAATGGAACGCGGGCGGTCCGAGCTACGACAGCATCGGCCTCCTCTCCAAGAGCAACGGCGAAGAGGACAACCAGTTCCTCGGCTACTCCGTCGACATCGATCAGGGCACCGAAGCCGCCGAAGGCGGCGTTCCGATCTGGCGTGTCGTCGCTGGCTCGGCCACCGACACCAACTCGATCTCGCTCAACACCTGGACCCGATCTTTCGGCGCGCCGAGCTTTGGCCCGTTCACGTTCGAGTCGGACCTGCCCGCCCAGGCCTCCATCGCGGTCGGCGAATCCGTGGCAATCGATGGCGATCGCATCGTTGCGGCGTCGCTGAGTGGCCTCAACGACCAGCTCGTCGTCTTCGATCTGAATGGCCCCGGCGAGTGGGCCGATTGGGTGATCTTCGAGGGCCTGCTCTTCAACGGGGTGGGTGTGACGCCGAACAACCAGCTCGACGTCTCCGGTGACACGGTCGCTATCGGTCGTTCGGACGGCTTCGGCGGCGAAGTCGGCATCTTCTACAACGACCCGGCCTTCGGCTGGGGGCTCGCAGGTACGAATACGGGTTGGACCGATGGTCCGGTGGACCGCATCCAGCCAGCGGGTCGCGCCACTGGTGATGGCATCGGCTTCTCCGTCGCCGTGGACGGTGGCACCACCAAGACGATCCTCGCCGGCGCACCGAGCACCGACGGAGGCTTCGACGACGTCGGCCAGGTCTACTCGACCAACTTCACCGAAGCAGGAACGCCCGAACCCGACAACAAGCTCACGGTCGACACGTTCGGCTCGGGTCTGTTCGGCTCGGCGATCTCGATGCGCGACGGTGATCCGCAGGCAGCACTCGTTGCCGAGACCGGAAGCAATCGCGCCCACTACCTCCAATTCGATGGCACGTCGTGGACGATCGAAGAGACTTTCGAGTTCGCCAACCCCGTCATCGACGTCGACTTTGCGCCGTCGGGCAACGCCGCGGTGCTCGAAGACACCGGACGCGTGTCGATCCTCGTCGAGGTGTGCGTGAACCTCTTCGGCAACATTCAGTGCTCGATGTCGCAAACAGCCGTCACGGGCGACTTCATCGGCACGACCGCCACCTCAGTCGTCGTCGCCGGCACGGACGTCGTGGTCGCCGGACCATCAGGCGATGAGATTTCGCAGATGCCCATCACCGACGGCTCCAACCTGCCGACCTTCGGCCCTGGACTTGTTCCGGCGGACGAGTTCGGCGACAGCATGGACGCCAGCGGCACCATCGTGGCAATTGGTGCCCCTGGCGCCGATGGTGCCGACGGCCGCGTCTACCTCTACGACGCCCAGAACCTGAGCATCATCGAGACGATCGACTCACCGCTCGGACCCGGCAGCGCCGGGCGCTTCGGCGACTCGGTTGCCCTCGACGGCGACACGCTCGTGGTCGGCACGCCGGACTTCCAGCCCGGCGGCGGCGCCGACGGGTCGTTTGTGATCATGGACATCAGCGGTCCGACGGCAACGCTCGTCGACACACCGGAGATCACCGCCGGCTCCGGACTGAGCGGTTGGGGCGCCTCCGTTGACATCGACGGCGACGTCATCGTGGTCGGTGCCACCGGGTACGAGGAGTCCGGCGTGGCGTTCCGCGACGGCTCCGCCGTGGCGTTCGGCCTCGATGCCGGCACGTGGGTCCAGACCGACCAGTTCGATCACACCGACGACGCTGCGGCCGATCAGGCCGGCTTTGCCGTGGCCGTTGCAGGTACCAACGTGCTTGTCGGTGCCCGCCTCGACGACAACCCCCAAGGCGAGAACGCGGGTGCCGTGTACGCCTACGAGGCCACAGCGATCGTGGCGCCGCCCGTACTCGACGATCCGCAACTGACTTTCTCCATCGGCCTCGACGCAGGATCGGCGGCCTCAGTGACCGTTGCGCCCTCGGGCATTGCGGTCGGCGCCTTCAGCCAGCAGCTGCTCGAAGACGCCGCCGAGAACGACAGCACGGTTGCTGCCGCACCACTCGCGGCCACCGACCTCGATGCGACACCGCTCGCAGCAGTGCCGCTCGCCGCGACCCCGCTCGCAGCGCTGGCGCTCGACCCAACGTCGACCATCTCGTCGATCCCGATCATCGAGATCGGCCTCGACGAAGACGGCGGCTGGCCGGCGCTGTTCGAGAGCACCGGCTCGGCGCTCGCCGACGTGCCGATCAACGACATCACCT
>JAHDDK010000112.1:5073-7573 GCA_020629375.1 Acidimicrobiales bacterium
CGTGCTCGGCGAGCTCACGCTCGACGAGATCCCCGGCCCCGACTGGTGCACCATACTCACCCCCTACGTCAGTGGCGGTTGCGGAACGATCGGTGCGATCACCCTCATGGAAGCCTCGGTGAGTGGCGTGCCCCTCGCCGCCCTCCCGCTCGCTGCGGTGCCGCTCGCCGCCATCGACTTCCAGGCCACCCCGCTGGCCGCCGTGCCCCTGGCCGCCACCGATCTCGAGGCATCCCCGCTCGCCGCCACACCGCTCGCCGCTACACCGCTGGCCGCGCTCGGACTCGAGAGCACACCGCTTGCCGCCCTGCCGCTCGCCGCCGTCCCGCTGGCCGCCGTCGACCTGAACGGCACGCCGTTGGCAGCCACGCCGTTGGCGGCGTTGCCTCTCGCGGCGCTCGAGCTGCAGAACGTGCCTCTCGCGGCGACCCCGCTCGCCGCAGTCGATGTCGGCAGCCTGCCGTTGGCGGCCGTGCCGCTCGCCGCGGTCGCCTACGCCGACGTGGCGCTCGCCGACATTCCGCCGTCCGCGCTCGAGCCCGGCTCTGGTGATTGGTGTCAGATCCTCGAAGACATCAACGCCGGCTACGACTGCTCCAACGGTGCCACCGAAGGTGGGTTCCTGTCCTCGACCACGATTGCCGATCTCGGCGTCAACGGTGTGCCGTTGGCCGCCCTGCCCTTGGCTGCCGTTCCGTTGGCCGCGACGCCGTTGGCTGCCGTTCCGTTGGCCGCCGTGCCCCTTGCGGCAGTGCCGCTCGCAGCGGTCCCGGTGGGAGGCCTCCCGCTGGCGGCGGTCGACATCACCGGTACGCCGCTGGCTGCGGTGGCCGGAGGCTCCACGCTGGCGTCGGTACCCCTCGCCGCGGTCGATATCGCTGGCAGCCCATTGGCTGCCGTCCCTCTGGCTGCGGTGCCGCTTGCCGCTCTCGACATCGGCACCACCCCGTTGGCTGCCGTGCCGCTCGCCGCCGTGCCGCTGGCCGCCGTGCCACTGGCGGCCGTCACGCTCGACGGCACGGCGATCGAGAACCTTCCGTTGGCTGCCGTCGACGTGCTCAGCAGCCCGTTGGCTGCCGTCCCCCTCGCCGCCGTGCCGCTCGCGGCTCTCGGCAACGTCGACTGCGATCTCGTCGATTGTGAGATCGACACGATCGGTGACGCCATTCGTGTGGGTGCGCTCGACCCGAACCAGCTCACCCTCGGCGAGCTCGGAGATGCCCGAGCTGGCATCGGCCTCGGCGACCTCGAGTTCTTCACGAACGAGTCGATCGAGGACGCGCTCGCAGCCGCTGGACTGACGCTCGCAGACCTCATCGATCTCGGCGACCTGACGCTCGGCGATCTACCCAACGATCTGCCGCAGCTCGCCGACGACACGCTCGGCGATCTCGAGGCTGCGTTGTACAACGTGAACTTCGCCGATCTGATCAACGCCTTCCAGACCGCACCCGGGTCGCCGATCGACGGCGGGGCGATCGAACCGCTCCTCCGAGCCTTCGTCGACACGTACACGTTCGCCGACCTCACCGTCTACGGAGATGTCACGCTCGGAACGTTCCTCGAGGACGGCGCCGACGCCAGCATCACCTTCGGCGAGCTCGGCACCATCTTCGACCTGATCCACAGCACCAACACGGACGGTTTCTCGATCAACCCGAGCTTCGAGGACCTCGGCGACCTTCTCGCCCAGGGCCTGCTCGCCGACCTGACCCTCGCGGATCTGATCGGCACCGCCCAACTGGATGCTGCGCAACTCGCCACGCTGCTCAACGTGCTCGGCGACGCCGGACTGCTCGAGGGATACACCCTGGGCGACGTGCTCATCGCTCTGGTCGATCCCGGGGAGATCCCCTTCAGCGACCTCGACTTCACTGAGGTCGAATCGTCCGAGCTGCCAACGGGCACGGTCCCGCCGGTGACGTTTGCGTCGACCTTCGAGGTGACCAACACGGTCCTCAACCGGACCGTGGAGGTCGAGGTCCAGCTGCCGGCGACCGCCAGCTACGCACCGACGTCGGGTCTGCTCGTTGGTCCTCGCCCCGTCGAGGCCGAACCGGTGATCGACGGCAACACCCTGACGTGGACGTTCGGAGCGATCGCTCCCGACCTCGAATACACGCTCACCTTCGACGTGGTCCCGACCGTCTCGCTCGGTTCGACGACGCTCGACGCGACTGCCCGTGTGCTCGGCACGACCCAATCGATCTCCGCCATCTCGGCGGTTGAGGTCGCTGAGGGTCTCGAACCGAATGACTTCCCGGCGACGACTCCGCTGAGCCCGGACACGATCTACCTCACCTACATCTCGTCGGAGTCCGACAACGACGTCTTCGAGATCACGGTGTCCGACAACGATCAGCTGGCAATCCAGCTGTCGGGCCTGGCGGCGGACTTCGACTTCGCCGTCTACGGTCGCCCCGCTGATGGCAACGTCAACGCAGCTCTGACCGACACGTCGGACAATGCGCCGATCGAGCCGATCCTCGACCCGGACCAG
>JAHDDK010000113.1:0-3897 GCA_020629375.1 Acidimicrobiales bacterium
TTGGTAGTCGATGGCGGTTTGGATGGCTTCGCCGGTGATGGGGTCGAGTACGCCGTCGATTTCGACGTCGCCGTTGGGGAGGGTGCGGATGCGGAGTCCGTAGCGTTTGGGGTTGTCGTCGGGGAGGGTGCCGTCGGGGTTGACGTGTAACAGCCAGTAGCCGAGGGCTTGCATCCACGCCGGGAAGTCCAACAACTGGGCTTGTTCGACAAAGAAGTCCTGTGCCAGCACGAACTCGGCGTGGAAGGACGCTTGATACGCGCGGCGGAGCTCTTCGACATGGATCTGGGTCAACGTCCCCGCGAGCCATGCGTCGCGCAGGACCGGGAACCCGGCCACCCAACCGCCCACGAATTTGGCGGAGTTGACGGTGGGTGCCGCCCAGCCGGTCATCGCGCAGATCCGGGTCGTGGCCGAGGTCCGGCGGCCTCGCCGACGTTCAGTCTTGCCCGACTCCTCCATCTCGGTGATGGCTTGTCCGGCGATGGCTTTGGATCGTTCGGCCGCAGTCAACGCAGCGACGATGAGGTCTTCGAGGTCCGCCTTCGACAGGGTCCCGAGACCGACGTCTGTCAGCTGATCGAGGTCGGTTTGGAGGCGTGTAAGGGTGTCGGCGATTGCCGTGGTTTGGGATTCGAGATCGAGCAGGACGCTGCTGCTACTCCGACCGGTCATACGAACAAGTGTACGAGAGGGGTGTGACACTGGCCGGGGGGGTTTGGGGGCTCCTTTTCGAAGAAATTTCGGTTAGTTCGACTTGGCTGTTCGGATGCGAGCGCTCAGCCGAGTACTCCTGCTTGGGTTGGTCCTTACCGGCTGTGCCGGAGAGGGAATCGTGCTGTGTCCGTGGAAGGTGGATGGTGAAGCAATCGGCGGCCAACCCGAAATGACCTACGGCGAATATGCCGAAGAGGTGCGGGAGCAGAGTTCGGGATGCACCCAAGTGATCCTCATCGGACTCGACGGCGAAGAGGTCGCCGATCCGGATCCCGACACGCCGATCGAGTCCATGACCGGCCAAGTGCTCTCGTCGCCGATCACCGTGCACGAGCGGCCCGCCGTCGACAGCTGAGACGGCCCCCTTCGGTCAGTCCGATTCGACTCCGAGCTCCCGTCGAAGGCCGGGTACGTCGTAGGTGAAGGGGTTGAATCCCGACTCCGCACTTCCATCCACCATTGCGTGCGCACGGTCTTCGAACTCATCGAGGAGCCGAATCAGGTCCTCACGGCGAGTCGGGTCGACTGCGGCCTCGCGAGGCGTCAGACCGCCCAGAGCGGGAACCTCCTCATCGACCCAGCGAGCCTGCATTTGTCTTCGCAGCTCGATGTTGATGGCGTCCATCGCGTCCTCGTTGCTCGCATCTTCGCCAAGCTCCGCGATTACAGCTTCGAGTGCACCGCTATCGATCATCTCCGACGCCATCCCTGGCCGGAACTCGACACTCGGCGGTAGGAGGCGCTCGCCCGCCCAGGCACAGATCTCGAACGGGTCTCGCCTGTCGCACACTTCGAGAAGGTGCGACTCGGTACCCGCCGTCACCGGGAAGATGCCGCCCACGATCTGGTGACCGGCGCCATCCGGAACGATGCGGGCGCACCAGCGTTCGCCGACCTGCATCTCCTGAGAAGCTGCCCGCTCGCGCACGTCGACCACATCGCCCGTCGCCAAGTCCTTCGCAACAATCCCGGATCCGGGTTGGACATCGATGATCTCGTGAACACTGCGTTCGGTTGTGAGCCACGACGCTGCGAGCAGCCGTTCGTCTTCGGGCAGCAGCTCGCCACGCTCGTGCAGGAAACGGGAGAAGAGCCGGCCCTCGGTCAAGGCGGCGTCGATGACGATCGGATCTTCGAACGCTGCTCCCAAGTCCGCGTCGGTTGCTCCGGACTCGGACAATGCGTCTTCGTCGGGTTCGCCAGCTACATACGCGATCGCACAACCGACCACGAGTTCGCGTGCGGTGCCCGTCGAATGCTCCAACCAGGTCGTTGCCTTTCGCGCCAGCCAACCCACGCGATCCGGCAAGGGCGGCCGCTCAGCCTCTCCCAGATGACACTGCTTGAACTTGCGTCCGGAACCACACCAGCACGGTGCGTTTCGGCCGAGCGGAGTCGCAGCTGCCGACCCAAGGAACGGCGCCAGAACCTGCGCAGCCTCGTGGGGTTCGGACAACGTGTTCCACCACTTCATTGCCTCCCGTGCCTCGCCACGGTCAAACGCATACCAGCCAAGCCGTTCAACGACGGATCCGAGTCTCGGATGGGCTCGATCTGCATTTCGGAGATGACGTTCGGCGCGCAGAGGTCGAGCTGTTCGCTCCCACAGGACCGCAGCCAGGTATTCGGCCGACGCAGTCTCCCGTGGACGTCGAGCAGCGGTGAGCGCCTGCTCAGTGCGGGCGAAGAGATGGCCTGGAGCATCGAAGACCTCGATTTCGTCCACATACTTCTCGTCCAGCGACGATGGGACGAGAACGTCGACCACAACATCGATGACCTCGGGCTCAGCGATTGCGTCGAGCGCCCGCCGAATCTCGTCGGTTGTCGCATCCGGGTCGTCAAGGACGACGAGCGCGTCCATGGCGATGCGGCGCCAGCGAGGCTCGGGCACCTCGGCTTCGACGATGCGTCGCCATTCATGGTGTCGATCGCGTCGCCAGACGGTGTCGCTGCTGGCGATCCGCCCTGCGTACACATCGAGTCCTGCAGCCTCACAAACAGCTGTCAGCGGCGTTTGGGTCAGGATCGGGCGGTCAGTAGCCAGAACACCGAACAAGACGTCGTCACCAGATACCGGCAGCTCAGGTTCGCCAGCTGAGCGCTTGTACGCCTCGCGAATCACTTCGAGGACCTCGGGCGACGGCTCGAGAGGATCCGTGACTGCAAGCGTCACGACCCCGTGAAGGGCGTGCGGCCGATAGTGCGCATCCTCGAGTCCCGGTGGGGGGCTGTCGACAATTGTCAAGCTCACAGCGAGCGTGTTGTCTGGCCCGAACTCTGCGAGCCAACCTTCCGGGCCGCCCCATGCCCGGTGGTGCGTGTCGACCGAGAACGCATGGAGTTCTTCGCCACTTGGCAGGCGCAGCGTGTCGCAGCGGTCGAATGGCATCAAGTTTGGAGCGGCGGTCAGGACATCGATTTCGATCAGGGACTCGTCGAGTTCTTGGCACAGGGTGACGCCGTCGATCAGAGTCCGAACATCGAAGACCCGATCGTCTTCGGAGAGCCACAGCTCTCGGTCGAGGGCCATGTCGAGCGAGAGACCGATCACGTCTCGTGCAGCGTCACTCGGTGGCTGCGGGAGCGTAGTGGCGAGGTGCGCATCGAGTTCGTCGAGATGGATGCCGGGACTCGAGCGCACCGTGTCGATCGCTTGGTTCAGGATGTCGTCGAAGTCCGGAAGCGGGAGATCGGCGAGTGCGTCGGTGTACAGCTGCTCGTCGAACCGATCGCCAGCGTCTAGAGACTTCTGCATCGCGGTCGCGAGTACAATCGTCATCTGGTTGACGATTCGTTCCCTGGCGACTCCCTGGTCGTGCAGTCGTTGGACGGTCGCCGACGCTTCAGGGGGAGTGCCGTCGGCGATCTGGCCGACAAGAATCGCTCGGAATGCGGTCGCAGCGTCGGCGTGGTTGTTGGCCCCGACCAGGAACTGTTCGGCGAAGGCCATTCGTTCGGAATCGTCGTCGAAGTCGTACTCGTCAATCGCAGCGATGCTGTTGTCGTCGAGAAGGAGGCGCAAGTGCTCGATGCCCATGTCGCCGACGCTACGACACGCGGCAACGGACTCGCATCGGGGTCTGGCAGTCTGTCGGGGTGAACCCGGGAGCCTTCGATGACGTGATCGCCGCGGCGGCAGACCTGTTGCGCCATGTGGACGAGCCGATGGCCAAGTCG
>JAHDDK010000113.1:4022-7173 GCA_020629375.1 Acidimicrobiales bacterium
AGCGCCGAGCTCGTCCCGCCCGGATGGGTCGAACACAGCGGGGCGACCGAGCTCATCGGGCCCGAAGGCAGTATCCGTGGCGACGACTCGGCCCGCTTCGGCATCTTCTACCTGTCGCCGGGCCTCGACTACCCGGACCACTGGCACGACGCCGATGAGTTCTACCTCGTTCTGGCGGGCGGTGCCGAATGGACCGTCGCTGGCGAGACCGGATGGAAGGGCCCTGGTGCGTATGTCCGAACACCTTCCCGCGCCGTTCACCGCATCGTGACCCGCGACGAGTCCATGCTCGCCTTCTGGGGATGGGCAGGCGACACGAGCTTCGACAGCTACGCGTACTGACCGCTCGTTCTCTCCGATACTCACCGATTGGCTTTGCGCGCCTATGGAGCGTGCGGTTGGATTGCCGCAGCTGCCTCGATCCACGGACTCGCCGACCGAAAGAAATCTCATGACCTTCGCCGACCAGGGAGACGGACCGGCGTTCACTCCCCGGCTCCAGCACGACGATACGCCGGCGCCGTACAACCCGTCCGCGTACGTGTACGTCGCATTTCTGGGCGGAGTCCTCCCCATGGCTTGGCTCGCTTTGGTCAACGTTGGCCGCTTTCCAAAGGTCGCCGGCCTTGCGCAGAAGACACAACTGGCGGTCGGCTTCTTCCTTGTCGCCAACGTGATTCTTCTCCTCATGCTCCCTGTCGAGTGGCTCTCGGGGAACAGCGAGATCCGCATGCTCAGCCGCGTTGTGGGCGTCGTGGCGAGCGCGGCGTTGTACGCCATTCACCGGGTCCCCGCATTCGGCGGCGTGCAGCGTCACGATGGGGACTACAGCTCGGCATGGAAGTCCTTCCTGCCGCTCCTCGGTTTCGCGATCCTCCAGGCGATCGTCGTATTCATCCTCGCTTCCGCACGTGGCCTGACGTGACCGACCCGGCGCACCTCCAACTCGCACGCGACGCGATCGAGCGAGGCAATGGCCGCCGTGCCATCGAACATCTCGCCACAGCCGACGTCCAAGATCCTGATGCGTGGTACCTGCGCTCCCGAGCGTTCGCGCTCGAAGACGACGACCGCGGAGCCGAACAATCTGCCCGTCAAGGCCTCATGGTCGCCCCCGAGTACGTGCCGTTGCTCATCGTCCTCGGCCAGTCGTTGTCCAACCAGAACCGCCTCGTCGATGCGGAGAAGGCGTTCGTCCACGCGCTCAATCAGAACCCGGAGCACCTCGAGGCGCTTCACTCCTACGCCTGGCTCCTCGCGAAGGCCGGCGACCCCCAAGGGGCGAGAGAGGTCATGGCCAAGATGCCACCCGTCTATCTGGCGGCCACGCCGTCCGGTCATGCACTCAGCGGCTACGTGTCGCTGGTCGAAGGCAATGTCAAAGACGCCCGGATGCACCTCGACGCCGGCCTGACTCTCGACCCCGACGGGGTGCAGCTCCACACCCTCAAGGCCCTCGAACTCTCGATCGGGTCCAACGATCTCGGTGGGGCGTCGCAACATCTCCGGACTGCCGCCCAGTCGGATCCGGCCGCGGCGGGAGCTCTCGGTCGCCAGGCGCGCTACCTCCAACATCCTCTGATGCGGCCGATCCAACTCGTCGACCGAATCGGCGTGGCCCAGCTGTGGATCGCCTGGATCGCCACCCTGTTTCTCCTGCCCCGAATCTGGCCAGGCGCACCGATGGGTCCGATCACCATCGCGTACATCGGCTTCGCCGTGTACACGTGGGTGGTCCCCTTTGCGCTTCGCAAATGGATGGAACGACGAGGTCAATTGTGACTCCACGCATCGATGCCCTCCGTGCGGTCCTTCGAGAGGACCCCGAAAGTCATGAGATTCGGCGGATGTTGGCCGAGGCGCTCGTCGGCGAAGGCGAGGACTCGGCCGCCGTCGACGAGTACCTCGTGCTTCGCCAAGCGGGAGTCCTCGGCGACGAAGAAGCACGCGCTGCCGTCGATCTTGCGTTGCAGCTCGAACGGCTCGACGATGCCCGCACACTGCTCGGGGTCTCGCCCGAATCGTCACCTCCCGAAACACGACCAACGAACCCGCAGGCGGACAACTCGGTTGGCCTCAGTTCGCCCGAACGTACTGGGCCGGTCGACGTGCAAGGAACTGACTTCATCGATTCGATCTTCGGCACGATCACCTTCGCCGATGTGGGCGGGCTCCGAGATGTGAAGAAGGCCGTTGACCGGCTCGTCATCCAGCCACTCCGGAACCCGGACCTCTTCGCCAAGTACGGCAAACATGCCGGCGGGGGCGTGCTTCTCTACGGCCCTCCGGGTTGTGGCAAGACGATGATGGCCCGCGCCATCGCTGGCGAAGCGCAGCTGCCGATCTACAACCTGCGCATCGAAGACATCGTCGACCCCTACTTCGGCGTGAGCGAACAACGGCTCGCTGGCGCGTTCGACGCTGCCCGAGAACTCTCACCCTGCGTCCTGTTCATCGACGAACTCGATGCGATGGGGTATGCCCGGTCGCAGCAGAACTCCGAACGAGGGCGGGCGCTCGTCGAAATCCTGCTTCAGCAGCTCGACTCGGTCGGCAACGACAACACCGGCATCCTCGTACTCGCAGCAAGTAACGAACCCTGGGACATCGATGGCGCCCTTTTGCGACCGGGCCGATTCGACCGGACCCTCTTCGTCCCGCCCCCTGATCAAGAAGCTCGAATTGCGATCCTCGAGTCCGCGCTTGCGGACGTCCCGCAACAAGACCTTCGGCTGAAGCCAGTCGCCGACTCGACCGAGCTGTGCAGTGGCGCTGACCTGCGAGGGCTCATCGACCGCTCACTCGAAGAGGTCCTCGATGAAGCACTGACGTCGGGCGGAGAGCCTCCTTTGCGACAAGCGCATCTCGTCACCGCCGTTCAGGAGACCCGGCCGACCACGGTCACCTGGCTTGCTCGTGCACGAAACCACGTCGATTTCGGCAACGTCGGTGGGCGCTGGGACGAGATCAAGCGCTACCTCAAGCAACGGCACGTGGCGAAAATCCTCCGAGCCCAAGATCAGTCGTGATCGATCGTGCCTCCGAGCCGCTACGTTGCGCCGGTGCCGAGTCCGCTCACCGCTGAGGGCACCAACCGCGGCGGCTTCGAACCAACCGACTGGACGCTGCTCTCGCTGACGTCGCTCATCTG
>JAHDDK010000114.1 GCA_020629375.1 Acidimicrobiales bacterium
GTCTGACACCAACGTGACCGGTCAGACGACGATGTCTTCGTCGTCGCCGAGGAGCCCGCGGTAGATCAGTGCGCCGATGACGCCACCGATGATCGGGGCGACCCAGAAGAGCCACAGCTGCGGGATGTAGTCGCCGCCAGCAAACAGCGCCTGGCTGGTCGAACGAGCCGGGTTGACCGAGGTGTTCGTGACCGGGATCGAGATCAAGTGGATCAGCACGAGCATGAGGCCAATGGCAAGGCCACCGAATCCAGGTGCAGCCTTCTTGGCCGTGGCGCCAAGGATCACGATGAGGAACATCGCAGTCATGACGACTTCGGTCACGAATGCTGCGCCCAGGCTGTAGCCACCAGGCGACAGGTCGCCGTAGCCGTTTGCGGCAAACCCATCGGATGCCGAGAAGCCGTCAGCGCCGCTCGCCATGAGCAGGATCAGGATGGCTCCGACGATCGCGCCAGCGACCTGGGCGACGATGTACGGCACGGCATTCGCTGCCGAGAATCGGCCACCAGCCACCAGGCCGAGTGTGACGGCGGGGTTGAAGTGACCGCCTGAGATCGGGCCAAGGGCGTACGCGCCCGTGACGACGGTGAGGCCAAAGGCCAAGCTGACGCCAACGAAACCAAGCCCGAGGCTCGTCCCGTTTCCTCCCGTGCCGAAGTCCGCTGCGAGGACGGCTGCGCCGCAGCCACCCAGCACCAGACCGAGGGTGCCGATAAATTCGGCTCCCAACGCTTTGATGTCCATGAATGTCTCCCCATCTAGAGATATGGCGACACGCCCACGCGTGTCTCCCCCACCAAGACGCAACCTAGCGGGCGGTTTGTCGCGAAGCCGGAATGCTCGCGACCGGGTTACTCGTTCTCCGCAGCGTCCAGGCGAGCTTCGCCCACGAGGTAGGGGGACGATAGATCCTGAAGGCGCTGCCAGGTGCCGCGAGCGACCGCAACTCCAGACGCATGCGATGCGGCCACGATGTCGTCGACGTGCGCGAGCCAGTGTCGCGGCGCGCCTTCGGCGATGTCGATCCGATCGACGCTCTCAGCTCCGTCGGACGCGGATGCCCATCCGGCCGGAGGATGGCCATCGACAAGAAGGGTTTGCTCGAGGCGAGCGTGGTCGACGGCAACCCGCACAAGATCTACCCGTCTCGTCGCATCCGGAGCCGCTCGCTGACCGAGTCGGCAGGCGACCACGAGATCGCCGATCACGGGTCCGTCTCGGCTGGCGATGCCATCGACGACCAGTGAGAGACCGTCGGCGAACACCTGCTGGGCGAGCCGCGCATTGGCGGCCACTGCCTGCGCCGGTCCTTCATCCAAGCCACGAACCCGACAGGCCCGATAGACGTAGTCGGAGATCTCGCGGGGAGCGACGAGCACGTGATCAGCCAATGATCTCGCCGTAGAAGCGATACCAGTTGCCACCCAAGATTTTGTCGGCTTCGGCGTCGTCGAACCCGACGTCGGTGAGGCCGTCTCGGAGGCTGGCGAAGTCTTTCGGGCCGTCAAACCAGGTCGGCCAGGCCGGAAACTGTGGGATCGCCGATGGATCCGCGGGCCGATTCCATCGACCGGACCGCATCCATCCGAGCGCGTCGGCGCTCCATCCGAGAACGGCGTCTGATCCAATGGCGACCTGGTCGATCGACATCTGTTCGACGAGGCGGGCGATCATCTCGCAGTACTGGCGTCGGGTGACTTCGCTGCCGCCGATGAAGAGCGGATACAGCGTGACCCCCATCATCCCGCCGGTTTCGGCGAGGGCGTCGATCACGGTGTCGGGTTTGTTGCGTGCCGAGTCGTGGAACCACAGCGGGTTGCCGTGGGTTACGGCGATGGGTTGTTGCGAGTGTCGGATCGCGTCGAGTCCGGTCGTATTGCCGACGTGACTGATGTCGATCACGACACCTTCTCGGTTGCACGCTTCGACGATGCGGTGGCCAGCGAGCGTGAGACCACCGTCGTTGGGTTCCCAGCAGCTCGCGCCGAGGTGATTGGCGATGTTGTAGGTGAGCTGGACGACCTTGACACCGACATCGGAGAACATACCGACGAGTTCGGGGTCGTCGCCGATCATCGACGAGTTCTGGAAACCGAGCAGCAGGCCGAGCACGCCGTCGGCTTTCGCCTGGTCCATCTCTGCGGTCGAGCGAACGATGCGGGCGACGTCGGCGTTTTGGCGTATCAGGTGTCGCATGGCGCCGATCCGCGTGAATGTGGCGGCCGTGTCTTCCCAGACGCCCACAGTCGCGTGAACGATGTCGATCCCACCCGAGCGGACTTCGTCGATGACGTCTCGGCTCCAGTCGTTGATTTCGAGGCCGTCGATGATCATCGTTGCCCTCCTGGCATCGGTGGCAAGGCCCATCGGTCGTGCATCGCCTCGGTTCCCAGATCGGCCAAACGGGGCGCTCCCTGGAACAGGGTGACCCGGAGCCAGTCGGTCGACTTCGGTTTGAAGTTGTCCATGCCGTACTGCGCGAGCTGAAAGCGCTGGAGCTGGAGCGGCAGGTAGGTTCCTGCGGTTGCATCGTCACGGGGCTCGCCGTACGGCTGATCCGACGCGAACAACCGTGCGACCGCATCGATCAACTCGGGCTGATCGGCAACGATTGCGCCGAGCGTGAGGTCTGCGTCGACGGCATCGAGCACGTTGCCGAGGTCGCGCATGCGGGCGGCAATGTCGATGCCCATGTCCTGGGCATCGAGCGAGATTGAGTCGCGCCGCGCCCGCCTCGGTTCTTCGGTGTTGTCGCTGTACACCCACCACCAGGTTCGGGCGTCGTCTTCGTCGAGCGAGGCGACCCACCCAAATCGATCGGCGAAGTGTTGCCGTGCGTCCGTGATCGTCATCGACAGCTCGGCTGGCACGTGCTCCTCGACGCGGAGCAGTGCGTCAACCTGGTCGTCGAGTGACCGATCGAGCTCGACGAGAAGCGCCACGATGAGCTCTTCGGCTTCGACATGCTGGGTATGAGCCCAGGCGAGGAGCGCTTCGAAGGGTCGAGATTCGTGGCCGACTTGTCGCCATTCCTCTCGGATCGCTTCGGCGATCGGCACGAGTTCGGCAGGCGACAGGAACGGCTCAGCATCGACGTCGGTGCCGGTGGCGAAGTGGGTGATCGCCCGATCGAGCCACCACTCGAACTCGGCACGGTCGGTCTCCGAAGGCTGTTGGGAGCGGACCCGGGCGAGTGCGATCTCCCGTACGGCGATCCACGCGTTGATGACTCGGGGATGTTTGAAGGCGTACGGAACAAGCCCGAGGCCGGTCGCGTTGCCGAGGCCGAAGAAGGTGCGCCACTCCCCCTCGAAACAGGCTGCGTGGTCGCCACTGCGCACTCGAGCGCAGTGCTCGACGACGTCGTAGCTGAGCTCGCGGTAGCACCACGCAGCGAGGAACTGCGCCCGATAGGGCGCCCGGAGTGGGTGGTCGTCGGGGTAGCCCTCGAAAGAGCGCATCCCGTACTTCCCGTTCGCGTAGAAGGCGGTCGAGCGCATGATGTACCCAGCGTCGCCAACGTCGGCAGGGTCGGGCTGGCGACCGGATGCCAGCGTGTCAACGAGGTGTTCGAAGAAACGCACGCTGCGATTACCTCTGGTGAGCGCGAGCACGCCGGGATCGTGGCGTCCGTCCTCCTGATTGGGGACGTTGGTTCGGAGTTGTGACCATCTCGCGTCGTCGAGGTCTCCTTCGACGAGAGCGGCGGCGATCTCCCATCGGTCGGCGATGACCCGGTCGGTGTGTGCTGATTCGGGAAGCGACTGCAGGAACGCAACGAAATGGAAGACGTGACCGGCGGCATCGACCCGATAGGCAACTTCGCCTTGGCCGTCGCGGTCGAGGGAGGTGTGGACGCGTCGGGCTCGCCATCCGCCCGCCTCTGCGTTGCGGAGCATTGTTCGACTGAACGCGTAGCGAGTCAGCCGTGCCGCGCCGAGGCGCTCAGGTGCCATGACCTTGTCCGGAGGACGCAACGCGTCCCGATTCTCGGCGAGCAGCCGGTCCAGTTCCCCCATGCGCTCAGTCTACGACAGCAGCCGCTTCGGTCTTGGGCCGTGCGGTGGCCAGCCAGATCGTTGCGGGAATCGTCACGAGCGCCATCGCTGCGCCGACCGACAGCGACGTGTCCGCGAGCAGCCCGACGAGCAGCGGCGCGCCGAGCAACGCCACTCGACTCCCGGCGGTGAGGGCACCGAGGCACGGTCCAGGCCGGGGTGCACGTGCGGCGGCGTCGTAGAGATGGGGGAACATGACCGAGACGCCGATGCCGGCCACGCAGAAGCCGACGAACGCGACCGCAACGACAGGTGCGAACGTGCCGAACGCGATACCGGCTGTCGCGACGACGCCGGACAATCGGAGCATCGACTCGTTTCCGACGGCCTTCGCCACGTGGTCTCCAAAAAGGCGACCGGTGACCATGCCGATGGTGAACGAGACGTATGCGGCTCCGGCCACCCCGGGGCTGGCGTCGAGATCGTCGGTGAGCCGGAAGGCAGCCCAGTCGCTCGAGATCAATTCGGGCACGATGGCGGCAGCCCCGAAGACGAAGAAGGTCACGATCAGGCTGCGAGCGACCGGGGTGGTCGAGGATGCTTCGGTGTGGTCGTCGTCGTGGTCGGTCGGCAGAAGTCCGGGTGCCACATAGGCGAGGGTCATGGCGAGCAGCGCCGCCGCTACGAGCAGGTGCGTTCGCAGCGGAACGCCAGCTTCGGCCAGGGCCGCCGAAGCTCCTCCGCCAACAACGGTTCCGATGCTCCACGCTGCGTGCAGCCGGTTCATGACCGGCGTCGCACGCCTCGCCGACAGACGAGAGCCTTGAATGTTCATGGCGACATCGGTGACGACGTCGGAAGCGCTGATGGCAGCCAAGACCAGCACGAGCAGGATTGGCGTGGTTGAGAAGGACACGAACGGCAGGAATGCGACGAGACAGGCTGCGCCGCCGACCATGGCGCGCTTCGTGCCGAGGCGTTCGACGATCGTTCCGACGACGACGCTGCCGATGACTCCTGCGCTGCTTGCGACTGCGAGGATCAGGCCGATCGTCGCGAGACTCACGCCGATCTCGTCTCGGATCTCCGGGAGCCGCGGCACGTACGACGCGACGACAACACCGTTCACGAAGAACTGAACGGCCACGGCCCGCAGCGCCCGATCGTCGCTGGGGAGGACACTCACGAAGACGCCCTGGCCGATCGAGACGGAGCTGCTGTTCCCCATAACACGGCCGCCACGATCACGAACCCGCCGATGACCGTCGTCGCCGGTGGGGCTTCGGCGAAGAACAACCACGCCCACAAGGTGGCGGCGACAGTTTCGACTGGGGCGAAGAGGCCCACCTCCGCTGCGGGAAGGTGCTTCGGCGCCTCGGCGATCAGCACGCGTGCGAGCGGGCCGAAGATGAAGCCCATCAGCGTGAGCGCCACCCAGGTCTTTGCGCTGTGCCCCCACAGGGTTCCTGGAGCCGCAGCGATCACCGCCATGCCGACGCCGGCGATGGCCACCATGAGCATGCGGTCGACGTCAGGATGTCGGCGCAGGACGACAAGGCTCAGACCGAACTGGATGATGGCGGCGACGGCGAGCAGGTCGCCTGTCAGGGTTCCGCCGCCCGCCGATCCCGAAACGACCACGATGATGCCGACCATCGAGACGGCGATGGCGATCCACACTCGCCGGCTCGTCCGTTCTCGCAGAAGCAACCAGGCGAATCCGGCGGCGGTGAGTGGCGCTGCGGCGATGATCACCACGACATTGGCGACGGACGTCTTCGTGACCGCAAGCACGAACACCGAGGTACTTCCAGCTTGCAATGCTGCAGCAACCCACAGGGGTGGCCCTCCCGTGCGGATCCCCGCCACCGGCGAGCGACGCTGTCGGATGGTGATGAGCGAGAAGAGTGACACCGCTGTGAACACGCCAACCCAGAACGTGACGTCGTAGCCGTCGACGTCGGCAAGCCGGATGAAGAACGAATCGGTCGACACCGCGAGCATCCCCGAAAACGCCAGCAGCACGCCGACGCGCCGGTCTCCAGCCTCCCCTTCAGACATGCGGCGAGGCTACGCTCCGCACCACGGCCACCCAACTGGAGGACCCCATGAAGATCGCTGTCCATCTGCATCCACAGCACGCGACCTACAACCAACTTCGGGAGGCCGCAATCGCGGCGGAAGAGGCGGGCGCCGACATCATCTACAACTGGGATCACTTCTTCCCGCTGTACGGCGACCCTGACGGGCCGCACTTCGAAGCGTGGACCAACCTGGCGTCGTGGGCGGAGGTGACGTCTCGTGTGGAGATCGGCTGCCTCGTCACGTGCAATAGCTACCGGAACCCCGATCTTCTGGCCGATATGGCTCGGACGGTCGACCACATCTCCGATGGACGGCTGATCATGGGAATCGGCGCTGGCTGGTTCGAGCGGGACTACGACGAGTTTGGGTACGAGTTCGGGACGGCCGGAAGTCGACTACATGCGCTTCGCGACGCAATGCCCCGACTGATCGACCGCATGGCGAAGGGAAACCCGGCGCCAAACCGGCGTATCCCGATCCTCATCGGTGGGAGCGGTGAGAAGAAGACCCTCAACTACTGCTCGCAGTTCGCAGATGTGTGGCACGGCTGGTGGAACGACGAGTGGGCGCACAAGAACTCGGTCCTCGAGGAGTGGTGCGCCAAGAACGAGCGTGATCCGGCGACGATTCAACGATCGGTCGGCGTCGACACGGACAAGGTCGACGACTGGGATGCGCTCTTCGAGGGCCTCGCTGCAGCCCAGGTCGACGAGATCACGATCGGCCGCGGCGGTCCCGACTACGACCTCAGCCTGCTTCCCCGTTTCCTCGAGTTCCGGGATTCGCTCTAGACCGCGACGCCGTTCGGATGCCTGAATGGGGTCAGGTCTGACATAGCAAGGGGTTCGGACTGCAGGGCCAGGTCGGACCTACAAGAGCATGCCGGGCAGGCTCGGTCTTGCCGTTCGTCCGCCGTCGACGGTGATGATCTGTCCGGTCACGAAACGAGATTCGTCGCTTGCGAGCCAGACGGCGACGTCGCCAACGTCGGTGGTGTCCCCGACCCGACCGATCGGATGGAGCTTGGCGAGTTCGGCGA
>JAHDDK010000036.1 GCA_020629375.1 Acidimicrobiales bacterium
TCATTCTCAAGGAGACCCACCCAATCCAGAACAACGTCTCTGGGATCTACAGCTAGCTCGCAGCCGTAGGCGTCCGAGCTCGCCTTGTCGTTCGAGAACACGATGCCTTCTTCTAGACGTGCCCGTTGCGTGGCGGATTGCGACTTTGGCTGATCTTGCCCTGCGCGTCTAGCACTCGGTGCCAGCGCACATCATCGGGGCAGGCAGCCATGGCCAGGCCCGCCCAGCGGGATCCGAACACTCTGTAGTCGTCGTCGCTCGTTTCCGTTGGCTGCGGAACACGATTGGCGAGTTGCCCGTACGCGGCGACATGTCCGTGCCACCGACCGAGTACCGTCGGGAGCAGGTCGAAGGAGTTTTGTGAAGTCGACGCCCACAACCTGAACCTCCGTGCGGGCTCCTGTGGCGCGCACGGTGTGAGACCCGGTTGAGTCTCTACCCGACTCCCGGACGAACCGTTCAAACACATCGACTTCACGAAAGGACCAAACGTTGACCACCTTCAACGTGCGCGTCGCTACCCCACGCGACGCCGATCACATTTCGAGCCTTGCGCTCGACAACAACATGTTCCAACCCGACGAGATGGGTGACTTCGGCGAGATGCTCAACGGCTTCTTCGACGGTGTCCTCGACGACCATCGTTGGCTCGTCGCTGCCATCGGAGAAGACGTCGTCGGCGCTGCCTACTACGCACCGGAGCCGTTCGCCGATCGGATGTGGAACCTGTACTTCATTGCCACTGCACCGGACCGTCACGGAACCGGGGTGGGAACGACCCTCATCAGCCACGTCGAGTCGGAGTTGAAGAGCCTCGGCCCCGATCGCGCCCAGACGCTCATCGTCGACACCTCGAGTGTTGATGACTACGCGTCGGCGAGGGCGTTCTATGGGGCACGCGGGTTCGCCGAAGAAGCGCGGATCCGCGACTTCTACGGCCCGGGTGACGACAAGGTCACCTTCTGGAAACGTGTGACTGACTGACGGGCCAGGTCGGCGTCGCTCACGGGTGGCGCCGACCTTTCTCCCTTGCGCGTCAGCGCTCGCTGATGCCGGTCACCATGCCTGCTGATGCCCACCAGAAGTCGGAGTGAATCTCTTGGACTTCGGTCTGGGTGAAGCCGGCCGCCTGAAAGTCGGCTTCCCATGCGGCGAGCGGCTGCTCGTACGTGTGCCGCACGGCGTCGGGAGCGAACTGTCCCAGGAGCACGGGTACGAGGAACCCGTGCAGAACTTCCGCGTCGTTATGGGCGGCGGCGCCAATCGCATATCGCTCAGCGCAATGGATCCCCCACTGCTCGAGCGAGCGCCACTCGGGCACGTCGAACTCGACAACCGCGAACCGGTCGGTTCGCTCAGCGATCCCTTCGAGCGTGGCCGCTCGCTCATCTGGGGGCAGGTTGTGCAGAGCGAAGGTGGACCAGCCCACATCGCGCCGCTCGCCCGCAGACGATCCGAGCCAGGCGGCGACAGTCCGCTCGATCCGCACGACGGGGTAATCGAACAGACGCACCGTGGCCGAATCGAGAAGCGCCGCTGAGGGCTCGATCAACTCGACGCGTTGGAGGTCGCCGGGACACACCGCAGCCGTGACTCGACCGTCGCCGCAACCGACGTCGAATACTCGACGCACGTCGCCTGCCCCTTCGGCCACCCAGCTGGCAAGCGCCTTCTCGACGTCGGCATACAACCGTGCGTTCGGTGGAGAACCGATGAACCGCTCGAACGCAGCGGGTTGGACGTACACGCCATCGGAGGACCCGCTCTGAAGCCCGTCGACGAGGGCGCGAGCCAGTCGACCGTCGACCGACGCGAGTCGCACCTGCGCAGCGTCGTGCTCGCCGATGGACAGCTCGACGAGTGCTGCGGCGATCACGTCGACGGTCATCCCGACATTCAATCACCACTCCCCCGACGCTCTTCGCCCCCGCCGGCTGAGCGCCGCCCCGTACGGCGCGCGACATCACCACGCCGCCGCGTCTGTTGAACACTTTCGTCGAGAGGGGTTCGCGCCGTTAGTCGTCGGTCGGGGCGGCGTTGAGGCGGAGTCCTTCGCTCGAATGCTGCGACCAATCGGCCAAGAACTGGTAGCGGTCGCCACGAATTGTGGTGGTGCGCCACTCGATCACACGGTCGTTGTACCGACCGAGCCGCTGGAGGAAGAACGCTGCGTCGTTTCGGTCGAGTTCGAGGTGTTTGCGGTCGGTGAAACTCGGCAAGACTGGCCTCAACCGCTCCCACCCTTCATTCGGGCGGATGCCAGTCGTCCGCTCGAGTTCGTCGTAGAGCGCCGTTCGGGAGAAGTCTGCATCGACGATCGGCGCAGCGATCGAGTACGGAAGCCACGCTCGGTCGACGGCGAGCGGTGCATCGCCCGCATAGCGAATCCGTTCGAGAAACACGAGTTGGGTCGTCGGAGGAACACCGAGACGGTCCGCTGCTTCGCGGTCCTCAACGACGCCGTTCTCGAGGACGCGGCTCGTTTGGCTGACACCGCTGGCCTCGACCGAGCGAAAGAGGCTGTACAGCCCGCCCAGAGGTTGTTCGAACTCCGCCCGATTGATGACGGTTCCGCGACCACGGACGCGTAACAACAGTCCGCTCTTGTTGAGGTGACGGATCGCTTCGCGGATCGTGTGGCGACTGACGTCGTACTCTGCGACGAGGCTGACATCGGTCGGAAAGGCGTCTTCGAACTCACCGTTTCGTATGCGGTTTCGCAGGTCCGACTCCACTTGCGACCACAGCGGCAGCGGACTCGACCTGTCAACTTTCGACATGACAAAAGCCTAACGATGGAAGAACGTCTTCTCAGGTTGCGCATTCCGATGACCCGACGCTCTTGACGTACGGCGCCGCTTCGTCGTAGTCAACGTACAGGTCTGGCAGGTCCGAGGGTGGAACGATGGCATCGAGGTCGAGCAGGCCCTCGGCGATGGCGCTCGCGCCACCAGCAGCCTCCATCCACTCTCGGAATGAACCGCCCGGGGCTCGTTCTTCGACGAAGCGTTGAAGTACTCGAACAGCCGCTTGCGGCGCCGTCTTGGCCGGCACTCGGAGAGCCTTGTCTCCGAAGTGAATCTGGTCTTGGCCGACGTACCCGCCGAGCAGCATTTGGTAGCCCGGCAAGCTCTCACCGTGGGCGCGCCGCTCCACGCCGAAGAAGCCGATGTCGGCGGTGTGGTGCTGACCACACGAGTTGGTGCAACCACTGATGTTGATCCGGACACCAGCCACCTCGGCCAGCCCGTGGGCCTCGAGCGCCTCACCAATTGCCGATGCCAGACCCCGTGATTGGGTCAGAGCCAAGCTGCAGGTGTCGGCGCCCGGACACGACACAACGTCGCGGACCAGCTCGGCCCCCGGTTCGGCCATATCGAGCGCAGCCAGGTCGAGGTACAACTCGGCGAGTTGGGCCTCGTGGAGCCCGCGCAAGATGAAGTTCTGCCGGTTGGTGGCTCGCACTTCGACCTCGTACTTGCGAACGATGTCGGCCACGCCACGAAACTGATCGGAGGTGATGTCGCCCAGTCGGCACCAGGCGTATGCGGAGACCGTTCCGTTGCGTGCGCCGCGCACGACATTGGCCGCCGCCCATCGATCGAATCCAGTTCGCGCACCCAGCGCCACAGCGACGCCTTGACCGACCGGCGTGGCGTCACCGGCACCTCGCCCGGCGGGTTCGTCACCGTTACGGACGACAGCGTCGGGGATGCCGCCCGGCCAGGTCGCCGAAGCCAGCAACATTCGACGTTGGGCGAGCACTCGCCGCTGCGTTTCTTCCCACCCGAGTTCGTCTACGACCCACTTCATGCGCGCACGCAGCTTGTTTGCCCGATTTCCGGTCTGTTCGAAGACGCGCATGATCGCCTCCAACGTGGGAAGCAGCTCTTCTTTCGGGGTGAACGGTTCGAGTGCGAGTGCCGGATGCGGGTTGGCGCCGAGTCCACCAGCAACGTAGATCCGGAATCCGGCTTCGATGGTGCCGTCGTCGAGCTGTCGACTCGTTGCGACAACACCTGCGTCGTTGAACATGGCTTGGCCACAGTCGGTGTCGCAGCCAGAGAAGTTGATCTTGAACTTGCGTGGCAGGCGTTGGCCGAGCGGGTTGCGGATGAAGTAGTCGTTGGCAGCTTCGGCCCACGCGCTGATGTCGAGTACTTCGTACGGGCACGCACCGGCCAGGTGGCATCCGCCGATGTTGCGCACCGTGTCGCCACAGGCTTCTCGGGTGGTGAGGTCGACAGATCCGAATAGCCGCATCACCTCGGGGAGCTTGTCGAGTTGCACGAAGTGCATCTGTAGGTTCTGACGGGTCGTGATGTGCCCCCATCCACGCGAATAGTGGTCGGCCACGTAGGCCAACATGTCGAGCTGGTCCGCGTCGATGCTGCCGTAAGGCATACGGACCCGGACCATCTGATTGGTTCCGCCCTGGCGCTGCCCGTAGATGCCGTTGGTCAGGCGGAAGACTCGGAAGACCTCTTCATCGACGTCGCCGCTCTGGTACTGGGCGAGCACCGTGTCGAACTTGGCGATGTCCGAACGGATGTGCGGGTTGTCGATCTCGTCGAGGTCAGGCACCAACCGAATCTCCGGGTTCGGCTCGGCGCGCACTGTCGGAACTTGCAGAGTCGTCATGCGGTTGTGTCCTTTGGTCCGATTGGGGACAAGATCGGTGCGGCCGAATCTCGTTCGCTCGACCGAAAGCGGGCGAGGTCGAGGCTCGCAGCGGGGCCGACGACGATGACCGCAGGGTTGACGATCGGGGCCGAACCGAGATCTTCCAGCTCGATGCGGGTGACGGTTTGGCGTTCGGTCGTGGCGTAGCTGACGACGGCGACGGGTGTGTCGGGTGGTGCGCCGCCGGCGAGAAGGCTGTGGCGAATCGTGGTCGCCGATGCCGCTCCCATCAAGATGACGAGGGTGGTTCCGAGTTTCGCTGCGGCGTCCCAGTCGATGCGGGCCTTTGCCGCTGAGGCCTGGAAGCCGGTGAGCACGGTGAAGCCAGGTGCCACGCCGCGATGGGTCACGGGGATGCCAGCGCTGGCGGGCCCGGCGATCGCCGAGGAGATGCCTGGCACGACCTCAACATCGATCCCGTGCGCTTGCAGGGCGATGGCCTCTTCCCCACCCCGCCCGAACACGTAGGGGTCGCCACCTTTGAGACGGACCACGGTTTGGTCGAGCTGGCCACACGTGACGAGCAGGTCGTTGATGGCAACTTGCGAAACAGACCGACCGTTGGGATCCTTGCCCACATCGAAGCGTTGGGCCCACGGAGCGATCATGTCGGTGATTTCGTCTCCGACGAGCCGATCGAAGATCACGACGTCGGCCGTTGCGAGCAATCGGGCGGCCCGCATCGTGAGGAGGTCGGCGGTGCCGGGTCCGGCGCCGACGAGATACACCGTCATGTGACCGCCGCCAGTGTGCGTTTCGGTGCGAGCCCGAGGTGTTGTCGAAGGAGGCGTTCGGCGACGTCGTGTTCGCCTTGAGCAACGAGTTGGTGAAGGCCCGCTTCGACGGCGTCATTCCACCCCGAGATCTCGCTGGTGCCATACAGCTGTTTCGCTTCATCACGAACGGTCGACAACAAGTCGAGTAGATCGGACCAGCTGGAATCGAATTGGTTGGTGAGGACCTTCCGGAGGTGCATGGAGAGTGCGGGAGATCTTCCACCGGTGGAGATGGTCAGCTGAAGGTCGCCCTGGCGCACGATCGACATCAGCGTGAACTCGCAATTGGCGGGATCGTCTGCCGAGTTCACCCACACCCCGGCGGCAACCCCCTCGTCGTGCACTCGGGTATTGACGGCGGCCGAATCGGTGCAGGTGATCGCCAGCACGTAGTCGGCCACCTCGCCGGTCTGGTACTCGCGGGCCTCGATCGTCAGCTCGCCGACGGTTCGGTGCTCGTGGGCGAGTGCGGCCAGGGAGTCGTGCACCAGCGGGCCAACGACGACCACCGACGCACCCGATTCCAACAATGCGGGCACCTTGCGACTGGCCACGTAGCCCGCGCCCACCACCAGCACCGACTTACCGAAAAGGTTGAGATTGACGGGATACGGCGGCGCTTCAGGGAAGACGGTCGACGACACGACTCGAAGCTAGATCGACGATTTTCCACCTCCCTCGCCGTCGGCCGAATCGGAGCGACGGCAAAAGTCCGTACTGCCGCAACAAGTGGACGACCACGAGCATGGCAGCGAGCGACCTCACGCACTCGGGAGGTCCTTGCTTCATCACCGGATTTGCCCCGTTTTCAAGAGGTGCGGCTGTGGTTTGCAAAGGCTTTGGCAAGGGCCTTTCAGGATGCCGCGAACGGCACTGACATCGCAGATTCGCCTCCGTATGGTCGGAAATGCGCCCCGCAGAGCCAAGTCGGTTCGCCCCTCCTATGGCGCAGAAATGAGACCGCCTTCAGCACCATCGACTCGTTGCTCGCCAACGAAGACTCGACGTGTGAGGGTCGCCGTGACGGCAACGTTGCTGCCTACTGGACGCCCGTGCTCTTCGACGAGAACGGTGACGCCGTCGAGCCCACCGACATCGACGTGCGCTACCGCGGCCGCCGCAACGTGAACGCGATTCCGGTTGGCCTCGAGATGCTCACGACCTCGGACGTGCTCGGCGCTGAAGACAACGACTTCGAGATCGACGGCGATGGCGAAGAGCTCGAGTTCGAGATCAACTACCCCAACTGCCTCGCAGTAGACGCCGACGGCGAGCCCGTGTTGAGCAGCGATGACAACATCAGCCACCTCGCATTCAGCGATGGCGGCGACTGCCCAGACTCGCACCCGTACCGCATCCCACGCCTCCAGATCGACCTTGAGTTCGACCTCGACATCGACTCGGAGTGGCGCCTGTCTTCGGACCACGAGGGCATGGACCAGGGGTCGAGCCTGCACGCCGACTACATGGCCGCATGGACCGACGATCCTCCAGGGTCGTGATCTCGAGCCGTTGTTGGATGACCCAAACAGCTTGCTGACAAGACAAGTCCAGAAGAAGGAGCGGCTTCGCCGCTCCTTCTTCGCGTGGGGAGAAGACCTGATCAGATGAGCTCTTGGATCCCACGATCGTCGAGGGCGCGCTCCATGCAATGCACCTCATTGGATACATTGATGTCATTCAGCGCAGACAATGATCAATGCATGATACATTGAGTCGATGACGTGGCTCGTGTTGACTGACGATCAGGTGATCGATGAACTCCGAGGGCGATGCCGCTCCGAACGTCTCGCCCAGAACCTCTCCCAAGGCGCGCTCGCCGAACGGGCCGGCCTGTCTCGAGGAACCGTTGCCCGGTTCGAGAACGACTCGAACACTCCTGGCCTCCAAACGCTGGTCGCCATCGTTCGAGCGCTCGGCGGCCTCGAAGCCCTGGAGCACGTCCTCCCGCCCCGGCCGATCGATCCGCTCTCCCCCGGCGACCCCGACCGGCAACGAGCAACCGCTCGCCAGTTTCAGGTTCGGCCGACGGGGCACTGGCCGCGACGCCCGGACGGGGGCGACCAGTAGTGGCCACTCCCCCGATAGTCGAGGTTTGGCTCTGGGACCTCCACATCGCATCACTGGCCCAGTCCCTTGACGCTTCCCAAGCGGTGACATTCCGGTATACCGATGAGTTCATCTCCACCGGCTACGAGGTCGCACCGGTCCTCATGCCGGCGAGCCGTCAGATCTTCACCGACTTCGATGTGCGGGGCGAGACGTTCAAGGGGTTGCCTCCGCTCGTCATCGACTCGCTCCCCGACACGTTCGGTGAAACGATCATCAACCAGT
This sequence comes from Acidimicrobiales bacterium, assembly GCA_020629375.1. Taxonomy (GTDB): domain Bacteria; phylum Actinomycetota; class Acidimicrobiia; order Acidimicrobiales; family SHLQ01; genus SHLQ01. Next base: position 7,794 of record JAHDDK010000036.1, read on the forward strand.
GGCTTGCCCGCCAGCAACGAACCGAGCCGCTCACCCCGCTCGAACGTCTCTGCTACGTCGGCGCTCGAGGAATGGGTGCGCTGGAGTACCGCCCCGCAACACCTCGCCCCGAGCTGACCGACGAAACGCTCGACGTGCAGCATCTCGTCGAGCTCGCCAACGAGGTGGTGGCCGCACGCGACGGAACGATGAGTGAGGGGCTCTCTACCGAAGAGGACTTCACTCAGATCCTCTCCGTCGGTACGTCCGCCGGCGGTGCCCGGGCCAAGGCCGTCATCGCGTTCGATCCGAACACCGAAGAGGTTCGCTCCGGTCAAGGCCAGGACCTACCCGACGGATTCGAGCGCTGGCTCCTGAAATTCGATGGGGTCGACGGCAACCGCGACAAGGAGCTCGCCGACCCGCAGGGCTATGGCCGGGTGGAGTACGCCTACTGGCTGATGGCGGTCGCCACCGAGATCGAGATGGAGGAATGCCGGTTGCTTGAAGAGAACGGCCGTGCTCACTTCATGACGAAGCGCTGGGATTGCGTCGGAGCCAACGACAAGATCCACTACCAGTCGCTGTGCGCGATGGGTGGCTACGACTTCAACCAACCGAGGCGGCACTCATACGAGGACTTGTTCAGGGTGATGCGTCGCATTGGCCTCGGCGTTCCAGAGCAGGTCGAGATGATCCGACGGTGCGTGTTCAACATCGTGCTCCGGAACCAGGACGACCACACGAAGAACTTCGGGTTCCTGTTGGACCGTGCCGGCGAGTGGCGTCTTTCGCCTGCGTTTGATGTGACCTGGTCGTTCAATCCGACCGGCCGCTGGACTGCTTCGCATCAGCTGACCTTGGGTGGTGAGTCCGATGGGTGGAGCCGACCCGAGCTGGTGAGCTTGCTGGCGACGGCGTCGGGACGGCCAGCTGGCGTGGTCGAGGGCATCGTTGATCAGGTCTTGGCGGTTGCTTCTCGGTGGGGGGAGTTCGCTGAAGAGGCCCGGGTCGACATGGATCGATTCGGCGACGTCGAGTCGACGTTCCGAACGTTCAGCTGATCACTCGGGCAGGCAAGGCCCCCTGCTCGTTCCGGCGCTACGTCGCTTCGATGAGTTCTTTCAGCTTGTCGATCTGACGCTTGTGCTCGGCCAGCTGCTTCTTCTCGGAGCTGAACAGAAACGCAACCCTCATCAACACGCCCATTCGAACGAAATTCGCTCCGGCAAACAACCGAGTCTGCCCCTCGCCGACCGTTTCGAAGTCGTTGACGATCTCCATGTCGAACATCTTGCAGCTCATGAACATCTTGAGGTGGTTCGGCTTGTCGAGCGCGGTGATCTCCTCGAGCATCGTGAACTCGCTCTTGCCCTGGCTGTACGTCATGTTGCAGGTGTCGCCGACCTTCGGGGCATCCGGATCGCCCGACAGGTGTTCGTAGCGAACGAAGTCGTTCAACCAGAGTTCGAGGTTGTCTCGGTCGTTGACGTAGTCCCAGACGACCTCGATCGGCTTGTCGATCACCACCTCGTAGTCGAGTCTCATGTCTCCCCCAGACTGCTCAGATTCGATGACGAGAATCTAGGCGCGCTCCGAGCCGGGCGAGGTACGGCCGCGAATCCAATCCGTGGAGTCTCGGGCAGCATGAGCCTCCAGCCCTGATCACGCGAGGTCCTTGGCGTCGCGCATGGGCGACTTGCCCGGCCTTCGCCTTGATTCTGATGACATCGTGATGACAAGCGACACATACGTCGACAGCCAAAGGCTTGCTGGCGCTACAGAAGGTCGAGCTCGACCACTGGGCCGGGCTCTGCTGCGTGCTGACCGTGCTCGTTGATGATCGCAACGAGCACGTCGAACAGAGTCTCCCCCTCTTCGCGACGGGCGGCATCCAAGTCCCTTGCGACGCGCTCTCGGTTCGAAGGATGGCAGCTCTCAAGCTTGCGCTCGATGAAGGCGACCGTCTCGGGCCACCCCAACATCTGACGGGAACGGTTTGAGTGGACCCACTTCAGTACGAAGCCATCCTCCAGCGTCCCGAAGCCGCCCCACAAGATGTCGTCGAATGCGTCGAGGTTTCCGTTCCAGGTCCAATCCGGGAGCAGGCTGGAGAACTCCCGACAGAATCCGGCAAAGTCATCGAAGCGATCTCCGTCGATGACGAGGATGGGCTTCTCCCAGCCAGGATCGCCTCCGGTAAACGAGGCGGCGTCGTCGAGCGCATCTCCTGCCGCACCTGACGTCAAGGGATCTGAAGCGAGCCATCGAAGCCGAGCCCAGGAGGCGCCGTCCAAGTCACGAAAGCGCCGCGCCACGTGCCCGAACGAGATTGCGACAACCCTCCGAATGTTGGGGGATGCGTCCCGGGACCAGTGACGGAGCAAGGTCTCCATCCACTCTCGATCAGGCTCGTGCAGAGCGAGGGAGAGCAGGATGGTTTCAACCTCGCCCCCATCGGTCGGGTTGCGCAGGCGCTGCTCCGCTTCCGCTCGGGCGATCGGCCCGATCGATTCGTACTTGCGATCGGCGGCCCCGTCATCGTGGTGCTGGGTCACGGAGCTTCTCCGCTGAGCAGTGACCGGAGCGACGCGGCACCGAGCTCTGAGAGCCCGGGCTCTGCAACAAGTCGCCTCAGCAACCGCTCTTCAGCCTTGCCGAGATTGGCCGCCGCGCGATCGGTTGGACCAAGTAGCTCAGCCATGCGCCTCGACCAAGCTCTCCGCTGCCACCCAGTGCCGAGCATCACCCGAGTCCATCAAGTCGAGGGCAACGGCCGCGGCAGCTGCAACAAGCCGTCCGTCATCCGACCTCGCTGCGAGTGCCTCGACATCGGGCCAGCCATGGTCAGAAACGACCCGGAGGACGACCGAGCCAAGCGGGTCGGCAACGGCCGCAACGACCGAGCGGAGCCGCACGTGCACTTGTCGAGACACGTAGAGGTCGATCTCCGCGCCCTCGGCCTGAAGGAGCTCACCATGAAAGACCGCCCCGGCGATTCCGCTTTCGACGGCGCCGAGGTCGCTCACCAGGTACGCGGCGTCCGCTGCGCTCATCGAGTAGCGCTCGACCACACCCCGGTTGCGGTAGCGGCTGACATTCGACAGATCGACGTCGCCGGAACCGATGGCCTGCCAAGCCCGGCGCTCCCCCAGCGGGCGCCCTCGCCGGTTCGAGACCTGTCGCCGAGCCGCAACCGCATCCCGAGGAACGGCCCAAGCGTTGCCGAACCGGACGCCCGGAAGATCACCAGCCACGACGAGCTGCCGGACGCGCTCAGACGACACACCCAGCAACTGCGAGGCGTCCGCAAGTGAGACGAGGTCCGAGGTCATGGGCCAAATATATTGGATCTCTCCAATATTTACAAGCTAGGTGATCGAAGCGCGGTACCAATCCGTCCCAACAATCACATGCATCTCGGGACCGCGGCAGATGCGCTCCAGTTGCGGGCCTTCTGAGGGAAGACCATCGATCCGACCCTCGCCGACGAGTTCCACCTCGCCGGTGCCGAGCCGTAGATGCGATACCACGTCTCGTCGTTCTGCATAGCCGCCGATCAGAGCGCATCGGTCTCCGTTGACCAAGAGACCATGGGCGCCCGCAGGCGCTCCACTCCAGTTCGTCGAGGCATCGCGGCGGATTTGGACGATGTCGAACGCACCATAGAAGTAGACCGTCGCGGTCTCTCCACGAACGTTCAATGCGTAGCAGTCGTCGATCACGCCATGTCGGCTTTCGATGATCGCCGATGTCGCAAACCGATGATCGCTCACAGCCAGGTCTCTCCACCGAGTTTCACTACACAATCCAGATTCACCTGCCTGCGAGCAAGGAGATCGAGGCCTACAACGCCATCTTCAAGTCGCTGCGCGAGCACCTCCTCCAGTGAGCGAGCAAGAGGAACTACGCAGCTTCCTCTTCCGGAGCCTCATGTTCGAAGCCGAGGCGGAACGGTTCCGTAAAGCCGGCCTCCGGGTCGGCGTCGATGAGCGCGTCATCGAAGATCAACTGTTCGAAGAAGCACTGTCACCGTTTCCCATCGACCTGCGGAACGATTCCATTCGCATGGCGCGCCTTTACGCACTCATTTACTGCTTCGAGACAAGTGTGCGAGAGCTGATCCGGTCCCGGCTCTCTGAGAAAGAAGGCCCGAAATGGTGGAGCAGCGCCGCTGTTCCCAAGAAGATCCGCGACCTGGCCGAATCTCGGGCGAAGGACGCAGAGAAGAACTCGTGGCTGGAGGGGATGTACGGCGACGTGCTTGGTTTCGTTGACTTTGGCGGGTTGTCGGATCTGATCATTCAGAACTGGGGAGAGTTTCAGGACCTCGTCCCATCACAGCACTGGCTGAAGCAGCGGTTCGACGAGCTTGAGCGTGCGCGGAACTTTATTGCGCACAACCGCATGCTCGAAGCCTCGGAGTTCCAGCGCCTTGAGATGTACGTCGGCGACTGGAACCGTCAAGTCGGGCTGTAGCCGGCCAAACTAACTGCATCGCAAGGACAAGCGACACAAAACGAGCGATTCCGGAGCGCTGAAGCCCCGGAATCTCAACAAATCTCGTGGTGTCGGAGGGTGTTCCTGTCTTGTTGTCAAGCAGCAATCGGGAGTTCTTGATGGCGGCTCGGGTCGTACGGGGTTCGGTTCTTGAGCATGGCCAAGATGAGGTCGCAACGGCGTCGGGCAACGCAGATGACCGCCGCGTTGTGTTTCTTTCCTTCGTCTCGTTTCCGTTGGTAGTAGGCCTTCGCTTCAGGATCGAACTGCGTGGCAACAAAGGCGGCGATGAACATGGCGTTCTTGAGCCGGTGGTTTCCGCCGCGGTGCTGGAACGCGCCGTTGATCGATCGGCCAGAGCGCCAGTCGGTCGGTGCGAGCCCGGCGTAGGCGGCGAGCCTCGACCCGGTCTCGAATCGGCTGGGATCACCGATCTCGGCGAGGGCTCGTGCGCCAGTCCTGGGCCCGAACCCGCACAGGGTCACCAGGACTGCTCCGAGAGGGTGCGACAAAAACACCTCCTCGATCGTCTTCGCCAACTCGGTCCGGCGACGATGAATCCGCTCGAGATCGGCGAGCAGGTCAGCAATGACCTCGCCCCAGGTTTCCTCGGCGGGCAACGTGACGGTCTGAGCATCGAGCGCATCGAAGATCTCGCCGGTGACCTTGTCGGCCAGCCGCGGCGACCGCTTCTTGATCGCGTTGCGCACCTTGGTGCGACCCGCCCCGCGAAGCTGCATCGGTGTCGGCCACTTCGTGAGCGCATCTCGCACACCCGATTGGTTGAGCCGATGTCCGATCGCCCGCTCCAGCGCTGGCGAAACAGCAACGAGAGCATCGCGGCAGCGGTTGATGACCCGGTTCGAGTCCGTCGCCAGGTCGACGTCGCGGCCATTGAGCACCCGAAGGCGCACGAGGAGCTCATCGCTGACTTCCAACCAGGTCAGCCGGTCAGCGTTGCGACGAGCGAAGTCAGCCAACACCCACGCATCACGAGGATCCGTCTTCGCAGTCCCTGCGTAGAGGTCAGCAGCGCGTCGCATCTGCAACCCCGTGACATAGGCAACCGGCACACTTCGTTGCGCAGCAACTGCGAGCAGCAGCTGTGCTCCCGACGCGGTCATGTCGATCACCAACGCGACCGTGCCGTGCTCGCCGGCGTCATCAAGCATCGCCTCGATCACGACCTGGTCGTTGTCGATCGGTCGGCCGAACAGCTCAACACCATCGGTCGTGATCGCCTGGGCGTAATGCTCAGCCTTGGCCATATCGACTCCGACGAACACCTCCGCGCCCGATCCGTTCATCCAGCTCTCCCTCATCTCGGTCATCACATTCCAGACCGCCCAGAGGCGCAGCTGCCATCAACCACCTTACGAATCAGCCCCGAAGTGCATGTTCCTGTCAGAGGTCAACCACACCCGAACACGACGGGCGGCAGCACCCCCCAGGCCATCAAGGTGACAGGGGACTTCAGCCCTACCCGCCATGTCGAGCGGTCAGCCAAGAGTCTCGCTCAAGGCCTACGAGAAAGGTAAGGGGACTTGAACTGCTCCCTGGCGGTTCCGACTGTTCGTGGCGATTCGCCGTTTCCCCAGCTCAGCAGGGGTTTCGGGCGATCTCGGCTCCGAAGAGTGTGGGCCGGTCCCGGTCGTTCCCGACGATTCTGATGACATCGTGATGACAAAGCGACACAACTCATCGCACGGGCAGCAGCCACACGGTCGGGCCGTAGTCGTCCTCTTCGTTGGTCACGGAGACCTCGAAGCGCCGACCAGGGAGCTCCGACATGATCCGCCGCTTCCATCGATCGACGAGGTCCTCCCCGATCCGAAAGAGAGCGGCCTCGTCCTCGACGGTTGTCACCTCGTCGTAGAGGTGGACGTGTGACAACGCTGCCGTGACCTCATCCGGCGCGCCCGCCGACTCCAGCCACTCGTCAAGGTTCACAGTTCTTCGCATCGCCGATCGCGGGACAACGGCTCCGCCGTATTCGACGAACACCACGTTTCGGAGGTCGGCGAGGCGAACTCCGTCGGCAACTGCCTCGATTCCGAGGCCGGGCTCCGGTGCGACCTCGAGTATGGAGGCGCTGGCGACACCTTCGTGAGCCATCACCGCCGTGTTGCCAGCGATGACAGCGAGCCAGCGCATGAAAGCGTGGAGGCAGTCGAGGCCTGCGGGGTCGCCGAGGACGTCGCCCGGGAGGTCGAAGTCCACCTCGGCCTGGTCGAAGTAGTGGGCGTTGAACTGAACCGGCCCGACCCAGACCTTCAGCAGGTGGGCATGGTACTGCGGAAACACGCTGGATGAGGCGGGAAGCTGCTCTATTGGCTCCCCGTCTACGGAGTACTCCCAGGCAAGCCCCGACTCGAGAACGCGCTGGCGGACCATGTCTCAACCGGCCTCCGCGGCGAACAGAGCGGTGATGTCGGGGAGCGTCCCCTGAGCGCTGACCAGCTCTTCAGCGAGCGCTGCCAGCGTCCAGTCCGTCGAAGAGAGATGTCCCGGAAAGTCAGACACCGTCCCGCCCCGCAAGCAATGCAATCCCCCTGCTCGAGAGTCCTGCTGGGTCGAGCAACGAGGACGCCTGGATGAGCAGCTTCTTCTCACCTTTCGTCAGGTCTGCCTCCGCGCGGTCTGCTGGACCGAGCATCCTCGCGAGGGAGTCGAAGTCCCGGAGGTGCTTCGCTCGACTGGCGGCGGACTGCGAGCTGATCTTGATCACTGCCGACGCCTTGCCGATCAGCGCGCCGACGAGGTTCGGGCGACGGATCACTCCTGACGAACCGTCGAGCTCGACGGTCACTGCATCACAACGATGGAAGGCTTGGGTTGTGCCGGGAGCTTCGATCGTGCGACCAGCTCCAAGAGTCAGCTGCGCCCGCTCCCCCACGTTGTCGGGCGCAAGCACGTCGAACACCGCGTCGCCGCGCCGATAGCGGTGCGCAGCTCCATCGGGGCTCGGTGGGTCCTGTGAGAACTCGGCGCCGACAAGTGCCTCGTGAATGCGGGCCAGCCCTGCAGGCTCCGCTCGCAGATTCACGACGACATCGACATCGTCGGTCGGTCGAATGTCTGTCGATCGGCGCTCGACCTCGTGCAGGAACACCATCTGGCCACCGACCAAGAGCCAGTTGTCGCCCAGCACCGGAGCGACTTCGACGAGCGCAGCCCACGAGTCTGCTTGACCGCCTGCGAGCGGCGGGAGCACAACGACCGACTCAGCCATACGCCTGCACCAGGTTCTCCGCTGCTACCCAGTGGCGCGCATCTCCCGAGTCCATCAGGTCGAGCGCAACCGCCGCTGCGGGTGCAACAAGCCGCCTGCCACCCGGCTTCGACGCCAGCACCTCTACTTCAGGCCAGGCCTCGTCGGACACAACCCGAAGGACGACCGAGCCGAGCGGGTCCTCCACTGCCGCCACGACTGAAGCGAGACCGTCATGCATTCGATGAGACACGTAGAGGTCCTGCTCTGCACCCTCGCCTGCTTGAAGGAGCTCACCATGGAAGACAGCACCGGCGATTCCGCTCTCGACGGCGCCGAGCTCGCTCACCACGTAGGCAGCATCGGCAGCACTCATCGAGTACCGCTCGACCTCCCCACGGTTGCGGTATCGGCTGACGTTCGACAGATCGACGTTGCCGGACCCGATGGCCTGCCACGCGCGGTGCTCCCCCAGCGGACGCCCGCGCCGGTTTGAGACCTGACGTCGAGCTGCGATCGCATCGCGGGGAACAGCCCAAGCGTTACCGAAGCGGACGCCCGGTAGGTCTCCGGCAACGACGAGCTGTCGGACGCGCTCAGGCGACACGCCCAGCAACTGCGAGGCATCCGCAAGCGAAACGAGGTCCGAGGCCATGGTTCGAATATATTGGAGTTCTCCAATATTTACAAGGCTTCGTCGTCGCATGGCCGGTGGGTGACCTCGAGGTACTCGTCCTGAACCCCGAAGCTCAGCAAGAAGTCCAGCTCATCCGCGTCGCTGCACGACCGGGCGAGACCAAGTCGTGCACCGCCACCTGGATCCCGGATCTCCTCGATCCCATCAATGCGCAGACACATTGCCGTCGAGGAGTTCAAACGCACCGAGACGTTCATCGAGGGTTCGATCTCACCGTGCACGACCGTCCCAGCAAACACATGAAGGTTGCGTGACTCGATCCCGAACGCTTCGTCACAGTGGAAGATCCCGCCATCGAAGCCTGCGATCTGTACTGCATAGGCAGCTACCCCCGTCGCAGTCGCCAATTGCTCAGCGACCTCCGTCGCGTACCGCCAGGCATCGACCTGATTCGCAGACGATGCGAAGCTCAACTGCCATCCCGGGTCCTCAGCGGAGTACTCCACCAACCAGTCCGCGCACCGGACGGTGAGCACGTCAGTGCCTTCGACGACATGAGTCCGGAAGGACACGGGGACAAGTACCGCGATGTCGTCGACGAGCAGATCCCAGTCGTTCCCGTTCTTGGCGCGTACGAGGTACTCGATCGGTGGCGGTGGCGTCCACGGTCGCGGCGGCTGCGTTTGCGCTGGGTCGTCATCACCGAAGCGACGTCGGAGAATGCGCAGCAACCTCTTCACTACAACATCTTCGCCGCCAAGTGGCCTGGGAGCTCGCCAATACTGAGGGAATCGGTCCCTGTGCTGTAGTAGCTGCGTGGACATCGAATACGAACGACTGGTCCGCTCGGCTGTCTTTGACTATCTGGAATCGGTTGCCGACCGCGATGGCGTGGTCTCCTGGCAACAGCTGCGGTCCTTCCGGGTTGGCAACGAACCGGTTCTGCTCGTCGGCTCTGGAAACGGAATCTTCAAGCCGCGACAGCTCGACCTGCCGATCTCGATCCTCACTGCGCCGCCCAAAGACGGTCGGCAGCCGCCGTACGAGGACGAGGTCAGCTCGGACGAATTCCTCCTCTACCGATACCGCGGTACGGATCCACAGCAATGGGAGAACGTTCGACTTCGCCGACTGATGCAAGAAGGACTTCCGCTCGTCTACCTGCACGGCATCGACGTTGGCCGCTATCTCGCGTCGGCAGCGATGCTCGTCGATGACGATCCCGCCGGTCTGACCTTCATGGCGGTTCTCGCCGATCTCGACACAGCGAGAAGCGGAACCGACATTGGCGATCTCAACGACCGGGAGCGTGCGTATCAGATCCGACTGGCTCGTCAGCGACTGCAACAGACGTCGTTTCGGGAGCGGGTTCTCAAGGCGTACAAGAAGTCCTGCGCGCTGTGCCGGCTACGCCATCCTGAACTGCTCGATGCCGCTCACATCATCCGCGACGCTCACGGGGGCCGCCCGATCGTTCCGAACGGGCTGGCGCTCTGCAAGATCTATCACGCCGCCTACGACAGCAACATCATCGGAATCCGGCCTGACCTTGTCACTGAGGTTCGAGGTGATGTGCTCGAGGAGAGCGACGGTCCGATGCTGGCGCACGGCCTCCAGGAGTTCCATCGAGCAGAAATCTGGACCCCGCGATCCGCCAACAGCGCTCCTGACCCAGCCGGGCTTGAGGAGCGCTACGCCGAATTCCTCGCCGCCAGCTGACGAGGGAATCGGCAACATCGCCGAACTAGTCGAGAGCGATATTCCGCAAGGCGGTGTTGGCGATGACCGACACTAGAGGGATGGGTCTGCCCTCAATCCACGACCGCGAACCGCTCCACCGGTTCATCGTCTCGAATCTCAACGCCGATCGAGCGTTGCCAGAGCCTCAGATGCGGCTGCCTGATGAGGAGCCGCCGGACCCGGCCCATATCAGCTTCATGGCTGGCGCGAAGGACGGCGCGTTCGGGCACCACTTCGGCGGAGGGCAGGATTCGGGACGGGCCACCCAAGCGGGAGATCTGCTGATCAAGGCGGCAGCGAAGCCAACGAAGCGGCGCCTTCGCAAGCTGTACGACGTGTTGAACACGGACGACGCGCTGGACTACGTCGATCCCATGATCGAGCACATCGCTCAGCGGCGACCCCCTACTGCGCAGATCGCCTCCATCGGCACCTGGCTCGCGACCCAGTCTCCTGATCGCGGCCCAGTGAAGATCGGTATTGCGCTCCTGGGCATCACGGGTGCGCCCGATGGTGCGGTGCTCCATGAACTCGGCGCGCATGAGGAGTTCACGTTGTTCTCCTCGGTGGCACTCTCGAACTCAAGAGCCGATCCAGAGCCAGACCTCTTCACGCTCGCAAGAGCGGTCACTGGCTGGGGCCGCATTCACTGCGTCGAGCGGCTGCAATCCACACAAGACCCGGAGATCCAGCAATGGATCCTCCGCGACGGGTTCCGCAACGCTGTGATGTACGAGTACCTGGCTCACATCGCAGCGACGACCGGCGACCTGGCCGGTGCGCTCGACGGCCCGAACCCGGATCGAGAGTTGTTGACTGCGGCCGCCGACATCATCGAAGCGCTGATCATGGGCGGCCCGGCCGAGGACATCGATGACTACGACGAAGCCCCACTTGCCGTTGATCGGTTCGTCCACCACATGGCAACACGCGCCGAGACGGTTGCGGACTTCATCGCAGTCGCCAACATCAAGGGCTTCCTCGAACGCGAGCACGGTTGGGACGACCGCCTCGCTGGCCTGTGGACGGAGGGGAGGCGGACCGAGTTGCTGTCTCTGACAGCAGAGATCATTGGTCGACCGACCTGGATCGAGATCGTCACGACCGACCTCGACTCGGACGACCGCCAAACCTTCTGGCGAGCTGACCAGGCGGCCCGCATGCTTGGCATCGACACCTTCGATCGACACCTCAAGGCGATCGACGCCGACCCCCTGGACGGCACGTGGTTCCAGGCCTGGCAACTGGCAGGCAGCGAGGGACGCGCCACGGTTCTCGCGCAGCGGGCAGCTGGCCTTCTCGATCTCAACGTGATCGCCACGGGGCCGAGCACTGCGATCGGACTCGGCCCAGACTTCAAGCCGCATGCGGCGCTCGGCTGGAGTCTCCAGGCGCTGAAAGACTTCCCAGGAATCGGATCGGACCTGATCGAAGCGGGCCTTGCGAGCCCGTCGATCCAGAATCGCAACGGCGCGATGAACGCTCTTGAGGAGTGGGGGCCCGATCGGTGGACAGCGGAGCACATCGCGAAACTTGAGCGGCTCGCCGCGATCGACCCTCACGAGAAGGCCAAGGAGCGTGCGCGGGAGCTGCTCCATCAACGGCACGAGGGAGATCGCTGAGATGGCGGGGTTCGTCATCGTTGACGACGAAACGCGTTGGTCAATCAACAACGTTGGATGGCGTCTCATCTTTGAGCCGGTCGAGCGACTCCTCTCGGCCGAGAGTTCGGAGGGACGCGCGGTCGCGCATGCCGTCCGTGGCGGGCTCCACTATCTCGATCTGACGGATGCGTCCCCCGCCATGCGGCGAGCCGTCGGCGTAGCCGTCATCAAGGTTCGGCAAGAGCATGCATCGAGGCCTGAAGAGTGGACCGCTTCGTTCGCCCTTGCTGACTTCCTCGCAGCCGTAGATCGCTTGGTCGAGCACCTCAGCGACTAGGACACTCGACGGCTTCGCCTTCGCCGCTCGGCCATTGGCTCTTCTTCTCCCCCTCACCCGATGTGTCGGAACGGACAAACTTCAGACACAACTGCAGGTCCTGGGGGTACCTGCTGGTGATGTCACCGGGGAGATGCTCCGAATCTCCCACGGATCTACTCCTGGATCTCCCAAAGCTGAAATCGCCGGGGAGATCGGCGGCTCGTTGTCCCGATCCGGGAACGGTCGCGGCCACAGGTGAGGCATGGAACGCACACCGAAGCCACTGGCCGACTACCCCGAGCTGATGACGGTCGCTGAGACCGCCGAGTACCTCCGCATCGCAGTCAGCACTTGCTACCTGCTCACCAACAGCGCCGGGCACGAACGAGCACTCCCCGCCGTCAAGGTCGGCGGCCGGACCTTCGTCCTCCGAGAACGCCTCGCCGACTACCTCGCCACGAGCCACCGCTGAGCCGAACCGCCGCCGAGGTGGCCCACTGCTCACCGTCCGCAAGCTCGTTCGTCCTCGCTGCGCTCCGGGCGCTCCAACTTGCCCCCGGCTCCGCTGCGGGCCTTTGGGCAGCCATCGGGCCGGGGCCCCGGCCCTTCGTGTCACAGACGTGACCGAACATCGATCCTGAGGAGCACACGTGCCGAACAACCACAAGACGTCCAAGCCCAACGTCCGCAAACGAGGCGACACTTACACCTGGTACGCCTACGTCACCGACGGCAACGGCAAACGCCGCCAGATCAGCAAGGGCGGCTACCGCACCATCGCCGACGCTGAACATGGCCGCATCGTCCACCTCATCTCCATCGGCCGCCACGACTACGTCAACCCCGACCGCATCACCCTCGCCGAGTTCCTCCTCGACGAATGGCTCCCCGCCCGCAAGCTCGACCTCCAGTCATCCACCTGGCGCAGCTACGAACAGAAACTCCGCCTCCACGTCATCCCCCACATCGGCGGCATCGCCCTCCAGGAGCTCTCCCCCGTCGACCTGAACAACCTCTACGCCCAGCTCCTCGACACCACCACGCTGCCGCCAGCCACGAGTCGCCGGCACCCGTCCGACACCATCGAGCGCATGATGCAGCTCCACGACGCCGGCCACACCGCGGCCGCCATCGCCGACACACTGCGTGCTGAAGGCCACGAGACCGCTACGGACCTGACTCGGCATGCGGTCGCCGGCACCATCCGCCGCCAGAAGAACAACCGCCGAGAAGCCGTCTCCACCAAACGAGTGCTCTCCTCCAGAACCGTTGCCATGGTCCACGGCATCCTCTCGAAGGCGCTCGGCGACGCCCACCGCTGGAACCGCACCTACCGCAACCCCGCCCAAGCCGCAACCGTCCCAAAGACCGGCCAGCCATACCGCATCGCCCGAGACACCTGGACCGCCACCCAGCTCCGCGACTTCCTCACCTGGCTCGACGACAACCGCTACCGCTACCCCTGGTCCTTCCTCGCCACCAGCGGCGCCCGACGAGGCGAAGTCCTCGGCCTCAAGTGGACCGACATCGACCTCGACGAAGCCACCGCCGCCATGTTCAACCAGGTCACCACCGACCACGACCACAAGGCCATCTTCAAGGAGCGCCACAAGACCGGCGCCGGCCACCTCATCCACCTCGACCCCGCCACCGTCGACCTCCTCCGCCGCTGGCGACAGATCCAGAACTCCGAGAAGCAGCTACTCGGCGACGCCTACCGAGACGACGACTTCGTCTTCTGCCACGAAGACGGACGGCACTACCACCCCGAACGCTTCAGCCGAGAGTTCCTCCGCAAGCAGCAGCAGTACAACGATGCCAACCCCGACACCCCGCTCCCCCGTCTCACCATTCACGGACTCCGCCACACCTGGGCCACGATCGCCCTGAAGCAGAAGGTCCACCTCAAGGTCGTCAGCGAACGCCTGAACCACTCCACCACCGACATCACCGCCCGCGTCTACAGCCACGTCACCCGGCCCATCGCTCAGGAAGCTGCCGATCTCGTCGGTGGGCTGATCCTTGGTGGCCAAGAGAGTTGAAGCCACGACAAACCGTCCCCGCGGGCGGTCCGAGCCGGCCATACGCTGGACATCATGCTCACAGCGCTCTACATCGCATCCGCAGTTGCGACGCTCGCGATGGCGGGCATTGCAGCGCTGCGCTGGTGGAAGCGCCGACGCAAGGGCGAACCCGATCACGTCGTCCCCACTCCACCCCGGTCTCCGTTCAGTGTGCTGGTTGTCGACGACAAGAAGTTCGAGCACGTCGAGCGTCTCAAACGAGATGGGTTCACGGTCACATTCCGCAACGATCTCGAGCAGTTCCGCGACGTCGACGACTTCCAGTTCGACCTCATTCTCATGGACCTGCACGGCGTTGGCCTGAAACTCTCGGACGACGGCGGGAGAGGAGTGATTCGACACATCAGGAAGATCGCGCCGACACAGCTGGTGCTTGCCTATACGGCGCATCAGGGCGGACCTTCGAACTTCGAGGGGGTGTTTCAGGACGCCGACCAGGTCTTGGACAAGGGTGCCAGCTATCTCTCGTTCAAGACCTCGATTGAGGACAACCTGGCGAGGCTTCGCACTCCTGAGCACTACATCGAACGTTCCCTTCCCACTATCTCGACCTCAGGCGCCAACCGTCTACGCCCCGTTATCGAGGCGGCTCTTGGGGGCGAGCCCGTCGACGAACGGACCTCCGAAGCGGTCAAGGCGCTCAAAGCGGAGCAACGCGATCCCGCAGAGCGAGCGCTCCGGCATGCTGGAATCGTAGGACGCCGCCTGCGGGCGTTGAGCTAGTGGAGGCATTCCCGCTTCCAGTCCTCGGGCCGTCGGGAATCACTGGCGGGTCTCTCGTCTCGGCACCTAGCAAGTGCCTCACCTGCGACCGTCCCTGCGCCCAGATTCGCGGCGATCAGCTTGAGGCATGCAGGTACGGCTACGGAGTCCAGCGGATCGATGCCGAGCATCTCCTCGTGGGCCTTGTCGTGAGAAGTTTCAACCCATCGAACGCAACGAAGAAGGTCGGACGCAACGCTTCCGACGACCAACGACTGACGCGAGGACAGGTCCAGCGAGCCGCGGCCTCTCTCCGCAACTCCCTCGCTGAGGTCGAAGCCGAGAGGGCGGCAAGAAGGAACGAGCAACTCGAGGCCGTTGGTCTCGAAGCGGACTTCGAAGACTTGTTGGACCGCGTGAAGTCGGACCTGGATGGCGTCGCTGGACAGCTACATGACTACCGCTCACTGGCTCTCCAGATTCGACAGAACATCGAGTCCTTCCTCGACATCGAGAGTGAAGAGCCAGCCCACCTTCGTCCGATCCTCGACCGGGCCGCACATCAGATCGCCGCGACGTACTGGGCCTCGAGGATGATGGAGTCGAAGCTCGAGGGCGTCCGACTCCTTACCGATCCGTCGATAATCACAATGTCACCGACTGCAAGCTCACGACTGCACGGACTCGTTCACAAATACCGGCAGATCTATCACCACGCTTGCCAGGACAAGGGCGTCGATCTCTATCTTGCTGGCGAATCGTGGGGTCAGATTCGCGGCCCGGTGCTTGCGATGGAGCAGATCCCGCTGGTGATGATCGACAACGCGTACAAGTACGCACCAACGGGTTCGGCGATCACCTGCACGCTGCGCGAGACAGAACAGGAGATCGAACTCAGCGTCACGTCACAAGGCCCAAAGCTCGAACAGCACGAACGAAACCGGATCTTCCAGCCCGGCTATCGAGCGGAGGCAGCCAAGCGGCGCGAGACAGGACTCGGGCTGGGCCTAGCGTTGCTCCGCGTCTGCTGCGAGATCCTCAACGCCGACTGGGAGGTTCGACAGTCGGCGAGCGGCGACAGCTCCGACTCCTACGAGACGACGTTCATCGTCACGTTCGAGCGCTCGAAGTGACTCGCGGCCCGCAGCCGCCAGATTCTGATGACATCGTGATGACAAGCGACACAAAACGGCGAATCCCCGGGCTCGGGAGCCCAGGGATTTCAAGGGTTTCATGTGGTGTCGGAGGGGGGACTTGAACAAACCTCCCCACGACGGGATCCAGCGTCGTCCTGCGGCAACCAGCGTCCCAGAGCGGCATCCAGCGACCGGCGAATCCGCTCGATACCGCCCCCTACTGCTCCAGGACGCCGGATGCCATTAGCAAACCACTAGCAACACGACACCCCTCGCAGGTCGCGAAGGGCCCAACCAAATTCACTGGCATGCCGCTTTGCGCTCAGCCAGAAGCGTTCCCGCGACCTCGACGCGTAGCACGACCCGCTGAGGGACCGGCCAGCTCCTCAGGCTGTCGACAGCTCCCAGACTCGGAGACCTTCGCATTGACGGAGATGAACGCCAACCTATAGTGACGGACCCGATGCCAGACATGGGGGCGCACCGAACAGTGCCAACCGGCACGCCGCCCAACCCCGATCAGACCTGCATTGATTCCGTGGTGATCACCACGTCCAATCGCACCGGTCCGAATTGCGAATCGAGTTCATCGAGAAGCGATCGCCTCAGTTCGTCTCCGAATGCAGCCTCGATCTCCGACGCGGTCGGTGTGACAGTAAGCGAGACCCAGAGATGGCGGCCCATCGTGAAAACCTCTGTCGACCACCGCTCGAGCGGCCAGTCAAGCAAGCGGCTTCCGACCGCGGCATCGATCGAGGTTCTCACCTCCTCGTCGGGTCCGAACAAGAGCAGATCCCGCAGGCTCGATCGAATTGCAGCGATTGGCACCGGCAGTGAGGCAGCACACACGACGACGACCACGATCTGGTCGACGTAGGGAACGAACGGCTCGAGAACCCCGTCCTGCAAAACGACGACCAAGACGAACGAGACTGCAATCGCAGCACTGACGATCGTGTTGACCATCCAGCTCTGTTCCTCCACTTGGATCAACGGCGTCTGGTTGCGCTTTCGCTCACGGCGGATCAGCAACCACACGACGAGATTGCCACTCACCGCCAGCGCCACGTAGACGACAACGACACCCAGGTCGAGTTCCGTGCCCCCGGTGGCGAGGACGATGAGATTGCTGATCAACACGACAATCGTCAGCGCGAGCAGGGTGAGCCCCTTTGCAAGCACGTACATCGGCTCGAGAGCAGCGAAGCCAGCGGGACGGTCAGGAGAGGCGGGACGGTCGAGGAGAGAGGTGATCCTGAGCGCAACCACGACCATCAGTGCGGTGATCAGATTGTAGGCCCCATCGAGAAGGACGGCCTGCGAGCCAGACCACACTGCGAAACTGAGCCCAAACGTCGCGAAAAGGGCAGCCCCAATCAGCGAGACTCGAATCGCTCGACGGTCCGCGGCCCGCTCGTCTGCAGATCCCTGTAGCGCCATCAGGCTGTGCTCGCCGAACTCACGGCGTCCGGGACTCGTCATTTGTGCGCCCGAACAGCCCGTCCACCACAGGCTCCAGGATGGCGCATGCGTCGCTCGCACCGAGCTGGCGTATCCAGCTTCGGTGTGACATCACGTCGGCGGCCCCAACGATCGCAGCGACTGCGGACGTCACGGCCGCATCCATCGGGATAGCCGAGTTCCAGCCATCTCGGTGCGCCGCCTCAGCTTCGGATCGAACGGCGTCCATCCACTCTGAGAGCGAAGCCACCATTGCCTCCGATGGCTCTCTCCAAACCTCTGGGTGATTCATCGCCCGAAAGAGAGCGGGTTCTTCCAGTGCGAGACCGATGTAGGCGCACGCCTGCGCCCGCAGCCGCTGGAGGGGGAGCTCACCGGCCTGGCTGGCGGCATGCTTCATCCCCTCCGTGGCACGACGACAGCCTTCGATCGCCAGCGCAGCGATGAGTTCAGATCGGTCAGCGAAGTGGTTCCGAGGAGCCCCGTGCGAAACACCGAGATCGCGCGCCAGCGAGCGCAGAGACATGCCATCGATACCGGACTCTGCGATGACGACCGACGCTCGCTCTAGAAGCGCCGCCCGCAGGTTTCCGTGGTGATAGTGGGCCACGGGTGGATCCAAGCAGTCCCGACAAATGCTGTCAATGCCTATTTTGGTGAACCCTGCCGCGACCGCACGAAAGCCAGGCGGGGTCGCCGGAGACCGGCGCGGACTCGGACAAAACTGTCAACGTCTACAAAATAGACATTGACAACACCAGCTCCTCGTTGCTTGACTCGGCGATGGCTCGTCCCGGAACGATCTCGACCGCCAAGAGACCGTTGGCCTGCGAGTGGCCTGTTGACGTGCACGCCGAAGGTCCGTCGAGCCACCTCCCATCCCGAACCACGACCGAGGAGCACTCGTGCCCACAGACGAATTGAGCGAGTCGTTGACTGCGCTCGCGGCGTATCTCGACCTGACGCCCGAGACAGCGACCACCCTGCCGCCGCGGCTGTACATCTCCGATGAGGTGTACGACCGAGAGATCGAGACGATCTGGTCGAAGACCTGGGTCTGCGTTGCGCACGAGGCTGAACTTCCCAACCCCGGCGACTTCGTCGGCCTCGAGCTGATCGGCGAGCCGATCGCCATCATGCGCGGGCACGATCACCAGATCCGGGCCCTCTCCAGCGTTTGCCGACATCGGTTCATGCCGATCGTCGAGCAAGGCGATCGCGGCAATGCCCAACAACTCCGCTGCCCCTACCACCGCTGGACGTATGCAACCGACGGTCGTCTCGAGGCGGCGGCCTACATGGACCGGAACAGCTGCTTCGAGATGAACGAGATCCGGCTGCCCACCTTCCAGGTGGAGACCTGGAACGGATTCATCTTCGTCAACCTCGACGACGACGCACCTCCGTTGGCGCCCCAGATGAGCGGACTCGACGCTCACTTCCGTCGCAATCGACTTGTCGAGGACTGCGCCGACTGGGTCCTCATCGACCGCTACGACAAGATCTGGGACTGCAACTGGAAAGCCTCCACCGAGAACAGTCTCGAGAGCTACCACCACATGGGCGTGCATCGGTCGTCGGTCGAGCTCTACGCACCAACGAGATCTGTGCGGGACACCATCGAGTACGGCGAGCGCCACTCGTATTACGAGGTCCCCTACGACATGAGAAACGATCTCTCCCGCTTCATGGTCGAGCAATCAGGGTGGGCGCCGGGTGACATGGGCATGGATGAGCCCACGCTCGAAATCTCCTTCACTCCCCCGACGACGGCGTTCACCGTGAGTCCCGAGAGCTTCGGCTACTACACCATGTGGCCGATCTCGAAGGACAAGACGCGGGTCTACTGCGGCGTCTTCGGTCGCCCAGGCGCGGAAGGTGAACAGCGCGCCATGACGGCCGAGTACGGGAGCTTCCTCGAGCAAGTGATGGACGAGGACGGCTCAGCGATGCCTGGCATCCACCGCAGCCTCAGCTCACGCAAGGCGGAGGCCGGCAAGCTCTCGTGGCTCGAGGAACCGATCCTGAGGTGGTACCAGTGGATCGCCCGCCAGATGGACGACGAATCTTCGGCTGGCCGATCGTGACGCCACGCACCTCCATGCGGGGCCTCGCGTGGGATGCCGCAGCTCCGCACTCGGTAACACTTCGAGAAGACCTACCCGTACCGAAACCCCGGCGGGGCCAGAGTCTGATCAGGGTCACTCACTCGACGGTGAACGCCCACGAGTTCGAGGCAGCGGCCGACCCTTTCTTGCGCGCGGGGTCTTGGATTCGCGGCGCACGTGGCCCGGTGCGGACGGGGTTGGAGTTCAGCGGTCTGGTCACCAACGACGGACCGGACTTCTCCGAGGGCGACCGCGTCATGGGTTACGTCAACATGATCTCCGGTGCCCGACCTCACGCCGACTACGTTGCGATCGACGACGGCCTGATTGCCCCCGTCCCCACCTCCGCCACCATGGCGGAAGCATCAGCTATCCCGATGGGCGGGTTGACCGCCCTCGATGCGGTGACCAAAGCATCCCCCGGTGGGGCGGGTGACCTGCTCGTATTCGGCGCAACCGGAGGAGTAGGGCTCATGGCAATCCAGATCGCACGGTTGCTCGGCGCCACACCGGTCGCCGTGGCCTCCAAGACACACGCATGCGAACTCCGACGGCTCGGTGCTGCAGATGTCATCGACTACCGAGAGACGCCCGTCGAGTCCATGTCCGGGTCGTTCGACGGCGTCCTCGACTTCTCCAACACCAAGCGCCTTGAGGACGTTCGACACCTTCTTGCCGACGGAGCCAGGTTCATCCCAGCCGATCCGCTGCGCCGCGTCCTCGACATCGTGCGCTCACGACACGCGAGGGCAGTCCTGGTCTACAAGGGCGATCGAAGCCGCCTCAATCAGCTCGCGATGTGGATGGACGCCGGCAGCCTCACCGCCATCGTCGACGCCGAATACCCGCTATCCCAGTGGTCAAGGGCGATCCAGCGAGCTCACACCCACGGCCGCATCGGACGCACTGTCCTTTCGATGCACGACGACGCCCCGTCGTAGGCAACGACACCCGTCAACGCTTCTTCGAACCAGAAAGGCAACTCCGTGCCACAGATGACAACCGCGCAGATCGAGGCCTTCCTCGAACCCACGCGACAAGCAACCCTGCTCCGAACCAATGCCGACGGGACTGCCAACGGTGCCACGGTGTGGTTCGACTGGGATGGCTCCTCGGTTCGCATGTTCTCGATGGCCAGCGCCCCAAAGGTGCGAGGCCTCCAACGAGACCCCCGAATCTCGCTGCTGGTCAGCAATGAGCTCCACGAACCTCCTGCGTGGGTCCGATTCGACGGGACCGCCGTTCTGGACTGGGACGACGACACGGTCTCGCTCGCCGTCGACACGTTGGCCCCTCGTTACTGGGACCTTTCGAATCCCGAGACGGCCGCCGTTGTCGAGCAGTGGCGAGCTACTCCGAGCGACGCCATGGTGACCATTCGGCTGGAGCTGGATCGCATCGCCACCTATGCGCCATGACGGTCAACCACAGCGTCGACTTCAGACCCAACCGCCCAAAACCCCCACCTCGCTCGCTGCGGGGACAACGTCCAGAGGGAGACGAACATGAAGCATGACACGCAGGTCGAGATCCTCGAAGAGTTGCTCGAGCAGCTCGAACAGGGCAGGAATATCGATGCGGGCGTTCAGGTCCGAGCGCCCGTCGACACCTACGTCTGCCCCGAGGTTGCGGAGCGCGAGCGCGACGAGTTGTTTCGCAACCACCCGCAGCTGATCGGCCTCTCGGGCGACCTTCCGGAAACCGGTAGCTATATGACCATCGGGGACTTCGGTATCCCGATCCTGGCCACACGGGACAAAGACGGCCATTTCCACGCGTTTCTCAACGCCTGCCGACACCGTTCGGTGCAGGTTGCGACGGACGCACGGGGCACGAAGAACGTGTTCACCTGTCCGTTCCACATGTGGAGCTATCGCAATACCGGCGATCTCGTCAACGTCCCAGACGAAGGCGACTTCGGCGACGTCGACCGCGCATGCAACTCACTGCTCGAGCTGCCTGCAGTCGAGCGGGACGGTCTCCTCTGGATACACCCCACCGCCAATGGAGATCTCGACCTCGACGAACTCCTCGGCAAAGACCTCGCCGGGGAGCTGGCGTCATGGGCCTTATCCGACCTCCGCTACACCGGCGAGTACGTGATCGAAAAGCGCCTGAACTGGAAGTTCGCAAACGACACGTTCGGAGAGACCTACCACTTCCAGAAGCTGCACAAGAACACGCTCGGCCAGCTCTACATCGGAAACAACCTGCATCTGCGCGAATTCGGCCGCCACCACCGCTTCGTGACTGCCAACCATGCGATCCGCGACCTACGAGAAACGAATCAGGCCGAGTGGCTTCTCAGCCAGAACGCCTTCGTTCTCTACTACCTGTTCCCGAACGTCCAGCTACTGGTTGCGGAAGACAACGCCACGCTCGTCCGCATCTATCCGGACGCCGACGATCCCAGCCGTTCAACGACCAAGATCAGCTTCTATTTCAGCGAGGAAGCCATAGCACTCTTCTCAGCAGCAGCGGCCGACGGCGCAGGAATCGACGACGTCTACGATCGCGACGCCGTCGAAAACTCGTTTGGGCTCGATGGAATCATGGAGGTCTTCTACAGCACAGTGGAACTCGAGGACTACGAGATGGGCGAGATGCAACAGCGCGCCGCCGAGAGCGGCATCATCGACTACGTCGTCTTCGGCCGCAACGAACCAGCCCTGCACCACTTCCACCGCTCGTTTCGCGACGCACTCGGTCTACCGCCGTGCGAGATCGTGGCCGTTGCCGCAGAGGAGACGGCCTGAGGTAGGCCGTCGCCACCTTCGACGCAGTCGCGCCACGACAGCGAACGGATCGCGACGTTGCCCGCTTCCGCCCGCTGAGCCGTTGCCCCCAACTGGTCGCCACCATCTACTGCGCCGTTGCGGGATCGCCGTTCCAACCCACGAGTCGCTTGCTAGACAAGCGCTTGTTCAGTTAACTTACGGCCATGAGTGACAACATCGGATCACTGCTGAGCCGCCGGGCCTACCGCGAGCCGCACCAGGAAGCCATCGTCGAACCCGCGAGCGGGCGTCGGTTCACGAACTCCGAGGTCAACGCCCGGTCGAACCGAGTGGCCAACGCGCTCACGGAATCGGGGGTGAAGAAGGGCGACCGCGTCGCGTTGCTCATGATGAACAGCGCAGAGTTCATTGAGTCGTTCTTCGCCGCGGGCAAGATCGGAGTCGTCGTGGTGCCGCTGAACTGGCGCCTCGTCCCCGACGAGCTCGAGTTCATCCTCAGCGACGCCGGCGCATCTGTGATGCTCTTTGGCGCGGACTTCGCCGACACCGCGCTCGAACTGCGTTCGCGAGCAACGACCGACATCGCCACCTGGATCCAGCTCGGTGGTCAACCCATCGACGGCGTGGCCGACTTCGACGAATGGACGGCCGCCGCCTCGGACCTCGAGCCCGAGGTACAGGCATCAGGCGACGATCTCCTGTTCATCATGTACACCTCGGGCACGACGGGCCTGCCGAAGGGTGTGATGCAGACCCACCACAATGTGTTTTGGGCCACGCTCACCATCGCGTCGACGTCGGACTTCCGGAAGGGCGACACCTTCTTGAACTCGTTGCCGCTGTTCCATGTCGGCGCGCTCGTTCCTGTATTGGTCTGCGTGTACAGCGCGACCAGCATCGTGTTGTTGCGAGCCTTCGACCCTGTCCAAGCATGGGAACTCATCCGCGACGAGCAGGTAACGACCACCTTGATGGTGCCGGCAATGTTGCAGTTCATGCTTGGGGTGCACAGCCCGGCCGAGCACGACACCAGCTCGCTTCGATGGTGTCTGAGCGGCGCCGCCCCGGTGCCGGTCTCGCTGATCGAGGACTATGACGCCCTCGACATCGAGATCCAGCAGATCTACGGCCTCACAGAAGCTGGCGGGCCGGCCTGCCAGATCTCGTCGATCGACGCGGCCGAACACGTCGGATCGACCGGCAAGGCGTTCTATTTCACTGAGGTACGCGTTGTGCGTCCCGACGGCACAGACTGTGAGCCCGATGAGGCGGGTGAGGTCATCGTTCGAGGCGAACACGTGATGCCTGGGTACTGGAACCGCCCTGACGCCACCGCTGAAGCGATCCGTGACGGTTGGCTCCACACCGGCGACGTCGCAACCATGGACGCCGACGGGTTCATCACCATCGTCGATCGCATCAAGGACATGCTCATCTCCGGTGGCGAGAACGTCTATCCGGCCGAGATCGAGAACGTTCTGTTGAGCCACCCCAAGATCGCCGACGCCGGTGTGATCGGTATCCCGTCCGACAGGTGGGGGGAGTCGCCGATGGCCGTAGTTGTGGCCGCTGACGCCTCTGTCACCGCCGACGAGATCATCGAATTCACCAGCGGCAAGCTCGCCCCGTTCAAGAGCGTCAAGGCGGTCGAGTTCGTCGACGAGCTTCCGCGCAACCCCAGCGGCAAGATCCTCAAGCGCGAACTTCGCGAACAGTTCGACACCGCGAGGGGCTGACATGTCCACTCCTCTTCGGGTCCTGGTCACCAAGATCGGTTTCGACGGTCACGATCGCGGCTCGCGTCTGGTTGCTGCGTTCTTGCGCGATGCCGGCCACGAGGTGGTCTACACGCCGCCCTGGCAGGAGATCTCCGCAGTCGTCACCCTCGCCTTGCAAGAAGACGTCGATGTCATCGGAGTCTCGTCGCTCGCGACCGATCACCTGATCGTTCCCGATCTGATGGAGGCGTTGTGCGACGCAGGCCTCGATCATGTCGAGGTCATCGTCGGAGGAATCGTTCCCGACAACGAGATCCCGCTACTCACCGACGCCGGCGTCGCCCGGGTGTTCGGCCCCGGTTCCTCTCGTGAGGACATCGTCGACGGTGTCGAAGAGCTCGGCCGTTCAGCCCAACAACGCAAGCTGTCTCGAGGAGGCTTCGAAGCATGACCGCAGTGGAATCAACCCAACTCGCCCTCCCGGGGTTCGACGCCGCGAAGCAGCGTTGGGAGGACGCCTACACCCGCCAGCTCCCGGCTGACTCCGACGTGAAGCGCAACCGGTCCGGCATCGAGATCAAGCCGCTGTACGGGCCCGACGACTGGGACGGCACGACGTATCTCGACACCCTCGGCTTCCCCGGCGAAGCCCCGTACACGCGGGGGATCTACCCGACGATGTACCGCGGTCGCACCTGGACCCAACGCCAGCTGATCGGCCTCGGCACGCCTGAGGACTACAACGAGCGCATCCGGTTCCTGATCGACAACGGCTCGACTGCGATCTCGTTGCTGCCGTGCAACTCGGGATTCCGTGGCCTCGACTGCGACGAGGTGCCGTTCCCGCTGCTCGGCACCTGCGGCACGGTCGTCAACAGCGTCGATCACATGGATCAGGCACTCGCCGGCGTCGATCTGGCGAGCATCTCGACCGCGATGAACGACCCCACACCGTTCACGCTCCTCGCCTACGTGCTCGGTGTGGCGAAGCGACGGGGGGTGCCGTTCGACAAGGTCACCGGCACCTCCAACCAGTCCGACTACATCTCGCACTACGTGGCGAACCACATGTTCTATCGACTGTCCCAGCCCGGCTCCCGCCGTCTGCTGGTCGACCATGTCGAGTACTGCCGCGAAGTGGTACCGAACTGGAACCCGGTGTCTGTGGTCGGCCAGCACATGCAACAGGCCGGCGCCACGCCCGCGGAGACGATGGGCTTCACCCTGTCGACCGCGATCCAGTACGCCGAAGACTGCATGGCCCGGGGCATGGATCCCGACGAGATCCTCCCGCGGTTCACCTTCTTCTTCGACGTGTCGATCTCGCTGTTCGAAGAGGTCGCCAAGTTCCGCGCCGGTCGCCGCATCTGGGCCCGCATCGCCCGCGAGCGACTGGGCGCCAAGGACCCTCGTTCTTGGCGGTTCAAGTTCCACGGGCAGACCAGCGGTGTCGATCTCACGGCCCAGCAGCCACTCAACAACATCGCCCGGGTCGCGGTACAGGCCGTCGGCGGCATCCTGAGCGGCCTACAGTCGATGCACACCGACGCCTACGACGAGGCGATCACCTGCCCGACCGAGGAGACCGCACGGATCGCGGTCGCGACGCAGAACATCCTCCGCGAGGAGGCGCATCTCTGCGACGTGATCGACCCGCTCGGTGGCTCGTACTACGTCGAGGCGCTCACCGATCAGATGGAGGAGGAGATCCTCGCGGTCATGGCGACGGTCGATGCGGCAGGTGGCATGTACGAGGCCGTCGGCTCCGGTCTGGTGCAGCGAATGATCGGCCAGTCCGCTCTCGCCGCCCAGAACCGCATCGATCGGGGCGAGGAGAAGATCGTCGGCGTCAACTGCTTCCAGACCGACGACGACGGCGTCCCACCCCCGCCTATGCGCCCGGACGCCGACGCGATGCGAAAGCACGTCCACGACTTCATTGTCTTCAAAGAAGCGCGCAGCCAAGCGGACGTCGACCGCGCCCTCGGCCAACTCCGTCGCGCCGCACAAGGCGACACCAACGTCTTCGAACAGGTCGTCGAGGCGGCACTCGTCGGCGTCACCCACGGCGAGATTGTGGCAGCCCTACGGGACGAGCTCGGCTTCGGAGATCCCCTGGTGGTTGCGTGACCGTCGTCGGCGACGATGACACTGCGAGCACCGCTTCCCCAGGTGACTCGCTGTTCGACCGTCTCAGGCGCGGCGACGCCGCCGCGGTTGCACGAGCACTCAGTGCCATCGAGACAGGCGGCCCTCAAGCCGACGTGGTCCGAGGCCGGCTCCAGTCGCTCGACGGTGCCGCCCGTGTCGTTGGCTTCTCCGGGCCACCCGGCGTCGGCAAGTCAACGCTGGTCAACGCATACATCGACGAACTTCGTTCCCAGGCACGATCGGTAGCCGTCCTCGCTGTCGACCCGTCCAGCCCAGTCACCGGCGGGGCTGTTCTTGGGGACCGAACCCGCATGGGAAACCACACCAGCGACCCCGGGGTGTTCATCCGCTCCGTTGCATCACGCGGTCATCTTGGCGGGCTGGCGCTCTCGATTCCGTCAATGCTCGATGTGCTCGACGCTGCAGGGTTCGACGACATCGTGCTCGAGGCGGTTGGTGCCGGGCAGTCCGAGGTCGAGATCAGCCACTTCGCAGACACCACCGTCATCTTGAGCGCCCCCGGGCTCGGCGACGACGTCCAGGCAATCAAGGCCGGCATCCTCGAAGTCGCCGACGTCCTCGTGGTCAACAAAGCCGACCTTCCTGGGGCGGACGAGACTCGACGACATCTCGAAGCAATGCTCGAGCTACGAGACACCGTCACCTCACCCCCAGTGCTGCCCGTGGTCGCGCTCCACGGCAACGGCATCGGGGCGATGACGCAGGCAATCGACCAAAACCACGCCGCCCAGGACGCTAGCTGCGGTCCCCAACGAAGGGCCTCCGAAGCGTTGCGTCAAGCCGCGATCGCCGAACTCACCCGCCGCATCGCAGCCGACCCCGAACTCGACCGTCTCGGGGCAGCGATCCACCGAGGCGACATCAACCTTGCCGACGCGGTCGGCGCGCTCATCAACCGAGCGGCCAGCCCTGATGAGAGGAATCAACCGTGAACGACACCATGCCCGAGATCGTCCTGTGTGGCGGGAAGCGAACACCATTCGGCGACTTCGGCAAGTCCCTCAAAGACATCACCGGCACCGACCTCGGCATTCACGCCGCCCGGGCGACCCTCGGCGCTGAGGGCCTCGACGCCAGCCAGGTCGACCACCTGGTGTGTGGCAACGTCATGCCCGTCGACCAGGGCGGCTACTTCTCCAGCCGCGTGATCGCTCTGGGCGCCGGGATGTCCGAGGAATCCAGCGCACTGAACGTGTCACGCGCATGCGGCTCGGGCACCCAGGCAATCGTGAGCGCGGCCCAGCAGATCATCACCGGTCACTCCTCCATCGCCCTCGCAGGAGGATACGAGAACGCATCACGCGCCCCCTACGCGCTGACCGGCGCTCGGTGGGGCATGAAACGCGGCGCCGGCGACATCGTGGACACCATCGACTACGGCTACCGCGACCCGTTCGATCTCTCACTCATGGGAGAGACCGCCGAAAATCTCACCGACGACTTCGGCTACGAACGAACCGACATGGACGAGTACGCACTTGTAAGCCAACAACGGGCCGACGCAGCCATCAAGAGCGGATTCCTCGAAGAACAGATCGCCCCCATCGACGTGCCAGCCGGGCGAGGCGAAACCCGCTGCTTCGACGTCGATGAGTTCCCGCGTCGGTCGACAACCATGGAATCCCTCGCCGGGCTCCGTCCCGCCTTTCGCACTGGCGGCCGGGTCACCGCAGGAAACTCCAGCGGCCTCACCGACGGCGCCGCATTCGTCATCGTTGCCGAACGAAGCGCCGCTACCGAAGCCGGGCTCACCCCAAGGGCTCGGATCGTCGACTGGGAGGTGGTCGGCGTCCCGCCCCGCATCATGGGATGCGGCCCAGTTCCGGCCATCGCTCGGTTGCTCGAACGTCGCAAACTGACAGTCCGCGACATCGGCTACTACGAGATCAACGAGGCGTTCGCTGTCGTAAACCTTCACGCCGAGCGAGAGCTCGGCATCGATCGGAACGACTGCAACCTCTACGGCGGCGGGATCTCCATCGGCCACCCTCCGGGCGCCACAGGCGTGCGAATGTCCTTGACGGCGATGCGTCACATGGAGATGACCGGCCACGAAACCGCAATCGTGTCGATGTGCCTCGGCGCTGGTCAGGGCATGGCACTCATGCTCGAGCTGCTCGGCTGAGGGCTGAGTCGCCGGCCGCGAACCCAACTCGCATCACTCTTCCACCGTGCCAAACGTGCCACGCTGGGCTGAAGTCGTCCACGGAGGGCCGAGTGGTTCGAGACACACGAGAGAACAACCGAAGCCAAGCGCTCCTCGACGCAGCTGCAGCTCTCTTCGCCACCCAGGGCTACGCAGCAACAACAGTGCGCGACATCACCGCAGCAGCGGGTATGGCCTCAGGTTCGGCCCACTACCACTTCCGAACCAAGGCCGATTTGCTCCTGGCCGTGTACCGACACGGAGTCGCAGCCGTGGCCACACGAGTCGACGCACGACTCGCAGAAGCACCGGCGCATCCCCGGGACCGAATCGAGGCAGCCCTTGTCGGCCACGTAGAAGCCGTCCTCGACCCCTCCCCTTACGCCCGGGTGATCGTCAGCGTGCTCCCAGCAAACGTGCCCGAACTCGCAGACGAGCTCCGCGCAGAACGCGAACACTACGAAGACCGCTGGCGAACCTTGATCGAAGACCTCGAGCCGCCGATGAACCAGTCGCTTCTGCGCCAGTTCCTGCTCGGAGCAGCCAACTCAACCCAACTCTGGTTCAGTGATGGCGGGCTCACCCCCCAGGAGATCGGCCAAGGGCTCGCCCGACTCCTCCCCGATTAAGTCCACGCTCCACAACGCAGCCACGACGAACGTTCTCAGCTCTCGGCCGCACGGAGGGTCGGTAGTGGTACCGGAGACGCAAATCCACTCCTCAACCCACGGCACGTGAACGCTTGGTTGGGCGTGTCCTCGGCACCACTCAGCACCACAACTCAGATGTCACCCCAACCGCGGCAGACCCTTGTCGCGTTCTTCGAGCGCTTCTCGACGTCGCAGACTGTCGAAGGCTGACACCGAAAGCGGTGAGAGCTGAGGCCGACCCATCGAATCCAGACGATTGCGGGAAGGCCGCCGAGATCGAGGCTCGAAGGACGACCGCGAAACGGACCACCGAACCCGCGCATTTGCAAGACACTTGCAACCGCGACACCCCTAGCCGCCGCACCCCCGCTGACCAGGGAGAACGCCGACCGCGGAAAAGGACGTGGGATCTTGACCCCCACACCCAACGAGATCGACAAAACCCCTGGTCAGAGCGCTCTCAACCGCTCGACCAGCGAGACCCTGCGTCCAACACCCCGGGAGCCGCAACGCTCTGACCAGGGAAAACACAATGGTGTCGGAGGGGGGACTTGAACAAACCTCCCTCGCCCGGCACCCAGCGTCGTCCTGCGGCAACCAGCGGCGTTGAGCGGCATCCAGCGACCCGGCAATCCGCTCGATACCGCCTCCTACCGCTCCAGGACGCCAGA
>JAHDDK010000115.1 GCA_020629375.1 Acidimicrobiales bacterium
GGCCGCCACCAAGGTTGCCGTTGCTGTCGGTTCGGGTTGTGGTCAACAAGTCATACGACGTCGACACCGCCGACGTTTTCGTGGCACCCGTGTAGTCGGCGGATTCGGTGACGCGTCCCAACGCGTCGTAGGTGGACTGCGAATAGGCGGTGGCGTCTGTTTTTGCGAGGGCGACGAACCCGCTATCGAGTGTCCCAGCCACGAACGTCGGGGCCGTCGTGTATTCCAACGAGCCGCGGCTGTTGAACCGGCGATCCGTCACCAGAATCTGGCCGGGTGTTTCCGCGTTCGATTGTTCCTGGACGCCACGGCCGAACCCGTCCACGAACGACACCGACGAGATGTAGGTGTTCGACCCCTGGTCGAACAACGACGACGACTTCACCGACGCCGGCCGCTGCTCGGTCCGGTACTCGAACAAGGCGGTTGGTACCGCCCCGGCACGATCCGCGAACTCGGTCACCGCTGTCACCCGGTGATACGCGTCATAGACGATCGTGGTCCGCTCATCGGCGTTCGGACCCTGCACCTGCGACACCCGACCAAACGCATCGAACGTTGATGACGAACCCCAACCCAAATGATTCGTCACCGAAGACGGCGAACCCCACACCGAGTCATACGCCGTCGTCGTCTGCCTGCTCAGCGGATCCTTGTACTCGACAACACGACCGAAACCGTCGTAGCTGAACCGGTCACGAACCGACTTCGTCGCATTGCGATATCGGCGAACCTCAGTCGGCAACGTACTCGTCGCATCGTCGCTACACGTTGTCGTCCCCTGATACAGGGTCCGCGTCCGGGCGATCATGCTGCTCCCGGTGCCAGCACCAGCACGCGTTGTCACGTTGCACGGCACCGCCAAGATCCACTTGTCGACATTCGTCGAATAATTCGACTGCACACTGCGGTCGTCGGTCCCCAACGCCGGGTTCACCTGTCCGTAGTTCTTTGCCTGCGTCACCCGGCCATACGAGTCGTACACGCTCTCGGTTCGGGTTGTTATTGCTGGGCCGACACTTCCGTCTGGTCGGAGCTCACGAGACTTCACGTCGACACGATTCGTCCCGATGAAGCGTGCCTCGTCGCCGCCATCCGACGCGGTCACTTGCGAGTGATACTCGCGGGTCGACCACGAGAAGCGAGATTGACGCACCCACGCGCCCGCCGCGCCGTACTGATTCGCGACCTTTGGCCGACCAACCATCCACTCGACATCCGAGCCATAGCCATCGCTGCGGTCCAGACCCTGGAAGTACAGGGTCTGCGTTCGTGCCAACTGATTGCCGGCCGAATCTCGGCTGATCACATCGACCCGATGGTGACCCCGGAAATCCTCGTACAGGCCGCTGTCGGCCAACCCGTAGCGAGGCCCGAAATACACGTAGTCGGTTCGCATCTGCGCGTTCGACGTCACGAGCTGGTTGTTGTCGTCAACCGAGTCCGCCTGGATTCGGAGCACCTTCCACTTGTTGAACACGTTCGGGGCCGTCTGGCCCGCGTCGTTCGTGTTGTACGACGCAAAGCAATCACGAGCGTTCGTCGCCCACGACGTGATCCGAGCGTCGTTGCCGCCCGGATAGTTCTGCGTGCTGTCCCACTGCTCGCACGACGCCGACTGGCCGTAGCGAACACGAAGCCGGCCGCCGGTCTCGTTGATCACGCCAGCAACACGCGGCAGACGCATCGACGTGTGGCCGGCCTCGCCGTCGAGCACGCGGTTGTTCAAGAACACGAACCCATCGCTGATCGCGAAGGTGCCGGTCCCCGCGGTGCCAAGCGGCGTCAGGGCCGAACCCGCCTTGTCGTAGCGCACCGGCGGCTGACCGGGGATCTCGTTGTGTACATCGGCGTAGAACCGGAACCAGTTGGCCCGCACCGTGCCGGCCGTGTTGACCGTGAACGACACGTTCTGAATTCCTCGCAGGTTCAACCCGTCGAACACGACCGTTCGATAGTCCTCGAGCCCAAGTGCCGGATCGTGCGGCAACGTGATCGATGTCGCCTGCCCGCCCACGTTCATCGTTACCGTTGCGGGTGCATCGGAGGCATAGCGAATGGCGACACCCTTCGCGTATCCCGAACCCGACGACGCACCGAGATACGTCGGGCCGTACACGAACGTCGTCGAATCCGAATAGCGACCACCGCCTTGATCCGACGTCCAATCATGTGTGGTTGCCGCCGAACCGAACTCGGCCTCCAACTGCGCGAACCCGTAGGTGCGATAGCTGCCGCCCGGCCGCTTCTGCACGCCACGCAACGCCATCTTCGCCGGTGCCTGTTCGCCGTCCGCGTCGGCCGGCGGCGTGACGATCTCGTTCAACAAATCGTGGACCGCCAAGGTCCGCCAATCGGTCCCGTCGTTGACCGACACGTGGATCGACCCGAGCCGGCGAGCCGACCAGAACGCCGGACTCCGGTCGGTGTCACACGACTCGCCGATCGCGCAATACAGATCCTTCGGCGTGTCGAGGAAACCCGCCTCCTCATCCCACTCGCAGATGTTGTTGCCGTTGACGCTGACGCCCGCAGCCGCGTACGACCCGCAACGGGCCTCCCAGTTGAGGCGCACCCGGGCCTGAGGGTTGTTGCGCCCCAGCGTCGGGTTGGTCGTGTACTCGATCCGATCGAGCAACAGGTTGCGCACATACTCACGAGCCGACTGGCCGTGGCGGTCCATTTCGTTGTCGTAGAAGTAGTGGACACGGTTGCCGAAGACGTCCTCGGTGTACGACAGATGCCACGACGTCGCGAACCGATTGCCGTTGTTGTCCGGCACCCATTGCACCGACGGCGAGGTCTTGCCCAGGTAGTGCGTCGTGCCGTCAGGGGTGGTGACCTCCCAATGATCGCCCGTCTGATGTCCCGGCGTTGTCGTGTTCGTGTCGTGGATCACGCGCCACATCGGATCGAACTCGAGGCGGTACTCCGTACGCCCACCACCGAGATCGGCCTTCTTCACAAGCGCCGAACCCGACCCCGCCAACGAGATCGAGAACTCGTCTTCCGGACAGATGTCGGCCGAACCACAACCCGTGACCGAACGACGAACAACGCCTCCGGCGCCCAACGACCAGCCCACGCCGATCGGGCCCGACTGGTTGTTGGTGTTCGGCTTGAAGTTGTCGATCCCGCCAGACGAGTACGACAACCCAATCGATGGCGCGGGCCCAGCGAAGGGTGCCGGCAGCTCGATCCCGTAGCCCAAGTTGAGCGTGCCCGCGAACTCGCCAACCTGATAGGTGGCGTTGGGCGCCACGGGCGTCGAACCGTAGTCGCCTCCGGGTCCCGAGTTGCCCGATCGCAGCGACACCATGTTCGCCCCGCCGAGACCGCCGTCGGCAGCGAGTGATCGCGCAGCAAAAGTTGTGGCACCCAACGACGCTGTCGGGCTCGCAACCGGCTCCACGACCGTTTCGCCCCGTGCCGTCACGGGGAAATCCGGGGCGTTCGCGTTGCGGCCACGATTCGGCGACGCCGCAAGGGCGCGACGGATGTCGCCCACCTTCACATCCACGACCGCCTTCCCCGGCTTCGACACCAGGTCCACCTCGAAGACCGTTTCGGCTTCGCAGAGCGCCTCGGCCACGATGCCGCGAGCACCGCGAAGCTTGTCCTCGAACGAGCAGTGACTGTGCCACACGAGTTCGAGGCGCGACGCGGCGTCGCTCGCCGGGTCGATCGGAAGCGAATCGATCGGAACCTCGACCACGAAGTCCCGATTCGGGAGCTCTCGTGCACCATTCCCTTCGATGTCGATGATCGTCGCCGCGCCATGGGGCGAGATCCCACGGGCGATGCGAGCCTCGAGTGCATGCGTACGTGCGGCGAGCCCTGGTGACGAAGCGAGATCGACGGTGATCGTCTCCTCTTCGCTTGTCGAAGCGGCCAACGACTTGGCTTCGGGATGGCCGCCCTCGTCAGCGTCTCCCGTCGCGCGAAGCACCGTGGCTCCGCCGACAGCGAGCTGATTGCCGGGCGCGTTGGCGGCTGCGTTGCCGGCGGCGTCCGCAGGATCCGGATCTGGTTGCCACGCGGCACCCGCATCGTTTCCGGCGTTCTCGACCGGAAGGTTCGCCGGGTCGATCGTGCCCGGCGCCCCGGGGATGGTCGCCGCCTCAAAGCGATGCAACGCCCACTCGTCGGGCTCCTCCACGTCCGGCTCGCGCGGGACCTGCATCGCATACAACGCAAGACCCGGCAGAGGCTCACGATCCGATTCGGTGAACGCACCTCCGGTCGCGATCAAGCTCTCACCCGGCGCAGCGCCCGGGATCACCCGGACCGCGTCGAGGCCACGGATCGAATCGACATCGGGATCCCACGGAAGCACCTTGCCGGTCGCACCGTCGATCGCATTGGCCTTCTCGAGCGGAACGTGATTGTCCGGGTAGTTGTTCTCCGGCGTCAACGTGTCGACGTAGGTCGGGTCGTACTCGCCGATGCTCTCGTAGTGGCCGCCGATGATCAGCGTGTCGGTCGCCGCGTCGTAGTCGCACGCCTGGACACCGCCATCGGTTGTCGCCCCCCACACCTGGCCATCGACCATCGCCGACGCTCCATCGGCAAGCGCGAACTTGCCAAAGTTGTGCTGATTCGGGCGCGGTTGGAACTTCGACAGCTGCCCCTCCCACGAGGCACCATTGGGATTCGCCGCTCCAGCGTCATGATCGAACGGCGTCCAGAACAGGTTCGGCTGAGGTGAGGTCAGCCACCAATCCCCGCAGATGAACACATTGCCCTGGCCATCACCCACCACATCTTTGATCTGTGGTGTCTCATCGGCATTGAGATTGTTGTCGCCGAGACTCGGCGAGAAGTTGGTGAGTGCTCCTGAGGTCAAATCGAACGCGGCCACGGAGTTCCGACGAACTGCACCCATCCCGGCGAGTTCGGCGGCGGTGAGGCGGTCGGTGCCCGGCGCGATCTTCTGGTTGTACAGCGTCCACGCAGCCGCATCCGGACTCGCGTTGACGTACTCGAACGAACCCGCCGCGACGAGTACACCCCCAGTCGCCTCGAGCGACAGCACCGATGCAAAGAGCACACCGTCGACGATCACGTCCGGGATGAACATCGGCGTGAATGAGTGGTCGACCACCGCCGCGCCGGGCGCCGTCGAGATCTTCGTCAGCCGAGCCTTGGTTTGCCCGTCCGCCCGCCACACGCCTCCGGCCACATACAGCGAGCCGTTGTGGATCTCCAAGGCCGACACGCCGCCACGAATGTTTGGCGCCCACCCAAGATCGATCTGATTCGTGGTCACGTCGATCCGGAAAAGGTTGTACCGATTGTTGACGTCCCACGTCGGGGGAAGCATGACCGTCGGATCGAACTCGAACTTTCCGCCGACGTAGAGATAGGTGCCATCGAACGCGAGAGCGCGCACCCGCTCGTTGGTCAAGACGTCACCTGCGGTCTCGTATGGGTCGATCGCGATCGGAGCGCTGAAGCTCGTGACTGTTCCCGTATCGAGATCGCAACCGAACACTCCCTCACGGGCTGAGGTCGTGCCGTCCGCGTTGGCGGGAGATTCGAAGCGGCCACCGATGTACAGCACGTTGGTTGCCGGGTCGTGCACCATGGCTCGCACCCACAGCGAGCTGACGTTGGGGTCCGGGTACGTCACATTCGGGTCGTAGTTCGGGTCGTCCTCATCGAGGATGTCAACCCACCCCTGGCCAGGCACAAGCGCACGAGTCTCGTCCGCCGCCTCCACCGTGCACATCCGCTGAGCGAGCGCCGGCGTAGCCACCGTCGTCCGGCCTTGGGTTCCGCACACATCGCTAGTGGCCCAGTCGATGGTGTTCAGAAAGAGCTGCGTGCCCGTTGTTGACCACTCCGTCGAGTTGTTGGCCGGAACCGCAACTCGACAGTCGCTCGTCAAGTCCTCGACATCGACGAACGGCAAGGCGTACTCGGTGCCCGGCTGGTAGGCGAATGCCGCCACACCGTCGGGCCCCTCGCCCAAAACCGTGAATCCGGGCGCGTCGTGAATGGCCTGCCCGTCAACCCAACCAGCGGCGGTGCTCCGGGGGTTGGCGTGATCGAACGGGTCGAACGAGATGGGCAATCCACTGAGAATCGGGTGGTTGACCGAAGCTGCAGGCACCGTCATCGTCTTCAGCGATTGAAGGGCAGTGGTGCCGCCCGGGCCGAGGGGAGTGAGCCCGAGTCGCGACCACGAAGCCGGCTTGAGCGCCACGATCGGGACGTCGGCCTTGAAGGCGAACCGGCTCAGATTGTCGCCCGTCGTCGACACGGCAAACACCACCGCATCGAAGGCCGTCACGCTAGTGAGACCCTGCGCAGTCGGGACCATCTGCGCAAAGTCGTTGTCGTCGATCGTCTCGACGACGTAGTCGGTGGCAAGAAGCGTCTGAATTTGCGTGTCCAGAGTCGTCAGGCTCGCCGGATCGCCGACGACCAGCAGTACCGACTTCGGTGCCGGAGGGTCGACCTGGGCGATCGGCGTGACCGACTCGAACGCAACGCTCGCCTGCGAGCCAAGCGTTTGTGCTGCGGTGTCGGCGGCGGCAGGAGCCGCCGGAGCAACGGTTAGAACCGTCGCAAGAACCGCCAAGACGACCAGAGCCGCACATCGTCGCAACATCGAGATACTTCCTTCGCCGAACTGGCGCTATACGCCACCGATCCCTCTATCCGGTGATCACGATCGGCTTGAACTCGACAGAGATGAGGCCTTCCGCAACCCGGCCTCGTGTAATTCGGGGGTCTGACCCTCACATTACATACCCCACAAC
>JAHDDK010000037.1 GCA_020629375.1 Acidimicrobiales bacterium
GATCGACACCATCGACGCCGACGACGCTTGATGCCCACCCACCTTGACCTCGCCAGGACGCTGGTTGGCTGCATCGACGATGCGACATGCCAACCACAAGACTCGTTGCTCGATCTGTCGGAGCGTTTCGAGTGTGGGACGAGCACGATCCATACCCGCAGTCTTGTCGGCCGTTCCACTGCGCGCACGACCCTGGGGTTCGGCTGACCTTGACCGAAAAGGCGCCGCCGCCGATTGAAACCGGTGCAAGATCGCGACGACTTTCGACGGACGTGGCTCGACAAGTTCTTCGCCAACTCCGATGAGTGGGTGACGGTCATTGAACCATCGGGCAGAATCGCATGGACGAGCCCTTCCCTGGCGATGGCAATGGGGTACACCGCCGATGAACTCAACGGGCGTTCCGCCTTCGACTTGCTCCATCCCTCAGACGTCGACCGGCTCGCGCTCAACCTCGATCGCCGCTTCGGTCTGGATGGAGACGACCAAGGGACACAGGTCCGGCTCCTGACCAGCGAAGGAGCGGAGATTGACGCACTGTTGACCGCACGGGTCCTGAACGAGCACGACAACCAACCGGTCCTGGCGGTCCGGATTCATGAGCAGAACTCAAGTTCGCGCGTGACACACGAGCTGCGCGCGCGGCTGCTCGTTGACGACGTTATCCGCGAAGCCCGCCGTCGGCTTCGGAACGCCGATCGTGACGAATGGTGGTCCGAAGTGGCACCGCAACTCATCGACCAGGCGGCGCGCCTCGTCGGTGCCGATTGCGCGTGGTTCATGCTCCAGGACCCGCATCACCCAGACGGGGTCCGCCGAATTGACTGGGTCGCAGAAGGAACGGCGCTGAGCGACAGCGCTGTCTTCACCGAGCTCGGCCATGCAGAGAACGCTTTCGAGCCAATCTGGATCGATGCCAGTCATCCACCATCGCCGGCAACAGCCCCGTTCATCGAGAAGCTCGGCTGCCGAGGAGCACTCCTCGTTCCAATCGGCACCGAGGCACACCATCGCGGCGTTCTTGGCGTGGCGGTCAGCCGCAACGATGTGTCGTGGTCGGCCAACGACATCCACCTGCTCCAGAGCATCGCCGACCTTGTCGATGACGCAACCACGCTCAACCTCTGGCGAGACCGGTTCGAACTTGCCTTCAATCATGCTCCGCTAGGCGTGACCTTGCTGCGGTTCGGCGCGAATGGGTGCGTGCTCGACGTGAACGAGAAACATCGTGAGCTCACCGGGCTACCCGACGATTTGGTAATCGGATCTCCTGTCGAGGCCATCGACCCGCTCATCGTTCGCGGTCGTGACTGGCGCGAAAAGCTCGAATCCGACGGCTACGCCGAGTTTGAAACGTGTTTCCCGACACCGGCAGCTGAGGGACGAACGCTTCGGTGTCACGTCGCCGCCCAACGCATCGACGGCGAGCTCCGCTTGGGAGTCGTGCACACAGAAGATGTCACCGAACGGCTGCACCTGGCCGAGCAGCTCGAGTTCGCAGCGAGTCACGATCGTTGACTGGGGTGAGCAACCGATCCTCACTCATCGACATGTTGCACTCCACTCTCGGTCGAATCACGGAGCTGACGGTGATGTTCATCGACCTCGACGGATTCAAAGAGGTCAACGACGCGTACGGCCACGCCGCCGGGGACCGTGTGCTCACGACCATCGCTGACCGGCTACGGACGCTCCTGCGCGAAGGTGACCTCGTGGGGCGAGTGGGCGGCGACGAGTTCGTGATCGTGTCGACGCAGATCTCCGATGCCGCTGCAGTCGCTGCGGTCGCCGACCGGATGGTCGGTGCGGTCGCACAGCCGATCGACATCGGGCATGCATCAATCGATCAAACCGTGTCGATCGGCGTTGCCACCGCTGAAACCTCCGTCACCGCAGAGGCGCTGCTGGCCCGAGCCGACTTCGCCATGTACGAGGCGAAACAGGCGGGCCGGAATCGCTGGGCGGTCTACGACGACAACACACGCCAACGCGTGGAAAGCAACCGTCAACTCATCGCCGACCTCCGGTCTGGTCTCGGAACTGGGCAGTTCGAAATCTGGCTTCAGCCCGAATTGCGCCTCGCCGACGATGCTCTGGTTGGATTCGAGGCACTGGCTCGTTGGCACCACCCGACCCGAGGCCTCGTCCCCGCAGCGGAGTTCATCGAGGCAGCAGAGTCGAGCGGACTCATTGTCGAACTCGGCAACGAGCTCGTCCGCACAGCGTTTGGCCAGATGGCCCTCATCGTCGACGCAATCGGCCGAGGGCCTCGATTGCGCATCAATTTGTCACGGCGACAACTCCTGTCGGACTCGATCCTCGATCTGATCAGTGACGAACTCGATCGCTCCGCGCTCGCACCCGAAGACCTCTGTTGTGAGATCACCGAAACCGCATTGATTGATGACCCCGATGGACTCGTTCAACGCCTCGAGCGTTTGCGCGACCTCGGAGTCGAATTGGCCATTGACGACTTCGGGACGGGCTACTCATCGCTGACCCACCTCCATGTTTTCCCGGTCGGCGTTCTGAAGATCGACCGCTCATTCGTCGCCGGGCTCGGAACAGATCACGAGGCGACGATGATCGTTCGCTCCGTACTCGGTCTTGCCAAATCACTCGACCTCGAGGTCGTTGCCGAAGGCGTCGAGACCGAAGCCCAACGGCAAATGTTGCTCGACCTCGGTTGCGATTCGGCGCAGGGCTACTTGTTCGCCAAACCCATGCCGCTGGCGGAGGCCCTCACCTACATCTCGTCGGGTGTGGTTCAGGCGTCCTGAGCGTCGGTCATGACGGGGCACGTTCGACTCGCGCGATTCCCGACACTCCGAAGCGAGGTGCACGACCGAAGCGTTCGATCGCCGAGCGGGGCACGGAGATGTCGGCGACGAACAAGTCTCCGACTGCGCCGTGGCGACGTAGACCCACCTTCGGAGCGGCAAGCGTGATCGTGGCGTCGGCGTCGACGAAAGCCCCAGGCGTCCTGCCCGTTGTCGCATCGAGGCCACTCGGCACGTCGAGCGAGATCACCTGCGATGCGGTCGCTGCGACGGCCATCAACTGTGCAGCCCGGCCGTGTGGCGCTCCCCGCAACGAGTAGCCGACGACCGCGTCGACGAACACGTCAATTCGCTCAGGCGGCTCGTCGGCAATGGAGACCCCCATGCGTCGAAGAATGTCCCGCTGATGCGCCGCGGTTGTCGAAAGCCGATCGGGGCGGGTCGTCACGACGGTCACGTCGCGGCCCGCGTTGTGCAGGTGACGTGCGGCGACGAGCCCGCCGCCTCCGTTTCCTCCCGAACCTGCAGCCACCGTGACCGGACCAGAGGGGGCGATTCGCTGTACGAATTCGGCAAGCCTGCGCCCCGCGTTCTCCATCATCTGCACGAGCGAGATTCCGAGATCCTCGATCATCACGCGATCCACCTCGATCATCTCCGTCGTGGTGAGCCACGCGACCTCGTCTGCCGAGAGGCTCGGAACAGTCATGGCCACAGATCGCCGACGGTGAAACCCGAAGGGAACGGGTCGGTGGGATCGAGCGTCCACTCGGACGTTCCGGTGATCCAGCCTTGCCCTCCGACTTCGGGAACGACCGCAGGGATCCCGGCAACAGTGGTCTCCTCGACGATGCGACCGTGAAACACGGTTCCGAGGGGCCCCTCATGCACGAAGGTGTCACCCACACCGAGTTCGCCGCGAGCATGGAGTACGGCCATCGCTGCCGACGTTCCCGTTCCACACGGGCAACGATCGAGCGCGCCGGTCCACGTGTCTGGTCGCTCCCAATCGAGCACTCCGGTGGCGACGGTGACGGCATTGCGTCTGGTGGAATCAGCCCCCGCCGGTGCGCCCGCCAGCTGCCCGATCGTGGGACCCGTGAGCGACGGGTCCTCGGGGTGTTCGACGGGATGCTGCTCGCGTGTCGCCACACGGATCTGTTCGGTCACCCGCGCGATCTCTGCTCCGTTTGCTGCATCGAGGGACACCCCGAGGCGGTCGGCGTCGGCGATCGCGTAGAACATGCCACCCCAGGCAAGATCGACGGGCACGACACCCAAACCCGGCACGTCGACCGGTACATCGAGTGCCATGACGAACGACGGCACGTTCCGAAACGTCACGCGGGTGACCTTTCCCTGGGCACATTCCGCAGTCACATCGATCAGTCCGGCCGGGGCCTCGAGCGTCAGTGTTGTCACGGGTTCGACCATGTCGACGATCCCCGTCTCGAGCATCGCCGTGACGACGCAGATCGTGTTACTTCCCGACATCGGCGGGTACTCGGTCTGTTCCATCACGATGAACCCGCCGTCGGCGGCGGGGTCGTCGGATGGCACGAGCAGGTTGGCGCACAGCCCCGGGTAGCCGCGAGGTTCGCGCAACATCGCCAGCCGGAGATCGTCGTGGTGCTGTTCGAACCATCGCATCTTCTCGAGCATCGTCCCCGGCGGGAACTCGGGCAGCCCCGCCGTGATCACCCTGCCGGGCTCGCCCTCCGCATGGACTTCGATCGCGCGTAGGCGCCAATCCGACTGTCTGCCGGTCACGTCAGGACTCTTCGAGCTGGTGCGTCTGGTTCAGCCAGATCGTGCGCTGAGGGAGTGGAATGACGATGCCCTCCGCATCGAAGGCCTTCTTCAGTTCGGCCCGGACCCACCGACCCGTCGCCCACTGCTCGCTTGGGTCGGTTTTGGCAACCGCGCGGATCACCACTGCGTTCGGTCCAAACGACTGCACGCCTTGGACTTCCGGCTCTTCGATGATCGTTGTCGGCCCCGGCTGGGCATGCCAGCACTCATCAAGAACCCGCTTGATCACCGTCATCGCGTGTTCGAGGTCCGTGTCGTACGAGACCTCGAGATCGAACACGACACGAGACCAGATCTGTGAATAGTTGCCAACACGAGCGATCGTCCCGTTCGGAAGTGTCCACAGGACACCTTCGACATCTCGGACCTTTGTCGTCCGAAGCGCCACCTCTTCGACCACACCGGTGGCCTCGCCGGCATCGATGACATCCCCCACGCCGTACTGGTCCTCGATGATCACAAAGGCTCCCGCGAGCACGTCTCGTACCAGCGACTGCGCGCCAAAGCCGACGGCGATGCCGACGATGCCCGCACTGGCGATGAGCGGGCCGAGCGACACACCGAGCTCGCCGAGGATCATCACGATGGCGGTTCCCCACACAATGAGGCCCACCAAACTGCGCATCATCGCTCCGAGCGTGATCGCCCGCCGCTTGGCGCGCGTCTCTCGCTCGCTCCGGAGCCGCAGGCGCTCGACGGTGCGCAGCACGGGGTTGTCGACTTCGGCATTGTCCGCCTCGCCCAGCAGGTCGGGTCCGCTGCGCTCGGCGACTTCTTCAGCAAACCGGGTCACGGCCCGGCGAAGGACACGATTGACGAACCACGCCAACACGACGATCAGCATGATCCGAAGCGGCCGATCCACGACCCAATCGCTCAGACGCGCCCAGGTCTCGTCGTCCGTGCGGTCGAAGACCCATTCGCACAGGAGCCGTGGCTCCTCGCCACACGCCTCGAAGAGATCGCCCTCGCCCGTCTGCACGGCGCCAATGTACGCGGCCGGAGGGCTCCGACTGCTGACACCCGATGGCTGCATCCGGATCGCAACGTCGAGATCTCGACGTTCAGAGGTCGACGCGGCCCCCGCTGCGCCAATATGCGCCCTCGCCCCGATCGAGGAGACCTTCGTCGATCAGATGACGACGGAGGGCGGCGACGTCCGGACTGAACGTCCGCAGGATGTCGTTGATCTCGGGCTCGGAATACCGGCGACCAACGTCGAACTCGAGCGCAAGCCGTTCGAGGACGACGAGCCGTTTCGCACGAGACGACGGAACCTCGGTCAGGCTCCGTCCTTCGAAGTAGCGAACGAGCACGGCCCGCTCGTCATCGGTCATGCCGAAGCCGATCGCGGGATCCATCGGCAACGGATCGTCGGCGAACTCACGCGCCAAACCTCGGAGGGTGCCTGACGGCAGCACGTAGGTCTCGCCGTCGGCCTCGACGACACCATGTGCGCGGAGGTCCGCCAGCCCGGCGAGGACTGTCGCCGGATCGAGTCCAGTCCGGGTCGCAAGCTCAGCCGATGTTGCGGGCGCATCGACGAGCGCGCCCGCGAGCTGAAGGCGGTTTGGGTCGAGGAGGGCGCTCAGGATCGAGGTACGTCGATCCACGGGATCTCCTTGTCGACGCGCGGCTCACCAGGCAAGCCGAGCACTTGTTCGCCGAGGATGTTCTTCAGGATCTCCGTCGTGCCGCCTTCGATACTGTTCGCCCGGGCGCGCAAGAAGGCGTATCGAGGTCCGGCCTCGGTGCCGGACACATCGAGCGTCTCGGGCCGCCGGAAGGTGTAGTCGTAGTCGACCTGGCCCGACAGGCCGAGCAGGTCGACGGTCGTCGAGTACACGTCTTTGTTGAGCTCCGCGAACATGATCTTCGCCACCGACCCCTCGGGCCCCGGGTTACCGACCTTCCGGTTCTGCGACGCCCGGATGTTCGTGAGCCGAAGCGCCTCGGCCTTGGCCCACAACTTGGTGATCTCGTCGCGCCGGACAGCCGTGCGCTCGTGTTCGGGCAGCTTGGTCCAGGTGGCCACCAACTCACCGATCGATCCGCCGCCTCGCTTCGGCGTGCCGCCCCCGATCGACACCCGTTCGTTCATCAGCGTGGTCAGCGATGCACGCCATCCCTCGCCGACGGCACCGATGCGATTGGCATCCGGAACTCGGACATCGGTGAGGTACACCTCGTTGAACTCGGCTTCGCCGGTGATCTGACGGAGGGGCCGAACCTCGACGCCCGGCGAGCGCATGTCGAGGGCGAAGTACGTCATGCCTTTGTGCTTCGGCTGATTCGGGTCGGTCCGCACCACGAGCATGCCCCAGTCGGCGAGGTGCGCCAGTGTGTTCCACACTTTCTGTCCGTTGACCACCCATTCGTCACCGTCACGCATGGCCTTTGCGCCAAGCCCCGCGAAGTCCGATCCGGCACCCGGCTCACTGAAGAGCTGGCACCACTTCTCCTCGCCGGTGAACATCGGCCGCAAGAAGCGCTGCTGCACCTCGTCCGAACCGTGCGTCAGTACCGTCGGCCCGGCCAACCACTTGAAGAACGTGGTCGGATCCTCGGGCGGCCCTCCAGCGTCGGCCAATCGGCGTTCGACGTGCTTTTGCAACTTGGGGGCAACACCGAGCCCGCCCGAACCCACCGGGAAGTGCACTGCGGCCAACCCGGCATCGAACCGATGGCCTCTGAACTCGACAGCGGGCATCGTCGTCGGATCATGAGACTCGAGTAGCGAGTCGATGGCGGCGTCGACGGAAGCGAGTTCGGTAGTCATGGCGCCACGTTAGGCGCGTCTCGGTGCCGGCGGCTCACCGTTTCCGCGTGATGGGCTGCCAACCTGCGGGTTTGGCATTCCCCGAACGCCATGCGCTGGTGTTGGCTGTTCCTGCCAGATCCGTCGACGCAGGCGAGGTCATGACCTCGGTCTCTCCGGGTTCGGGCAGCACGGTCAGCGTGGGGCTGTCGATGGCGTTGATAACTGCACCAATCGACGCTTGCATCGAGGCGATCTGCGACGCCAATGCGGTCGACCGTTGACGCGACCGGTCCA
This sequence comes from Acidimicrobiales bacterium, assembly GCA_020629375.1. Taxonomy (GTDB): domain Bacteria; phylum Actinomycetota; class Acidimicrobiia; order Acidimicrobiales; family SHLQ01; genus SHLQ01. Next base: position 7,648 of record JAHDDK010000037.1, read on the forward strand.
CTTCGACGAACTCCTCGTCGCTCGGGCCGTCGACGGCGGGGTCGAGCGCGCCTTCGATGAAGCGGAGTCGCGTGTCGAGCTGGCGAATCTGCTCGGCCATTAGCGGCACCAGCTCGTCAGCTGTGGACTCGAGAGTCGACGCAGCAGCAGTGAACGGCATGGGAGGTCCTTTGATCGTGCCCGCTCGTGGCCCTCTCCGGCCGAGACGCTACCCCATGCGGTCAGGCGCCGAGTGGACACCAACCAATCGTGGCGAGTCCGTCGCTCGGCGAACCGCTCAGGCAGCGTCGTCGAGGGGGTCGACCTCTTCGGCCTCGACCGCGTCGAGCAGTGCCTGGAGGTCATCGAGCGCCTCTTGCTGGAGGCGCTCGTACTCGGCGAAGTCCGGGAGTGCGGCTTCGGCCTGCGTGAATCGGTCAAGAATCTGGGCGAGTTCCTGGGCGACTCCCTCGGGAACCTCGCCGAGGTCGATCGACCCCGTCGGCCCGGAGTCGATCATCGCGCCCGACACGTCGCCGCCGACGAGCGCAATCGCCTGGTCGCCGGTGATGCCGAACAGCTGCGCCAAAGCCCCCGCATAGGTGTCGGCAAATCCAATGCGCTCGTCCTGGACGACCGCGACGAACTCGATCAGAGGCTCCGTCGCCTCGGGTGATTCGGCCGTCGGTTCTCGGCGCACATAGAACGGCCGCACGTAGACCACCGTGTCGTCGACGAGCAGCACCATGAGATTGCCGGGCAAGAACTGCGACCCGTTTGTGCCGAGCTCGGTGGCTTCCTCGGAGATCGTCGGGTCGACGTCCAGCAGTTCGGCGACCTGAATCGGGCCACGGACCGACGTGTCCGTCATCGTGTACTGCCGGAGCTCGGTCGTGCCGTCATCGAGGATTCGTCCGATCATGTAGGCCGAGAGCTCAGGACGGCCTGTCCGGACGAATGGGCGAGAAATGATGAAGGTCAGCTCGTCTTCGTTCGGCAACTGGGTCACTTGGTAGTAGGGGTCGACGGGACGGGCGCTCGTCTCTTGTCGAGTCGGATCGGTGAGGTCGAACTGGACCGTCGGCACGCCACCCGAGACCTCATCGGAGTTGCCAGCAATCGCCCATTCGAGGTTGCCGCTGTGGAACTCGGCTGCCTCGGTCAGCTGATAGCGACCCCACGTCTCGGTCTGAATGCGGAACAGGTCTTCGGGTACACGAAGATGACTCCGGATCTCGTCGGGCATCTGATCGAGGTCGCGAAACAGCTCGGGGAAGGCTTGCCGATACGACTGCAAGACCGGGTCCGCCTCGTCGACGACGAAGAAGTCGACCGTGCCGTCGTAGGCGTCAACCACCACCTTGACCGAGTTGCGGATGTAGTTGAACTCGTGGCGCAGATCCGCGTCCGCCGGAAGTTGACGAAGTGAAGCGACGGCTGCGTCCTGGGCGTACGGATACTGATCCGAGGTCGTGTACGCATCGATGACATAGCTGATGCCGCCGTCGAAAACCACCGGATACGGGTTGGCGTCGTAGTGCAAGAACGGGGCGACCCGGCGCGCCCGGTCGGTGACATCACGGGCAAAGATCACCTCGGTGTCGTCGGTCAGCACACCCGAAATCAGCGGTTCGAGCGCGCCGAACCGGAAGGCGAAGGCGAGGCGTCGGAAGAAGCTCGTCATCGGCACTCCCCCATCGCCCTGGTAGGCAAAGCCCTCGACGTAGTCGAACTCTGCTTGGGTCGTCCCGACGACGGCGTAACCCTCGATGTCATCGCCGAAGTACACCTGCGGCTGATCCAATGTGATCTCATCGAGATCGTTGCGCAGCGGCGCATCGCGGATCACGAACTCCGGTTTCCCCTGATCATTGAACCGGTTGGCAGGAGCCATAACCAGGCCGTACCCGTGGGTGTTCACGGCGTGGCGAACTTCCCACGAGTCCTCGATGTCGTTGTTGAGTTCTCGAACACCCACCACGACCGGGGTGAGTTCGTCGTCGATCACGTAGCGGTCGACGTCGACCCCATCGGAGAAATCGTCGTACACCGTGTCGAGATCAACCTGGTTGCGAGTGAACGAGTCCGCCACGATCCGCGGATCGAGCAGACGAACCGTGCTGAGCACGCCTTGCGCATCGAGGAGTTCTTGGGTCGTCAACGGATCGTTCGTGTACTCGAACGAGATGTCCTCGACATCGGCTAGCCCGATCGCTTCGCGCGTCGCAGCGATGTTTCGCTCGATGTAGAGACGCTCACGGCTCAGCTCGGCGGGGCGAACCTGGAAATACTGGATCGCGGCGGGATAAATCCCGCCGGCGATGATGGCGATCAACGCCCACAGCCCGACGGCGACCGCCGGAAGCGTCCAGCCCCGTCGGCGAATGTTCCAAACGAGCAAGCCAATGCTGAACAGCGAGATCAGAAACAACAGTTGGATCGCGGGCAGCGAGGCGTTGATGTCGGTGTAGAACGCGCCACGCCGAAAGCCCTGCGTCGAACCGAGCAGCTCGTACCGCTGGAGCCAGTAGTCGGCCGCCTTCAGTGCCGCAAGGATCGCCAAGATCACGGAGATGTGCGCCTTGACCTGTGGGGTGCTCCGGCGATTGGGGTCAACGGTCTGGATTCGAATTCCGCCATTCACGTAGTGCCAGACGCCGGTGATGATCCCGATGATGACGAACGCTGCAAAGAACCAGCTCACCACGAAACTCAAGAAGGGCAGCCGGAAGACGTAGAAGCCGACGTTCTCGCCGAAGACCGGGTCGGTCACGCCGAGACCGTCTGCGGTTTCGAAGTCGACCGGATTGGTGAACAGCACCCATTCTCGCCACTGTGAGGCCGCACCACCACCAGCGACGAGCGCGAAGAAGCCGGCCACGACAAAGCGGACTAAACCGTTTCGACGACCGATCGTCTCGTGCCAGCGCACGAGAAGTTCCTCTTCGGGACCGGGCGGTCGCAGCGGCGGCGCAATCCGGTCGGCGATCACGAGGTTGACCCATGCGAGTACGAAGAACGTCGCCACGAACACGATCGACAGGACGATCTGTGCGCCGAGAATTCCGGTCCAGACCGATGTTTGACCGAGATCGTCGAACCACAGGAAGTCGGTATAGAGCGTCAGCAATCCCCGGAAGGACAGCAGGACGATCAGGAACACCAGGATCAGGACCGCGCCGACGATCCGGCCACGGTTGCTTCCGGTGTCGGCGTCGGGGGGTGTGCCGGATTCGGTGGAGGCCATGTGCGATCTCAGGCTATCGGTGCGGGTGCACGGCGAACGGTCAGGATGAACTCGAATCGACAACGATCTCGCAGACCCGACGAGCGAACTCGGGGATGCGAGCGGTCTTCGTTTCTCGGTAGAGGCCACGCATGGCTGCGATCGCCGACTCGGTGTCACCGTCGGCCGCATCGAGCCCGACCTGAACCCGATGCCGAAGTGCACGGAGAAAGTCGTCTGCGGCGTCATCGAGCTCCGAAGCAGCGATGTCGGGCGTGTCGGCGAGCTCGCCGACCGTCGTGTCAATCTCGTTGCGGTACAACTGGCAGTGATCGCCGATCCCTCCGAGGAGGTCGGCCAACGCGGGCATGTCCGAGGACTGCTTGAGTGACGCAAGCACCGTGCTCTGCTCGTCGGCGAGCACCCGCTTGAGGCGTCGGGACAGATCTCCCGCCGCGTCATCGATGTCGGCGGGGTCGGTGGGTACCGTCATCTCCTCAGCCGGCTGGGGCTCGCCGACACCAGCTCCAGCGCCGCTGCTTTCAGTTGACGACTCGTCGCTCTCCTCAACAGGCTCGCTACGGCCCGCGGGAGGCTCCTCGCTCCCCCCGGAAGGGCCGTCGCTCGGCTCTGCCGGGACGTCGCGATCCGCGGATGCTGGCGCCGGGGCAGATTCGGGTACCTCGGTTGCCGGCGGGCTGTCGGAGCGCATCCGGGCGAAGAGATCGTCGAGATCACCCGCCTCATGCTCGTCGACCTCGTCGCCGGTTGTGATGACCTCGCTGTTCGCAGGTGCCCCATCAGCCACATCACCCTCGTCGACGACCTCATCGGTCGCGGGGGACTCGTCGTCTGGTTCGGAGGCGACGATCGAGAGACCGGAGGTCTCATCGGCCGATGCCGGAGCGGACCCACTCTCCTCCGACTGGCTCGACGATTCGTCGTTGTCCGTTGCGTTCTCGCTCGGCCGCGCCTTCGACGAGGCGGCGTCGCGCCCGGCGGCGGGATGCGATCGGGTGTCCACGTCCTCTCGGCGTCGATCCAGTTGCAAGACCGGCGCCAACGGACCGTCCGGGTCGTCCGGCGAAGGCGAAGGCGAAGCATCGCCAACGTCGCTCGACTCATCCGAATCGGGAATGTCGATCGGTTCTCCAGTGTCTCCAGACACGGCGTCGCTCGCCTGATCGTCGTCAGCGATCGCCGCGGCATCAGCCGTTGATGCCTCCTCGGCGGTCACGTCCTCATCGCCAGCATCGGGCTCCGCCACACCTGATGCGTCGGCGGGCTCGTCCGCAACTTCGTCGACCTCCGCCTCGTCCCCGGCCACTTCGCCCTCTACCGCCAGGTCTTCTACCGCCTCGGCCTCGACGGAGGCGGTGCCAGCCGTTGTCTCCTCGTCGGTCGGTCCGGTCGCAAGCGGACGCTGGCCGGGCGCCGACCGCTCCGATGTTTCGTCGAGACGAACGACAGGCAGCGGGCCCGTGTCGAGCAAGCCCGTGATACGTGCCGTTTCGATCTCCGCCTCCAGTTCTTCAACCGTCGACTCCGACACCGAGTGACCTGCCGTCTCCGCAGCGGCGCGGGCCTCCGACATCGAGATCATCAGTTCCTCGGAAATCTCGTCGAGCGCCCTCCGCACGACTTCGTGCGACGCCATCAGCCGTTCGCGTCCCGCCCGGAGCTGCTCGATCTGCTTGCGGGCCATCGAGCGACGACGAGCGAGATCCTCGAGGATCTGACGGCGTGCAAGCTCGGCCTCGCGGATCAGCCGCGCGGATTCGGCGTCGGCGCTCTGTCGCGACGCATCGACCTCTGTGGTCGCCGACTCCCGAACCGCTTGGGCCTGCTCACGCGCCGTGTCGACATCGGACGCCGCTGCCGCCCGGAGCTCTTCGAGCTCCGCAAGCGTCGCGGCCCGAAGGCGGTGGGCCTCCACATCGGCCGCACGGGAGCGTTCGGCATGTAGCGCCTCCGCAGCCGCACGAATATCGGCGGCCTCGGCCTCGGCTTCGGCAAGGCGATCGGCTGCCGCGGCTCGCGCCTCGGTCAGCACACGCCCCGCCTCCGCTCCGAGCTGTTCGGTCAACGCCTCTTCGTCGAGCACCATCGCCTCGGCAACCGGTGCGGGGATCTCCATCTCGGCGATATCCGACCGAACCCGATCGAGCTCGGCCCGAAGTGCGTCGTTGTCACGCTGGAGTCCGGCCATCGCGTCGGCGACGACTCGCAGGTGAGCATGCACCGCCACAGGGTCGACGCCGCGCAGCTTCGACTCGAACTGCGCGCCCGTCACGTCCTGTGGTGACATCGAAGTCTCGTCCCGACCGATCATCGATCGTCGAGACTACGTCAGGTGAGCTCGTCGGCTGTGGGAAGGTCGCCGGCGTTTCCGCCGAGTTCGGCAATCAACTCCAAGGCCTGAGCGAGAGTATCGACCGGTTCGATGCGCACATCGTCGACTGCCGCTCTGGCCGTCTCGACGTTCGCCGACGGAACGATGAACACATCCGCGCCGGCGTCGCGGGCGGCGAAGGCTTTCTGATGGACACCACCGATGGGACCGACGTTGCCGTTCCGATCGATCGTTCCGGTGACGACGATCTCGGACTCACCAGTCAGATCACCGGGCGTCAGAAGGTCAAGGACAGTGAGCGTGAAGGCCAACCCGGCCGACGGACCGCCGATGTCTTCGGTGGTGATGTCGACGTCGAACGGCAGATCCTCGTCGACGAACTGCGTAAGCACGTTGGACAGACCGAGACGCTCGAATGGACGGGTGCCCAAAACGACCTCACCGGTCACCTCGGTCGCCTCGCCGTCGACTTCTCGGACGGCAACAACCTCGATCGCCTCTCCGGAACGACGGGAGCGAAGGGCGTTGACGATGTCCTCGAACGAACCGATCGTTTCACCGTCGAGAGCAGTGATGACGTCGCCGCCGCTCAACAACTCCTCGGCGGGGCCACCAGCTACGACGTCATCGATCAACGCTCCCGGCACCGACGGAGAGTCACCACCGCCGTGCTGGATACCGAGAAATGCCGATGTGTCGTCGGTGACCTCGACCTCGACTGCCGTCTCCGTACCGTCAGGTGAGCGGACCAGGAGCTCCACCGTTCCCGTCGCGGCGGTCGCCGCATCCCACAGTTCGTCGGCAGTCGACAACGGCGCGCCATCGATCGCCGCGACGATGTCGTTCACGCCGACCACCCCGTCGAGCTGCCCGCCATCGACAACCCGATCAACCACCGGACCATTCGGTCGCGAGACGGTAAAGCCAAGTTCGATCAACGCCGCAGCCACAGCCGAGTTCTGCGAACTCAACATGAGTTGCGCGTTCTCTTCTCGCTGCTGCTCGATGGTCCGTCCGCGCAGCAGCTCGTCTTCGTGAAAGATCTCGTCGGAGTCCTGAAAGCTCGACCAGAGGTAGCCGATCGGGCTGAGCCTCCGCTGGGTCACCGTCACGAAGCGCACCTCACCGTCAGGGTTCGGGTAGAGCTCGATCCCATCAGCGGCGATGAACTCCTCGGTCGTGAAGGTACTGCCCGGCTCGAGGACGAGGTACGGCAGGCGCACGACCGTCGCGGCGATCCCGGCTGCGAGACCCAATACGGCGAAGACGCCGTACACCATCCACCAGCGCGAGCGCGGCTCGAACTCCTCGTCTGAAGCCACCACCCCCGACGAGGGAAGTACGGTGGAGGGAGCCTCCGCGGCAGCATCAGCCATGGGGTCCCCGGCCGGAGCGTTCTTCACATGACCAGCATCGCACGATACGACGAGAACCCGGGTTCGGACAGCCGACTTCCCGTCGAACCAAAACCCGAGCCCTCGCTGATCCAGAAGCTTGGATTCGGGTTCGTGCCGCCGGCCCAAGCCGAGTACGGCGCAGACGCCTATCCATCAATTCTCAAACGTCTCACGTCTGCAGTGATGCTCGTTGGCTTGATCGTGGTTCTCGGTGTGATGGTTGCGGGCGTGATCGGCTCGGTCATCCTCGTTGCGGGGTTCCTGCTCGAACAAGCAATCTCGAGCTGACCCCCGACCTCGGGGTCGATCAGCGACCGAACAACCCGCGACGGGGAGGAACGATGGCCTCGTCCAGGTCGGCGATATCCGACACGGCTGTGTCACCGATCGGCGTGACCGCCGGAAAGTCCGTGGGAGGTTCGAAGTCGTCGACCTCTTCGGCCACTAGCCCCTGCACGCGGCCGACGATGTCGTCGCCCATGGCCACCGACTCCGCGGCTGCCGTATTCGAGGCGTCGACGGTCGGGAAACCGCCACCAGCTGCCTCGGACATTGATGCAATCGATAGGTCGGGCTCGGGGATGACATCGGCGATCACCGGGTCGACCGGTCCGCCGAAGGTCGAATCGGGGGACACGGCCGAGTCGACGTCGGGGTCCGGCACGAACCCGTCGTGCAGAGGGATTGCGTCGACTTCGGACGGCGCGCCGACGGTGGCATCGGCTTCATCCACCGATGGTGGCGGCGGGTCCATGAGGACTGGCTCGGGCGCCAGCTCTTCGACGGGTTCGTCGATCGCGTCCCCGTCCATCTCCAGATCCGTTGCGGGGTCGATCTCGGGCAGACCCGTCTCGGTCGTGTCGATCGACGGCCACGGTGTCTCGGGCTCGGGGACGTCGACGATCGGTTCGGGCATCGTCATCTCCGACGGCGCCTCGACAGCCCCGGCGGCAACGGGCGCTTCGACGACGACCGGGCCATCCTCTCCGTCGACTTCGACCCGGTAGTACGGGCGGAACGAGATCGTGATCTCTTCGGTCCGAAAGATCCGTGGCTGGTCGACGTTGTCGACATTGCGTAGTCGCTCTGCGGCGACAACGGCGCTGTCCAGGTCGGCGCACGGCTCGTAGCCAGCCGTTCCGTCGGCGGCCTGGTAGACCACGAGGTATGTCATGTCCTGCTCCTGCGGGCGATCCATCTGCTGACCTCCTCATCGGACGGGCCCCTACCGACTTGAGCACTCTGACCCATCGATTATCGACGGCGGACACCCCGTGACCACCGACCGTAGCGTCGACGCGGCAGCCGTGCTGAGGGCCGAAGCGTCCGGCGACGTCGACACGTTGGTGACGGTCGCCCGCACGAGTACCGGTGGGGCGGTCACCGCCCTCGGTGCATTGCATCGACTCGGAAGTCTCGACGACGAGCTCGTGTCCGGGGCGCTTGCCTCCAGAGACCGACGAGTTCGGCTGCGAGCCGTCGAACTGTCCGTCGATTATCCGTCGATTGATCTCCTCGACGCGCTGCGCGATGCCGATGATCTCGTCGTCGAAACAGCAGCGTGGGCGTTGGGCGAACGGGACCACGCTCGCACAGCCGACGTCGACGCCCTCATCGAGATCGCTACGACCCATGAGGTGTCGATCTGCCGCGAAGCAGCCGTGGCCGCGCTTGGCGCCATCGGTAACCCGAGAGGCCTTCCGGCGATCCTCGCCGGTATGAACGATCGGGCAACCGTTCGGCGGCGTGCCGTCCTCGCGTTGTCGCCGTTCGATACGCCCGAAGTCACCGCGGCGTTGCAGGCGGCGCTCACGGACCGGGATCGCCAGGTGCGTCAAGCAGCGGAAGACCTCGTCGCGGCCGAACCGCCACCGACGGTGGCATAACGACCCATTACCGCACGGAGTGCAACCGCGATATCGTCGCGCGTCGTGGACCTTGGCGAGCACTCATCTCAAGAGGCTCCCCCATCGGCGCTCGAACGTGCCGCGTCGTGGGGTCGACGTGCCGCGTCCCGGGCCACCCGTCGCATGACGATTCCGGTCACCGTCTTCTTGATTGCGCTGTTCTTCGTCGCCTTCGTGGTGTTCCAGTCCGAACCGAATGCGTCGGCCTCGGTCGACATCGATGACAACAGCGTGTGGTTCGAGACCTCCGCCGCTGGAGCGATCGTCGAGGTCAACGCCTCGTCTCTCGACGTTCAATCAACGATTCGCATCGCTGAGCCAGGACAGCGGATCTCGGCGCACGCGGGCACCTCGAGGATCGCCGTCGCGAATCACGACACCCGCACACTCAACCTCATCGACCGCGGCACCCACCGCATCACGCACGTCATGGACCTCGGAAGCGCGGCAGGCGACATCGAGCTCCTCGGCCTCGACGACACGGTGGCCGTCATCGGCGATGCCCGCGTCGACCGCGTCGACCTCGTCAGTTTCGAACATACCGTTGTCGGATTCACTGGCGGAATCGACAGCGCAACCCTGCTCGACGACGGCACCATTCTCGCCATCGATGGAGACGGCCAAGCCATCCACACGATGAGTCCAGCGCTTCCAACCTTCGAGCGGTCGATCGAGCTCAATCCAACTGCCGAGATCGTCGTTCCCCAGCTGGTGTCGGCCAACGGTGCCGCCCGACTGCTCGACTACAGCCGACTTCAGGTCAGCGCGATTGGGCCGACAGCGCTCCTCGATCAGCAGTGCATTCGGGGTCGAATCACGGCACCCATCGCCGGCGATGCCGTTCGCAATGCCGACGAGATCGCCATCGTCGATCAAGCGAGCAACACCGTCATGCTCAGCCCGCTCGACGAGGGCCTGTCCACGTGTCGAGTCATCCCGATTCTGACCCCGGACTCTCGCTACGGCGAGCCGCTCGTCGCCGAAGACGTTGCCTACATTCCGAACTGGTCGACCGGCGAGGTCGTCCGGATCGATCTGTCCTCTGGTCGACAGTCGTTGGTTCCGTTCGTCGCGCCGAATGTGCAGTTCGAGGTCGTCGAACGCAGTGGCCGAGTGTGGGCGAACGATCGGTTCGGTCGGCTCGCCGCCGTCGTTGACGTCGATGCCCGCGCCGAGCTCGTGCCGAAGTTTCCCCTGAGCGCGGCACTCGGCGGAGATACCCCAGGCGCTGGCCTCCGGATCGACCGCGGCGATCGGACCGAGGACGGTGTCCCGACGCTCGACCGAGAGGGCGTAGCGATCTCGGGTTCCGCCCTACAGGCGACGACCACCAGCGTCGCCCCCACGACTACCACCATCGTCCCCGAAGTCCTTGCCGACGCGGCCCCGTCGTCGTCAACGCCGGACTCCACCACTCCTGATTCGTCGACGACCACCCCGTCGTCGACCGCAGCGCCGACCACGACCGCGGTACCGCCAACAAGCGCCGTCCGTGCGCAAACGACAACCTCGATCCCCGGCACGACGACCCAGGCGCCCGTGTTCACCACCACGACACAGGCACTGCCCTCGTCGACAACCCTTCCGCCGACCGTTGCGCCGACGATCGACTCATCGACGACAACGGACTCCACGACAACGACCATCGAAGCGAGTACTTCGACGCTCGACGACGAGCCCGCACCGACCACGACCGACGGTGAATCTCCTGTCACCACCGATCTCGCGCCGACATCCACATCGGACGCACCAACGACGACGACAGTCGCTCCGACGCCTACCAACGCCGCACCCGCCACGACCGTCCAGCCAGATGTACCCACCACAGTCGAGCCGGCACCGACGACGACAGCTACCCCAACCACCACCCAGGGACCAGCGCCGACAGACGCACCGACGACCACCCGTCGCCCGACGACCACAACCGTTGCCCCGACCACTACGACCACTGCTCCAACAACCACTCGACAGCCAACAACCACGACGGCGGCCCCGACAACGAGCACCACCGCAGCTCCCACAACAACAACGACCACCACCATTCCGCCAACGACGACCTCGACCACGGTCGCTCCGACGACGACCTCGACAACCGTGGCCCCGACAACAACATCGACGACGATCGCTCCGACGACGACGACCACCACCACTACGACGACCACCACGACGGTCCCCACCACCACCACGACAACAACGACGACGGTCCCAACCACAACAACCAGCACCACAACGACGACCACCACAACGACGACCACCACCACGGTCCCCACCACCACCACAACAACGACGACGGTCCCAACCACAACAACCAGCACCACAACGACGACCACCACCACGGTCCCGACCACAACAACAACGACGACCACGGTCCCAACCACAACAACCAGCACCACAACGACGACGTCCACGACAACCACGACCACGGTCCCCACCACGACAACCACGACCACGGTCCCCACCACCACCACCACCACAACAACAACGACCACCACAACGGTCCCAACGACGACCACCACAGCTGCTCTGGGGCCGCCCGACGGTGTCGACCCTCCTGGCCTCGGGTGAACCGCACTCCGGTCTCGCCACCAATTCGCTGAACATTGCTCCTCGCGGAACCGACGAGGGCCGGAGCCGTGCAAGACTCCCTGTCAGGTCGTTGGCCGCAAACGCGTGTCAGGGAGAAGCGTGGTGCAACCCGAGATCGCGGGATACGAGATCGAGCGATTGCTCGGCCGAGGTGGCTTCGCCTCGGTGCACCTCGCGACCCATGCGACGGGCGATGTCGTGGCGCTCAAGGTGCTCGGCGCACATGCAAGCAGCGACGATGACGTTCGGCGCTTCGAACGCGAGCGGTTGTCGATGTCGGCGCTCAAGGGGCACCCCCACATCGTCGACGTACTCGACTCGGGCCTGACGAGTGAGGGACTCCCCTGGATGGCCCTCGAGTTCGTCGGCGGCGGGTCGCTTCGAGATCGACTGAGCGCTGCGGGTGCGCTGCACTGGTCGGAGGTGGTGACCATCGGGGTAGAGATCTGCGCCGCGCTGGATGCCGCCCACCGAGCTGGCGTTCTGCACCGCGACATCAAGCCCGCAAACATCCTTCTCGACGACGATGGCGCGAAGCTCGGGGATTTCGGCATTGCGCGCCTCATCGGGGTCACGAACGTGACGGCCGCGCAGTCGATCGTGGGCACCTTGGCGTATACCCCGCCAGAAGTCTTCCACAATCGGCCGTTCGACGGGAGGAGCGACCTCTACCAGCTCGGCGTCACGATGTACGAGGCCTTGATCGGTCGGGCTCCATTCACCTCCGCCGCTGCCGACAACAAAGCGACGGTCATCCGCCGGATCCTCGACAACCCCGCGCCGCCGGTCGCACAGTTCGACGTACCGATCGAACTTTCGGATCTGCTCGACACGGTGCTCGCGAAGGATCCAGACGACCGGCCTGTGTCGGCACAGGTATTGATGAAGCGCCTTCAGGATGTCGAGGTTCGCCTCGGACGGGCGCCGAGCACTCCGAAGGCTCCCGCCGAGGCCATGCAGACTGCCGAGCCGGCCGTCGCTGCGACTCCAGCGGTCGCTGTCGACACCGACGAGTCCGTCGAATCAGCGACACCAGACTGGCCGGCCTCGGCCGAGGTCACATCGACGACGCCGTCTCGCCTCGAACCGTCGGACGCCGACCATACGCAGGTCGACATGCGGGCCGAACGGGCGACCACCATTTTTGATCGACCCGAATCGGCCAGCACCGCTGCGCCGTCGACGCCAGAACCACCTGCGGACCATCGACCAACCGCGAGCGCTGGACTCCCGGAGCTGTCCACACCGGCAGGCAACGGACGGCGGACTGTTGCGATCATCATCGGGGTCATCGTTCTCGCCGCGCTCGGTGTCGCGACGTTCCTGATCGCCGGTGGTGAGGAGACCACTCAGCCATCCGGCGATTCCGAGGCACCGACAGGTACAGATCCCGGGGATGAGCCGGCGGCCGAGGCCTCACCGCCGCTGGTCTCGATCACGGACTCGTCGCTCATCGACTCGTCCGCTCCGATTGGCGTGTCGTTCGGTCTCGTCGAGAACTCCGCCGGGCTGACGATGGTCGGCGCAACTGGGGCGGGGATGTCGACCGCCGAGCAACGCAGCGTCGTCTGGACACACGAACGGGGCTCCGGCGACGAGATCGCTCGACCGTCGACCTTCGGCCAGAACTTCGACGTCGACGGGCAGCGACTGTGGGACATCGATGTCCTCGAATCTGTGACCTTCTTGGCCGTGGGCGAAGCGTCGACGAATGGATCCGACGGCGTCGCATGGGTCGGATCGTCGGTTGGCACGATGCGTCCCGCCGAGTCGCCCGAACTCGTCGGTCCGGGATCGCAACGCCTGTTCGCGGTCTCCGCCGACCCCAGCAACGACGGCTTCATCGTCGTCGGACAGACGGCCGACGACGGAGCCACCGTGCCCGGCATGTGGATCGTGACCGAAGGCGAGACAGGCTGGTCCGAACCCTCGTGGACCCGGGTCGGCGGCATCGGAGGTGGCGGGGCCGGTCTGCTTCGTGACGTCGACGTCGACGGGTCCATCGCCGTAGCCGTCGGCCGAGATGGCACCGCGAGCGCACCCCGAGGGATGATCCTGATTCGCAACGGCGACGTGTGGGCTCCGCTGATCGGACCGATCGACGACACCGTCTTCTGGGGCGTCACCATCACACCGAACCGAATCGTGGCCGTCGGGTCTCGAGCTGGTGCACCGATGGCGGTCGTCGTCGATCGCCAGGGCGCCGGCGTCAGCTTCGACCTCCCCACTATCGACGGCGTCGACGGAGTCGCGCATGGGGTGACGACGTTCGGAAATCGCGTCTTCGCCGTCGGATCCGTCGATGGCGACGGCGAAGACGACGGTGCGATCTGGGAGCTGCTACCAGGTGACGACCTCGACGACGACACGTGGACGACTCGCCTTGCGACCGACCTACAACGCGATGGCGACCAGGAGTTCTGGGGGGCTGCGCCGCTCGACGATGCGCTCTGGATCGTCGGCGCGGAGTCGGACGAAGACGGCGAGCGCCCGGCGGCGATGTGGCGATTTGATCCCTCAGCTCTGGAGTGAGATTTCGCCGGTCACGCAGCGTCAGCGAGGCCGCCGCTCGACACGATCGTGGTGATCACCCGATCGACTGGCTCCGGCCGGCCAAAGTGATAGCCCTGCCCGGAGTCGATGCCGAGCAGTCGGATCGCCTGGCGCTGCGGTTCGCTCTCGATCCCTTCCGCGACGACGTGGAACCCGTTTCGTCGACCGAACTCCGCGAGTGTGCGCAGAAGGTCGTCTGGACCCTCCGAACCGACCGCTTGCACGAGCGACATGTCGAGCTTCATCTCCGTGAACGGGACTTTGAGCAGCTGGGTCATCGACGAGTAGCCCGTGCCGAAATCGTCGATCGACAATCCGATGCCCGCATCCCGTAGTCGATGCAGGGCCCGCAAACCACCCGGGTCGCGGTGGAGCTCAAGGGCTTCGGTGATCTCGATGACCAGACTTCGAGGATCGATCTCGCGTCGCTGAAGGACTCCGACGACCCAGGCAACCGATGACTCGTTGAGGAGGCCGGCGGTCCCGATATTCAACGACACTGTGACATCTGGAAGGCCATGGTCCCGAAGCGACTCGAGCGCGGACAGTGCATGGCGTCCCATGACTTCGTCGAGCCGCTCTGCGAGCGCGGTCCGCTCGACGAGCGGAAGAAACTCGTTCGGACCGATCAGCTCGTCATCGCGCTCCCACCGCGCGAGAAGTTCGAGACCGATCGGCCGACCGGTCTCGAGGTCGACCTGCGGTTGGCCGTAGGCGACGAACGACCCGGAGTTCAACGCCGTCTCGACCTCGAGCGCGAGGGTCTGCCGGCGGCGTTGACGTCGACGCAGCGCGTCGTGAGAGACGACGACCTGGTGGCGCCCCGTACGTTTCGCTTCTTGAAGCGCGGAGCTCGCCCGGAGAAACAGCTCCTCCGCAGTGACCTCGCCGACCGGCATCGAGGCCGCCCCGACGCTGGCACCGACCGGTTCGACGCCAGCGCGCACCGCCTGCGGGCCGATACCAATGCGAATCTCATTCAGCTGGTCGGCGATTCCTTCGACATCGCCGGTCGCGCCGATGGCCACAAACTCGTCGCCGCCGAAGCGGCCGACGGTCCAATACTCCGGAATTGCGGCCTGGACCGCGTGGCTGAATCGGCGGAGCAGGTCATCGCCAACGAAATACCCGTAGCGATCGTTGACGAGTTTGAAGTCGTCAAGATCGATGAAACAGCAGTGGACCTGCTCGGTCGAGGCACAATCCCTGAGATCGGTCAGGGCGTCTACGAGACCCTGCCGGTTGACAATGCCGGTCAGATCATCGTGCCTCGACTGTTCGCGAGCGACGATCTCGGCGAGATCGGCATCGACCTGGCGTTCGATCAGGGCATTGAAGGCGGCAACGAGCCCCGACGAACCCGTCGTGACATGGAGGAGAAAGCCGATGATCGTGAGGATCTGAGGCCACTGACCGTGCCAGGCAAGAACCACGATCGATGGCATCGCGTACGCGATCGACTCGCCAATGAGGTTCGATTGGAACGTCTGCGGCAGGTAGACCGCGTCGCTCGCAAGGCCGAAGACCAACACGATGGTGATGATCCAGCCGACCTCCGGGTCCTGCACCTGCGTAGCGACCATCAGCGGCAGCAGCGCCCAGGTCACCGCAGACCCGTCCGACCACCACCGTTCGACGACGGTGCCCCGCAACGTTGAGGAACGTTCGCGCATTGCCACCGCAATCAGGCCTTGTGAGCCCGTCAAGGTCGCCCAGATCGCCAGCCACGGCGTCAGCGGAATGAGTGCACAGGCGAACGCGACCGAACCGAGAATCGCCAGCCCATCGAGACGGCGAATTCGACTCCGCTGCTCGATATGGAACCGCTCACGCGTCTGGGCAAGCCGATCGGAACGCAACACCCGTTCCCGTCGGCAGAAGTGCGGCGCAGATCAAGGCTGCGGCAGGTTCTCGACGACCTCACACCCGACCGATGAGCGCAACGAATCGTTGTCCGGCGGTCGCGTCAGGAGCAGGCTCAAACGGAGGCCCGAACACGTTCGAGGCTGCCAGCTGGTCAACCATCGGGAAGAGGAAATCGAGCGCCGCATCGGCAAGGTCGTGGGGCAGCTCGAGGTCGGTACCGATAGCCGTCGCAAGATCCCAGGTATGGCCGAGAACATCGACAAGACGGAAGCCAGCGACAACACGTCCCGTCCGCCGGCCAACCGGATGATCGACCATCTGTTCCATGGCTCCAGGACGACGGAACGCCTCGATCGCGGCGAGGGCCGTGCCGCGCCACGCCGCCATGGGCGAGTGACCGAGCATCGCACGATCGACCGCTACCTGATCATCGAGCGGGCGACCGTCGAACAGCGCCGGTACTGCCGCATCCCCCAAAACGACATGGCTGATCAGCGCCTGAACATCCCACTCGGCGCACGGCGTGGCGAGCTCGAGGTGCTCGTCGGTGACGGTGCGGAGTACCTCCCCGAATCCCGCCATCGCCGCAATGACCTGCTCGACCCTCTCGTCGGTGGCCTCGATCATTCCCACTCGATCGTGCCCGGTGGCTTCGACGTGACGTCGTAGGCGACACGGTTGACGCCGGCGACTTCGTTGATGATTCGGCTCGACATCTTGTCGACGAGATCCCACGGCAGACGAGCCCAGTCGGCGGTCATTGCATCTTCGGACGTCACCGCTCGGATCACGACCGCGTCCGCGTAGGTTCGCTCATCTCCCATCACCCCGACCGAGCGGACCCCTGGGAGAACCGCGAAGGCTTGCCAGATCTCTCGATCCAGACCCGCGAGCCGAATCTCCTCGCGCACGATCGCGTCGGCCTCCTGAAGAATCGACACACGCTCGGCCGTGATCGCGCCGATGATCCGCACGGCAAGCCCGGGACCGGGGAACGGCTGACGCCAGACGATCTCGTCGGGCAATCCCAATTCGGTGCCGACCGACCGGACCTCGTCTTTGAACAGCAACCGGAGCGGTTCGACGAGCTCGAAGTCCATGTCGTCAGGCAACCCACCGACGTTGTGATGGCTCTTGATCTTGGCGGCGTCGCTGGTTCCCGACTCGATGACGTCGGGATACAGCGTTCCCTGCACGAGGAAGCGGGCCCCGTCGACGCCAGCCTTCGCATCCTCGAACACCCGGATGAACTGTTCGCCGATCGTTTTGCGTTTCGTCTCCGGATCGGTGACCCCATCGAGATGGTGGAGGAAGCGTTCCGCGGCGTTCACATGCTGGAGCTCGACGCCAAAGTTCCGTTCGAACGTGTCGACGATCTGGTCGGACTCGCCCTTGCGCATCAGGCCCGTGTCGACATACACGCAAACGAGTCGGTCGCCGACAGCTCGATGCACGAGCGCTGCGGCAACCGCCGAATCAACACCACCCGAGAGCGCACAGATCACCCGCCCGCTGTCGCCGACCTGAGCGTGGATGGCGGCGACCTGGGTGTCGATGACGTTGGCCATGGTCCACTGCCGATCGGCGTCGCAGGCGGACGAAAGAAAGCGCTCGATCACCCGCTGCCCATAGGGCGTGTGGGCCACCTCCGGGTGGTACTGGACCCCGTACAGACGGCGCGTTTCGGACTCGAACGCGGCGATCGGGGCGTCGGGAGTCGACGCGACGGCGTCGAAGCCATCCGGGAGTTCGGTGATTGCGTCGAAGTGGCTCATCCACACGGTCTGCTCGAGCGGATCGTCGCCGATCAAGACGCTGCCCGAACCCGAGACGCTCATTTCGGTGCGGCCGTACTCGCCCCGGTCGTTTCGAGACACCGCTCCACCGGTCTGGGCCGCGATCAGCTGGGCGCCGTAACAAATCCCGAGGATGGGTATGTCGAGGTCGTACACCTCGGGGTCGATGGCTGGAGCACCCTCGACGTGGACGGACTTCGGGCCACCCGAGAAGATGATGCCGGTCGGCCTTTTGTCTCGGATCTCATCTGCAGTGATCGTGTGCGGCACGATCTCGCTGTACACCTGTGCCTCACGGACTCGGCGTGCGATGAGTTGGGCGTACTGCGCGCCGAAGTCGATGACCAGAACGGACTCTTCGGCGGCGTCTCGATCCAGGCTTTCGGCCTCGGTCATCGGGCGGCCACCAGCAGCTCGGCTTTCTGGAAGTCCTTCAGGTCCGTGTAGCCACACATCGCCATGCTCTGACGCAGGGCACCGGCGAGGTTGAGCGCCCCATCTTCGGCGTGCGACGGGCCATGGATGATCTCGGCGAGCGAGCCGCGTGGCGGCAGCGCGACGCGGCCACCTTGTGGGACGGTCGGATGCACGCTCTGGACACCCCAGTGCCAGCCTCGGCCGGGGGCCTCGGTCGCGGCAGCGAGCGGGCCGCCGAGCATGACCGCGTCGGCGCCGCACGCGACGGCCTTCGCGACGTCGCCACCGGTCGCCATCGACCCGTCGGCGATGATGTGCGTGTACACACCGGTCTCATCGAGGTGTCGCATGCGTGCCGCCCGTGCGTCGGCGAGGGCGGTCGCTTGCGAGCCACCGATCCCGAGCACTCCGCGCACGGTGCTCGTGACACCGGTGCCAACGCCGACGAGCACGCCGGCCGCGCCGGTTCGCATCAGGTGGAGTGCCGCGGAGTAGCTCGCGCAATCGCCAACGATCACCGGCACCTCGAGGCGCCGGATAAAGGTCTTCAGGTTGAGTGGTTCGGTCGTGTTCTTCGACACATGCTCGGCCGAGATGACGGGCTGCTGGATGACGAGCAATCCGAGTTCGGCCTTGAGGATGGTCTCAATGTGATCGGCCGTGCGCTGTGGGCTGATCGCCGCGCACGATACGACGTCGGCGTCGTTGATCTCGCGGATTCGTTCGATGACGAGATCGGGGTCGACCGGCGCCGCATAGAGCTCCTGCATTCGTGCGGTCGCCGTCGCGTCATCGAGCTCGGCGATCTCCGCTAGGACCGTGTCGGTGTCGGCGTAACGCGTCCACAGGCCTTCGAGGTTGAGCACACCGACTCCACCGAGGCGTCCGATCTCGATCGCGGTCGATGGACTCACTACCGAGTCCATCGCCGACGCCATGAACGGCAGGTCGAACCGATACGCGTCGATCTCCCACGTGAGGTCGATGTCTTCGGGGTCACGCGTCCGACGCGATGGAACGATGGTGATGTCGTCGAATCCGTAGGCTCGACGGCCGGTCTTTCCTCGTCCGATGTCGATGTCCATCGATGCACCTCTCTGCGAATCGACGTGACCCGGATCGCGCCTGCGGCCCGAGGCGATTCGAAGGCGTGATCCTACCGGGTACCCCCGCCGCAAGTCCTCGTGGAGGCGCTCGAGGCGCCAGACGACGGCAACGGTGGGGTTGTCCCTACCATCGATGAGGCGGCCGGCCGGATTCACGACTCGCTGAACGGTCGCCACCATGACCTCATGATCCGTTCCGCGTACTCCTCCGAACTCGCATCACGGCTGTCGTATCTGCTGCTCGGGCTGCCGACGTCGATGCTGTGGATCGTGATCTTCACCACCGTGTTCGGGATGGCGCTCGGCCTCGTGTTCGTGTTGATCGGCGTTCCGCTGCTCGCCGTGGCGATGACCGGCGTGCGGTACGCCGGAGACGTCGAACGGTGGATGATTCACGAACTCCTCGGTGTGGCGATTCAACCGGCCCGCCCCACGAACGCGCCGAAGGGTCGGTGGCGAACGCTGGTCAACGAGCTCGTCGAACCAAGGAACTGGCGTGCCTTCGCATTCATTGCGTTGCGGTCCATCACCGGACCGCTCGTGTTCGCGTTCGCGGTCGTGGCCGTCGGGTATCCCGTGTGGGCGATCGTCTTCGGCTGGTGGGTCGGAGGCGAGATCGTGTTCCCGATCCTCGTCACGGGGGTCGTCGCCGCGATCGTCGCACCACTACTGATTGGGGCCGTAGCCGAGGGCCACGTGACGATTGCGCGGGCGCTCCTCGGCCCGTCAACGACGCAACTCACCGAACGGGCCGACACGATCCAGGCGAATCGAGATCGGTCCGTCGAGGCTGCCGAGGCTGAGCGTCGGCGGATCGAACGGGACCTGCACGACGGGGCTCAGGCACGACTGTCGACGGTGGCCCTTGATCTCGGCCGTGCGAAACGACGAATCGATCAGGGTGGCGATCCGGCGGAGATTCGCCAGATCATCGATTCGGCCCATGACGACGCCAAGGCGGCGATCGTCGAGCTCCGGGACCTTGCACGGGGGATCCACCCACCGGTGCTGACGGATCGAGGACTCGCCGGTGCACTCGATGAGTTGGTTCGACAATGCCCAATCCCGGTGCATGCCGATATCTGGACCGACCCCCGACCAGCACCGCACATCGAGAGCGCCGCATACTTCGCCATCTCCGAGCTGTTGACCAACGCCACGCGCCACTCCCGTGCCTCCCACGTGTGGGTGACGATTCGGGGAGATCGCCACGAAGTCGTGATCGACGTGACCGACGATGGCGTCGGCGGAGTCGATCCGAGCCTCGGCTCCGGGATTCGGGGCCTCGAAGATCGGATCGCCGCACTCGATGGTTCGTTCACGACCCGGAGCGAACTGGGTCACGGAACCTCGGTGTTGATCGAGCTTCCGAATCCGTCCCGAAACCCGGTCGACTCGGGTGGCTGATGCGATGCGCGTGATTGTCGTCGAAGACTCAGTGCTGCTCCGAGCCGGGCTACGGCGGCTGCTCGAAGACGAGTCGATGACCGTCGTCGCCGAAGCGGATGACGCCGCAAGCTTCCTCGAATCGTGGGAAGCGCATCGACCGGACCTGTGCATCGTCGACGTTCGTATGCCCCCGACTCACACCGACGAAGGCATCCGGGCTGCGGTCGAACTCCGACAGCACCACCCCGATGCAGCGATCCTCGTTCTGTCTCAATACGTCGAGGTGTCGTATGCCCACGAGCTCCTCGGGGCAGGGTCCGGCGGAGTCGGCTACTTGCTCAAGGATCGCATTGCCGACGTCGGCGAGTTCGTTGACGCGGTGCAACGCGTGGCGACGGGCGGAACGGCCCTTGATCCCGAAGTCGTTCAGGCGATGTTTGCGCGACGCCGGAGCCCGCTCGAAACACTCACCCCGAGAGAGACGAACGTGCTCGAGCGGATGGCGCAGGGATTCACCAACGCCGCGATCGCCGAGTCACTCGACGTGGGCCTCGGCGCGATCGAGAAGCACACGTCATCGATCTTCGCCAAGCTCCATCTCGAGCCGCGCGCAAGCGATCATCGACGAGTGCTCGCGGTGCTTCGGTGGCTCGAGGGCTAGAGCGCTTCACCTCAGGCGTGTTGATCGAGGAGTGCGAAGAGCTCGTCGACGTGGCGCGGTTCGGTCCGCACCGCGCCGATCGCCGCCCGGAGCACGGTCCGGCCGTCGAGGACGGTGTGGGTGAGGTAGGCGCGGCCAGACTCGTTGATCGCATCCCGGACCCGCTCGTTCTCGGCGTCGCCTCCGACGTGGCGAAACGTCACGAGTGACAGGCGAGTCGGTGCAACGATCTCGTATGCGTCGTGCGTGTCGAGGCGCCGATGGAGTCCCTGTGCCATCTCGACGTGGCTTCGCACGAAGGCCCGGAGACCTTCAGCGCCGTGGCTGCGGATGACGAACCAGAGTTTGAGTGCCCGGAATCGGCGTCCGAGTGGGATCTGCCAGTCCCGGTAATCGATGACTGCGCCGCCGTCGCTGGCGGCATTGCGGAGGTATTCGGGGGTGACCGACAACGCGGCGTTGAGTGGCTGACGGTCCGCCACCCAGAACATCGAGCAGTCGAAGTTGGTGAGCAGCCATTTGTGGGGGTTGAGCGTGTAGCTGTCGACTCGATGCAGTCCGTCGTTCACGAAACGGAACTCGGGCGCGACAGCTGCGACGCCGGCGAAGGCCGCATCGACGTGCAGCCAGGCGCCGTAGTCCTTGCACACGTCGGCGATCGCCTCGATCGGGTCGAACGCAGTCGATGAGGTAGTGCCGGCCGTCGCCTGCACGAAGAAGGGTCGACGATCCTCGATGAGATCGTCGCGCATCAATGCTCGGAGGGCGTCGGGATCCAGCGCGTGCTCGTCGTCGGTCGGGACGAGGCGAAGCTGCTCCGGCAAGAGCCCAGCGATCTTGATCGCCTTGAGGGCCGAGGAGTGTGCGTGTTCGCTCGCATACGCCACGAGCTCGTTCATTCGCCACTGACCGGCTGCACGTTCACGCGCTGCGAGGACGGCGACCAGCGCGCCGCTCGACGCCGAGTCGAGGATGGTGCCGCCGCCAGGTCCGCTGGACCGAAACCGGTCCGGGAGCCCCAGCAGATCGAGCATCCAGTCACACATGTGTGTTTCGAGCTCGGTGCAGGCCGGTGAGGTCGCCCACAACATGCCCTGGACACCGAGCCCTGCCGAGAGGAGTTCGCCAAGCACGGACTCCGGTGAAGCGTTTGCGGGGAAGTAGGCGAAGAAGTTCGGCGACTGCCAATGGGTGATGCCCGGCATCACGATCTCGTCGACATCGGCCACGATCGACGCCCAAGCTTCGGGCTGCTCAGGAGGCGCTGTGGGGAGTGCGTGGCGGATCGAGCCCGGCTCGACGGGCGACAACACTGGCCGGTGTTCGAGATCCGACCAGTAGTCGGCGATCCAGTCGATCATGGCGTGGCCAGCGCGTCGGAACTCGTCGACGTCCATCGGGGGCTCGTAGGGCATCAGCCAACGATAGTGAGAAGGCCGTGGATCATCAGCGCCGTGGCACCCCAGATCGTGTCGCCGACCAAATCGAAGAAGTGCATCGGCACGACATCATCGCCTCGCCGCCAGATCTCCTGCCGATACACATCGGGCTGCCGGAGCTCAGCGAGCGGGACTCGCAGGATCTCTTCGACCTCGTCAGGCGAAGCGATCAGGGTGGGGGGCTCGTCGAGGATCGCGACGATCGGGGTCACCAACGACCAGCTCGCGCCGGTCACGAAACGATCCAATTCGCCGATGCGTCTGGGCAACGTCGGATCGAGATCGACTTCTTCGTGGGCCTCGCGACGTGCCGTGTCCCAGCGGTCGACGTCCGCGTCCTCGACACCACCCCCGGGGAACGCGACCTCGCCCGCGTGCTTGCGCATGTGACGCGGTCGCCTGGTCAGAATCGTCGTGGGCCCCCGATCGCTGTCGTCGTACAACGCAACGAGGACGGCGGACTCGCGACCCGGACGATCGGGACGCTGGACGAGCGGACCGCGCACGACCTCCGACGGCGTGTACGAGGCGACCGCCTCAACGATGCGGGCCATCTCGACCTGGCCGCCCCTCCACATCGGCCCGGCACCAACCGACCAATCATCAGGTCGAGGGATGGGCTGCGGACCGCCTCGACCGGAGACCGGCGACGTCACCGAAACCTACGACGACGCGCCGAGCAACGTTTCGAGGCCCCGCTCCTTGAGGGTTTGCAGCACCGACTCGGGATTGGTCTTTCCCGCTTCCCACTCCGACCAGTGCTCGAGCATCGCGGCAATGTCATCGCTCGGGTCCAACCCGTTGAGGACCTCGTCGAGGAAGCCGGTCTTCAGATAGCTCATCGTTCGCCCGGGTAGCTCGTCGCCCGCAGTCCAATCTCGGAACTGAGAAAGCAGCTTCTCGGGCGACGGTGCAGGGCGTTCGTCCATGTCTCGAATGCTACCGACCTCGTACGGCGAGAGGTCGGGCCCGTCGGGCTTCAGCGCAGCTCGTCGGCGGTACGTGCCGCCATCGCCTCTCTCAGGGTCCGGGTGTGCGGGCCCGGCTCGAAACGGCGCTCGCCGACGGCGGTCACCGGTACGGCGTCACGTAGCGTTGAGAGCGCGAAGAACTCGACCGCGTCATCGAGCCGATCAAGTGCTGCTTCGACCTCACGCACGAGCAGGGACACGTCCGCCGCAGCGTCCAACGCAAGGCTTCGGGTAATCGAGTCCAGAATGCCGAGCGACATCGCCGGTGTTTCGTAAATGGGTGTGCCGTCCTCGATGACCACCCAGCCAACGGTGAACGTGGGCCCTTCGAGGATGCGCCCCGATCGGCCGATGAGCAGCGCATCATCGGCACCGGCGCGAATCGCGGCTCGGCGGGAGCCGAAGTTATTGGCGTACGACAGGGTCTTCGCCCGTAGGAGTTCCCAATCGGCACCGTCGCTGTGCCAGGGAGCATCGATCGGCGCCAGGCTCAGGGTCGGTGGTTGTGGTGGAGCGGGCTCGGCCGTGACGACGATCCGGGCGATGCCCTCATACGGGTCGTCTCCCGCCGAGACCAGCAGCCGGATCACCGAGTCGGGATGGTCGTCGGCGACGCAGGCCTCGTGTACCCATCCAGCGAGTCGTTCGGAGGCGGGGAGGTCGATGCCGAGCATGGCGGCGGATCGTTCGAGCCGGTCGAGATGTGGGCCGAGCCGGACGGGTCGTCCATGCAGCGCACGAATGACTTCAAAGACCCCGTACCCGCGGATGAAACCCATGTCGGCGATCGGGATGCTCGCCGTCGACGGGTCGTCGACGATCCCGTCGATCGACACGTAGGTGAACGCTTCAGCCATGGCGCTTCGAGTCCCATTCCTTGTGCAGGCCGTCTCCTCGCAGATCCAGCCGCGGGCCCCGCTTCGGAGCACCGCCCGACGACTTTGCCAGACGGATCACGCGCCATCGGTGTCCGGCCCACGGTTCGAGCAACTCGAGCATGCGAGCGTCGTCGCCGCGCGGTTCGCCAGCAAGGTGCCACGCGATGGTGTTCGGGATGTGGAAATCACCGACCGGGACCGCATCGGCGTCTCCCAGTGCTGCCGCCGTGACCATCGCAGCGGTCCACGGGCCAATCCCGCGGATCCGCTGTAGTCGGCGTTGCACAACGGTTGGCGGCTGGGCTTCGAGCCGTTGGAGCCAGGGCATCTCGATCGCGACACGGCGAAGCGTTTCGGCCCGGACCCGTTCGACACCGAGAGGGTGAAAGTCGGCGTATCCCATCTCGGCGACCCGGTCCGGGGGTGGGAGGATCCAGCCGCCCATCGGTCCGGGGGCGGGGTCGCCGAATCGACGTGCCAAGAGGCGACGGGCCCGTAAGGCATTCCGAACTTGGACCTTCTGGCCGAAGACTCCGCCGATCAACGTGTCCCACAGGCGGTCGGTCCGACCGAGCAGGAACGGGCTTCGGCGCCACCGATCAGCGAGTGGGCCTTCGGGAGGTTCAAAGCCAGCCAGATCATCCTCGGCGCCGAGCAGCCGGGGAGCCTGATCGAGCAGCCACTCTGATCCGGGGCCGAAGGTCTCGGCGACGACCCGGCCAGTGGCCACGCGATCGAAATGGAGGGTGCCGACACCGTCTGGTGTCCGGGTGTTCCATCGCATTTCGGTGGGGCCGACCATCACGGGGTCCTTGCTCCCCCGAACCGTCGTCGACAGCACAAGCCAGTCCGGGATCTCGATGATTCGGCGGCCCACGCGCTCAGGCTATGTCACACTGGATCCATGAGGCCGCGGGCAGCAAAGGCGTGGGCGAGCCTCCGCCACGAGTGGGCCGAGGCGCCATGGTTCGTGCTGCTCACGATCGGCGTGACGGCGTTTCTCGTGGTCGAAGTCGCGACTCGTACGATCTTCTGAACGTTCTGTACCGCGCAATGGCGGGCACGTCTCAGCAGCTCGTGACGATTCGGAAGTCGTCCGTGTAGGTCTGTCCGAGCATGCCGATCGACCACGAGACGGTGTTGTTCGCGTTGTCGATCGTGACTTTGTCGTTGCTCTCGAGACCGCGGAATCCGCCGTAGTAGGTCGAATCCTCACCGAGGACGTCGTCAGTGTTCTTCAGTTCGGTCTTGCTCGCGACCACACCGAGGACCTCTCGATCACGGAAGTCCGCGGATCCCGAGGCGTAGCCGTTGGTGGCTCGATCGATCTGCACGTAGTAGCTGCACACCTGCGTGCCTGCCGGGATGACCTGATTGTGAGGCGAGGAGCCATCGAAGGTTCCATCGATCGAGATGACCTTCACGTCTTGGTCGAGCACGATCGGTCCGGCTTCGGGCCAGATCCGACTCGGGTCCTTGTCGCTCTCAGCATTTCCTTGGAGCGTGTCCCCGGGCGTGGTCGCCCGAACCGTTCCGCCACCGAGTGACACAACGGCTCCGCTGGAGGGATCCCAGAGTCGGCCACTGGTCGTCTCGATCAACGATGGCTCACTCGAACCCCCGAGCGCGCCGGAGGCCGTGTTCGCCTGCTCCGAACCACCAATGGTGTTGCCCATCGTCGACAGCGCCGCAACGGCACCCATCGCAACCAGCCCGAGCAGAAGCGCCATCTCCGCGCTCACCGCACCACGTTCAGCCGAAGCTCTCCAAAAGCGAAACATGGCCGAGTTCTCGGCGGGAGGTGGCGCCGTCTTGATCGAAACAGGCCGAATGGCACATGCACGAGCCACAAGGTGTTGACGAGCGGTTCGGACCGATGAACTCGCCTCGACACGCGCCCTCGGGCTATCCGCAGGTCGTGATCACGCGGAAGTCGTCAGTCCACTTCTCGCCCGCCACCCAGATGCTCCAGGAAACGGTTCCGGCATCTCGGTCAAGGATCAACTTGTCGTGATTCTCCATGCCGCGACCGCCGCCGTAGTACGTCCCATCCGCGCCCAACAAGTCGTCGGTTTTCTCGAGCTCATCGAGTCGAGTGACGACGCCGAGCACCTCTCGACCCTTGAACGTTGCCGTGCCTTCCGTGTAGCCGTTGGACTCACGATCGGTCTGGACGTAGTAGCTACACACTTCGGTGCCGGCTGGAACTGTCTGGTCGTGCGGCGTGGCTCCGGCGAACGCGCCATCGATCGATACAACACGGAGGTCGGCATCGAGCGTGATGGGTCCTGCCTCGGGCCAAACCCGACTGTCGACGTCGCTCTCGACATTGCCCTGCAGCGTGTCCGTCGGCGCCGTAGACCGCACAGCACCGCCGCCGAGTGACACGACGGCTCCGCTGGAGGGATCCCAGAGTCGGCCACTGGTCGTCTCGATCAACGATGGCTCACTCGAACCCCCGAGCGCGCCGGAGGCCGTGTTCGCCTGCTCCGAACCACCAATGGTGTTGCCCATCGTCGACAGCGCCGCAACGGCACCCATCGCAACCAGCCCGAGCAGAAGCGCCATCTCCGCGCTCACCGCACCACGTTCAGCCGAAGCTCTCCAAAAGCGAAACATGGCCGAGTTCTCGCCCTCGGGCGGCGGTTGGCTTGATCCAAACAGGCCGAATGACACATGCGCGAGCGCAACGAGCCCCTCGTGGTCAACTCAGAAGTTCGGCGGCGAGCGCAGCGCGAATGCGGGCATACCGCGCACGTTCGTCGTCGCTCTCGGCCGTCATCTGCGGAATCACGGGGATCGCCGGCGGCT
This sequence comes from Acidimicrobiales bacterium, assembly GCA_020629375.1. Taxonomy (GTDB): domain Bacteria; phylum Actinomycetota; class Acidimicrobiia; order Acidimicrobiales; family SHLQ01; genus SHLQ01. The sequence continues at coordinate 34,983 of JAHDDK010000037.1, forward strand.
GGAGAGTGTCCCGCAAGGCGGCTTCGGTGGTCACGAATCCGTCCCGCATCAGCGAGTCGATTGGGGCCGGCACTGCGAACCGAAAGCCCTGACCCACGTGGCATCGCATGTCTGCGAGCATCTCGGCGATCTCGAAGCTCTCGACACCTTCGGCAACGACATGCAGACCGAGCGAGCTGCCCATGTCGATCGTCGTGCGCACGATCGTGTGATCGGTGTGGTCCAACACGATGCCGGAGACGAACGACCGATCGATCTTGACCTCGGTGAACGGAAGATCCTTCAAACGAATCAGCGACGAGAAGCCCGTGCCGAAGTCGTCGAGCGAGAGACCAATTCCGAGCGCCCGCAGCTCGTGAAGGATCGGGGCGATCTTCGCCAGGTCTTCGTCGAGGTCTTTTTCCGAGATCTCGATCGACAACTGATCGGCAGCGAAGGTCTCCGATCGACGAAGCTGGCGAATCCTCGGCAAGAACTGCGGCGATCGGAGTCCGTCGACGCTGACGTTCATCGCCAACCGCATGGGTTCGCCGCTCGACGGCGTCTTCAGATGCGCAGCAGCAGAGATCGCTTCGAGCGCCCACATGTCGAACCGCGTCCGAAGACCACCCTGCTCGATCAGAGGCAAGAACTCGGCCGGGCTTCGAATCCCGCGATCCGGATGACACCATCGGGCGAGGGCCTCGAGCGCAACCGGTTCGCCCGAGTCGAGGTCGACGAGTGGCTGAAACCACATCACCAACTCTCGCTCGAGCGAGCGAGCCAAATGTGCGACACGATCGAGGGATTCGACCGACCGATGGTCATCGTTCGCCTCGTAGCGTTGCTGTCCGGTGCGCTGGCGCTTGGCGTCATACATCGCAACATCGGCTTGGCGCATCAACTCGGGTGTCGTGAGACCGGGCTCGGCTACTGCCCAACCAATCGACCCGCGGGTGCGGAGGTCGACATCACCGATGCGCATCTCCTCGCCGACGGCTTCGGCAACGATGGCGATTCGCTTCGCAGCCGCCTCGGCGTCGGCGAACACAAGCAGTCCGAACTCGTCGCCGCCCAATCGCGCCATCGCCAGCTGGTCATCGCACAGCGAGGCCAGGCGGGTGCCGATCTCTTGGAGAACGGCATCACCGAACGGGTGACCCAGTGTGTCGTTGATCTGCTTGAACCCGTCGAGATCCATGATTCCGAGCGCAAGGGGCCCCTCGAGACGATCGATGGCTCGACGTACCTCGTCGAGAAAGCTCTCGCGGCTCAACAACCCCGTGAGCGCATCGACCCGGACCTGGCGGGCAAGGTCGAGCTCGCGTCGCTTGAGGCTGTCGATGTCCATCGCGATGCCGAGCATCTGGAACCCGTCGCCGTTCTCCTGGATGTGGCTTCGGATTCGAACCCACGATGTCGCCCCCGAGAAATGCCGTGCCCGGACGTCGGCTACCAATGTGCCGCCGTGTTCGACCTGATGATTGAGCTCCCAGTCGGACAGGATGATGAAGTCGCTCAGGGGTCGACCGATGAGCTGATCGGGGCGCAGACCGACCACGGGTTCGGTGTCGCCTTCGACAGCCCGAATCGTGAACGGTGCGTCGAGGTCGTGGCAATACACGACGCAACCACTGTCGCCGAGGAGTCGACGGAGCAGAACGCCAGACAGCTCGGGAGAAGAGGTCACCGCATCCAATCGGCAGTCTTTCGTCGTCCTGAAGATGGCGCTGTCGCCAAGTATCGGGCCGAAAACGACGATGAGGCCCGGCCGAAGCCGAGCCCCATCGATGCGTGATTCACACGGGATCCCCCGATCGTCGCCATCGCTGGCGACAAATCAGGGGATCGGCATCACATCATGCCGCCCATGCCACCCATGCCGTCCATGCCACCTGCGGGCATGGCGG
>JAHDDK010000116.1 GCA_020629375.1 Acidimicrobiales bacterium
GCCGCCTCGACCGGGTCGCCTTCCCCCTCGGACCAGGGCGACCAGCGCACGGTGGCTTCGTCGTCGATCTTCACGTTCGATGGGCCGCTCACGACGACGCTGGAAATGGACGGCGCCGCGATGCTGATGGCGTCGACCGTGTCGAGGAACGTGTCGGAGATGACGAGGGTGCGAGCGCCGGAGTCGGCGATGATCTCGCCGAGCGAGTGCCCCTTCAGCATCGTGGACAGCGGAACCGGCACGAGCCCGGATCGTTGGGCGCCGAGAAAGAAGGCCGGGAACGTCTCGTCGTCCTGCACGACCATGGCCACGCGGTCACCGGCGTCGAGGCCGAGCGCGGCGAGCAGGTGCTGTACCCGCCAGATGTCGCGCTGGAGCTCGGCGTAGGTCATCGACCGCCCTTCGCAACGAATGGCGACCCGGTCCCCGCGGCCTTCCGCCACATGGCGATCGACCAACCATTCGGCGACGTTGAACTGTTCCCCCATGTGAGCCCCCTCAGACCTTCACATAGTCATAGTCGATCGGCTTCTGATGAATCCCACGGGATGGAGGTGCGAGCCAGCCGGCCATCTTGCCGGGCTCGTTCACCCCGACCTGGAGCGACTGCACGTGGGAGCGGTCGTCGGCGGTGGGAAGCCAGGCGTCGACGTTCGCGTTCCATTCGTCTTCGGAGATCGCTCGGCCGTCGGGGCTGACGTGGGTGTCACGGAAGGTGCCGACGTCTCGGTGAAACCCGGTGTGTGGGAGACGCAGCTCGTTGGCGCCGGCATCGGCCAGCATGCGGTTCCATCGATCGAGCCCTTTCTGGCAGTCCTCGATGTAGTCGTCCCGAAGCGTCTCGTTGAGCGCGGACAGCTGCGTGACCTCCCTTTCACCGATTTGCCCGTCTTCCCAGAGCGGCACGTTGCGATAGGCCGTCTTCAGCTGGTGGTCGTCGTCCCGCTTCTCTTCCTGAAACCGTCCCTTGATGCCGGCCGCGTAGTAGTTCGCTGCGTTGGTTGACGTCTCGGCGCCGAAGAGATCGGCAGACACCGAAAAGTGGAAGTTGATGTACTTCTGGAGCAGGTCGAGGTTGATGCCGCCGTACGGATGCACGTCGTCGGTGTCGTGCTCCAGCATCAGTTCGAGCGTGCGTTGGACGACGCGCCCGACACCGGACGCGCCGACGAACATGTGGTGGGCCTCCTCCTTCAACATGAAGTCGCAGGTTCGCGAGAGCGGATCGAATGCGGACTCTCGCAGTGAGGCGAGCTGATACTTGCCGTCGCGATCCGTGAAGTAGGTGAACATGAAGAAGGACAGCCAGTCCGGGGTCTCTTCATTGAAGGCGCCGAGGATGCGCGGGTTGTCGTCGTCGCCGGAGTGACGTTCGAGCATCTCGTCGGCCTCCTCGCGTCCGTCCCGACCGAAGTAGCGGTGCAGCAGGTAGACCATCGCCCAGAGGTGGCGGCCTTCCTCCACGTTGACCTGGAAGAGGTTGCGCATGTCGTACAGCGACGGCGCGGTCAGCGAGAGGTGGCGTTGCTGTTCGACCGATGCCGGCTCGGTGTCGCCCTGGACGACGATCAGCCGCTGCAGGTCGGACCGGTATTCGCCCGGAACCTCCTGCCATGCGGCCTCGCCCTTGTGGTCGCCGAAGGCGATGGTGCGGTCGGGTTCCTGCTCGGCGAGGAAGATGCCCCATCGGTAGTCGGGCATTTCGACGTGGTCGAAGTTGGCCCAGCCGTCGCGGCCGACGTCGATGGCCGTGCGCAGGTAGACCTCGTTGCGCTTGAACGCGCTCGGACCGAGGTCTTCCCACCAGCGAACGAACTTGGGTTGCCACGCCTCGAGTGCCCGCTGCAGTCGCCGGTCGCCGGCGAGGTCAACGTTGTTCGGGATCTTGGCGTCGATGTCGACCGTACTCATTGCTCAGACTCTCCGTTTGTCGAAGTTGGGGCGGGAACCGGTGCCGAAGCGTTGGAGCGCTCCTTCGGGTCCGACTGCATTGGGTCGTTGGAAGATCCAGTTCTGCCAGGCGGACAGCCGGGAGAAGATCTTGGTCTCGAGGGTCTCGGGGCCGACGAACCGGTAGTTGGCTTCCATTCCGGTCAGGGCGTCTGGGCTGAAGCTGTTGCGCTCTTCGAGCATGAGACGAATTTCGTCGTCCCAATCGAGGTCGTCCGGTGTGAACGTGACGAGTTCGACCGCAGCGGCCGCCGCAGCATCGAGGTCGGTGTCGATCGTGGACGTGGCTGCGGCGAGTGCATCGTCTCGGCCCCAGAATCGGGTTGCGAGTCGGGTGAGGCCGTTGGACATGGGAACGAGCCCGAGGTTCGCGGCGCTGAGCCGAACGGTTGCAGGCTCGGGTGGATCGTCGAGGTCTTCCCACGTCCCGTCGAGCATGAAGCTCCGGTCGGCGACCAGCACGAGTTCGGCGAGGAGGCCGGCGAAAGCGCTGCCGGGTTCGATGAGTGTCACGAGTGACCTGGCGGAGACGTCGAGCCGTTTGAGTGTGCGGGCCCAGAGCAGACGGATCTCGCGGACGAGCCAGTGGTCTGCATCGTCGTGGAGCGGGGCCTCGGCGGAGAGCACGGCGTCGGGATCGCCCGTGGTGCGGAACACCCAGGTCCCGACCTCGGTCTCGTTGAAGCGAAGGTGGAGGATCGCGTCGTCGAGCTCTCGTGCCGCCTGTAGGAGCCAGCTGTCCGGGCCGGAGGCGTGGAGACCGGCGCCGTCGGTCGGTTGGGTCGTCGTCGGCGCGGCGAGGGTGAAGGTGGCGGCGTTGGTGTTGCGGGCGATGTCGACGCTGAGGGTGCCGTAGCGAATGGTGTCTTCCTCGATGGTGCGCTGGAGGGGGGCAAGGGTGATGCCGGCCGTGTCGGGGCGGTCGGATTCGGCTCCCCGGATCTCGCATCGGTGGGCGATGTGTGCCTCGAAGGCGGAGGCCGGTGCGATGCCGTCGACGAGTCCCCAATCGACCGCGGTCTGGCCGCGGACACCCTCGTTGCGAGTGGAGAACGCATCGGCGAGGTCGCGCCGAACCCGTCGCTTCTCGACGACGCGTGTCAGGCCACCGGTTCCCGGAAGTACGGCGAGGAGTGGAATCTCGGGGAGGGAGACGGCGGATGAGCGGTCGTCGACGAGGTGGATTTCGTCGCAGGCGAGCGCCAGTTCGTAGCCGCCACCAGCGGCCGTGCCGTTCACGGCAGCGATCCACACTTGTCGGGAGTTCGCGGATGCATCTTCGATGGCGTTGCGGGTCTCGTTGGTGAACTTGCAGAAGTTGACCTTGTGACCGTGGCTTGCTCCGGCGAGCATCTGGATGTTGGCGCCGGCGCAGAAGATCTTGTCGAGTCCTCCGGTGAGGACGACGGTTTTCACCCCGGGGTGCTCGAAGCGGAGGCGTTGGACGATGTCGTGGAGTTCGATGTCGACGCCGAGGTCGTAGGAGTTGGTCTTGAGTTCGTAGTCGCCGCGAATGCCGCCGTGTGGGTCGACCTGCATCTGGAGGGTGGCGACCGGTCCGTCGACGTCGAGCTGCCAATGGCGGTAGTCGTCTGGGTCTGTGGCGAAGTCGATGTCTGGCTCGGTCATGTTGCCCCCTTTCCAACAGTCTACGAATTCATCGTCACTCGTCAAGAATATGTGGAATATGGGGTTGGCGGTGCGGCAGCTACATCGCTGCGACTTCCGCTTCGACGAGTTCGACGACGAGGTCAGGGTCATCGTGATGGATCAGGTGGCGACCGCCGGAGAGCAGAGAACACCGAGCCGATTCACCGATCGCTGCAGCGGTTTCGTACGCCTGCGCGTCCGTGGCGAATTCGTCGGCGTCGCCCTGCACGACATGGACCGGGACGGCGATGGCGGCCAGCGCATCCCGAATGTCGAACGAGGCGAATTCGTCGCTCGTCCAGGCGCCGCTCCACGCCTCGAACAGCTCGACCGGGTGCTCGTGGTGGCGAGCGAGTCCGGCGATGACCGCAGCGCTGTTGCCTCGAAGCCGACGAATCTCGCTCACCGCCGCCGGTTCGACCCAGCTGTGCGCGGCGAGCAGGAGCATTCGGCTCTGACGGGGATGGGCGATGGCATGCAACAGCGCGATCGTTCCCCCGTCGGAGTGGCCGACCAGAAGGGGATGGGTTGCGCCGACCGTTTGCAGCAGTTCGTCGAGGAGATCTGCTTCGTGGACCATCCAGCCGGGTGGATGCGCTCCATTGGGCACGGGTGTCGAGGCGCCGTGCCCGGCGCGATCGTATGCGAGGACGGTTCGCCTCGTGCGGGTGGCGATCGCCGCCGGCACTCCTCGCCATTGCGTGATGGAGCCGAGACCGTCGTGCAGGAGGACGATGTCCGGAACACCATCTCCCCAGATGGCTGTCCTCAGGCGGGCGTCGTCGATCGACACTGTGGACATCACCGGTTCCGACATCACCACCTGGCCCCTTCCCTTGGCGACGGGTTCTCCGCTCCGTCCTACACTGCATCCATCGACGATCGCCAGCCATCCGTGGACCATTCGATTGCCGCCATCCTCGGGGCAAACCGGGATGGAAGCGCGAGCGCAGAGTCGAGTCGGTCGCTGTTGACGACCGTACTCGGCGAATTCGTGCTGCCTGCGGGCGGCTCGGCGTGGACCCGCAGCCTGCTGAGTGTCATGGACGGTCTCGGTGTCCAACCGAAGGCGAGCCGGCAGGCGTTGGCCCGGATGCACGACCGCGGCTGGCTCTCCAAGGAACGGGTGGGTCGCGAAACCCGTTGGTCGCTCACGCCGGCCTCTTCCGCACTCCTGAGCTCCGGCGCGTTGCGGATCTACGGGTTCGGCCGCGGGACGCAGGCATGGGATGGCCGTTGGTCCGTCCTCCTCGCAAGCGTGCCGGAGCAGGAGCGGCAGGTGCGGTACCGGATGAGCGTGGGCCTTCGCTGGGCCGGATTCGGGTCGCTTGGGCAAGGGGTGTGGCTGTCGCCGTGGGTCGAGCAGGAGGCCGTCGTGGAGCCGCTGCTGCGCGACCTCGATGTTCGGGCAACCTCATTCGTGGCCGAGTTGGGAACGCTGGGCGATGGCGCCGATCTCGCATCGCAGGCGTGGGACCTCCCGGCGTTGACTGTCGAATATCACGCCTTTCTCGAGGACACCCCGCGGGTCAGCACGGCGACCGACGAGGACGCCGCAGTGGAGTTGGCGGCGCTCGTCCACCGGTGGCGCCGATTCCCGTCGCTCGACCCCGACCTGCCCCGAAGCCTGCTTCCCGCCGACTGGCCGGGCCAGGCGGCCGTGGAGCGATTCCAGGAGCTCAGGGGATCCCTGCTTGATCGTGCCCTTTCGTGGTGGTCCATGATGGAATCGGGAGCATGAGTCGAGTCGACGCCCACCTCGTACTTTCCGGGACGGACATCGGCACCCGGGCGGTGCCAGACGATCTCTCGGCGGGTTCGGTGATTTCGATCGATGCGTCGGATGTTCGTTACGTCGTGCGGTCGGTCGGTCGGGCTGACGATGGTGTCCTGCGGATCGATGTCGAACGCAGCCCGTTGGGGAGCGAGCCGGCAGCCGTCGATGTCGTCGTGGCCGGTGCAACAACTCGGCGCGTTGCGTCGACGGACGGAGTTGATGTCGCTCTGCATCACTTGGGTGGCGATGGGCCGCCCGTGTTGATCTGCCACGCGACCGGGTTTCACGGTCTTGCCTACGCGCCGTTCGCCCAGACGCTCACGCGGGCTCACTCGGTCTGGGCCGCGGATCTTCGAGGACATGGCGCAACGGCTCCACCGGCGAACGGGGATTTCGCGTGGGCCGGGATGGGCAGGGACGTCGCGGCAGTGGTGGAGCACATTCGCGAGTACGACGGGCGCCCGTTGCATGCGTTCGGCCATTCGATGGGGGGTGCCGCGATTCTGTTTGCGGAGCTTGCCGCTCCAGGCACGTTCGCTGGCGCCTACTTCTTCGAGCCGATCGTCTTTCCGCCTGAGGCGGTCCTCAGCGAAGGTGAGCAGTTCATGCGTGACGCGGCACGAGCGCGCCGTGCCAACTTCCCCGACCGGGAGGCGGCGTTCGTCCGCTACGGCTCGAGGCCACCACTTCAGGCGCTCCGCGACGACGTGCTCGCTTCGTACGTGCAGCACGGGTTCGTGGACACGGCTGATGGCGACGTCACGCTGGCGTGTGAACCGTCGTCGGAGTCGGCCACGTTCGGGGCGCCGAACAAGCTCCTCCTGGCCGATGTGGAGGGTGTGGACCTTTTGGTGGCGGTTGCTGCGGGGCGCCGTTCCGATGCCGGATCGCCGGCGGACTTCGCTCCGGAGCTGGTGAAGCGACTGGAGAACGCCGTGCTCGATGAACAACGGATGTTGGGGCACTTCGGGCCGCTCGAAGCGCCGGATCGGATCGCCGAACGCGTGATGCGTTTCTTCGCTGACGGGCCAGGGGCAATTACCCCGGGGTAACGCCCCAATTGCTCCCGGACCTGCAACGCTGTTGGGGTGAGTGCCGGACATCTCCTCCCGACGACCGCCGAAACGAAGGCGGTCATTCCCGATCACTGCTTCGAACGGATCCTCTGGC
>JAHDDK010000117.1 GCA_020629375.1 Acidimicrobiales bacterium
CACTGGTGTACTCCGGCCACGTGTTCCATGGCGGGGGCGCCAACCGCACGACCGACCGCTGGCGTCGGGCGATGCATCTGAGCTTCGTCGCCGGTTGGCTCACCCCCGAAGAAGCGATCGTGCTCGACCATCCCCTGGGCTCGCTCGCCGACCGCTCACCACGGGTCCGCCAGCTTCTCGGACACCGCAGCTACCTACCGGGGGATCTCCATGGCGGCGGCCTGTGGCTGCGCCACGTGACCTCGATCGACGACGATTCGTGACTCAGAAGCTCGAGTTCGACGTAACCGTCCGGGGATCGACTCATCACGCCTCAGCCACGATCGACGGCATTGCGATCACACGACGGCGATTGTGGGAACAGCTCGCAGCCAGTTCGCAGAGCCGCTTGACGCTTTCGGAGATCATCGCCTCGGTGCCGTTCGGCCAAGCCTTCTTCGAGATGCCGCCGCTCGACTCGAGCACTCTCCAACACGTCGCCGAATTCGTGATCGTCGACGCACCGCTCCGACGCTCGGCGGACGCCTCTCCATTCGCAACTCACCTGAGTGGGGAAGAGCCCGTCGTGGTGTTCACAAACCTGGGCGGCGACGCGACGCTCGTGGTTCCGCGGCAGATCAGCGAGGATGCTGACTACAGCTACCTCTTGTCGTTCCTCCGAACCGCACCCGCATTGCAGATCGATGCGTTCTGGGAGGCGGCAGCGTGTGCGGTCTTGGAGCGGGTGAACGAGAACCCCGTGTGGGTGAGCACGTCCGGCGGCGGCGTGTCGTGGCTCCACCTTCGCCTCGATGATCGGCCGAAGTACTACACCCATGCCCCGTATCGGAGGGCACGACCTTTGGGGCAACGGCCCAGTGGTAGTTGACTGTCGGAGATGGGCAGAACCAGAAGCATCTATCCCGACATTTGCTCCCGGGACCTCACGGCGACTCGGGACTTCTATGTGACTCTCCTCGACCTTCAACCGGTGTGGGAGTCCGACTGGTACATCGCGTTGGAGGCGCCCGGCCGCTCCGATGTCCAGCTCGCCGTCGTCGACGCCGCACATGAGTCGGTTCCTGAGCAAGCACGGGGCCCGGCGGGAGGCGTGCTGATCAGCTTCGAGGTCGAGGACGCAACCGACTGCTACGAAAGGGCGGTCGCCGCTGGGTACCCGATCGTCGTCGAGCTCCACGACGCCGAGGCTGGTCAACGCCACTTCATGACGCTCGACCCCAATGGCTTCGTGGTCGACATCATCCAAACCCTCTTCATCCCCGACGCCGACCGAGCACTCCTGACCCAATCGTTCCCGACGTCCTGACCGATGCCCCGTATCGACGTTGAGAGCCGCTCAACAGAGCCCGGCGCGTCGATAGAGAACGAGCGAGCCTGCAACGGCGACGTTGAGACTTGAACCGCGACCGATCATCGGGATCTGCACAACATCGTCGATCAGTGGCCACGCCTCGTCGGGAACGCCCGAGCGTTCGTGGCCGAGCAGCACGATCGTTGGCTCTCGGGCGGGTTCGAGCAGGGTCAACGGGATGGAGTCGTCCGCGAGCTCGACCGCAACGATCCTTGCATCACGGTCCCGCTGCGACTCGAGCCAGCGGACTTTCGAGCCCTTCACCCAATGCATGTGGGGCCGCTTCGGCAACGTGTCGCCACGGGCGAGCGCTTCTCGATAGTGCGCAGTCTTTGGTACGGCCATGCAGGCGCCGACCGCATCACACGTTCGGAGCAGCGTGCCGAGGTTGGCCTCGAAGCTCACCCACAACGGCGCAACGATCAGGTGGTTCCAACACTGGTGACTACGGTGATTGCGCTGCCGTCGAAGTTCGGCGGGCGGGGTTCGTCGCGCCCCGCTCATGCAGCGTTGGCGAGGGTCCCTTCCGGCAGGTCGGTGTGTGTCATGTCGGGTCGCTCTTCAGGCAGCGACGGGCCTCTCGTTTCGCACTCGAGGGTAGCGGCACAGGCGGCAGCTGGAATCTGGGTGCTTCAGCGCTGCTTCGCCTGTTCGAGATCGAGGCGCCGGTCCTGGGGCCGTTCGGGAGGCGGGGCATCCTGAAGCCCGGTCGTACCCAAGATCACGTTCGCCCGGTCCGCAAAGGCGCGTGCAGCACGTTCGTTCGGGACGTAGTCGGCGAGATCGACCTCTCCTCCTGAGCGAAGGACGACGACGAACTTGTTCGGAAAACGCTCTGGATCGAGCGCACGGTCGAGCGCCGAGTTTCGGACATGAAGAATGCGGGCCACTTTCGATGCCGCGATCTCGGTCACCATCGAGCCGTCCGTGATTCGGACACCTGCGGGCTCCACCTCGACCATGCGTCCAGACATCGTCGCGATGAACATCACGACCAACGGAAACCCGAGAAGAAGCAGCGGAAACAGCAGACCGCAGACCGCGAAGCCGAATCCCACCGCAAGCGCGGACACGGGAAGGCCGCGCCGCAGCACCGCGATCGGCTGTGCGCCATCGTTCTCCCACCGGCGGCGCTGGCGGCGACGACGTCGGTAGCTTGCCAACTCCCAGACGAGCGAGGTCGGGATGATGAGGACCGAGGGCACGAGGACGAACAGGACTAGCAGCACGCCGACAACGTCCGGGATGTCGGCGGGCACGAGGAGGAACAACACGAGAAGGGCAGCCACCGCTCCGACGAGCAGCACCCGCGGCCAACGAGCGGAACTCTCGAATCGCCTGAACGACTCGACTTCCTCTGCGTGCTTCAGCGTTGTCGCCAAACGCTCCATGTCGAGGTATCGACGCCCCGAGCAGCGACATTGACCGTGTATCGGCCCGCTCTCGGAGTCACCGAACCGTGTCTCTTTCGGGGTATGAGTTCGATGTCCTCGTACGGGCGGGTGTCGTCCAGGCCGCCCGCCTCCCGTTCACGCTGGCTCCAAGGCCGGAAGAACCGATGAGAGCGCGCTCGTCCGCCATGTGCAGGCTCGTTCGTTTGACAGCTGTTTGACATGCGCATTGTAGAAGGTGGGTGAGTATTGCTCTAGCCGGTACATGCTTCACCCTACGCTCACACCTGGACCACCCGCTTCTCGAATCATGGAGACAAGCCCTCCAATCGCAGACTTCAGTCGCATCACTTCGAGCCCGGGATCAAGCGCAACAACGGCGCGGGCAAGCTCAACCTTGTTGGCATGGATGATTCTCGACGAGCCAGCCCTGCGGTACTTCCATCGATGTTCGTAGTCATCCACGGACACCAACTTGGAAGCCCTAGGGTCGATGCTCTGGATCGCTTGCAGCATTACGCCGGGATCCACATAGTTCTCGATTTCCCGCCCTTCCGTGATCCATGCGTACCCGGGTGCGTCCCCAAACTCGTCTCTCAGCCGGCCCTTCGTCGTGCCTCTCTTGGTGTGCTGACCTTTCTTTGTCCGGTCACTATCCATAACGATTGCGGAGAAGCGGTTGATTCTCCGGAGCTCGATTAGCTGCTCCGTCGCCATGACGAACTTCCCATCTTGCCCGCTGAGGTGAGCAGCGAGCCGGCCCCCATAAAACATGATCGAGTAATCCACCCCTTCACGGAGCTCTGGAGCTGCCTTCATGAGCCAGTGCTTCAGGTAGATTCGGTCCGAGGGGCCCTCAACCCACACCACGGCGTTGGCTTGGAGAAGGTCGGAGGGACGGTAACCCAAGTCTCGAGCGGTAGTCACAAGCTCTGAATTCGTTGACACCGGCGCTACCTGAGTCCAGGCCTCTGCGAGCGACACACGAAATACGGAAGCCTGCGGGTGGTCTAAGAAGTGAGCGGAATGCGTCGCGATTACGAACTGATTTCCCTCTGTCTCTGACAAGTAGCGCAAGATGCGTCGTTGCAACAATGGGTGAACGTGGATCTCGGGCTCTTCAAGAAGGAACAGGGTGTTCTCGTGTGCCGTCGCTGCGGCTGCGAGGATAATCACCTCGTGGATTCCGTGACCGAGATCGTTCACATCCAACTCGCGACGATTCATCTCAACTATCAAGCGCGGGGAAGATGGCGGAACACTGACATCGATCGCAGGGTCCTCAAGTACCTCGCGCACGAAGCCAAGAAACTTCGCCCAACGTTCTTGTTTCCGGCGACGGGCAGGCCCGAGGTCAGGGTCCCGCAGATCAGCGAGCATCGGTATAAGCCCCGCTCCATCCCACGACTGCTCTCCAGCGTTCTTGATCTGTCGAAATGCCGGAACGAAGACCGGCCTATTCTGTAGTGGCACAAGGGCAGAGCTTTCAAGTTGCCGAGCCAGAATCTGAGCTCCCTGCTGAGCATTGCGACTCAGATGCGTCAGATATCGATGAAGCCTCCCCTCGGCACGAAGAGCCTTCACTAACTCTTCGGCTAACCCTGTTTCTGGCGCCTTGTTCCGCTGATCACGCGACCACACGATTCGGGGGCCACCATATGTTTCCTCAAGCACTCCTTCGACCTCGGTCAGCAAGGCTCGACCATCATCCTCGCCGAGCGTCGTGGCCATGCCTCTAGGGGCCTGATAACCCGACGTCGTGAGCGCAGATACCCATTCCAAGTTCGCATCTGTCGTCACCTCGCATGCGACCGCGAACGAAGTGAGTTCATCGCCAGTTCCGAGAGGCCGCTCATCGCCGTCGGCCCACGAAAAGGACTGCGCCGTTGGGTTAGCTAGGCTTTCGACGGTGTCGTCGTAGTGCTCCCTAAGAAACCTGAGAAAGTTCGACTTGCCCACATTATTCCGCCCAGCCAAGACGGTTATCGCCCGCATGTCGTCGAGCACTGCGAACTCTCGGATGCTTCGGTAGCCGCCAAGTCCGAAGGCTCGAATGATTGGCTCGTTCAAGACTCGCCTCCCCGAGAAGCACCTGAACTGCGACCCCTGCTCCGTTGCCAACCCTCCACATCACAACGCGCCCACGCCCGACACTTTCCATCCGCGAATTCGATCACTGGCTTCGGGAAGTCGTCGTAGCGGCGCATGTAGGTAGTAACGCTGTTCCTATGCGCGAGGCCGAGGAGCTCTGCCACCTCACCGACGCCGATGAGGTCATCGAGATCTACCTTCCGGCCCATGATTCGGAGTCTATACGCGTTGACAGGATCAGTGACTAGCGCTAGTCTATGCGTATAGACATATAGACGTGGCCTCGGCGGTGCGGCGGTGTGTGAGTTCAGGACATGTGCAAGGCGGTTCGGTTGATGTTGACGGATGGAGATCCGTCGTCTTGTCGTGTTGTCTGTTGTGTTGGAGGGCCGCAGCCAGGCTGATGTTGCAGCAGAGTTCGGAGTCTCCGCGTCGACGGTGTCGCGGTGGGTTGCCCGCTACCGAACCAACGGTGACGCGGCGTTCGAACCGCGGTCACGGCGACCCCACTCATCACCAACTCGTCTTGACGATGACCTGATCACCGAGATCGTGAACCTACGCGACCGGCTCACCAACGATGGCCTCGATGCCGGCCCGGTCTCGATCCGCTGGCACCTCCACCAACACGGCCACGAACATGTGCCGTCGGTGTCCACGATCCGTCGTCACCTGACCGCAGCCGGCCGGATCAGCCCTCAACCCCGGAAACGACCGAAATCGTCGTTCATCCGGTTCCAAGCCGATCTCCCCGACGAACTCTGGCAAACCGACATGACCCACATCCGGCTCGCCAACGGCAACGACCGCGAAGTCCTGTCATGGCTCGACGACCACTCGAGGCTCGCCTTGCGAATCACCGTGCACCGGCGAGTGAACACCCCGATCGTCGTCAACGAATTCAACAACGCCCGCCACATCCACGGAACGCCAGCGGCTGTGCTCTCAGACAACGGCCTTTACTACACGGCACGGTTCTCCCAAGGCGGCCAGCCCGGACTCAACCGGTTCGAGAAACACCTCCGCACGCTCGGCGTCAACCAAATCCTGCCAACACCCGGCCACCCGACAACATGCGGGAAAGTCGAACGGTTCCAACAAACCCTCAAGAAATGGCTGTCCGCCCGACCCCCAGCCACCGACGACCACGAGCTTCAAACGCTGCTCGACGAGTTCATCGACATCTACAACCATCACCGGCCACACCGAGCCATCGGCGCCACACCCGCCGTCAAATACGGGCTGTTACCCAAAGCCCAGCCCGGGAACGAAACCCCCGAACACCGAGTCCGACACGACCACGTCGACACCACCGGAACCGTCACCATCCGCCACAACGGGCGACTCCACCACATCGGCATCGGACGAGCACACAAACACACTCCGATCGTCATGTTGATCAACGACCGGCACATCAAAATCATCGCCACCACCACCGGCGAAAAACTCCGAGAACTCCACCTCGACCCCACCCGCGACTACCAACCCCAAAACCCTCAAGACCCTTGCAGATGTCTCGCGACATCACACTCGGCGGTGCGGCGGTGTTGTGGTTCAGGACATCGGAAACAGGTTGTTCAGGACATAGGAAACAAGTG
>JAHDDK010000118.1 GCA_020629375.1 Acidimicrobiales bacterium
GTCCGCATCACGAACCACGGGAGATGATCCATGAACTACACCACCCACGCCGAGCTCGTCACACGCCGACTCGTCGACATGATCCAAACCGGATCACACGACCAATGGGCCATGCCCTGGCACACCCACGACCTCGGCGACCTCCTCACCGCCCGCAACGCCACCACCGGCAACCGCTACGCCGGCGCCAACGTCCTCACCCTCGCCCTCGACGCCCTCGAACGCGGCTACCCCACCGGCGAATGGGCCACCTACAAGCAATGGCAAACCACCGGCGCCCAAGTCCGCAAAGGCGAACACGCCGCCCACATCATCAAATGGGTCACCACCAAGACCACCGACAACACCGACACGGAGACCGACGGCAAGACCTTCGGGCGGCGACTCGTCCCCCGCGTCTACGCCGTCTTCAACGCCCACCAAGTCGACGGCCACACCAACGACACCGAACCAGCCGAGCCGACCCCGGCGAGTGAATGGCTCGACGCCATCGGCGCAGACGTCCACTACGGCGGCGACCGCGCCTGCTACACCCCAACCACCGACCGGATCTACTGCCCCGCCCTCGACCAGTTCGACGACCCCGAAGCGTTCTGGTCCACCGTCCTGCACGAACACATCCACTGGACCGGCCACCAAAGCCGACTCGACCGCCTCAACATCTCCGCCCCGTTCGGGTCACCCGACTACGCAGCCGAAGAACTCGTCGCCGAACTCGGCGCCGCAATCGCCGCCGCCAGCCTCGACATCAGCCCACAACCCCGAGCCGACCACGCCGCCTACCTCGCCCACTGGCTCGACATCCTCAACGAAGACCCCAAAGCACTCTTCCGCACCGCCGCAGCAGCACAACGAGCCGTCGACCACCTCCACCAACTCGCGACCCCGACCGCCGAGGAAGTGGCGCAGTGAGCCGACCCGCCAGCCGTCGCCTCCCGTTCGAGCCCATCACTACCGAAGCCCGTGGCGCCACCATCGACACCATCGCAAGCACTATCGGAGTCAGCCGCCGCACGATCCACCGCTGGATCAACGAGGGCGTCCCCGCCGAACAAGCCGACCGAACCGCTGTCGCTCTCGGCACCCACCCCGCCTGTCTCTGGCCCAACCACTGGCACCTCGCCTGCTGAGCGAACAGGCCATCATTCAGGCCGGGAATCGGAGGCCGCTCAGCGCGTCCTCGATCTCGCCGATAAACCGACGCCCCCATTCCGCCAGACAACTGCGACGCCCCGAAGGCAGACCTCCCCGCCAGCAGTTCGCCCAATCCCGTTGGATCTCCAAGGCCGACGAGAGCGAGTGCTCGAGCGGTGTGCGACCTGGTCGCCTCTCCGCCGACACGGGGAAGATCGAGGCGTCATGCTCCGCCGAGGTCACGTCGACGCAACCCCCTTTGCCGAAACCACTCGGCCCTCCGGGTCCCCTCACTGACGCTCGGCCTCGCTAGGCCCCGACAAAGCAGGTCAAGGCCCTCCGGGCTGCCTCGCCGCTCGATCCTCGACGGCTGTGCCACCACGAACACCCCGCACCGGCGGGGAACCAACCAGAAAGGCACAAGCCATGAACACCATCACCCTCGTCGGACGACTCGCCACCGACCCCCGACTCGAACCATCAGCCGGCAACCCCATCTGCACCTTCCGACTCGCGGTCGACCGAGGCCGCACCGAAGGCGCCGACTTCATCCCCGTCAAGACCTTCGGCACCCCCGCCGAACAACACCACCGCTACCTCAGCAAGGGTCGACTGGTCTCCATCACCGGCCGGCTCAGCCACAGCCAGTGGACCGACAAAGACACCAGCGACAACCGGGAGCGCTACGAAGTCATCGCCAACCAGATCGGCTACCTCGACGCCCCAGCCAAGGACCAGCCCGCCGAGGTCAGGCCCGGCGAAGAAGCCTTCTAGCCACTCGCCGACGGCTGGGGCCCTACGGGGTCCCAGCTTCGGAGTCGGGCGCGACCTCCCCGGCGGCCCTGCCGATCGAGGAGCTGTGAAGGAACTCGACGAACTCATCCGGTACCCGGAATCCTGAGGCAAGAACGTAGCTGTCGGGCGACTCGTACAGGGTTGTGAGCGGCTCAGTGACGTCGCGCTCCAAGTCTCCGCCTGAGACCATCTCTTGGGCGATTCGTGTCGCAGGCCGCGTAAACCCACGCAAGGTCCGGTCCGGATCGAAATCCCCCAGCTCGTACACCCGCTCACGCGCCACAAAACCATCGTTTCGAGCGGCCTCGACTACCGCAGCGAATTGAACTGGGCCCTCATCCCGCAAACGATCGAGAAACGACTGCACGGCCGATGCGGACCAGGTCGGTCGGCGACCGCTGGACCCGACGGAAGACACGCTCTCAAGCGTCTCGTCGCTCACATCGACCGAGAGAGAGTCTCGCGCCCTTGCGATCAAGGTGTTCGGCGTGACGATGAACAGGCCCACCTCGGCCTCGTCAAGCGCTTCTCGGACGAGCTCTCGCCGCGGGCCACGAGTCATCCCCGACTCTCGACGGAACCAATCGTCGCTGCGCGAATCTGCGGTCACAACGGTAAGCCACGGGATACTCGCGTCCTTCGCTGCACGAAGAGACTGGCACCACACCAAATAGTCGCCCGCCCGATCATCGCCGTTCTTCTTCTGGTCCTTGTAACCCGGCGGCACCTTCGCCTCGACCCGGCGTAGGCCTTCCTCGACATCCGCCCGCTGGACGGCTTCGCTTGCGGCTGGTCCCACCCGTCCCTGCAAGATCACGTGAAGCCGGCGAAGCACCTCATCAGCATTGGTGTCCGTTGAATGCTTCGCCCCATCCACGCTTGCTTCGACGACGGATTGCACGTCTGCGACAGCGGAACGGAGCGCATCCAGCTCGGAGGCAGACCCGCTCGCGCCGGAGCGATTGCGCCACTCTCCGATGACGCCCTCAGCATCGGACAGGAGCTTGCTGAGACGCGAGATGACATCCTCAGCGAGCTCGTGCCGTGCGTCGAGGACGTTCTCTCTGTTCCTCCAGAACTCGACAGCCACTTGGTGGGGTATGAACAGCCTCGCCTCAAGCGCCTCCAGAACACCTAGGAACTGATCTCTGGCGGACTCCTCATACCGGTACAGGTTTAGTAGGACGTTGGTATCGAGCACCACGAGTCCGTCGGCCAGAGCGATTTCCCACTCGTCACCAGTAGGAGACGAGTACTCCTCGAATCCGTCCGCTAGCCCGAACCGCTCGTTTTCGGCCTCCGCCTCAGCTACCTCGTCCACCTCGCCATCTTGGCACGAGGTGAATCCTCGGAAGCGGCCGGTACGCGAACTCCCGATCGTTCATGACCTGAGAAAAAACCTGAGACACAACTGCAGGTCCTGGCGGACCAGCTTTGGGAGATCCGTGGGAGATCCCGTTTCGCCACTCAGCGTGATGGGAGATTGCCGCATGCGTGGAGGATCCGAGCCTCGACGTCCCGATCCGCCCGATGTCTGGGCCACAGGAGAGGGTGCATGTCAGTGTCACCGTTCTAGGTGCCGCCGCCGGATCGACAGGACGAGCTGCGGACCACATCGTCGGATACCTCGAGGGCAAGGAGCCTCGGTCGCTCGGTGTGAGCGACCAACCGTCTCGAGCAGGTAGCGCTGCGCCAGCTCAGGCATCCGCAGCGGGTGGCATCGGTGGGTACTTCGCTGACTCGACCGAGGCGCCGGGGCGCTGGCGAGGCGAGGGGGCGATGCCGGAGCACTTCGACCTGGGCGAGACCGTCGAAGCCGAAGCGTTTCGTCGGGTACTACTGGGCCAGGACCCTCGCACG
The DNA here is from genome assembly GCA_020629375.1 of Acidimicrobiales bacterium. Taxonomy (GTDB): domain Bacteria; phylum Actinomycetota; class Acidimicrobiia; order Acidimicrobiales; family SHLQ01; genus SHLQ01. Next base: position 3,790 of record JAHDDK010000118.1, read on the forward strand.
CGGGAGACGCTCCTTCCGGCGACGGGATCGAGCGCCCGGAAGCGGGGCCACGCCCACGGCATCTCGGAGCTCGACCACGATCCTGCCGAGCTCCTCTCAGTCGCCGAGGTGGCTGAAATCGCCGGTGTCGACTCGTCGTACATCCGTCGCGTTGCGAAGACAACGGCATCGGTCCGTGAAGCACAGCTCGCAGCAGACCTACATGGCACCGACGCTCCGGAGACGCCCGACGTCTTCCTCAACGCTGCCAAGGACGACCAGGGCCGCTGGCTGATCACCCGCGCCGAGGCTAATCGCTTCGCTGCGTCTCGGGATGAGCCACAGGTGGTGATGGGCTACGACGTCACCTTCTCGGTTCCGAAGTCGGTGTCTGCCCTCTACGCCGTCGGGACAGATGAGGACCGAAAGCAGATCGATGACGCCATCGAGTCCGCCGTGGCAGCTGGTATGGATTACATCGAGCAAGAGGGCTTCGTCGTTCGCCGCCAAGGTCAGCAAGAGTGCGCTGGCCGAATGGTCGCTGCCTCGTATCGGCACTACACCAACAGGGCACTCGAACCACAGCTCCACGAGCATGTGGTGATCGCCAACATGGCAACGAACTCGCTCGGCCAGACTCGAGCGCTCGACGGGCGAGGCCTCTTCGCGCACGCCACGACCGCCGGCTACCTCTCAGGCGCACAGCTCCGACACGAGCTGGCTCAGCGCTTCGGTATCGCTTGGCAGGAGGTCCACAAGGGTCTGGCAGACATCGAAGGCGTCAGCCGTGACGTCGTCATGTCAATCTCCTCGCGCCGTCAGGCGGTACTCGGACTCGCCGAGGAGATGGGCTACTTCACTGCATCGGCCCGTCAGAAGGCAGCGGTGGCAACCCGACCAGGCAAGGAGCATGGCGTCGAAGCGAGCGAGCTGCGCCAGTCGTGGATCAACGTCCTCTCCGAAGCAGGGTTCGACCAGAACGCAGCCAAAGCGCTCGCCCGCGATAACGAGCTTCAGCTTTGGCGCCCCGACGACACCAACGCCCTCTTCGCTCACTTGGCGAGCCATCGAGGCGTGACCGAGCAGCACGCCATCTTCGACCGCCGCGACGTCCTGCAGGCAGTCGCAACACACACCAACGACCGCCTCACAGCCGCCGAGATCGAAGACCTCGCCGACCAGTGGCTGGCGACCGAGGCCGTTGTCCCGCTCGAGGTCAACGACGGGGCGCGCCGAGAGACGATCGGCCACGGACAAGCGACGGTCTCGCTCGCCCCGAACGAACAGCGCTACACGACACCTCAGATGTTGGAGCTCGAGCGCCGCGTGATCGATGCCCACGAACGTGCGCTCGGAAGCGGACACGGCATCGTCGACGCCGGGTGCGTGGAGAAAGCGATCACGCACGCCGAGGTTGAGCTCGGAGCCGACCAGGCGTCGATGGTTCGGGCGATCACCACATCGGGCGACCAGTTCCAAGCAGTCATCGGTCGAGCAGGCGCTGGAAAGACCACGGCGCTGCGGGCCGCCGTCACTGCATGGCAGAACGATGGCTACTACGTCCTCGGTGCAGCACCGTTCGGCGAGGCGGCCAGGAAACTCGAAGCCGAGACCGGCCTCACGTCGCACACACTCGAAGGCCTCCTCACCCGCATCGAGACCGCAGCCGCCCCCCGCAGTGTCCTGCCACCCCACGCCGTCGTGATCGTCGACGAGGCATCAACGATCGGCAACCGCCAGCTCGACCGGTTGTACCGGCAAGCCATCGAGAGCAACGCCACCATCCGCATGATCGGAGATCCTCGGCAGCACCAGTCTGTCGAAGCAGGTGGTCTCTGGAAGCACCTGACCGAAGAGTTCGCCGCCGAGACGCCATCGCTCGACATCAACCGACGCCAGGTTGGCGACGAGATGACCGAGGTTCGCCAGGCACTCGACGAGTACCGGCACGGCCTCGTCGCCAAGGCTCTCCATCGCCTCGACGCCGACGATCGAGTCGTCACCGCCGCCAGCTGGGAGGACCTGCTCGACACCATGGCTGCCGACTGGTTCCTCGACCACCAACGTCACCAAGCAGGTGAGGTCGAACCATCGAAGATGATCGCCGAGCGCAACAGCGACCGACACGCCCTCAACCGGCGAGCCCAATCGCTGCTCAAGAAAGCAGGTCAGCTCGGCGAGCACGTCCGCATCGGCGACACCGACTTCCACCGCGGCGACCGAGTAGTCGCCCAAGCCCGAAGCCTCGACATCCTCGTCCCTGGAGCCGACCGACGCCACCACGTGATCAACGGGTCAGAAGGCACCGTCACCGGCATCATCGCCAAGGGCAGCGAACCGGACCTTCTCGTCGACTTCGACAACCTCGGCACAATCCGAGTCCCCCACGACTTCATCGCCACCGAGGTTGGCCCGGGACGAGGCGGCGGACTCACGCCCGCCTATGCCCTCACCTCCTACAAGGCCGAAGGGCAGACCTATGACACAGGCCGCAACCTCGCAGCTCCCGGAGCCGTCAACACCGAAGGCATGTACGTCGCCCTCACCCGCGGACGCCACGACCAGCGCACTTACACCATCGCTCCAGCCGACCAGGCAACCGAACCACCCGAGCTACCGATCATCGCCGACACCCGCAGCGCCCTCGACGCACT
>JAHDDK010000119.1 GCA_020629375.1 Acidimicrobiales bacterium
GCTGACCAGGTGTGACTCCTGGGCCGACGGTGAGAGTCCGGATGGGAGAGGAGACCAGAACCATGTTCACCGGATTGGTGGAGGGGCTCGGCCGTGTGTCGAGCCTCGAACCCGCCGGGGACGGCATTCGGCTGCGTATCCACGCACCCGTCGTCCTCGATGATGCAGAACTCGGCGCTTCGATCGCCGTCAATGGCGTGTGCCTCACCGTCGTCGATCATGACGATGAGCACTTCGCGATCGACGCGGTGCCCGAGACGATGGACCGCTCGAACCTCGGCGACCTCGAGGTCGGCCATGTCGTGAATCTCGAACGGGCCGTGCGGGCGAGCGATCGACTTGGCGGGCACATCGTGCAGGGCCATGTCGACGCCACAACGACCGTGATCGACATCGTCGGCCTCGACGACGGGTCGTGGCGCTATCGCTTCGCGATGGGCGATCCGCTTGCGCCCTATGTCGTCGAGAAGGGCTCGATCACCATCGATGGCATCAGCCTCACGATCGCTGATCTCGATGACGAGTCGTTCACGATCGCCGTCATTCCGCACACCGCGGAGGTCACGACCTTGGGCCAACGTTCTCCCGGGGATCGGGTCAACATCGAAGTAGATGTGCTGGCCAAGTACGTCGAGAGACAACTCCAGTTCCGGGAGGCAAACTCATGAGTTCCGAATCCATGCTCGATCCGATCGACGAGGCCCTCGAGGCGTTCGGACGAGGCGAGTTTCTTGTGGTCGTCGACGACGAGGACCGCGAAAACGAAGGCGATCTGATCATCGCTGCTGACGCGATGACCGAGGAGAAGATGGCCTTCATGATTCGGTGGACATCGGGGGTGATCTGCGCGCCACTGACCGATGAACGTGCAGAAGCGCTCCGTCTGCCCCTGATGGTCGCCGAGAACACCGAATCACACCGGACGGCCTTCACCGTGACGATCGATCTCGTCGAGGGTTGCTCAACCGGGATTTCGGCCGGAGACCGAGCCCGAACGATCCGGGCGATGGCCGACGACACAACCGTCGCCGGTGACTACGCCCGACCGGGCCACATCTTCCCGCTGCGGGCACGGCCCGGCGGCGTGCTCAAGCGCGCCGGACACACCGAAGCAGCACTCGACCTGTGCCGAATGACGGGCCGACCACTCGTCGGTGCACTCTGCGAGATCGTCAACGACGACGGCACGATGAAACGCCTCCCCGAGTGTCGGACCTTCGCCGATGAGCACGGCCTCAAACTCATCTCCATCGCCGATCTCATCAAGTACCGGCGACGCAGCGAAAAGCTCGTCGAGCGGTTCGCGAGCGCGACGATCCCGACCGCCTATGGCGACTTCACAGCACACGCGTATCGTTCACTGCTCGATGGCGAAGAACACCTCGTCTACGCGATGGGTGACTTCGACACCGACCAGGTGCCACTCGTCCGAGTGCATTCGGAGTGTCTCACCGGCGACATTCTGGCGAGCCAGCGCTGCGACTGTGGCAGCCAGCTCCAAACAGCGTTGGCGATGATCGCCGACGAAGGCTGTGGCGCAGTCGTCTATCTGCGAGGACATGAGGGACGCGGGATCGGTATCGCGCACAAGATCCGGGCGTACGAGCTCCAAGACGACGGTCTCGACACCGTCGACGCGAACACGGCACAGGGGCTACCGGTCGATTCGCGCGAGTACGGGGTGGGCGCAAACATCCTCGCCGATCTCGGCGTGTCATCGATGCGACTCATGACGAACAACCCCGCGAAGTACGGCGGTCTCAAGGGTTACGGGCTCGAGATCGTCGACCGCGTCCCAATCGAAATCCCCTCGACCGACGCCAACGCGCGCTACCTCGCCACGAAGCGCGATCGAATGGGCCACCTCATGGCGAACGAGGAGAACACCTGATGGCTTCTGGAGATCAACGAGCCGTCGCAGCCGACATCGACGGGTCAGGCCTTCGGGCCGTCATTCTTCGCACCCGTTGGAACACTGACATCGTCGATCGGTTGACCGCTGGCGCCGAACGTGGTCTATCGGACCTCGGTGTCACAGACATCGAGGTTGTCGATGTCGCTGGTGCCTACGAGCTCCCGTTCGCTGCCAAAACAATTGCGTCCAGCGGCCGAGCCGACCTCATCGTGGTGACCGGCGCGGTGATCCGTGGCGAAACCACCCACTACGAGTTGGTCGCTGGCGAGTGCGGACGGGGCATTCTCGATGTTCAGCTATCCACCGGCGTTCCGATCGGCATGGGTGTACTCACCGTCGAGAACGACTCGCAGGCCATGGCCCGCAGCCGTGAAGCCGGCGAGCACAACGTCGGCGAAGAAGCCGCACAAGCGGCCGTCGAACAAGCGCTGCTCGTTCGGAGCTGGTCCTGATTCGACGGCGTTAGCCGCTGAGCAAACTGGCCAACGCCCAGATCGCCATCACGGCCCCCATCGCCGCGTACACCAACGTCCGGACCATCGGTGGCTTCTCGAGGTCCTGGTCGTCACGGCGGGTCTCCGGCGGTTTGATCAACGCCAGCACATTCCCCGCCAACAGCGCCCCGCCAAAGGCGAGGGTAAGCAGCGGCAACAGGTTCTCTCCCAGAAACAGTGTCTGCGCCAGCACGGTTCAGAGATCCTGCTCAAGGACGAACGTCATGGTCCCGATGCTATTGGTGTCCGGCGATTCGCCCTCTCCGGACATCAATTGGAACCGGGTGGGGGTCACGACTCCCTCCACGCATCACGACAGCACTTCGGTGCTGGCACCCTCCGTGGCTCCTGCCCGTTCCGATGACCGCTTCGCCGACGGACCTGTCCAGACGGCTTCCACACTGTGGGATTGAGTGAGTGCGCCCCCGGTCGCATGGCGGAACGCGACCGGGGACTTCCCACGCAGAGTCGGCGGTTCTCTGCGGGGCAGCGCACACCGTACGCGCACAAATTTCGACAAGTTGCGACTCAAATTGCCAGGCCAGACCAAACCGCTGAGGGCTACATCGACTGCGGTACCCGCGCCATGTTTGCGAAACGGGTGTACTGCGGGAGGAACGCCAACCGAATCGTGTCGGTCGGGCCGTTGCGATGCTTGGCCACGATGATCTCGGCGATCCCTTCGTCGGGACTCTCCGGGTTGTACACCTCGTCGCGGTACAAGAACATCACGACGTCCGCGTCCTGTTCGATCGCGCCCGACTCTCGAAGGTCAGACAACATCGGCCGCTTGTCCTGGCGAGACTCGAGCGTTCGGGACAGCTGCGACAACCCCACCACGGGCACCTCGAGCTCGCGAGCGAGCACCTTGAGGTTTCGGCTGATCTCGGAGATCTCCACTTGGCGGCTCTCGGCGTTGGATCGACCGGTCATCAGCTGGATGTAGTCGACGACGATCAAACCAAGATCCCCAACCTGCGACTTCAGACGGCGGGCACGACCACGAATGTCCATCACGGTCAACGACGGATTGTCGTCGATCCAGATCGGCGCCTCAGACAACCGAGCGACGCCCGTCGAGATCTTCGTCCAGTCCGAATCATCGAGCTTGCCGTCGCGCATGTTCTTCGCATCGACACGAGACTCCGAGCACAACATCCGCTGCGACAGTTCGATCTGACCCATCTCGAGCGAGAAGATCAACACCGGACGCTGCGCATCGACCGCCGCGTGCGACGCAATGTTGAGCGCAAAACTCGTCTTGCCCATCGCGGGACGGGCGCCGATCACATACAACGCATTGGGCTGAAGCCCCGACAACAACTCGTCGAGGTCGACAAAACCCGTGGGCGTTCCGGTGATGCCCTCGCCGCGTTCGTACAAAGCTTCGAGACGATCGAGGCTCTGCTCGATCAGATCACGCATCACCCCCATCGTGTCCGAGGCCTTGCCCTGACCGACCTCGTAGACGAGATGCTCGGCGTGGTCGACCGCCTTCACCACGTCCTCGGGACGTTCGTAGGCGATCTCGGCGATCTCGTTGCCGACGGTAATGAGACGGCGGAGCAACGCATTCTCGCGCACGATCTCGGCGTACTTCTTGGCGCCGCTGATCGCTGGCGCAGCCTGCATCAAACCGATCAGCGTCGAATGGCCCCCGACCGCGTCGAGCAGATCCCCACGATCCAGAAGGTCGGCGACCGTCGTTGGGTCAGCCTCGTCACCCGCGGTGTACAGCGCCGTGATCGCCGTGAAGATGTGCTGGTGCGCCGGCCGGTAGAAGTGCTCGGCTTCGGTCGTTTCGGTCGCCAAGGCAATGGCGTCTTTCGACAGCAGCATCGCGCCAAGCAGTGATTGCTCGACCTGAATGTTGTGCGGTGGCAAGCGAGCCGAATCGCGTCGAGGTTCCGGCTCGTCCGGTGGCATCCAATCCGACATCACATGTCTCCCCGACGATCGCTCGAGCACTCGACAGCGCTGCACTCATCATGTCGAACCGGTCTGACAGTGCATCCCGCGTCGATGACTCGTGGACCCCTGCACACCGATTCGATCACCCTCCCATCGTGCCCGGAAGCGCCTGTGAATCAGAAGTGGGCAACCACGTGGAAAAACAGCGAAACCCTGTGGACAGAGCACCGACGCGCCCTCCCACAGGGTGTGGAAGAGGTGTGGACAACTCGGCGGTTGTCCACACCTCGAACACGGATTTCCTCAAGTACTGAGCGAACTCAGTCTTCGGCGACAATCTCCACAGTCACCGGGAACTGCACGTCGCTGTGAAGACGAGTCATCACCATGTGCTGACCGAGCGTCTTGAGCGGAGCATCGAGACGGAACGCCTTGCGATCGATCTCGATATCCGCCTGCGCCTCGACCGCCGCAGCGATGTCCGCAGCGGCAACCGAACCGAACAGCGTGCCGCCATCAGCGGTCTTCGCCGAGATCGTGATCACCTGAGGCACGAGACGCGTCGCGATCTCTTCGGCGCCTGCACGGCTCTCCTCATCCTTCAGCTCCGATGCCCGGCGCATCGCCTGAGCCTCGGCCTCGGCGCCCTTGGTCGCCTTGTACCCCAAACCCTTCGGCGAGAGGTAGTTGCGGAAGTAGCCCGGAGCAACCGAGACGATCTCGCCTCGCTGACCGAGACCCGCCACGTCTGCACGCAAAATGACGTCCATCAGACCTCCTCGGTGACCGGGGCCTCAGCGGCCTCTGCATTCTCGGGAGCGTCGGCGTTCTCCGCACCCTCAGGTGCCTCGCTCCGCTCGCCACGATCACCGCGATCACCGCGATCTCCACGGTCGCCACGATCACCGCGATCTCCACGGTCGTTGCGGCGGTTATTGCGCTGCGTCGTCACCCGCGTGGTGTACGGAATCAACGCCATTTCGCGGCCGTTCTTGATCGCCCGGGCGATCTCGGCTTGCTGCTGAGTGTCGTTGCCTGTCACTCGGCGAGCACGAATCTTCGCCCGGTCGGACACGAACCGCTTCAGCAGATTCACGTCCTTGTAGTCGACATACTCGACCTTCTCCGAGGAGAGGATCGAAACCTTCTTCTTCGTGCGGCGGTTGTCGAGGTTCTTCTTGCCGCGAGGTGGTGCCTTCTTCTTGCCCATTTCAGTGTGTTCCTACGTTCGTGTGGTGATGCCCTAGAAGGGCTCTTCGTTCATGTCGTACTGCGGAGCGGGAGCCGGCTCATTGGAGACCGGTCGAGGACCGCCTCCTCCGTACCCACCGCCCTGTCCCCCACCGGGAGGACCGTTGTACTCGTTGCGGGTGATCTCGGCGGTCGCCCACTTCAGGCTCGGGGCGACATCGTCAGCGACGATCTCGACCTTGCTCCGACGATCGCCATCCTGATTCTCCCAGGACCGCTGATCGAGACGGCCGTGCACGACCACGCGCGAACCCTTCGTGAGCGAGTCGCTCACGTTCTCGGCGAGCTGTCGCCAGCAGGCCACGTCGAAGTAGCTGACCTTGTCCTCCTGGCCATCGCGGCCCTTGAGGTTCCAGGCCACGCTGAAGTTCGCCACCGCTGCGCCGCTCGGCGTGAACCGAAGCTCGGGGTCGCGGGTCAGGTTGCCGACGATCGTGATGGTGTTGTCGTACGCCATGGTGAGTGGTCGCCTTTCCGGCCGGTCAGGCCGTTGCCTCGGCTCCGAGCAGACCGCGGCGCGTCGCCTCGGACTCCGGCAGCCGGATGATCTTGTGGCGGACGACATCGTCCGCGAGACGGAGGGCACGAGACTGCGTCGACAAGTCCTTGCCCTCGGGAAGCAGGATCTCAAGCACCACATAGGTGCCTTCCCACTTGTGATTGATCCGGTAGGCAAAACGACGCTTGCCCCAGTTGTCGACCGTGGCGACAGAACCGCCGTCGGCCTCGACCGTCTCGGAGATCAGCGACTTCAGGTGACCCTGAATCGCCGCATCGGCGACGTCATCGTCAAAGATGACCATCAATTCGTACGCTCGCATATCGAGCATGCACCTCCCTCTGGTC
>JAHDDK010000038.1:0-1326 GCA_020629375.1 Acidimicrobiales bacterium
TGTGAGTACAGCTCGACCTGGGTGAGGAGGACGTTCGGCGGGGCTCCTGCGAGCAGGGCGATCATGACGGCGATGGCGTTACCCGCCATGCTGGCGCCGTAGCTCTGCCATTTCGGCCCGCAGCTGGGCGCGCAGCACGTCGCCGAATTCGCCCATGTCGGTGTGGGTTGCGAGTTGGTCGGCTGGTTGGTTGGGGAGCAGTTCCATGACTTTGTTGGCCGGTTTGGCGCCGATCGCCTCTTCGAGTCCGTCGAAGAGGTCTCGGCGGTCTTGTCCGGTGACGGCCAGGTTCAGTGTCTCAGATCCAAGTACGCCGTGCTCCGCAGTTGCTGGTCGTCTCGACAACTCTGGAGGTCATGGGTGGATGAGTTCGACGTGTCGGCCGAGCGTGTTGGCGAGGTGTTCGAGGTCGCCATGGTCTGAGGTGACGATGTTGTCGCCGTCGTGAGCCAGGAGTGCCACGGCCGCATCGATGACGTCGTGCATTCCGGCGGCGGCGAGCAGTTGCCCGGCGAGCCGTCCGGTCGTCTCGTCGATGGGGTGGACCACGATTCCTTTCAACGCGCGTGCGAGGCGAGCTTGGGATGGTCCGCCTCGCCACGCTTGGCCGATCACGCCTGCGTGGGTGATGGGCGGTTCGCCGTCGAGGAGCGCGCCTTTGAGGCGGGTCCACATGGCGCGCTCGTTTCGTTCGAGGGCCAAGAGCGCACCCGTGTCGAGGATGATCGTCACGCGGATTTTGGCCCGCGTACGACGGTGGCGCGTTGGCGGTCGTTTCGGCGTTGGACGGTGATCTCGGCGTCGGTGATCTCGCCGAACTCGGCTTCGAAGTCGGCGATGGCTGCGCGGAGCTGGTCGAGCTTGTGATCGCGGGCGATCTTGTCTTCGATGGCGGCACTCACCCAGCTGCTCATCGAATCGGCTTGGCCCGATGCCACAGCCAGCTGTCCGGCCGCGGCGAGTTGCGGGTCGACCGTGATCGTGATCCGTTGCTTGCTCTCAGTCATGTCGCGCACTCCGGTGGTACTGGACTCATACTCAAGTATGACTGTTTCGTCTGCCGGTTGATAGATGGGCAGAGCGCCGTCCTCACGAGTCGGCCCAGCCCGGCGGGTTCTGATCGATCCGGGAGGCCGGATCGGACAGGTCGGTCGAGCTCGCCCGAATGCACGCCGCGCAGCGTTCGAGCGTGGAGGGAAACAGTTGGATCACGCGGCCCGCTGCCGGCCAGTGCCCGTAGTGGTTGAAGTACTGGTTGAACAGGTCGGTCGGCAGGTGCCGGTCGTGCACCGGGGCCCAGTCGACGTCGTCGGCCGCGAGATCGGC
>JAHDDK010000038.1:1502-2287 GCA_020629375.1 Acidimicrobiales bacterium
CCTTCGCAGATCATGCACATGCCCCGAGCGTCGCGCGGCGGTGTGACAGTCAGTCGAAGACCGAGCGTTTTGCAGGCGTCTGTCGTGATCGATGGTTGCCTTCGCGTGCTGCTGCCTGCCTGGTGCGCCTGGGTGCGGTTGTTTCGCCGGTCGGGAACTGGAGGAGAGGATCGCTCGTCACAGATCACATGCAACGTGTTCGACGACATCGATTCCTTCCTGTTTGCTTCGCCGCGGTCATTTCGGTGGGATTGATGATGACCGGCTGCTCGGGGGTTGATCGCGCCGACGAACCACTGCCAGTCAACGGCTCGTGGAACCTCGTTCAGTGGACCGACTCGGATGGTTCGGACATCCAGTTTCGCGGCTACGGCTCGTTGCGGGTCCTCGACAACGGTGAAGAAGCGACAGGGGGCATCTGCAACGGCTTCCGCGGCGCCGCCGCGTTCGCAGGCTCGGGCGGGGTCGACTTCAACGTTCGCGAAACCGGTACCGAAATGGGGTGCATCGGCCAGGACGCAGACGGCAACGAGATGGGTACCGATCAATTGGATGGCCCGTATGCGAGCTCGATCGGCCGCGTCGACAACTGGAGCGTCGAAGCTGACCAGCTGATCCTGACTGCCGACGGCGACGACCAGACAAGACTCGCGTTCGAACGGGCACCGGAGAAGTAGTGACGACCACCGGTCGGAGATGTGGATCAGGTGATGAGCGCAGTGACAACGGCGACGGCGTTGGCGATCATGCCAGCGACGATCAGCCGTTGGGTCTCGACCTTGGCG
>JAHDDK010000038.1:2503-35859 GCA_020629375.1 Acidimicrobiales bacterium
GTCTCGGCGGTCTTGTTCGGTGATGGCCATGTTCAGTGTCTCAGTTCCTCGGGTTCCCGTACAGGGGTGGCGCATGTTCGGAGGAACTGAGTGGGCCGTTCCACGAGGCCTGCACAGAGCATCGCGCGAGGGTCTGACATCGGCTCGCCCGAATTAGTAGTCCTCGCAGCCGATGCCGTCGTTGTCGCCGTCGAGGTTGGTGGTTGTGGTGGGCGCGACCGGGTTCGGGGTCGAAGGCTTGGGTTCGAACAGGGGCGCAGTCGCCGTACCGGCGAGGCAGGTGTCGAGCATGTCGTGGAGGGCGATCTTCTCGGTTGGGGTGAAGCTGAGGCCCCACCGGTGTTTCACGGCGACCCAGTCGACGGCGTAGGTGCACCACGCGGATTCGAGTGGTGGTTTCCATTCGTCGGGTCGGCTGCTGCCTTTGGCTTGGTTGATGCCTTGGCCGACGGGGATGTGGGTGGGGTCGAAGGCGATGTCGCTGGCGAACGCTTGTTTGCGTTCGGTCGACCAGGCCGACGCGCCGGAGCGGTGGGCTTCGGCGAGGGGGATCATGTGGTCGATCGAGACGGCGTTGGCGGAGGTGTATTCGGTGTCGGTCCACGGGTCGTACCAGCGGCCGGTCGCCGACGGCGCATCCGTCGGCGCGGAACTCGACGGGGTCGAGGGAGGCGTCGATGAGGATCTCGTGGCGGTCGGATTGGCAGTCGCCGTCGGAGTCGGCCCAGCCGCCGCCGGTGTAGTCGTCGCGCACGTAGTCGACGGGTGTGGTGCCGGTGCCGACGGGTGCTTGGTCGAGCACACGGCGAACGTCGTCGATCGCTGCGGCGCTGTAGCCCGGTGAGTTGGCTGGGGCGGCAGTGGTGGTTGTCGACGTTGTGGTGGGAGTGCTGGTCGGAGCGGTTGTTGTGGTGGGCGCGGTTGTGACTCGCGGAGTGGCCGCAATCCGGGCGACGGTGGCGTTCGAGTCCGAGTCGTCGGAGAAGGCACTGATCAGGATCGCACCTCCGACCAGACCGGCCGGAATGACGAAGCGCTTCTTCTTCCACCACGGCCTGTCGGCCGTCGAATCTGGGGTGGCGTCGCGTTGGGGTGGCAGCGGGGATGCGGGCGCAACGTCGATGTGGGTGAGTGGCGATGGAGGTGCCGAGGCCGATGTGGCGTGCACCGACGGAGGCGGTGGCGGTGACTTGAACCGAAGCCCGGCGGACTGTTCCTGCTCGTCGTGTGCCACGCAGCCCTTCTGTTCCGATCCGCGGCGGTGTGACCTGTCCCGCAATGAGTTCAAAAGTAGAGCAGCGCCGGGAGCCGCCGCATTGGGCATCGCTGCTCATGCGAAGCCCCGGCGCTGACCAACCGCCGCCCTGCGCACTCAACACCGCGCCGAATCGGCCGAATAGGCCTTATGGACTACAGGTCGCAGGCCGTTCTCGACTCGACTTTGGCAGCCGACCTCCTCTTCGGGCGGTGGCTCGAGCGTTCGCGCCATGCTGCATATGTATCCCTTGAGGTTCTCGCAGATACAAGCGGCATGAACGAAGCCTGGATGCGTGCGGTTGAGAATGGACAGGTTCGGACAACTCAAACTTCGCTCAACCGCCTCGCCGAGGCTGCTTTCGAATGCGGGCTTGGCGATTGCAACTTCGTTGAGGTGTACGAACAGCTCCGAGACGATCCGTCGGGACCACTTGCATCCTCCCTCTACCCCAAGGGTGAGGTCCCGCTCGGGGAGCCAGAGGATCGCACGTTTTCGGAGCTAGGCGGTGGCTGGCTCCCGCTCGCTGGAGCGGTCGAGCCTGCTCTGAGACTCCTCGTGCTCTTTCCGATCGTACTGTCAGTGCTGTGTTTGTCTTCGGTCTATCTGATGCTGGCTTTCGAGGATGTTGTGCCGCGTCCGCCGCGTCTCTCGTCAGGGGAGATGGGGCTCTTGGCGGCTGGAGTTCTCACTTTCCTGGTGCCCTTCATCAGGCCATTCGCGCGCTTGATGACCGCCGTACTTCATTTCGGATACTCGATTCGGCACCGCATAGGTTCGGGCGGCCACTTCAAACATCTTGATTCGGCGTCGCGTACGGCAGCAGTTGTGGGTATTCCGACCGATGACGAGGACGCACGCTGGTATCGACCGTCTCTGCTGGAATACTGCCACCCCGTCGCCAGGGATCTCGTGGCACATCATGGCTTTGAGATCGAATTGTTCACAAGAGTGAGGGTGGTCGCTTCATTCGCGACTCTTGCGTACGGGCTGGTTTGGCTATTGGCTGTCGACAAAGGTGTCGACTGGGTGACGTTCTGGATGGCCCTACCAACTCTGGCCACCTCCGCGCTTGCTGCGGTCACGACTTTCCAGATCAAGAGGTCGGCCAAGTCCTTCCGCAGCGCTGTTCAGAACGGGCTTGGCGTGACGCAGAGAAGGCGTACGCCCGTTCAGCTTCCGTTGCCCTTCGTGAGATAGCTCAGCGGCGCTGTTTTGCCTTCTTTGGCTTGAGGCGCTGTTGCCGACGGTGATCGAGATCTTTCCAGTGCTGTTCAGCCTCGTCAGCGTCGCGCTGGTCCCAAACTTCATGCCGGTTCGACCTTAGCCATCCAAAGATGGCTGTCGAAAACAGTGTCAATGTGCGGACGGGTGCTCGCCTACTTCTGGCCATGGGTACGCCTCCTGTGGGAGGCAGCAGCTTTGCGCAGCAGACATAGGAAAGCCATTTGAGATTGCTCGAGCGGGTTCGGCTAGCGGGTAAGGCTGCGACCGGTGTTGAGGACCGGCTGCAACGGGCCGATGTGGTCGGGTGATTTCACCCACTGTCTGCTATCTGTGGACCATGCGTCCATATGGCACGGTGGTTGCATGCGTAGCGCGGGGTTCGACGTCATCGGTGACGTGCACGGCATGGGCAACGAGCTGGTCGCACTCCTGCGCCACCTCGGGTACTCCGACGACGGCGGCCACTTCGCCCACCCGACGCGCCAGGCGGTGTTCGTCGGCGATCTGATCGACCGTGGCCCCGAGCAGTTGTTGACCGTGCGAACGGTGAAGGCCATGGTCGACACCGGCTCGGCGCTGGTAGCGATGGGCAATCACGAGTTCAACGCCATCTCGTGGCACACACCGCACGCCACCGACGAGTGGCGGTTCCTTCGCGAGCGGACCCCCGGCAACCACCGCCAGCACGAGGCGTTCCTCGATCAGGTCGGTGCGAACACACCGTTGCACGCCGAAAGCGTCGACTGGTTTCGCACGTTCCCCATGTGGCTCGACCTGGACGGTCTACGCGTGGTGCACGCCTGCTGGGACGACGCGTCGATGGCCGCACTCCCCGACGGCCCAACGCTGACCGATCCGGTGCTCCACGCCGCGAACGAGAAGGGCACTCCCGAACACGACACGATCGAGACGATCCTGAAGGGCCCCGAGATCGCGATCACGCCGCCGTATCGAGACAAGGGTGGCAAGCGCCGAGACAACGCCCGCTTCGCCTGGTGGAAGCCAGACGCGAAGACGCTGGCCGAAGCGGTCGACGTTCCGCAGGAGACCACGGTGTGGACGGAGCCCGAGCAGGAAGACGCGCCACCATGGGTGTGCGACGAGGGCGACCTCACCGAACGTCCGGTCGTGCGATACCCGGCAGACGCTCCTCCGGTGATATTCGGGCACTACTGGCGCACCGGCCAACCGACCGAACCCGACGCCGCCAACATTGCGTGCGTCGACTACAGCGCCTGCACCGACAAGGGCCAGCTCACCGCCTACCGCTGGAGCGGTGAAGACCAGCTGATTAGAGACAACTTCGACTATCTCGGGAAGCCCTCGAGCGAGTCAGAGGCAGGTGCCAGTTGACAACCGCGACCGGGAGCCGCACACTGATCGGCTTTGCACAAATCGGTTCGCAAGGCAGAAGGGCGAGACGATGAGTGCACATCAGCTACGGGCCATGCTCGATGCCGACGAGGACCTGGATCCTCGTATCCGTTCGCTCGTCCTCGCCGCCCGATCTGGCGAGGAGGCACTCGAAGCGGCGATCGCCGGCGACCCTCCTCCGGTTCCGAGTGATACCGCTGCATCGACCGAGGCGAAGGCGGCGGTTCACGTCTCGTCGATCGAGGTCGGTGGATTCCGCGGCATTGGTCCTTCGTCTTCGCTGCTACTCACGCCGGGCCCCGGGCTCACGCTGGTGATCGGGCGCAACGGCTCGGGCAAGTCGAGCTTTGCGGAGGGTCTCGAGATCCTGATGACGGGCACCAACCTTCGTTGGGAGAGCCGTGCGTCGGTGTGGCGTGACGGCTGGCGCAATCTGCACGCTGGCGAGGCTCCCAAGGTCGCAGCCGAGCTAGCCGTGGAAGGCCGCCCCGATGTGGTGCAGGTGTCACGGTCGTGGACTGCGGACGCGGACCTGCCGGAGAGTTCGACCGCCATCACCGACCCGACGGGAACGTGGCCGTCGCTCGACGCAACCGGTTGGGCGGCAAGCCTTGACGCCTTCCGGCCGTTTCTGTCGTACAACGAGCTCGGTTCAATGCTCGAAGAGAAGCCCTCGGAT
Organism: Acidimicrobiales bacterium; assembly: GCA_020629375.1. Lineage (GTDB taxonomy): Bacteria > Actinomycetota > Acidimicrobiia > Acidimicrobiales > SHLQ01 > SHLQ01. Next base: position 7,039 of record JAHDDK010000038.1, read on the forward strand.
CTCTATGACGCGATGGCTGCTTTCTTGGGTTTGGACGATCTGGTGTTCGCTCAGAAGCTGCTTGCTGAGGCTCGGCTTGCGCGCCAGCGGCCGGCCAAGGCGGCGAAGGCGTCCGCCAAGGACGTCATCGCCAAGCTCGACGAGGCCGATGATCCCCGAGCAACCGAGGCGGCAACGCTGATGCGGGCCCGCAAGCCTGACCTTGCGGCACTGCGGGCGCTCGCCGCCAGTGGATCCGGCTCAGACGATGAGCTCGAACGTCTTCGGATCATCCGATCCATCTCCACGCCAGACGTAGGCCAGCTCGCCGAGATAGCAGAAACGCTCGAAGCTGCAATCAGTGCGGTGACTGCCTCGGCGGGGACTGCCGCTGGCCAGGCTGAGCGACTCGAGCGGTTGCTGACGCTCGCCACGGAACACGCCGAAGAGGACGACGATGAGACCTGTCCGGTCTGTGGGACCGAAGCTGTGCTCACCGGCGAGTGGCGTACTCGTACGATCGCCGATATCCAAGCCCTCACGGCCGAGGCTGCCGCGGCAACCGAGGCAACAAATGCGCTCGACGCCGCCCGCAAGGCTGCAAGGACCGCGATCGTTCAACCCGCAACAGCACTTGCGTCTCCAGATGCGACCGCGGCGCAAACGGCAGTTGCTCAGGCGTGGGAGGCATGGGCTGAGACGCCAGACACCGAGGTGCAGCTGGCGGCCCGGCTTCGCAGCTTCTCAGAGGTCGAGGCTTTGGTGCAGGCGGCCCGCGACGAAGCAGCGCAGCTGATCGAAGAACGTGACCTGTCATGGCGTCCACACGCCCGGGCGATCAGCAATTGGCTCGACGAGACCCAGGCAGCAGACGTCGAGACGCAAAAGGCCAACGAGGTAAAGCTTGCCGAGGACTGGCTCAAGGGTGCGATCGCGACGATCCGAGACGAACGCTTCTCTCCGATCGCCGATCGAAGCCGAGAGCTGTGGGACATATTGCGTCACCGCAGCAATGTGGCGCTCGAAGCGGTCGACTTGGAAGGCACCAACACCAGCCGCCGAGTCGAGCTGAAGGTAACGGTCGACGGCGAGGACGGCGCGGCACTCGGGGTGATGAGCCAGGGCGAGCTGCATGCGCTGGCGCTGAGTCTGTTCTTGCCGAGGGCGACGATGGACGAGAGCCCGTTCCGGTTCGTGATGATCGACGATCCGGTGCAGGCGATGGACCCGGCCCGTGTCGACGGATTGGCACGGGTGTTGGAGAAGATCGCACAGACGCATCAAGTAATCGTGTTCACCCACGATGATCGCCTTCCCGAGTCGGTGCGCCGGTTGCAGATCCCGGCCGAGGTCACCGAGGTGACCCGCCAGCCGGGCAGCAAGGTGAGCACTCGGCCGGTGCAGGACCCGGTCAGTACGGCGCTCGATGACGCTCGCGCCGTGGCGTACACGTCCGAGATGTCGCCGGCTGCGATCGCGAAGGTGGTCCCGTTCTACTGCCGGCTTGCTCTTGAAGCCGCTGCTTCCGGGGCTGCGCGGCGGCGAATGCTGAAGGCCGGCCGCCCGCACCGCGAAGCGGAGGACGCAATCGCCAAGATCTCGAACCTCCGCAAGCTCACAGCGATGGCCGTCTTCGGAGACGCCGACCGAGCCGACGAGGTCAATGATTATCTGAAGGACCGCGCCAACCCGCGGGCGCCATGGGTGCTGCACTGGTGTAACGCAGGTGCTCACGGGGAAGTGCTCGATGGGAGCCCGAAGGATCTCGTGAGGGCGACCGAGCAAGTCGCCCGCTATCTGGAGACGCAGGGATGAGCGCCCGGGCGCTGGCACCCCTGAAGCTCGCGGTGGAGACGATCAACCGGCCGACCGGCGTCATGGTCGGCCGCTGGCCGAGAGCGGCGGCGGCCCTGGGCCGTCAGTCGATCGAGGTCGCCTTGAAGGACTACTGGGCGGAGACCGAGCCGTCTTTGGTCGAAGCGTCGAATCGTGCACAACTACTGTCGTTGGCCGTGTACCACCACGATGAGGAGATGGCGGAGAATGTCGCTTCCGCTTGGTACACCCTCTCCCAAGCGTGTCATTACCACCCGGTTGACCTTCCGCTCACCGAAGCCGAGCTGCGCGAATTGCTCGGAGTCGCACACCGGTTCGCGAGCTCAGCAAAGGGCCGGCGCTGATGGGGCTACTGCGTTCGATGTTCGGTGGCGGCGGGCCGAAGGCGCGGCCGACTGCGCCGTCCGGCGGAGCCAAGCTGGGCGATGTCAGAGGGCGGCACTTTACGGAGTGGATCGAAGAGGTGAAGCAGCTCAAGCGTGACGGTCGGCAGCAGGACGTCATCGACCTTTGCTCCGAGGCGATCGAGGCGACTGAAGCTGAGTACAAGAAGGACGGACTCGCCGTCGCTCCGTGGTGGTACGAGCAGGTTGCGATGGCTGCCCGCCGTTCGGGCCAGCCCGACATCGAACGGCAGGCGATGCAGCGGTACCTCGATCACCCGGGGCGGAAGAACCCAGACTACGTCGACAAGTTCAACAGGCTCATTGCGAAGCTCGATGCCAAGGAGGGGCGATCATGACCACGTTCCGACAGCTTCTGGATCAATTCGAGGAGGCGGCAACGAGCAAGTCCGCCAAGGGTCGATCGTTCGAGGTGTTCTGCGAACAGTTCATTCGTACGGATCCGATCCAGACGGAGCGGTTCGAGCAGGTCTGGTCGTGGATGGACTGGCCGGGCCGTGACGGCCGCACCGACACTGGCATCGACCTGGTTGCGAAGGAACGGGGCACTGGCCATCTGGTCGGCATCCAGTGCAAGTTCTTCGCGCCTCGCGCCGTGCTTGATTGGAAGCACGTCTCGACCTTCGTCGGAATGCTCGGTCAGCCAGACTTTCACTCCGGCTTGATCATCTCGACGGCTGGCAAGGAATCGAAGAACCTTCAGCCGAACCTCGACAAGAACTCGAAGCACATCAATATCTGGCGAGTTCAGGACTTCGAGGAGTCACGAGTCAACTGGGATCGGTTCACGATCAACCGCCCAGACCAACTCCACCTGCGAGCGCTGAAGTCGCTGCGGCCTCACCAGGAAGCCGCCATCAACGACGTGAGGTCGGAGTTCGAGCAGCACGACCGCGGCCAGCTGATCATGGCGTGCGGCACCGGCAAGACCTTCACCTCGCTGCGGCTCGCGGAAGAGATGGTGGGCCCTGGTGGGACCGTGCTCTTCCTCGTGCCTTCGATCAACCTTCTCTCGCAAGCCGTGAAGGCGTGGGCGAGCGATGCATCGATTCCTCTGAACACCTTCGCCGTCTGTTCGGACGTGAACGCTGGCAAGCGTTCAGCAGACGAGGACATGAGCGTCAACGATCTCGCGTTCCCTGCATCGACGAACCCAGAAGCCCTCCTGGCGGCCATGGATGCCCGCATGGACCAAGAACACATGACGGTGGTGTTCTCGACCTACCAGTCGATCGACGTGATCTATGAGTGTCAGCAAGCTCTCGACCGTGACTTCTTCGGCCTGGATCAGTTCGATCTGATCCTTTGCGACGAGGCGCATCGAACCACCGGCGCTGCACAACGCAACAAGGAGCTTTCGTCGTTCCAGAAGGTGCACGACGACGAGTGGGTCTCGGGCAAGAAGCGGCTCTACATGACCGCAACCCCGAGGGTCTATGGGGACCAGAGCAAGGCGAAGGCCGCCGACAACGACGTGATCGTGTCGTCGATGGACGACCACTCCATCTACGGCCCGGTCTTCCACGAGCTTCCATTCGGAGAGGCGGTGGCCCAGAAGCTCCTCACCGACTACAAGGTTCTTGTTCTTGCGGTCAACGAGGACGACGTCTCGGCAGCGTTCCAACGCCACCTGACCGACGAGGACGGTGAGCTGTCGCTTGATGATGTTGCGCGGATGGTCGGATGCTGGCACGGGCTGTCGAAGCGCGGGCCACAGTTTGGGGATGACAACGATCCGATGCAGCGAGCCGTTGCCTTCTCGTCGACGATCAAGCAGTCGAAGCTGTTCACCGAACGGTTCCCGATGGTGGTGAACGCGGCGCTCGAGAACCGCGCCAATACGAACGCAGTGCGGATCGAGACGGACCACGTCGATGGCCAGAGCAACGTGAAGGTTCGTTCTGAGGCGATCAGCTGGCTCGAGGAACCGCCCGGTCACGGCGTGTGTCGCGTCTTGTCGAATGCGAAGTGCCTCACCGAAGGTGTGGACGTTCCCGCCCTCGATGCGGTGCTTTTCCTCCAGCCTCGCAAGAGCGTGGTCGACGTGGTTCAGGCAGTAGGACGGGTGATGCGCCTCGCCGAAGGCAAGGAGTTCGGTTACGTCATTCTCCCCATCGGCGTGCCTGCGGGTGTGGCGCCCGAAGAGGCGTTGAAGAACAACAAGAAGTACCAGGTCGTGTGGCAGGTACTTCAGGCACTTCGGTCACACGACGAGCGGCTCGCCGCCGAGATCAACAAGATCGACATCAACAAGTCGTCCACCAAGATCGAGGTGATTGGAATCGGTGTCGCCGGTGGCGACGACTCGGCGGAGCCTGGATCGGTTGTCACCACGACCGAGTCGACAGCGGACGCCGAACAGCTCACATTCCCGCAGCTCGACGCGTGGCGCGATGCGCTCTACATCAAGGTCGTCGAGAAGGTTGGCGACCGCCGCTACATGGACCACTGGGCTGCTGACATCGCCTCGATCGCAGCCGCGCAGGAGACGCGCATCCGGACGCTCTTGGATCACCCCGATCAGAATCCCAAGGCCGTCGAGGAGTTCGACATCTTCCTTACGGCTCTCCAGAACAACCTGAACGACGGCATCACCCGCGACGACGCTATCGCGATGCTCTCGCAGCACCTGATCACCCGGCCGGTGTTCGAGGCGCTCTTCGGAGGCGAGGAGTTCGCCAAACAGAACCCGGTCTCCCAAGTCATGCAGGGGATGCTGGACACCCTGGACGAGGCGAATCTCGATGCGGAGCGCAGCACTCTCGAAGGCTTTTACAACCACATCCGAATGCTGGTCGGCGGAATCGAGACTGCCGAGGGTCGACAGCAGGTGATCACCGAGCTCTACGAGAAGTTCTTCAAGAAGGCGCTGCCGAAGGCGTCGGATGCACTTGGCATTGTCTACACACCGATCGAGATCGTCGACTTCATCAACCGCTCCGTCGACGACCTCCTCCGTTTGCACTTCGACGGCGCCTCGCTTGCCGACGAGGGCGTTCACATTCTCGATCCGTTCTCTGGAACTGGGACGTTCATCACTCGACTGATCCAATCGGGACTCATCCCACCCGAGGCGATCGCTCGGAAGTACGCCAGCGAGTTGCATGCCAACGAGATCATGTTGCTGGCGTACTACATCGCCGCGATCAACATCGAGATTGCGTTCAACAACGCAGAGGGGGCGCCGGACGGCTACCAGCCGTTCGAAGGGATGGTGCTGACGGACACCTTCCAGCTCTCAGAAAAGGGCGACCCGATGGATGAGGTGCTCTTCCCCCGGAACAACGCACGAGCCGACCGCCAAAAGGAACTGGATGTCCGCGTCCTCGTCGGCAACCCGCCCTACTCCGTCGGCCAGTCAAGCCAGAACGACGACAACCAGAACCTCTCGTACCCCACCCTCGATGCCAGCATCGCCGACACCTACGTGGCGTCGAGCGTGGCCACAAGTTCCAGATCCCTCTACGACTCCTACATCCGGGCCTTCCGTTGGGCCTCGAACAGGATCGCCGGCTGTGCCGACGGTGGCGTGATCGGTTTCGTCAGTAACGGTGGCTGGCTCGACGGCAAAACTGCAGACGGCATGCGTCACACCTTGCAAGGGGAGTTTCATCATGTCTATGTCTTCAACCTTCGGGGCAACGCCCGCACCAGTGGCGAGCAGCGACGGCAAGAGGGCGACAATGTCTTCGACTCTGGGAGCCGCAACACGGTGGCCATCACCCTGCTGGTTAAGAGGTCGGAACCAGTACCGGTTGAAGGCGCCCAGGTCCACTACCGAGACATCGGTGACTACCTCGACCGCGAAGAAAAGCTGGCCATCGTCGGTGATTCATCGATCGAGTCGATCGATTGGACCGGGATCACCCCCAACGACCAGCACGACTGGCTCAACCAGCGCAACTCAGGCTACGGCCAGTTAATCCCGCTCTCCGGCGAGCTCAACTCGGTATTTAGCTCGACTTCGCTCGGGCTCGCGACCGGCCGCGATACGTGGACCTATGCCTCCTCGGAGCCCGGACTCACCCAGAACCTGGACCGATTGATCGACTTCTACAACCAACAACTCGATCGGATTCTCCCAGCCGTTTCTGACGCTCCTAGCAAGAGGGCCGCAATTGAAACGATTAAGGGCCTCGTCAAGAGGGATGACGAGAGAATCAGTTGGATCAGAGAGGACTATGGGCGACTGGCCAACGGCCAGTCTTACGACAGGTCGCGTGACACTGTCCGGGACGCACAGTACCGGCCGTTCTTCAGACAGAAGCTCGGCTTCGCCAAGTCTCTAAACGCAATGCGTTATCAACTCCCCAGGTTCTACCCCGCACCCACCTCGCCGAATGTTCAGCTCTCGATCCTGCGCCAGGGCGGCATTGACTTCTGTGTTTTGTCCAGCGAAGTCCTGACAGACCTGAACTTCTTCGGTTACCCGACCATGGTTGCCGCCCGATGGCGATTCGAAGACTCATCGGACGGGAACACGCTGCTCGACCAGCCCTCCGGCGGGCGGGTTTCGAACATCAATCCGGCCGGGGTCAAGCAGTTCCAGGATGCGCTCGGCGAGAGTATCGACGACGACGCAGTATTCGCGTACGTGTACGGGGTGCTCCACTCGCCCGACTTTCGGCGGGAGTTTGAGACGTCGCTAAAGAAGGAAGCACCCCGGGTCCCCCTCGTCGACGATCGGGCCACCTTCGACGCGTTCGCCGACTCGGGGCATCAACTTCTAGAGCTCCACGTCAACTACGAAGACGTCGAGCCCTACCCGCTCGAGGAGCAGTGGCGTGAAGGGGTTGATCCTGATGCAAGCCCCGAGCTGTTGCTGGTTGGCACCAAGAAGATGTCTTACCCGAAGGTGTTCGACCCGAAGACCGGAGAGAAAGTCTCGGACAAGACTCGGCTCGTCTACAACCCGTTCCTCACGCTTGCTGGCATCCCGCTTGAGGCGCACGAATACGTGCTCGGCACCCGATCTGGCATCGACTGGCTGATCGACCGGTACTACGTGAAGACTGACAAGAAGTCGGGGATCGTCAACGACGTCAACGCCTGGGGTCTCGAGCAGGGCAACCCCCGCTACATCATCGACCTCATCAAGAAGGTCACGACCGTTTCCGTGCGGACAGTCGAGATCGTGGACGCGTTGCCAAAGCTCGAGTTCTGACGATGGCTGTCAATTGGGAGGCGGTGAGAGGGCCGCTCGAAGGCGGCCGGATGAGTGCACGGTCCACCGCCGCGCTTCTCGACAACCCCGGTTGCGCTCGGCGGGCCGTCCTTGATGCCGCCGGCGTCAACACTGCAAAGCTGGCGTCGCAGCTCGGCAAGCCCGTTCCGTTCGGGCAGTCGCCATTCGCGATCGGTCAGGGCAACAACTTCGAACGCCGCGTTAAGCGTGATGGCTACGCCGAGCTGTCGCGGGTGCTTGCCGACCTTGGCTTCGCACTCCCCGAAGTGCTGGGGACAGTGCAAGTGGCTGGTGGCTCGAACAACGAAGCGCGGGTCGCTCGAACCACTGAGGTCCTGCACTCAATCGCCTCGGGCGACGGCGACGCCCCGAACGTGATCGATCATGGAATGACCAAGCTGACCGTCGGAGGCGTGGCGGTCTATCTCGAGCAGGACGCATTGGCCTTCCGTCACGGCGACGGCTTGAGGATCTGTGAGATCAAGGGATTCCCGATTGTCGACGGCACGGCTGAGCCGGAGAAGGTCGGAGCGGCCGTTCGGCAGAGTGCCGTGTACCTCGCCTCAATCCAGGACACGCTCGCTGAGCTCGGCCACGACCCGTCAGTTGTCAGCCCAGAGGTCGTGCTCATCTGCCCGCGCAACTACACGATCCGCCCGACCGCCCAAGTGGTGAACGTCGAGCGGGAGCTTCGTGCTCTTCGCCGGCAGCTTGCGCGTCGTTCGTCAATCGACGAGCTGGTTGCGGAGCTCGATCTTCAGATCGATTCCGGCGCAGACCCGCAGGCTCATGGGGATGCGCTCGTGGCTTCGTTGCCGTATCGCTACTCACCAGCGTGTATCGGAAGCTGCGACATGTCTCGTGTCTGTCGGACCGAAGCGGTTGATGCTGGATCACCCTGCTCACTCGGGGATGAGGCCGCGAACCTCCTTGCATCGGTGCTCACGATCGAGAAGGCGCGTGAGCTGGCCGATGGGACTGCTGTGGGGCTCGGCGACGACGCTGATGTGGCCGATGCCCTACAACGAGCTCGGTATGCACAGCAGATGCTCCTGGGTGGTGGCGAGTCATGAGCGCGCTGGACGTGCTGTTGTCGATCGATGCCGCAGCAACGGCGACAGCGCAGAGGCGGGCGACCGTACGACATCGGCATCTGAGCCCGGCGCCCATGGGGATCGTGGCCTACCGAATGTCCGGCGAGGCTGGAGCACCCCTCGGCATCCTGTTCGGCACGAACGAGGACGACGCAACGCTCCTAGTTGCACCGGAGCCAAGGAACCGAGCCATTCGCTTCCGCGAGGTGTTCAACCCCCTCGCAGCCGCGTTGACCAGTTGGCTGGCTCGCTACGAGTTGATGAAGCCTGATGAGAAGAAGCCCGATCGCCTCATCTGTCATCAAGTCCCACAGATCCTCGTTCCGAATCGAGCGACGGCAGCCTTCGTGTCCAGCGTGCTCGGACGGTCGCTGCGGTATCTGAAGAACCACGACGACTTTCCGATCCCGGCTACAACGCCGCTCCTTGGCACCCACATGACCTGGTTTCATCAGCAGTCGCAGATGCCCGGTTCATGCGTCGTCCTCGCCGCAACCGACCTTCTCCGTCGTCACTGGGCCACGGGTCAGAGCGCCCTAGAGGACGAAGACCTTCACGTCTTGATCGGTTGGATTGACCCCGACGATGGGCTGACTGGCGCCGCAACAGCCGAACAGGTGGAGGAACGACGGTTGCGTGCAGAGATCCCGGCTGTCGGCCCGACACCTGATCCGATCTGGGATCGCGACGTACTCGAACCGCTTGTCGATCGATTCAACGAGAAGCGAGGCAGCGACGACGGCCGGGACGTCGTTGAGGCCCACGGCGAGCCAATCAACAGTGCCGTCCGCACCGCGCTTGAACACGGCTGGGCTGCGATGTGGCGTGCCCATGCCCTGATGCAAGGTTGGCCGGTTGGCGCTTCGGTCGACGATCGGTGGACGCGCGACAAGTGGGCGTGGACGAGTCACGTCCAGCGTGTGCAAGACGGTCAGGCGTTCTTCCGAACCAAAGACACAGCGAAGCAAGCAGCCTTCACACTGGCGAGTTTCGAGCGCGCACAGCGAGCCCTCGACATCGGTGAAGTAGTCGATGATCCGCTTGTGCTTGCCGGCCTCGTCGCCAACGGCGAAGCGCTTCTTGGCGAGGTCGTCAGCCACGACAGCCAACACACCATTCCGGGAAAGGGCAATCGGCGGAGATACCGCCCGTTGATCGAGCTGCAGCTCAACGACCCCTGCTCGATTCCTGTTGGCGGAAAGCTGGCCTGGCTGGACAACCCCAAGGTTCAGGCTCAGGTCAAGACTCTGTCAGGCACGCGAGTGACCCTGATGGTCACTGCAGGAATGGGTCGGGCGAACAACCCAAGCCCGCTACCCGCAATCGGTGAGCTGGCAAGTTTCGCCGACATTGTCGACGCGTCCCCGCCGGCACTCCGACCACCACAGGATGTCCCATGGACGCACGTGGGAGCGGAAACTCCACAACCTGCGTCGGAGGTGCCAGAGTGACCGCGGACCAGTCCTCGTCAGCGCAACACGCTGGCGTCACCGATGGAGTCATGGCGGACCTGCGATCGGGAGAATCACGAGCGGTCATCGTGGATTCGCCGCCGGGCGCTGGCAAGTCGACCTTTGTCGTGCGGGCTGCATCGGAACTTGCACAGTCGGCGCAGGTGCCGATCGTTGCCCAGACGAACGCACAGGCGGATGATCTGGTGCTCAAGCTGCGGGAGAGGCATCCCAGCCTGGAAGTGGGGCGTCTAACCGGCAGCACCTACGACGGGGAGCTCATCACCTCGCCCGGTCTCACCGTCTCCGGCCAGGTTGCTGACATGAACGCGGTCGATGTCGTGATCGCCACGTCTGCGAAGTGGGGCTACGTCAACGGCATCGATTTCCCGGTTGGCATCATCGACGAGGCCTACCAGATGCGCTCCGACCAGTTGCTGTACGTTGCTGACCTCTTCCCGCGAGCGCTGATGGTGGGGGACCCAGGCCAGCTCGATCCGTTCACACCGGTGGACGACGCTCGATGGCGAGGGCAAGCCGATGGGCCCGTAACGCCAGCAGTTGCAACCGTCCGCCACAACCACCCCGAGATCGAACCACATCGCCTGCCTGTCTCATGGCGGCTCTCAGCTCGTTGCGCACCACTCGTCGCCGAGTCGTTCTACCCCGAGCTTCCGTTCTCCGCAGGTACCTCGCTCGAAGACCGGAGCCTGAGGGCCACGGCCAGCGGGTCGCAGGGGTCGGACGAGATTGAGGCGGCGATCGCAATGGCTACCACGTCGGGATGGTCGCATCTCGAACTTCCGCCGAAGGTGACGCCAGGTATCGATGCCGAAGCTGTAGACGCAATCGCAGAAGTGGTGCTCACCGCTCTGGCACGACAGCTCATGGCGGCTGACACGCCCGGAGATGAGGGTCTCGTCGGGGCCGACCGCATTGCTGTCGGTGTCGCCCATCGCAATCAACGATCTGCCATCCGAATTCGCCTCGATCAACTAGGGGAGGAGCGCAGAGTCGACGTGTCTGAGGTTGTGGTTGATACGGCAAACCGGCTTCAGGGGCGTGAGTTTCACCTCATGGTGGTGCTGCATCCTCTCTCCGGACGGGCTGCCGCGAGCGAGTTCCATCTCGAGACGGGCCGTCTATGCGTACTTCTGTCTCGGCACCGGCACGCATGCATTGTCGTCTCGCGGGCTGGAATCCCAGAGGTTCTCGACGCCCATCCGATGTCGCGGCCTGTCTGGCTTGGCGCGCCGATCCCCGTCCCTGACGGCTGGGAGGCGAATCAGCAAGTCATGGAACACCTGAGCGACTTCCGAGTGGAGGCCTCGATGTGAGCAGGCCAACTGAGTCAACGAATGAGCGCTGCCAGCCAGCTGAGGCCCCGTTCCGAAGCAGGATTAAGTGACCTCCAACTCAGGGCAACCGATCGTTCTCGGCGATTGGTGGAGTGCATTGACCGCTCCGGATCGACGTCACCGGCTCGCTGATCGACGAGAACTACATCCAGAACCTGGTTCACATGCACCCGGAGTTGCTTCCGATCGACGAGGTGTCGCCGGGCCACGGGCCGCTGGTGTCGCTCGGACGCGAGATCACTTGCAGCGCCGGGCCGATCGACAACCTGCTCGTCTCGGTTTGCGCCGGGGTTCGACGACGCGGCCGATGCGGCGGATCGATTCGAGCGGTTCGTTGCCGAGGGTCCGAGCAATCGGGTGCGACTGCACCGCGGAGCTTCTGTCGGATGCGGCGGGAAAGTCGCAGATCCTGGATCGCCCGACATCCCCGCCAAGGTCGACCGCCCGAGATGGCTCCACCGAACCCCCTGAGGTCTTGGCTGGCGTGCCCGAGTCCGATCAGCCTTCGACAGCTACGCCCCGCTCCTCAGAAAGTCGTCTCGGCTCGGTTTGGCCACGCGGACGCTCGTAGCCGCTGACGACCTCTTGGGTCGTAAGTGAGCAGCGCCCGACGTTGATGAGCACGCCGCGAGCGTGACCCGAGCGGACCACAGTGAACGCAGCCTCGTGAGCTTCGTCGGCGGTGGTGGCCCGATCGGTGTCGAGGATGTGGACGTGGCGATACAGCTCGCCGTCGAGGTCGAGTGCTCTTTCCCACCAGCCGCGTGTTCCGGCACGTGCCACTTCGTTGGGCGGTCGATCTCGTGGGAGAGCCACTCGACGCCCGCTTCGTCGAAGCCGATCTCGGCGCCCTCGTCACGAGCATGCCGCTGAACTTCCAACGCCATTTGGTCGTTCGACATCGCCGAACGTCTGAACCCTTCCGTGCAGTCGCTCGCCTCCGGTGCGCGGCCGTGAGCCGAGGGAGTTGCCAACACCCGACCAAGGCTCTAAAATCGAACACGTGTTCGATCATGGGAACTCCGGAGGTTCTGGTACGTCGGTCATCGACGGTGCCGTCTCCGATGCCCGTGACGCCCTGACCCACATGCACGAGTTGGGGTTGTCGGGTCTCGACCCTGCCGAGCTCGAAGCTCTTGCCGTTGTTGCGTTGGAACTGTCCGAACGGGCGACGGCGTTGACCGCGAAAGTCACTGCGCAGGCTGATCGGGTGCAAGTGGCGCGTCGCCGTTCTGGTCGAGCGATCGGGATCGGCACGCATCTCGCCGCGTTGACTGGCTGCCCGACCGTGGATGTGAACGGCCCGAAGAATCTGGGTCGCTGGCTCGATGACTTCCCCACACTCTCGGACGCCTGGTCACACGGCCGTATCACCGAAGCGCACCTCCGCGAGCTGCGGAAAGCTCACAACGGGCGGATTCATCTCGACATGTTCCGCGCTCAAGACCTGTTCGTCGAACAGGCGAACACGCTGGACTACACCGGATTCCTCTCGGCACTCGCGTACTGGCTACTGCACGTCGACCCCGACGGCGACCCACCGTCAGAACGCAACCGCACCTACGGGGTGAAGTTCTCGAAGCTCCCGAACGGGGACGTGAAACTCGCTGGGGTGTTCGACCCGATCGTCGGCGAAGCCATGCAAACCGCGGTCGAACACGAACTCAAAAAGGTCATCGACCGGGATAAGCAAGACAACGATGGTGACATCGAGAACCTTCGGTCGTTTCGTCAGAACACGCTCGTCGCGTTGACCAACCTGGTGACCCGCGGATTCCGCAGGGAGTCCGGCGAGTTCCCGATCCCCCTCGTAAACATCGTCATGTCCGAAACCGTCGCCGAAGACGTCCTCAACCGGGCCTTCGACGGCGATCACGACCCGTTCACGCTGCCATTGGACGCTGATGATGTGGATGGCCGGTGTGAAACGATCCGCGGCACCCCAATCCACCCCCGGATGGCGTTAGCGCCGTTACTCATCGGACGATTACGAAGACAGATCTTCACTGCGAAAGACCAAACCTTCTCGAAAGACACCCGGCTCTTCAACTGGGACATGCGAAACGCCCTACTTGTTCTCTCACGAGGCCGGTGCACCACGTTTGGATGCGACACGCCATTCATGTGGCTCGTCGCCGACCACGTCCACCCATCGTCACTTGGCGGGGTGACCGAGCTCGACAACGGCGAAATCCGTTGCGGCATCGAAAACTCGGGCAAAGGCAACACCCCCGGCCTCTGATGCCTCTCGAACCGAAGCGTCACGTCGGTGGAAACCGCGCACGGACTCGCATCCTGGTGCCATGACTGTTAGCTGGTTTGCGCCGGGGTTCGACGACGCGGCCGATGCGGTGGATCGATTCGAGCGGTTCGTCGCCGAGGGTCCGAGCAATCGAGTACGACTGCGGTCGTCTGTGGCGGCTGCGGGCGGTAACCCGTCCGATCTCGGCTCGCTTGTCGGTCAGGTCATCGCCAATTGGTCGTCGGTCGGCGAGATGGAGCCTCCTGCGTGGTTTGGTGAGACCGATGTCGAGGGCGGATTGTCGCCAGTGGGTGCGTGTCTGTTCGATGGTCTGATCCACGAGATGGCTCATCGCATGATCCGGGAAACCGGATCGCAGTGGGTCCTGTTCGAATCGAACAGGCCAATGGACGCCAACCATCTGCAGCCGGTCCTCGACGGGATCCGGTTGCTCCCGCAGAACTTGGCTCGCTCCGAGATCAACCGGGTGCGTGACGGCAAGAACACGCCCGCCGAGGTTGATCAGCGATTCGTCGACATCATCGCCCGGGCGGGTATCGAGCTCGGTCCGGAGCCCGAGTGGCAGGTGTACGTCGAACGGGCTTCACGCCATGTCGACGATGTCTCGGTCTCGTTCCCGGAAGAGGCTGAGGTCCTTGTGGGCGGGTCGGAGGCGTTCGAGGCCATGTGGAACGTGATCGTCCGGCTCGATTGGGTCCGCAGTATCGAGATGCACGACTACCCCGCTCACGCAATGGCGAAGATCAGCATTCCGTGCGAGCGTGCCGCCGCTGAGCTGACCGAGATCTTTGGCCAACGGATTCGGCCTGGCTGAGATCCACGGGGATCGGTGTTCGTCCTGGCGCGATTGCACTTACAATGCGTTTCGTATACTTTCATGCTTCTTGAGTATCGTTCGAGTCAATACAGATCTTGCGGCTGAGCTGGTCGGCGAATACCGGACGGCCGCGTCGACCATCGACGACGTGGTCGCTGACCTCGACGGTCTGCTCGGCGAAGCGTCGGCGCTGTTGGGTGGGCTTGGCGTGGCAAACCCGCTCGACGAGCTCGTGCCACTCGCCGATGACCTGCGCACCGATGGCGACGATCTCGAGTGGCGCGCCGAATACCTGCGCCGCAACGACACCCTTGGCGACGATCTGCTGGGCCGGTCGATCGGCGCGCTGCCGGCCGGTTGGGATGGCGAGACCGCACGGGCCGTGTTCCTGGTCGAAGACCTCGATGCGCACTACGCCGCCGGCGATCTCGGAGGGCACCCGACTGCGGTTGCTTCGTGGCGAAGCGAACTGTTGGAGATGATCGCCGAGCTCATCGGCACCGATGACCCCGACGCGGTCCGGGCCGTGCTCGACGGCTTGGCCAACGGCGAACCGGTCTTGATCGCTGTTGCCAACATCGCCCCACGCCTCCAGGCCAAAGCACATCAACAACAGGTCGAACTGGTCATGGCCGCCCACGGTCTCGACGAAGCCGACGCAGTCACTCGGCTGGCCGAACTCCACGAGGCGACCGCAGTGCTCATCGCCGATGGGTGGCCAGCCGAAGAGGCGGCGGTTGTGGTCGACGGCGCCTTCGCCAATGGCTTGGACCTGGCCCTCATCGTCGAGGTCGCCGACACCGAAGGCATCCCGCTCGTCGACGCGGCCAATCTTGTCGCCCAAGCGGACGTGCTCGCCATGACCCCAGACGAGTGGTTCGCCTTCCAGGGCATGATCGAGCACTTCGACGAGTTCGACACTGCCCGCAACGGGGTCTACGGCCGACGCCCGATCAGCGGCGACGACAAGTTCTCCGAAGCCAACCTGACGCTCATCGTCGACAACCCCGACCGCTACGAGTCCGAAGTCGTCGCCGCTGCCGCCGCGCTACTCGCTCAACCTGCGTTGCTCAACCGGATCGACTCGGCCACCAACACCGACCTGTTCGAAGGAGACGCCTTCGGTTCGAGCGAACGTGGCGACGGCGTCTACTCCCGCGACGACCTCGAGGCCTTCATGGCCAAACAGCAGGTCCAATACCTACTCGGAGACCACGCCACCGCGATCGACACGGCGGCGCTCGGAGGCGAAGCCGACGGGTACCGGTCGAAGAACGACTTCGAAGCGTTCCTTCAACAACATCGCGACAGCCTCAGTGACATCGAGATCGAAGCGGTCGAAGCCGTCATCAACGGCGCCCTCTACGACCAGACCTGGTGGGAAGAGAACAAGCGCTCAATCGCCCTCGCCGCCGCAGTCGTCGCCGGTGCCACGTTCGTCATCGTGACTGGCGGGGTCGGGTCGGGGGTCAGCGGCATGCTCATCACCACGGTCGCCGCCGGTACGGCAGGGGCGGCAACCGCGGGTGCGGCCACGGTCGGGCTCAACGCCTTCTCCGACCAGTCGGACTGGAACGAAGATGTCGGCAGCAACGCGTTCGCCGGGTTCTTCGCTGGAGCCGGAGCCGGCGGGGCCGCACAAGTCTTCGTGAACGGCGTCGGCACGACAACGCTCGCCGGCAAAGCCGCCACCGCCCTCGGCCTGACCTCCGACGTCTCTGGCCTGACCGCTATGGGCGCGTTCGACCTCGGCCTCCAGTACGCACCCGTGGTCGGCGGCGACAACCTCGCCGCCACCAAAGACATCGCCGAAACCGTCTCCATCGTCACCGGCGTGACCGGCGCTGGGGTGGCGTCGACGGACTGGCTCGTCAACGGCTGGTACACGCCACGGCTGACCGACGACTACGCAAACCAGTTCGCCGACGAAGTCGCCGATGTCTCCACCTGGTCAGCGAATGGCGTCACCCGCGCCGATGCGGAGAAGTTCCTCGAGACTCCCGACGGGTCCGAGCTCTTGAAAGCCCTCAGGGCATCGGACCCAACCGCAAGTCGTCGGGAAATCGAAGAACGAGCACTTTTGATCGTCGAGTCTGGCGCAGACGTACCTGAAGCAGTGGTGATCACGGAGCCGCTCGTGAAGATCGCGCCGTCCGGAGCGGAGGTGGCTTCGTACTCGCCGTATTGGACGACGGTCGATGACTTGCAGAACGCGATTGAGTCAGGCGCCGACGTCGCTGACTACTTCGGACTGCCACAGCTGACCACGGTCGACTCATACGACGTCCACCTGATAGCGCCGAACCCTGGCGCTGTTGCGTTCCGATCGACGATCGCCCCGACCGAAGAACTCTTCGGCCTCGCCAACAAAGGCGGAGGGGGCACGCAGTACGTGGTCCCGCAACGCAGTCAGTTCGGACCGAGCGTGCGAATCGAAGAGCCCGGGCTCACGACCGAGCTGAGCCTGCCAGCTGCCGTGCCGCGCACGACAACGGTCGCCGTGACCGACGACATCTTGCCTCGTGGTACTGTCGCCGTTCTCGCAGATTCAATCGGCCGGGAGGGCGAATGAGTAGTCCGGACCGCAGCACGTTGCCTGCGGACTTGGTGAGAACGTTCGAGCAGTTCGATCGCGAGTTCGAGTCTGACTATGGGCGCAAGCCGGTACTGCCGGCAGCGGAGACTCCGGCTGAGTTGGTGGAGGTTGCCGAGAAGCTCAGGCGGATCTTTGAGTTGAATCCGGATGGCGATGGTTCGGTGTACATCCAAACGCAGATGGGCGAGTTGATCGATCGGGTGTTGCGGCGCGAGGTGCGTGAGCCTGTGGTGCAGCCTCCGTCAACTCGGCATCTGCTGGAGTTCATGGACGCGAAAGATCATGGGCTCGAGGCGGCCGTGGCCACATTCACGAATCTCGTGACGGGTACGGATTGGTCGACCGAGGCGAAGAAGCGCTTCGTTCGGGACGATCACATCCTTCGAAAGAAGCTCATGGCTGAGTCGGCGGGCCTTTCGCTGGAGTTGACGGACGACGAGTGGTTCGCCCTCTGAACCGTGCCACTGGTCCCATCGCGCAGAAGCAGGGCATCCCGGTTTGGCTTGCGAGGGTGGTGAGTGCGTCGCGGTCCTGGTCGTCGATCGGGCTGAGGTCGCCACCGACCTCTACGCCAAAGCAGAGGCCGAGTTCAGGCGAGGCGAACGGCCGGACTACGACGACTTCTGTAGAGCTGTCGTAGCACGCGGTGCTCCGCTGGCGAGATGGCGCGGCAGATCAGTCAGCGGCAGCTTCGCAACGACAGTGGCAAGATCATGCGGGCATTGAGCGACGGCGAGGAGTTCGTGATCACCCGCAACGGCCAACCCGTCGGCGAGCTGGTTCCGCTGCGCCGGCATCGTTTCGTCCGGAACGAAGCGATCGTCGAGATCTTCGCCAGCGCGCCATCGGTCGACCGCCACAAGCTCCGTGAAGACCTCGACACCATCGCCGATCAAGACCCCACCCCCCATGCCTAGCCCCGATCGGCCAGCGCGGGGCCTGCTCGACACGTCGGTCGTCGTCGACCTCCAGCACATCGATCCAGCGAAGATGCCACACGAGGTAGCGATCAGCTCGATCACACTCGCAGAACTCACCGCAGCGCCCACCGCCACCGACGTGCCGTCCGAACGAGCCAGCCGGCAAGATCGCGTTCAACGAGTCGAAGCCGCGTTCGACCCGATCCCGTTTGGGGTCGACGCAGCCCGAGCGTACGGACGGGTCTTCGCCGCCGTGGCCGGGGCTGGCCGCACACCGCTCGACGCCAGAGCGGTCGACCTGCTCATCGCCGCCGTCGCCGTCGCCGAAGGACTGCCCCTCTACACCCGAAACGCCGCCGACTTCGCATACCTCGAAACCCTCATCGACATCGTCGAAGTCTGACGGGTGCCTGACTGCCAAGAACCCGTGTCAGAGCCTGCCCGTACACTGATGAATGATCGGGGGAGGAACGATGCATACCGCTGAAGACATCCAAACAGCACGGGCGCAGCGCCGGGCTGACAGCGATAATCGCCTGGCCGCGGCAGTCGAGTACGTTGCGATTCGCCTCTCCGAGACCGGTGACTCGTATCGAGGTGCCGTGAAGCTGAACAAGCTGATTTGGTGGGCAGACACCGAGTCGTACCGGCGGAACGGCTACACCGTCACCGGGTCCGACTATCAGCGGCTTCCGCAGGGTCCGGTGCCCTACCGCTTGCCTCCAGTCCGAGCGCACCTAATGGAAAGTGATCGGGTCGTGTTGCTCGAACGCGAGCTTGGCGCACGTCGACCCGAGAAGATCCTGGCCCCGGGACCACGTAGCGATGTCGAGACCGTTCGTCAGGTGTTGACCGCTGCCGACATTGGATTGCTCGACGAGTCTCTCGCCAAGTTCTTCGGGTGGACGGGGACCCAGGTGAGCGAGTTCTCACACCAGAACTCCCGGGCGTGGCAAACCCTCGACGACGGAGACCTCATCCCTTCTGCCGACGCATTGCTCGGCGTCGATGTTCCAGACCTTGCGGCGGACGAGTTGCGCCGCATGCTCGTCGACAACGGGCTTGCCTGACCGGCAAGCCGGACATGAATGATCAACCTCGGTTCTCGATAGCGGTGAGCGCCGCCGCCCGCCGAAGCCTTGAGACCGAGTTCGGCGACGAACGGACAGCGACCGGACGACCCAGCATTCACGACCTCGACTTGCTGTGGCTGCCCGAAGCGGAAAGCGTTCTCCGGATTGGTTGGCAGTCGGCTACACCGATCGTTGAAGAGGCCGATGTCCGGGCCATCGCCGTCCGCGCCTTCTTGGTTTCCCGCCCGCAGGTGTCGTCGCTACTAGCGGACCTGTCGATGAATCATCGATGGTCGACCTGGTCATCATCGGGGCGACCTTCGACTGGAACTGGTGGGAAGCGGCCCGCGTCGAAGGGTTGCTGGAGTAGCCGACTGAGGGACCACCTGTCTACGCGAGGCCGAGCCCGGGGCGTGAACCGAGTTCGTGCCGTGCGGTCTTGAGGACGCCGCCCCGGCCGAATCGCAGCGACGGTGAGGACACATCGCTCGAAAGCAACAGCGTTCCGAAGGCCCCCTCCTGATGCAAGAGCAGGTTGCGTTGGGCGGCGGCCGAAGCGACGGGTAGCGCGGCGCGGGTGAGGATCGATGTCTCGCCCACGTGGGCGCCCACGATGATCCGGACGCCGGTCTCGTGTGCGCGCTCGATGACCGCAAGGGCACGGGTGACGCCGCCCAGGCGCGAGACGCGGGCGTTGATGATCCAATGTCGGGGTGCAGCGGCGAGGTCGTCGAAGATGTCGATCGACGTGTAGCTCTCGTCCAGGATGATCGGTACCCCGACCGCCTCCGCAATCTCTGCGAGTGCCCCGAGGGTGCTGGCGTCACCGGCGAGTGGCTCCTCGATTCCGCTCAGCGTCGTGCCATGGAGATCCTGGATCGCCTCGATGTTCTCGATCGCCTCTGCGGGGCTGGTCCACAAGTTGTTGGCGTCGACACGCAACGATTTCGGGCGCAGCACTCGCTGGATGATCTTGGCCTTCGCGGCTTCGCGGTCCAGGTCGTTGCTGACCTTGAGTTTGAGGTGACGCATCGCGTTCATCCGGTACGCCGCACAGATGAGGGCGAGTTTGCGGCCTGCGCTGTCGCCGATCACCGCCGAATAGCGGAACTGCGGTTGCAGCTGCACCCCGAGCAGTGCCTCGAGTGGAGTGTCGAGGTGCTGCCCGTGCGCGTCGAGGAAGGCCAATTCGAGCGAGGCGAAGGCGGCCGGGTTCTCGTCGATGACCGCACGGTGCGCATCGGTAAAGTCGCGCAACGAGTCGACGTCGTGAACGCTGCCGATGAACGCGTCGGAGAGCTCGGCGATGAAGGCGGCGGCAGTGTCCAAGGTTTCGCCGGTCACGTAGCTGCGCGGGGTTCCTTCGCCGCGTCCGACGTGACCGGTGGCGAGGGTGACCGAGGTGAGGATCGACTCGGTCGTCGAGCGGTCCTTCGAGGAGTGCTTGAACGACACCCGCATGGCCACTTCGTGGGGGCGAGCGGCAATGTCGACGATTCGCGAACTCGTCGACTCGATCATCGACGCCCCCTACCCAAGATCGACTCACGCATCGAGCGAATCATTCGTATAGCGATTCACTCGTAGAGCGATTCGTAGTCGCGGCGGTACCCGAGCACCGTCGGCTTGTACTGCGACTCCCGAATGCCCCGCTCGACCGCTTCGAGCTTCAGGCGCTCGCCGGTGCCCGCCGGCCGCGGCACGACTCGTAGTTCGGCGAGGCGGCCGCTGCCGCGCTTCGCGTCGTACTCGCTGTTTGCGGCGCAGAATTCGGCGTCGATGCTGGCGGCCAACGCGGGCGTGTCGATGCCGCTCCACTCGGGGGCTTCGATCAACAGGTCGTAACGGGCGGCGTGTTCATCGGCGAGCAGGATGAAGAACGAGCTGCCGATCCCTGCCGTGTCGAGAAGGGGAGGGACAACACGAAGCAAATGGGATTCGGTCAGTTTCTCGCCGGTGATGTTGGTGACCCCTCGACCTTTTTGGACGAAGCTGAGAGTCGGGGTGGCGCCAACCGACGGCCCGGCGACGACGATGTCATTGATGTCGTAGCGGTAGAGGCCGCTGCGTGTCGTGACGAAGATGTAGTACTCCTCGCCTTCGACGAGCTGGCCGAGGTCGACGAAGCGCAGGGTGCGTTGCGCCGTGTCGTCGCTGTTCTCGTAGTCGTCTCGATGGACGAACTCGTAGAAGTGCTCGGTGACAAGGGGGACGCAACGGTTCGTGCTGGCGTCGACATTGACCGTCCCGATGAACTCACTCGCCGCGTAGCCGTACTCGACGAAACGGACGGTGCTGGGCAGTGCCTCGCGGAGGTAGGCGATGGGGATTCCGCACGATCCGCCCATCCACGTCGTCACCCCCGAAGCCGCCGCCCAATAGGTCGATGGCGTGAGCGGATCCGGGTTACGGCGCCACGCCTTCCAGCGGTCGACGTTGTCGAGGTAACGGGAGCGCACCGCAGCCACGACAGCGCGCCCGGTGTCGCTCAGTGGCCGATCGATCTTTCCCGTGATCAAGACGTCGAGCAGCTCGTCGCCGTGCTCATCGATGACCTCGATGACCCGGACGAGAGTCGAGGGGTTCGCCGCGGCAATGCCGGTCACGTTGGTCGATGCCAGGCCGCACAGGCCGTAGATCCAATAGCGTTCGTCGTAGTCATGGATCTCGAACGCTTCGCTCGGGATGATGAGCTTGGCGTCGAGCAGGTACGACACCGACTCATACGTCACTCCCGACACCGGGCCGAACGGGACGCCGCGCGAGGTCATCCCTTCCGATGGCCTACCCGCGAAGCCGAGGATGTCACCAGCGAGAAAGTCGGTGTCGCGCAGCACCGAATAGGTGAGGACCTGTCGGCCGAATCGCACCTGCCGAACCCCATCTCCGGTGAGTGGGATGTCCTTGTACGCGCCGGTGGTGCCGCTCGTGCGGGCGTAGTACTCGGGCGGCGCCGCCGTAAGGGCCCGTGCGCCCGTATCCCGCTGGCTTTCCACGTGCGGCTTGAGAGAGCCGTAGGTCTGGACGTCGACCTGGCTGCGGTACGTCGCGGCGTCGGTGATCGACTCGAAGCCATGGTCTCGGCCGAACTGGGTGTCTTCGCCAGATCGCACGATGTCGTCGAGCACAGCAGCTTGCGCACGGGCCGGATCGTCCAACGCCGCGAGGAACGACGACAACGCGATGCGTTCGAGGTAGAGGGCGTAGAGACGCAGGACGATTCTGGTCACCAACCGGTTGGTCAACAGTGCCGTCATGTGCGGTGTCAGCTCTTCGTGTCGGCGTCGACGGTGAACGGCGCGGCGAGGGAGTCGGCGAACTGCATCGGCCAGTCGGGATTGGTGATGCCGAGCGCGGCGACTTCGCTACCGGCAACATCGAAGCGGGTGCCGAACACAACGTCCCACACGATCAGGTTGTTGCCGTAGTTTCCGTGAGCCTCGGAGTACTTCTTCGAGTGATGCCAACGGTGCAGCTCGGGCCCCGCAATCACGTAGTTCAGCCAGCCGAGGCGCACGTACGCGTTGGAGTGCTGATAGAAGCCATTCACCGCATAACACACGAAGTACAGGGTGAAGATCTCTGGCTCGACGCCAAGCACGATGAACGGCAACGTGTCGCCGAAGAACTGGATGCCCTTGTCGAGCGGATGGAAACGGCCGACGTTGGCCGCGTAGAGCTTGTCGGGCGAGTGATGAACCGCATGCAGCTGCCAAAGCCGCTTGTTGACATGGAGATAGCGGTGCATCCAGTACCGGAAGAACTCGGCGACGACCAACATGATCGCCACCTGAGTGAGGCCCGGGAGGCCCGTGGGCCACAGCTCGAGGCCCGTGACCGCGCCGGCAAGCGCGACCGTGACGACCAGTTTGAGCAGGCCCGGCAGCGCCAGCTGAACGAGCACGAGGAACTTGATGTCTTCGACGAATTCGGGACGGTCCGGCACCCACGTGGTGCGGAAGGGCATCACCGTTTCGTGCGCCAGCACCAACACGATCCCGAACGCCGCGCACAAATAGGAGGCGACCACAATGTTGAAGCCCTCGGCTTCCATCCACACATACAACCCAACCGAGAGCGCGACCACGACGGGGTACAGCGCATAGGACAGCGCGTTGGTGGTGGCGTTGCGGGAAGCGAAAGCCGTCCGCCGATCGTGCGACAGCGCAATGCCACTGACAATGGCCGCCGTGGCGAGCACGAGGTGAAACATCGTCGGGCCAGGCTTCTGAAAGAACGTGGCGTCGGAGAGTTGGCCAACGCCCACGACAGTGCGGGCCACCATGGCCACGAAGTACACGACACCGAAGTACACCAAGCCAGTCGAGAGGCGAGGGCGCTCGGCACCGTCGCGGATCGCACGGATCAAGTACACGAGCAGCGCAATGATCGCGAGCTGGCTCACCAGCAGCATCCAATAGGCCGAGACGCCCGTCTGCCAGTCGTCGAACGCGGGCAGCACGGAGATCTCGTTGACCCCAGCGAACGCCTGGAGCGCAACTCGCAGAACGAAGAACGCCGTCAGCCCGCCAAGCAGTGCCGCATAGCGGGTGGTGTTCGTTGCTGGTGCCACCACCTCGAATGTAGACGTCGCCAGCTGCACGGTGTGGAGTCCCCAGATTCGTGAGACACCTGTTCCTGGACGAAGACTCTCCTGGCAGGGAACTGCGCCCGCCTCAACTTCGCAAACGGAAGTGAGGCGGGCGCAAGACGCTCCAATTCGCCTACCTGGTGTGAGGGTTCTCGGTGGGCTCATCATCCGGATCTTCGGCCGGCCCGCGTAACCCGTCGCCAGCGTCTCCGGGTCGGGTTGCCCCCTCGTTGCCTCCGGTCTGCGGCGCGTCGCCGGGCCCATCTCCGGTGTCGTCCGCCTCATGACGGTTCGGATCGTTGGGGAAGTCATCCTCCCAGTTGGGGACGCCGTCGCCGTCGCGGTCGATGTCCGTGCCGCCTTCGCCTCGCGACGAATTGCCCTGACATGTGGACCCAACGCAGGGTTCGCTCGGCAGGTCTCCGAGCATCACCTGAATCTTGTACGGGATGACATCAACGGCGACGTGCCCTATTCCGAACCATGCCCAGCTCACCCAGCCCGGCAGATCCTCCCCCTTGGGCCGAGCGTTCACAAAGTTGAATGTTCCGGCGTACGTTGGGTCGGTGACGAGGGCTCCGTTGGGGTAATAGATGGCCTCTCGCCCGTCGACATGGATGAACTTCACCTCTTCGCCCGGGACGTTTGGATCTTGGTGGTAGACCGACTGGTCGGGATCGACTTCGATCCATTTCGGGTCGTTGTGCGCGTGTTGCATCGAAAGCGGAAGATTGACATTGAGGTCTTCTCTCGTCGCAACGACGTAGTAGTCCTCACTGATGTGATCGAACGTGAGGTGTACGACTTCGGTCTCTCCGTCGATGTCGAGGTGGGTGATTCGGACGTCCCCCAACCCGTCGTCGAGCTCCTCGACGCTGATGAAGGCGGCCCTGCCGGTGTCGTCGCTGTGAATGGCCACTGTCGTGAGTACGTCCGAGTCGAAGTCGAGGAATGCGCCTCCCGGGCCGCTGCACGTCCAGCCGCGCGGGGCCCAGTCGCATCGGTACTCGGACGTTTCGTGAAACGGAGTGCCGCAGTCGTAGCTGAAGTGGAGCTTGGCTGTTGCCGGGCTCGAGTAGTGACCCCCAACGCATAGGTCGTTGGTCGTCGGCGCCGGAGCTGGAGCCGGGGTGGCGGTGTTGGTGCTGCTCGGAGTGCTGTCGTTGTTGCCGGGGCCTTCGCATTGCCATCCGCCGGTCACCCACGAGCATTTGTGGAATCCGCTTGACCCGTTGTAGGCCTGGCCGCAGTTGCTCGCGTAGTTCTGCTTCGCGTTTTGGAGGTTGGCGTTGACGTTGCCCTTGCAGATGCCGTTGTTTGCGGACGATGGCGTCGGGTCTGCCGGTGACGGAGCTGGCGTGCTTCCGTTTGGTGTACCGGGGCCTTCGCATTGCCATCCGCCGGTCACCCACGAGCACTTGTGGAATCCGCTTGATCCGTTGTACGCCTGGCCGCAGTTGCTCGCGTAGTTCCGCTTCGCGACATCAATGTCCCGGTCCACCGAACCCGAGCAGCTTCCTTGAGCGGAAGCTTCCGACACGCCGGCCGAAAGCCCGGCAATCGTCAACGTGCTGCACAACAGTGCGAGCACCACGGCCCGACTCAATATTCGTTTCATTGCGGATCCAATCTCTGTGAGAGCGGCCGTCCTTCTGACGGTCCGTGCAAGGTCTCACGCACAGAGGTGGGTGACCGGGGGACAGAGATTGGGATCTTTTTGTTCGAGAGGCACCTCGGCGTCACAAGCTGGGCAGATCTCAGACGAGTAGCCCGGCAAGCCCCGGATTCGCCTGGCCGTAGCTGACGATAGCAAGGTCGAGGTTGGCGTTGCCGATGGCGTTGATCGCACGGCCGATGGCATCGACGATCCAGTCGATGCGTTGAGCATCACCGCACGAAGTGTGGCCTCGTAGCTCGCTTCGAGAACGAGACGGGCGAAGGGCTCCCACAGGTCGGGGGAGTGGGGCGAATAGCCGACCGGCACGGCTGAGCAGTACGCCTGGGTCACCAGATGGTGAGACTCCGAGGTCGTCACCTCGGTGTCCCACCGCATCCCGATCCGAAGCAGCGACCGCAGCTGATCGCGCAGATCGGCCCTTGCGTGTGGTCGGCCGCATATCTGGTCAGCCCGGCCTCGGGCGTGACGTTCGGGCTGATCATCTCGAGGGTGTTGAACTGCGACGCCACCTGAAACAACGCCCCAGCGTTGCGCTCGGCACGGTGGAGTGCCCCGGCGTCGCTGACCCGTTCGCTCAACGACACCGGTCCGGTCTGCGGGAGGTGCTCGGTCCTGGCCCGGAGCGTCGCCAACGACGGGGTCTCGAAACGACCCGCCCGAAAGCGGCGGCCGGTCGACGCAACCTCAGTATCGCTGTCAGAGGGGCTCCGTAGGTTTCTGTCGATGAGCAACGGCGCCGCCCATGACTGTCAGAAGGGGTTGCGCGGATCTCAACCCAACGAAATACTTGGGTGATGCGGTGTTACCTGATTTCGACGCCGAGACGGGCTACTTGCCCCCAGGAGCTCACCATGCGCCGTGGGCGGAGGTGGTCGAACGATTCGGCTTCAATGCACGCCGGCGTGCGATGTTCACGCAGCTCCACGCCGTGCTCCGGGCGCTTCGATCGGCGGGATGTATGAGGGTCTTCCTGAACGGAAGCTTTGTCACGGCGAAGCCCGAACCTGCAGACTTCGACGTCGCATACGAGGCGCACACGGTCAGGCCACGGGACCTCCCACGGTGGGTCGAGGACCGAGAACTGGCTGGCGGGGACGTCATTGCCATCGACCCCGAAACGCACATCGGCGCAGGACTGCTGGGCATCTTCGGCAGCGATCGCGAAGGCGTGCCCAAGGGCATGGTGCGGATAGCGCTCTCCAGCTTGGGTGCCGAGCAATGATCCGTAACGAACGCCAGCTCAAGATCTCGAAGCAAAAGCTTCGCGCTCTCCGAGAAGCGTTGGACGAAGACGAAGCGAAGTTCGCCAGCATGGATCCTGAGCGTGCCCGCCTGCTTCGTGCCGGATCAGAACGCATGATCGCGCAGCTCGTGTCCGAGATCGCCGACTACCAACACCTGCGCGACGCCGGACCAGACGAGACGTCGCCGACCGGCATCGGTGATACTGCGTCGCACCTGATACGCCGACGAATCGCCCTCGGTCTCAGCCAGGCACAGCTTGCAGACGCCGTCGGAATTCACGAGAACCAGATCCAACAGTACGAGTCGACCGACTACGCCAAGGCCAGCCTGCGACGGCTCGTCGAGATCGAGGCAGCGCTCGCCGCAACGGTGCCTGAGGTGGAGAAACGACGCTGTATCACGAGGCCTGCGATCGATGTGGCGCTCGTCGGTCAGCTTCCGTGCCGTATCGCCCGACGCGTCGCCCCCTCGGCCGAACTCGCATGGGAGCCATTCGATGTCCGATCACGATCGTGACGCCGCGATCCAGTGGATCCATGCGATTTTCGCCGAACGGCGCCCGATCGGGATCGACGAAATGTTCGTCGGTGTCGAGGTTCCCGAAGGTGAGTACCACGAGGCGATCAGCGCTGCCCTCCACCTGACACCCAGCATCGACCCCATGGCCGGGTTGCGTCGTTGGGATCAACGCTGTTGGCAAGGCGAGCACGAGACCCATCCGCTGGCCGAGCTCGTCAGTCGCGACACGGTCGACCTCTGGTGGGAGGTGGCCCAACACAGCGAATCCCCTCGAGTGTTCGCCCGATTCGCCGACCTCGTCTGGTCAGCGGATCCTGGTCGCCAAGTCGCTGCCCAACGAGCCATCGAAGGTTATGTGGCGAGTACCGAACAGAGCGAACTCGACCGGGTCGCAGCAACCCCGCGTCAGATCAGCGGCTCCGACGACGATGGGCAGCGATGGCGAGTCGCATACATCGCGCGCCGTCTCGGACGAGCACGAGAGATCGCACGCACCGCTCACATGCCAGAGCTCGACTCGATCGATGCCGCCCTGATCAACCTCGTCGAAGACTGCAGTGAATCGGACGATCCCGCTGATGCCCTCTTCGCGATGTACGAACTCGCACAACCCCGCAACACCGCACCCCGCCAACTCGCCACGCTTGGCCTCACCACTCTCGAGCGGCTCGCAGACCACCCAGGCGCAGCCCACGACATGAAGCGTGTCGTCGACATGACAAGCGCACTGCTCGACGACGCTGCAGCCAAAGAAGCATGGCGCATGGTCGTCGACGCGTTCGTGCAGTTCGCCGAGAAGGCCGAAGGGCCAACTCGATATCACCTGCTGCACACAGCGCACGAGCTCGCCCTCGACAAGGGCATCACTGACCGTCGCGAGCAGATCCAACAGGCGCTGGGTGCCATCGACCTCACGGACTACCTCGTCCCGATCCAAGCCGAGGTGACCTTCACCGACGAAGAGCGTGTTGCCTTCGAATATGAGATTGACGCCTTTGTGGATCAACTGATCGATCCAACCTCAGCGCTGCGCTCGCTGTCTCTCTACGGGCGATGCGAACCCGTCAACGTTGCCGAGCTCGAAACACGAGCACGCAAAGCGGGGCCGCAACTCTCGACGAGCTTCACCACGCACGTGCTCGGCCCGCGCTCGACCATCGCCGAATCTGCAGAAGACCGACTTTGGGTCCACGTCGTCAACGACGTGATCGCATCGTCGAAGTTCTGGGCATTCTGGGTAGGCAAGCTCTTCCTCGAACGATTCGCCGAAGCCTTTGACGACTTCGACGATCTGGCATCAGAAATCGAAGCTCCACCGATCTGGTCGGCTGAGTCGGCCCAGCGAATCGTCGAGGTCCTCCGACTGATTCGAGAGGATCGAATCGACGCAGCCTGCCACCTCGCTGCTCCGGTGATCGAGCAGACCTACCGCGAGTGGGCATACCTGGCCGGAAGGCTCCAACGGCCACAGCCGCGGCCGGGCTCCTTCGCCGAACCTCAGGGCCTCGGCGCCGTGTTGTCAAGCCTCGAAGGGCTCATCCCCGAGGAAACCCGGCGATGGCTCAAGATCCTGCTCGTCGACTCGCCCGGGCTCAACATGCGCAACAACCTGGTCCACGGCACCGCCCGACTCCCTGACCCGCCCGAAACAGCTTTGCTCGTGCACGCCATGTGCTTGCCCCTTGGACTCCGCCACGAATTGATAGACACGCCGCCCGTGGCACCGGCGCCTGATATTGGCTGAACCTCGCCGAGGCACCAACCGCCTAATCGCTCGGCGCGATCTGGTAACCGACGCTGCGGACGTTTCGG
>JAHDDK010000039.1 GCA_020629375.1 Acidimicrobiales bacterium
TCGTCGGGCTCATAACCCGAAGGTCGCAGGTTCAAATCCTGCCCCCGCCACCAACGAAAAGGCCCGGAAACGCAGCAGTTTCCGGGCCTTCGTCGTTTCCAACGTCACGCTCCACGCTGGTCCGATGTACCCAGGATGTACCTGGAGCGCCATGCCCGGAGTCAGTCGAGCACGATGAAGCCATAGCGCCCGATTGCCTCTTGATCGTCGAAGCTGACCTGAGCGCTCTTCGCAAGAAGCAGCTCGGGCTGCGCGTACGCGTAGGAGAGGCGGGCTGGATCGCCATCGGGGCTGTGAACGATGAACCGCTCGCCTTGGCGCGTGCGGGCGGTCAGCGGTGTCTCTCGGAGCGGAGTGACGGTTGGCGCATCGTCTGTGTAGGTGCCGTCGACCTCGACCCAGACTCCTCCGCTCGGCTCGGGGCGGACGGACACGGAGAGGGGCGCTTCGCCATCGGGATCCGGAATCTCGAGATCGGTCCTTGAGTAAACGACGACCGTCTCCTGGGAGGGGAGAAGCAGTATCCGGGCGGGAGCTGCGCTGCCCGTTCCCTCGGCTCCCATGACTTCGTCGCATGCTTGTCCGACTGACTGCTCGATGACCACCATTCGTTGCACGACTTCGCCCGCCACGCCTTCCATCGCGCCGGTTACGGCAGCGAGCCCTATCGCTGCGGCCGGGCCAGCCCAAGCGAGGCGGCGGAGGAAGGAAGGCTCGGGGTCGGGGGAGTCTGCCGCACGTCCGAGTGCGTGGCTGGCCAAGTCGAGTCGGTCGGCGATCGCAAGTAGGTGGTTTCGTGCGCCAGATGACGTGTTCTTGGGGAGGTCGTTCTCCTCGATGAGGCGGATCGCGTCGGCACAGGAGCGCATGGTTTCCGCAGCTGACAGGGCGGCGCGGATCAGCTTGTCATTGTCGTTCGCTCTCCGACGCGCCACGGTTGGAGGCTAGTCCGAGGCCCCACGGGCCGTTACGTCGGCGCTGCCGGGCCGCGGTCCAGACCGTCGCGGTGGATTTCGTCGAGCTGGTCATCAAGGCTCGCTTCGAGCCCCGGGAACAGGTGGCCATACGTGTCGAGTGTGACGGTGATGGTGCTATGACCGAGACGCTCCATGATCGATCGCGGGTGGGCGCCCTGGGCGATCAGCATCGCTGCATAGCTATGGCGGAGATCGTGGAACCGAGTGCCGTCCGGTAGTCCGCATCGAGCCACTGCAGGCTTGAAGTGCCGCTTGAACCAGTTCCCGTATCGAAAGGCCTTGCCGCCTGGCGAGCGCCAGATGAAGTCGTTCGGGTTCAGATCGCCGATGAATTCTGCGAGTTCTGTGCAGAGCGATGCGGGCACGGGAACAGAGCGGTGCTCGTACGTCTTGGTTGCGACGATCTGGAGATGCCCTCGGGCTTCCGATGCGGACTCTCGGACGTGAATTCGCCGTCTGGATAGGTCCACGCGGTCGCGACGGAGCGCGACGAGTTCGCCAGCGCGCAGTCCGGTGAAGGCCGCAGCGCGAACAAGCAACCCGTACTCCGGGTACCCGGTGTGCCGTCTCTCGTGACGTCGATACCGCTCCGGTGGCCGCGAAACCTCCGTGGCGAGTTGCATGATCTGCGTCGGTTCGAGGAATACCGTTTCTTGACGCCGAGGTTTCGCGACCTTTACCCCGGCGACTGGGTTCGTCTTGATCGTTCCAGACCGTACGGCCAGCTCCAGCACGAGACGCAATACGTCCCGGATGTTCCGCACCGTACCGGGGCCAAGCCCGGAGGTTTGGAGTTCGCGAACGAGTCCGAGGACGGCCTGATGGTCAATCGCTGCGATTGGCCAAGACCCGAACCGAGGTAAGAGGTGCTTGCGAACGATCGACTCGTAGCTCTCGGCCGTCTTTGGCTTCTTGTCGCCCAGTGTTGTCAGCCAGCGTTCAGCCCACATCTCGAAGGGCTCCTTGCCCTTGTTCGGATCGATCCAGTCGCCCCGCAGGAGATCGGCCTCCACTGTGTTGGCGAAGCGCTGAGCGTCGACTTTGCGTTCGAAGGTCTTCTTGCGCTGGCGTCGACCTTCGTCCCGGTAGCGCACGTCCCACCTGGTCTCGCCAGACGAGGTCCTTCGCTTCTGGATGTCGGCCATCGTCTACTCCCTTCGGCCCAGCCTCGGTCAGAGGTGTGACACGAACTCAGAACGGATTCGTCTGCTCGACCCGCTGCGCTTCGATCCAGTGCTCCACGTCTGTGGGGTCGAAACGAACATGGCGGCCGATCTTCAGGAATCTGATTCGCCGTTCTTCGACAAGGCGACGTACGAATCGGGGTGAGACTGCGAGGCGGTGCGCGAGGGCATCGACGTCGAGGAGCACGTCGTCTTCGGAGTTCAAGTCGGTTGAGGTCACGAGCCTGCCTCCTGCTGGTCGAAGAGCGAGGCCAACGCCAGCCAGGCACTCCAGTCGGTCTGGCGTTGGCCGGTGATGCACCCGGTGGCCGGCGCCGCGGTCGGCGGGATCGGTGATTGCCGGAGGATCCCGAGAAGCATCGGTTGGGGGCAGACGAGCTGACCGTCTGCGCGGACCGAGAGATGAAGATGTGGCCCTGTGGTGTTGCCCGCGCCGGGCGTTCCGGGTTCTCCCCCGGAGAGACCGACTGGTTCGCCAGCTGCGATCTCGGTCCCGGCGGTGACGGTGACGAGCGAGAGGTGGCAGTAGATGTAGCGAGCGCCGTCGACTCCGTCGAGAATGATGGTGTTGCCACATCGGGCCGTGCCTCCCGGGGTGTAGATGCCGGCGTCGGTCACGACAGCGGCGATGATTCCGTCGGTCATGGCGAACAGCGGGGTACCCACCGGGATGCCGACGTCGAAGGCTGGGTAGTCGTGGTGAGGGCGAACGGCGAGTGCCTCAGTCGCGTAGCCGAGAGGAACGGGGTAGGCATAGCCACCGACGAGCGGACCGACAGCAGAGAGCGGGCCGGTGTAGCGGGCGGCCCAGTCGAGGACGAGTTCGACGTACTCGGTCGAACGGTTGTAGGCGAAGATCGCCGCTTCGATGTCCTCGACCGATCCGTGCGGACAGAGGTGGGCCACGGCGGCGGGCACGGCGTCAAAGACGTTCTGCGGGTCACGGACTCCGTCGCCGTTGCCGTCTCGTCCGTATATCCGCCAAGACGTCGGGATGAACTGGAACGGACCGACTGCTCGGTCCCAGGCGCTGTCGCCGTCGAGGGTCCCGTCGTCGGTGTCGGCGATTGCAGCGGTCCCGTTCCGACCGTTGAGCGCGATCCCGATGATGGGCGGCTGCACTCTTCCGTCGGCCCGGATGTCGGCGCCGCCGAATCGTGCGTGGTTCGACTCGACCTTCCCAATGCCGGCGAGTACTTGCCATGGCAGCCCGACGCAGGCGTCGGCGTGGAGGAGGTAGAGCTCGAGGAGCAGTGGTGGGATGTCACCGAGTGCCTCGTCGGATGGGTCGAAGCGTGCCTGGCCGGCGGCGGTCGTTCCCGACGCTGCGCTACCGGCCAGCGTGGCGAGACCGAACAGCGCGACTAGCGGCAGAGCGAGCAGCCCGGTCGCTCCGGCTATGGCTTTGCCCATCATGTCGGTTCCGCCGAGGCGACGATCCAGCGATCGTCTTCGAAGGCGACGAAGACCTCGAAGAGGCGAACGTCGATCGCCGGGCCTGCATCGTCAACCTCGGCCGTGACGATGAGTCGCTGAAAGAGCGGTGACCCGGCGGACCTCGTTTCGAGCC
This sequence comes from Acidimicrobiales bacterium, assembly GCA_020629375.1. Classification (GTDB taxonomy): domain Bacteria; phylum Actinomycetota; class Acidimicrobiia; order Acidimicrobiales; family SHLQ01; genus SHLQ01. The sequence goes on from JAHDDK010000039.1 coordinate 3,732, forward strand.
CAACGATCACCAACTGCTCGTCGGAGGTGCCGAGCAAGTCTGCGATTGCGCTGGCTGCGGATGCGCTCGCACCCGGTGCGATCGATGACCCAATGGGCAGCGACGAAGGCGGCCGAGTCGGGACGCTCGGGGGGCTGGGCGGCAGGCTTCGGCCGGGCAGAAGAGTGGGCGCAGTCGATGGAATGGTCGCCTCCGTTCCGGTCCCGGCTGGAGGGGGAACCGAAGGAACGGAGACGGCGCACGCCGCCACGATTGCCACCAATCCGCTGAGCGAAGCCTGCCGCCACATGCCCCTCTGTGGCCGGTCGACGACGCCAGGTGGGACATCTCAAAGGGAGATTCGACAACCGTGTCCCAACGCCCGGACCATGCGGACCACAGAAGACACATGGCGTGGGCAATCCCTAACGACCCCTTTACAGTGACACTCGTCACCTCGTACCGTGGTTATCCACAAGCAAAAAGATCACTCAGAGTGAGTGTTGACGGGAGAACGGGCGAAAGAGTGAACAAGAGGGTGATCACCGGTGCGTGTCACCTCGACTTTGTACGGTCGAGGAATGACTACCCGCCGGTGCTGACAACAGGAAACCGTTACACGGCGACGTGCAGCGGCTTGGCGCACGAGCGGGACTGACCCACGGAGTTCACCATGCGCCGCACCTTCCTCGTCCTCGTGTTCGTCGTCACCCTCGCCTCGTGCGGGGGAAACGCCGATGAGGCCGCGCCGGAGAGTGCAGCGACCGTCGAGGACCAGGCAACGACGACGACCGCTCCCACGACCACAGCACCTGAGCCGTCGTCCACCGAGGCGCCTGCCGCTCCGGCCCCGCCGACGGAGGGGGCCACCGAAGCTTGGGTCTCGATGTGGCAGGGAGCGGAGCTGCTCGTTGTTGACCCAGACGCCGCACAAGCGGCGATCCTGGACGTGGCGACCGAGTCCGTTCTCGCTCAGCTCGACACGATCTACAACCCGGCAGTCGACTCTGACGCCGTCAGCACGCCCCGCACATTCGAGAACAACCCGACCATCACCCCAGAGGGCGACAGCACGGTCGTCATCGACGACTGCATCTTCGAGTCACCCCGAATCGGCAACGCAACCATCTGGTACTCGGGCACTGCCGAGGTTGTCGACGGGCAGTGGCGCATCGTGGCGCTCGATCTACGCAGCGAGATCGGGTGCGTTCCGGCCGGAATCGCCGAGGAAGCGATCGCCGGCTACGAGACGTACTGGGACGCGCGCGTCGACTTCTGGCAGCCCGCCGACCCGAACAACCCGCTGGTGGAGCAGACGATGACCGGCATCCACCTCGATCTGATCAGCGGGCTCCTCGAGGATCACGAGGCGAACGGCCTGGAGCTGCGCGGCCGGGCCGAGACGCGCCCCGAGATCGTCGAAGTCCGTTCGGCCACTGAGGTCGCGATCCTCGATTGTGCGATCCAGGACCCCGACCGCGGACTCTACGACGCAACAGGCTCGCGCCTGGCCGACATCCCGCCGGTCCGTGACGGGCAAACCGATCTCACCTCGGCAGTGATGATTCTCGAAGACGGAGCCTGGAAGGTCTCCGATGTACAAGGACAGGCGGACGTGTCATGCGACGCGGCACCGACGGCTCAAGGTCTCCCCGTCGTGTAGTCGCCGCCCTTGCGGCGGCGACTGCTCTGCTCCTCGGAGCGACCAGCACACCCGCCGCGGCCCAGGACGCCCCGCCAGAACCGCACTCGCCGGCGCCGATCAACCCGATCCCGATCACACCTGCATGCCCCGACACGCGAGGCGGCGGAGGGGCGATCGACCAGAACGGCGGGGCCGTTATCGGCACGTGCTGGGGCAACAGCCCCGGCGCCGGTCCTGACCGAACCGTCTCGTCAGCGCTCGTGTGGGAGTGGTACGGCTGCGACCAGTGGCGCCCGTTCTCGCCCGGCTCGACCGTCAGCCGAGTCGACCCTCACGGTGAGCTTCTCCTGGAAGACATCGTGGCGCGCGGCCTCGACCCCACGGTCACCTACGTCTGGCACACCATCGAGTGCCGCCACGTCCAGCTCAACGACCTCGACGATGACACCGACGACGTCATCGAACTCTGGGGCTGGGGCTTCCTCGTCATCGGAACCACACCACCCGTGGACCCGACGGTGCTGCGAGACATCGCCGCCGACCGCATCGACCCCGAACCGCCCACACCGGCCTCAGCGCCGATGTGGTCCGAGATCCCCTCGGTCGTGCACCTCCCGACCTGGCTCTGGATCACCGACGACTGGGAACCCCTCGAGGAACAAGAGACCGAAGGCTTCGTCACCGTCGTCGTCCAAGCACGACCAATCGAGACCACCTGGGCATTGAGCGACGGCGCAACCGTCACCTGTGAGAACGGCCCGGGAATCGAATGGACACCCGAGTCCGTCGAGGGCAGCACCTACTGCAGCCACACGTTCACCGACGCCGCAGACCTCATCGACGGCACCGTCTCCATGCATTGGACCTTCCGGTGGTGGCTCAACGGTGCCGATATGGGCGACTTCGGCGACTTCACCCGAGTGACGCCGATCACGTTCGCCGTCACCGAGATCCAAGCGATCGAGACCGGAGGCTGACCATGACAACGACACTGCGCCCACACCGCAACGGGACCACTGCGACGGCTCCGGACGCACCGACGTTCGATCTCGAGCCGCCAGTCGGGGGCGGTCGAAGCCGCTGGCCCGAGGTCACGGTCGGAATGCTCATCATCGGGCTGTTCGCTCTCGCTGGCGGCTGGCTCTACTCCAATGCCGCCGACGCAGAACCTGTCCTCGCGCTGCGCAACGACATCGAACGAGGCCACGTCATCACCACCAACGACCTCCGAGTTGTGGAGATCGGCAGCGAGGGCACCGTCAACCTCATCCCGAGCGGCGACCCGGGCCGAATCGTCGGGCAGGTCGCTCTGACCGATCTCAGCGCCGGGACCCTCGCCACGAACGACCTCTTTGCTCCCGCAGCGCAGATCGCCGCTGGAACCGGCGTCATCGGTCTCGCCTTGGATCCCGGCGAGTACCCCACGCTGTCACTGCGACCGGGCGACGTCGTTCGAGTTGTCGCCACCGGCGCGGGAGCCGAACAAGAGGTGCTCGCCGAACAAGCAGAGATCGTCGACGTCGCTGCGATCGGCGTGCAGAGCCAACTCTTCGTCTCCCTGCTCATGACAACCGAGCAGACCGACGCAGTTGCGACAGCCAGCGCCGATGACCGAGTGCGCCTCATCCAAGTGGGAGGCGAGTGAAGATGTCCCTGGTCTGCTTCGCCTCGCAGAAGGGCTCACCCGGAACGACACTCACCGCACTGACGGTGGCAGCAGCATGGCCCGGCGCAGGTGAGCACCGTCGAGTGTTCGTCGAAGCCGATCGAGCCGGCGGCGCACTCGCGCTCCGCTACGGGATCGGCACCGAACCCGGCCTGCTCACCCTTGCTGCTGCCGTGCGAAGTGATCCGGCAGTCGACCTGCGAGCTCACGCTCAACCCGTCCCCGGCGGACTCCCAGCGGTCATCGGCCCAGACTCGCCAGCGCAGGTCGAAGCCACGCTCGCTGCCGCCGGCGACTCTCTCGGGAAGTGGCTCGGTGAGCAAGACGGCACGGTCATTGCCGACATCGGCAGATTCGAATCGACCGGGACCGCTCACCCCTTCATCGCACACGCCACAACAGTTGCCGTGGTGGCCCGTCCCGTCGCCGAACAGCTACAACCTGCGGTCCATACAATCAGGCGGCTGGGGCTCGAGACGGATCGAGTCGGCTGGGTCCTGATCGGCGACCAGCCACACGGTGTCGCCGAAGTCGAAGCCTCCTTCAACATCCCGGTGCTCGGCGTCGTTGCATCTGACCGGCGGACCGCCGATGCCCTCTCGACCGGGAACGGAGGGCGCCGAGTCGACAAGTCAGCCCTCGTACGAAGCTCAGCGACGCTCGCCGAGGCGCTCGCTGAGCGACAGCCCGCCATCGGATCCTCGACGAGCGCCGACTTGAACGGGGTGAGCGCATGACGACCCGCCATCACACGTCCGATGCTGTTCGACAGGTCGTCGGCGAACGGCTCACCGAACTCGTTGCCCAGGCGGAGCTCCATGAAGGGCGATCGATCGACGGTGAGGACCGCCGGATGCTCGCCCGCAAGCTGATCCGAGACGAACTCCAACGTCTTGACGCCGAGCAGATCCGGCGAGGCGAGACCCCAATCGACGAGAGCGACCGAAGCGCAGTCACCCGAGCAGTGCTCGACGAGCTGTTCGCCCTCGGCCGGATCCAGCAATACATCGACGACCCGTCGATCTCCGACATCGTCATCAACGGCCACGACACGGTGTGGATCACCCACCGCAACGGCATGAAGACGCAGGGCGAGCCCGTGGCCGACTCCGACGAGCATCTGATCGAACTCATCCAGACGGCGGCACGCCGGGGCCGCTCCGAACACCGCTGGGACCCTGCCAGCCCTCGCCTCGACCTTCAGCTCCCATCGGGCGACCGCCTCAACGCCATCGCCTGGGTCTCGGGCCGGCCATCCATCTCCATCCGCCGCCACGACTTCGACATCCACCGGCTCAAGCAGCTCATCGATCTCGGAACCATCAGCGAACCCCTCTTCCATCTCCTCAAGGCGATGGTGCTCGCCCGCTTCAACGTGATCGTCGCAGGCGGTACTGGTGCTGGGAAGACCACGTTCATGCGCTGCCTCATCAACGAGATCCCGAGCGACGAACGCCTGATCACCGTCGAGGACTCACTCGAACTCGGCGTCGACCGCTTCCGTCATCTGCACCCCGATCACGTCGATCTCGAATCCCGTCCGGCGAACGTCGAAGGGGTCGGTGAGCTCGGGATGAACGAACTCGCCATCAATGCGCTCCGTATGAATCCTGACCGACTCATCGTTGGAGAGGTACGTGGGGACGAGGCACTGACCCTCTTGTTGGCCTGCACCCAAGGCAACGACGGCGCGCTCTGCACAATCCACGCGGACTCATCCGAAGGCGTGTTCGGGCGCCTCCAGATGTACCTGGCGATGACGAGGGAACGCTTCGAACCGGCGGCGGCGAACCTCCTCGTCTCCCAAGGCATCGACGCCGTGGTCCACATCTCCCAGCTCCCGAACCACCAGCGCGTCGTCACGTCCGTACGCGAGATCGTCGGCGCGGAAGGAGACCTCGTGGCCTCGAACGAGATCTACGGCCCCGACGAAACGGGTCGAGCCGAGCCTCGCTACGGGTTCAGCGCCCAACGGCTCGCTCGCCTCGAAGCCGCTGGGTTCGACAAGCGTTGGCTCGGCGCCCACGCCGGATGGAGGGCCGCATGATCGCGCTCGCCAGCATCGCAATCGGAGCCGGGGTCGGACTCGGCGTCCTCCTCGTTGTGCAAGGCATCCGAGGGCGCAACATCCTCGGCCCGAGCAATGACGTCTCGATCGCCGATGCGGCGACGTACCTCCCGTGGGTTGCCGGGGCAATGATCGCGGCGCTGGTCGTCCTGAGCGTCACCGGATGGCCGGTCGCCGCCATCGCAGCGATGACGGGCGTCGGCTCCGTGGCCATCCGCCGCTCCCGTGCCTCCGACAACCACAACACGGTCGCCAGGACCGAAGCGATCGCGTCCTGGACCGAAATGATTCGGGACAACATGGCGGGCGCTGCCGGACTCGAGCAAGCACTTATGGCAGCGAGCCAGGTTGCACCAGCAGCGATCAGGCCAGAGGTTCGACGGTTCTCTCGCCGCCTCGATGACCAACCGCTCGCCGAAGCACTCGCGCTCCTCGGCGAAGAACTCGACCACCCATCAGCCGATCTCGTCGTGGCCGCACTCAGCAACGCAGCCCGTATGGAAACACGCGACCTCGGAGGGTTGCTCGGACGACTTGCCGATTCCATCCGAGGTGACGTTCGCATGCGTCTGCGTGTCGAGGTCGGCCGAGCCCGCATCCGAACCTCAGCACGCATCGTCATGGCCGTGACCGTGCTGACTGCACTGTTCATCTTCGTGTTCTCTCGGGAACTCCTCGCCGTCTACGACTCGCCAGCCGGCCAGGCGTGGCTGGTCATGGTGTTGGGCGTCTTCGTTCTTGGCGCCTGGCTCCTCGATCGCTTCAGCCAGATCGACATGCCGGAGCGGTTCACCGCCCGACGAGTCCAGAACGGGAGAGCGCAGTGAGTGGCGCAATGCTGATGATGATCGTCGCTAGTGGTGTCGGTTTCGGTGTCTGGACCGTCGGTCGAGCCGTGCGCCCTCGCCCCACCCCGCTAGCGACAACGATCCGCTCCGTTCGGCAACCCGGGGTCTCGCTGCTCGAGCAGGACGGCAGGCCGAACGAGCTTGCGAGCGGCCTCAGTGAGACTGCCAGCCGGGTCCTCGCAACTCTCGGTCTTGGCCAAAGCGAGGCGCTCGCAGCTCAGCTCCGAATCCTCGACAAGCCACCCGAGCGCCATGCGTTCGAGAAGCTCCTCGCGGCCACCGCCGGTCTCTCGCTCCCGCTGCTCGCAGGAGCGGCTCTCGTGGTCGGAGGGGTCAGCGTCAATCCGGCGGTGATCATCATTACGACCGCAGTGCTCGCTGTGGGCGGGTTCTTCTACCCCGACCTGCCGCTGTCGGAACAGGTCGAGAAGCGGCAGCAAGCGTTCCGGCACGCACTGTCGAGCTGGCTCGACCTCGTCACCATCATCCTCGCCGGAGGTGGCGGCATCGAGACCGCCTTGACCGGAGCGGCCGATGCCGGAGACGGCTGGGCCTTCGACGAACTCCGTCGGGCACTCCGCAGAGCTGAGCTCACTGGGCGGACCCCTTGGGAGGTCCTCGACGAGCTCGGCGCCACGCTCCAGATCACCGAACTGTCCGAACTGGCTGCGTCGGTCAGCCTCGCTGGAGGGCAGGGAGCGAAGATCCGCCAGTCGCTCGCCGCGAAGGCCGATGCACTTCGGGCTCAGCAGGCGGCCGACATCGAAACGAACGCCGAGGAGCGCACCGAGAAGATGATCGTCCCCGTGACCGTCATGGTCATCGGGCTCACGCTCTTCATCGGATTTGGCGCCATCGACGCCATCAGCACCGACGGCGGCGCCACCTATGCACCTACGACGGAGGCGCCATGACGCACCTCGGTCAGAGATCCAACCAAAGAGAAAGGAGCAACTCATGGAGTTGCTGAAGAGCTACGTCGAGTTCGTACAACTCGCCGTGGAGTACAACCTGCACCGAGCAGGCATCGACGTTCGAGACGAACGAGGAGCCGTGTCCACGGAGATGGCAGTGGTGATTGCTGCGATGGTCGCCATCGCCGTCGTTGTGGGCGGGATCCTGCTGACAAAGGCGCAGAGCAACGCGAACAACATCCCGGACACGGTCCAGCCGCCCGCTCCGTGATGCCGGAGCGACCGATGAGCGAAGCCGCGAGGGGCCGACCCTCGCAACGGTCAGCGCGCCTGAGCGGCGAGGCGGGAGTCACCTCGACCGAGGTCGCCATTGTCATGCCGACCGTGCTCGTGCTCATCATGCTCATCTTCCAGGTCGGACTGTTCTGGCACGCCAAGCAATCCGCCGACGTCGCAGCAGAGGAAGCAGTCGAAGCGGCGCAGCTCGCCGACGCAACTGAACAAGACGGCGTCGTCGGAGCCGAGGCGATCCTCAACCAGGCCGGCAACCTCCGAGACGCACGCATCTCCGTCGATCGCAACGCAGCCACCGGCACCGTGACCGTGACCGTGTCGGGCGCCGCCCCAGCGATCGTCCCGTTCGGAAACTGGCGAGTCGAAGCCCAAGCCCAGGGGTCGATCGAACGGTTCATTCCGGCAGGAGAACGATGACCGTCAACACCAACGAGCGAGGCGCCGTCGCCACAGAGTTCGCCGTCGTGATGGCAGTGATCCTCCTCAGCTTCTTCGCGCTCGCCATCTACGGAGGCAGAGTCGTACAGGCCGAGAACGACGTGCAGAGCGCGGCACACGAGGCCGCCCGTGCCGCAAGCCTGCAGGGAACCCCAGCCGGAGCCGTGGCCGCCGCCCAACAAGTCGTAGCAGCGAACCTCGAGCGATCGGGAGTCGCGTGCGGTCCCGGACCCACGGTCGGAGTGGACACATCGCGCTTCGGCCCAGGCGGCCAAGTCACCGTCACAGTGACCTGCTCCGCATCCTTCGGCGACGTCGGAAGTCTCGGGGTCGCAGACGCCCAGGCATTCACCGCATCAGCGACCGAAGTCATCGACACCTACCGGAGCGGCTCGTGAGAGGTCCCGACAGCGAACGCGGATCGGTCTCGATCCTCATGGCCGCACTCGGACTCGCCCTGCTCATGGCCACCGGCCTTGCAGTGGACGGCGGCCGAAAGCTCGGCGCCCTGAGCGACGCACGCAACATCGCCGACAACGCAGCCCGAGCCGGAGCACAGATGGTGGACGCAGCCGCCTACCGATCCACCGGAGAACCGATCCTCGACCCCGTCGCAGCATCCCAGCGAGCGATCGCATTCCTCGCCGAACAAGGCCACACCGGCACGGTCAGCGTGGCCGGATCCACCGTCACCGTGACCGTCACGATCACCGTCGACCCCACCTTCCTTCCCGGCCGAATGTCGGCTTCGGCAACCGAATCAGCAAGCGCAACGGCAGGACCCTGACATGCAACGTCTCACCGACTTCACCAAAGGACTCAGCGGCCTCTTAGTCGCCGGCGCACTGATCGGCGGCATCCCCTACCTGCTCGCACGCTTCATCGGCTGGCCCCTGCCGAGCGAGACAGTCCCGATCGACACCATCAGGCGACACCTCGCCGCCGGCGACATCCCAGACGTCTTCCTGCTCAAGACCGTCGCCATCATCGTGTGGCTTGCGTGGGCCCAGCTCGCCGTCGCGGTCGTGGCCGAGTACGTCGGCATCATCCGGGGTCGAGCACCTATCAGCGTTCCGACCTTTCCGGCCTTCCGCATCCTCGCCGCCAAGCTCGCAACCTGGACGACGCTGGTCGTCAGCGCACTCGGGCCGATCAAACCCGTCGCTGCAGCCCCGCTCGTTCCGGTCACCGCGACCACGATCGTCGTTCCGACGGCAGCCGCAGCCGGCACGGCCTACCACGCTCCGGAGCCTGTCGAACTCGGCGAGGCAATCGCCGACGGCGTCTACATCGTCGAGCGAGGCGACGGCTGGTGGGACGTCGCAGACCAGCTGCTCGGCGATGGGATGCGCTGGAGCGAGATCCGGGCAATCAACATCGGCCGCACGATGCCGGACGGAATGGTCATCGCACAGGCCACCGAGGAACTCCGACCGAACTGGCAGCTCGCGGTGCCGATCGACGCGGAGCCTGCACTCCTGTCCAAGGCGACGGTGGGGGAGTCGGAGGTGCCGCAGACGGTGATCGTCGAGCCGGGAGATCACTTCTGGGCCATCGCCGAGACGACCCTCGCTGAGGCCTGGGGACGAGCGCCATCGGACAGCGAGATCACACGCTTCTGGGCAGATCTCATCGAGCTCAACAGAGCAGCGCTCCTGCCCCCGGAAGATCCGAACCTCATCTACCCGGAGCAGCAGTTCACGCTGCCGGCTGTTCCATCGGACCCTCGGGGTGCACCCGACCTGAACGGCTCGGCGCCGGTCGAGCCGCCTCCGGTCGAGGTCGCCGAGCGCCCCGATCCAGCACAGGCCCCGGCGTCTGTACCAGTCGAACCCGAAGACGGATCCGCAGAGCACACTGCTGTCGAGACCGCCACGGTCGATCAGCGTGCTGCGGTTGTGCCGCCATCGGTTTCCGCTGCAGCCGAGGACTCGCCAAGCCGCATCGACGAACAAGTGCGCTCGGTCGGCTTGATCGCCGGAGCATCCGCGCTGGTGGGTGGGCTTCTTCTCTATTCGCTGCGCCGACTCCGGCGGGTACAGGCGGCGCGCCGTCGTCCGGGAACGATCACCGACCCGCCACGCTCGAGCGCTGTCGACTTCGAGCAGCGGATCCGTGCTGTTGCAGTCGATGGCGAAGACGTCCGCTATCTCGCAGCCGTCAACACCTACCTGAGTCACAAGCTGGAGACGTCAGGGACGCCGATGCCGAACATCGTCGTTGCACGGGCCGGACAACACGGCGTCGAGCTCCTTCTCGACGAGCCCTGCGAGCCCGTCGATGGCTTCGTTGCCGTGAACTCCGAACGCACTGTCTGGCGACTGAGTGCCGATCTCGACCCTCGAGCAATGGAGCGGCAGGCGGTCGACGCCCACCCGTTCGCCCCGGCACTGACGGTGCTGGGCACGTCCGAAGCAGGCAACGCACTCGTCGACCTCGAACACGTCGGCAGTCTCTCGGTCGAAGGAGATCCCGAGCGTGTTGCCGACTTCCTCCGAGGAGTCGTCGCATCGCTGTGTGCAGCCCCTTGGGCGACCCACGTCGAGGTCGTTGCGCTGGGCATCCGTGGACTCGAAGACGAGGACCTCAGCCGAGTACTGCAGCCCAGCGATCCATCAGAGTGGGTAGCGGCCACGGAGACGACGATGCGAAACGTCGCCACCAACCTCAGTCGCAGCCCTTACGAAGAGCGGGTCATGCACGGGGAGGTCTACCACCCAACGGTCGTGGTTGTCGGCAGCGACACGAACCTGGCTGACGCTGCCTGTGCCCTCGCGGCTGTCGCAGACCTCGCCTATTCTCCCCTCGCCGTCGTGTCGGCTCATCCGCTCGCCAACGAGCATCGAGTCGTGATCGAGAACGACCAGGCGACGCTCGAACCACTCGGCCTCGCATTCGATCCCGTAGCGCTCGCTGCCACTGACCTCGCCGAGGTCGATCACTTACTCGCCAACGCATCGGACACAGGCGCGCGGCCACCGGCCGAAGACTGGGCGGCCGACGAGCCGGCTGTCGCTGCGAGTGGCTCCTCCGCCGAGGGCTCCGTGATTGACCTCACGGACGCCAGCACGGAAGTACCACCGGAGGGTGCAACGAAGGCCAGCAAGGCGACGATCGACCGGATCGCAGAGATCCTGGCTCCGCAACCGATCGAGGTTCGGCTCCTTGGACGCAAACCCGAGATCGAAGGCCTCACTGCTGACGCCACACCGAAACTCGAAGCGATCATCGTCTACCTCGCCTTCCACCGAGAGGTAGTGAGCCAGCGGTTCCGAGAGGAGTTCTGGCCCGAATCCACGAGTCGTCAAGCCGCCGACAATGCCGTCATGCGAACCCGTGGGCTTCTTGGCAACACCGACGCCGGGGAACAACGTCTGCAGTCGGCGCGGTCAACCAACAGCTACATCCTCAGCGACGACGTCGGCCTCGACTGGCGCCGAGTCGAACTGCTCGTCGCCGAGGCCAAGAAGGCCGAGGGCGCCGACGAAGCCGCCTTCCTCGATGCCGCCTTGTCGCTGGTCGAGGGCCACGTCGCGGTCGACGCTCGCCCGGCCCACTACGCGTGGCTTCTGCGCGAGCCGACGATCTACACCCTCATCGAGACGACAATCGTCGATGCCGCTCACCGACGAGGAGAGCTGGCACTCGCCAGCGGCGATGTGGCCAAAGCGCGCTGGGCCGCCGAGAAGGGCCTTGCAATCGTCGACGGTCAGGAAGCTATGTACCGCATGAAGATGAAGGCTGCATCCGACGCCGGCGACCTCGACGGCGTCAACGCCGCGTACCGGGAGGCCCAACGCGCGGCCGAGTCGTACGGCTACGACGACGAGGTTCAACCCGAGACTCAAGAGCTCTACGAGGACCTGACCTCGGTGCTCCGTTCCGGCACCCGGGCGTCGGACGGCGGACGCTAGAGCGACCGGAGCTGCGTACTGAAGATGCCGCGTGTGGCGCCGACGTAGATCTTTCGGTGGTCTTCGTTGTTCGAATTGAGTCCCTGCGTCAACGCTGCCACCGATGCATCGTCGAGCGCGAGGTGTACGTGCGGCCACTCCTTTCCCTTTGCCTGGTGGAAGGTGAACCCAGGGATGTAGGCGCGCTCGTTCAGAAGCCATTGCCTGAGGAGTTCGAGCCGTGCCAGGCGGCTTGGCAGTCTCTTTGCAGGCAAGGCGGGCTTACGTTTGCCGTCGACTTTGGTGGCTGCCCGTAGCGTCTCCATCACGTCCCCGAGTGGGATGGACGGGTCTCGAAGCTGCGTCAGGGCCTCCCCCAAGTCGATGGCGTCCGATTCGCGCCGGAGGCATCGTGCTGCCTCCACCTGGCCGAGGGCAGAGACGCCGAGCCTCGCTTGGGTAACGACGTCAAGCAACAGGGCGATTGATGCATCGGCCTGACAGTCGAGTTGACCGAACGACACGGGGATTGCGTCGGGTCCTGACGCGGGAATGTGGTCCCATTCGGCAGCGAGTACGACGTCCGGCTCGGCGGCGGCACTTGGGATCGTCACAGGGTCACCCGCCCTAAGCGACCGAGCGAGCTCGATGGTCTCGTCTGTCTTGAAGCGGAAGGAGTCGGGAACCGGATAGTGGTCGAACGGATAGTCCTGCAGGAGCTTGTGGACCATGTCGGGACGTGCGCCTCGCCACTCATAGAGGGCTTGCCATGGGTCTCCCACAAGGGTCACTGCCATCCCTGACTCGATGCACCTCCGAACAAGGAGGGCATCGAGGCCATTGAGATCGAACACTTCGTCAACGATGAGATGGTGGTACGTGCGCGAGAGGTAGGCGTCGATCTGGGCACGAAGGTCGCGACTGCCGAGTGCTGCGCCGACGATCTGTCGAATCTCGTCGTGAGTGCAGACGCCATCGACGAGGTTCTGGACCCAGTCAGTCTTGTTCTTGTAGGGCATGCCCCAGCAGGGCGAGTCGACCTGTCGATAGTCGGCAGCGAGCGTTGTGCCATTCAATCCAAGCTCCCAACGCTGGTTTTGCCTTCCAGATGGCCGGATTGGAGTAGCGCCTCGCTGTCGAGCCCAGGAGTCGATCACTTGGGGCCGCTTCACGTCACCGGGCCACGTGATCAGCTCGGTGAGGAGCAGGAACTCGACTACGCAGCGATGGAGACCGTCCATCGTGGTCACCCGGTTCGGTAGATGAAGACTCCTCGTGCCCCAACGAGCGGCAGCTCGGATGCGCAACTCTGCGGTGGCACTCCTGGCGAACGAGACGGAGATGATTCCCCGTGGTTCGGAGCGGTCACTGCGTGCGTGGTGCAGTACGCCGAATCGCTCGACTGCGACCGTCGTCTTGCCGGATCCAGGAGCGGACTCGACGAAGCTGAGGCGTGAGGTGTTCAGAAGCGCATCGCGCTGGTCGTCACTCAGGGTCGGTCGACTCATCGTCGTCCGCTTGTTCCTGGCCGTCTGCCTCTTCGGAGTCGCCGTCAACGAACTTCCCCCATAGGAAGTCGTAGGCGGCCGAGAAGTGGCGTGGTGGGGACGCGATTGTGCCCGGCCGCTCCAGCAGGTCGAGGACAGCTTCGGCGAAGTCCGCCTTCTTGCTGGCGCCTGCCCCGCCCTTGCCGAAGTAGCTGGCCACGGTCGACACATTGACCTCATCCATCTCTGCTCCGATCTGCTCGAGGGCAGAGCGGACAAGCCGCTCGTTGCCGGCGACGAGAGATGGTTCGAGTGTCGGGTCGCTTAGCTGGCAACTGACGATCGTGTCGTTGAAATCACTGAGCCACTTTGGGGTCCCGAGCTTGTCAGAATCGCCGAGGATCACCAGTCCGTCGACAAGTTCGTAGCCAGGTGTCGCAAGGAGTCGCGGGATCCAGTCACCGATGCGACTTCCGGCGATTGTGATGGTGAGGGTGTCGATGAAGCGTGCCTTGCGCTCGTCATCGGAGGCCCATCGATATCCGAAGGCGCGGAGCAGGAGAGCGTCCGTGATGCCTTCGACTACAACGGAGATCGGAGCGAAGAGTGCAGCCGACCTCGTTACGTCGAGATGGCGGTTGGCCATCCGTAAGACCCGAGCCCGATTGCTCTCCGTGAGTGGGAGCTCGCTTGGCAGCCTGGGCTCGATGGTGGCGCCGCACCGACGGAGGAGTACTAGCTCCTCGGTCTTGGCGGCGCTGATGACCTCGCTTGAATGCGTCGTCAGAATCACTTGAAGCTCGGGTCGCTCCGCGACAACTCGGCGTAGTTGCCGTGCGAGCCCGTGCTGAAGTTGCGGGTGAAGGTGAGCTTCTGGTTCCTCGACTACGACGGTGACGTGCGGCGAGGACGGAAAGACGGAGTCAAGCTCGGTCTCCGATTCCTCGTTCGCCGCTTTGATCTCGTCGGCCTCTGACTCGTCTGGCGACGGTTCCTCGCTCCCGGCTTCGCCGGGAGGGCCCTCTTCCGTGGGCTCGCTGCCGGGGTCGGGTTCGCCGCCAGGTATTGCGGCCAGGATCACCGCAAGATGCAGGAGGTTGACATAGCCAAGCGCCGAGATCTCGAGGCGCTCTGCGAGATTGCGGTCATCGACGGTGGCAAGGACAAACTCGAGAACCCTTGCGAGCAGGTCGTCGTCAACATGTGCCCTTCCGAGAAACGGAAAGTGCGGGCGGACAGCTCCGGCCAGCCCGTCAACCTCGGCTTGCACGCGTTGCTCCAGGCTTTGGATGAGCGGGTCGTTGTGGAGCTGATCGAGGAGCCGGCCGACGGTCGTTCGTACTGCGGTAAGTCGGCGATGGCCGCTGCGTCGTTCTTGCTCGGCTCGAAGAGCCTCAACGATGAGTCGTGCCTCACGGCCCGCGAGTTCATCGATCGGACGCCGGTCGGCGCGAAGAAACAAGAGGACTAGCGAGTCGATTGCATCGTCGTGGGCCTTTTCGATCGTCTTCGCACGCACGCGACCCATCGAAGGCTCGAGCTGGCGGCGCAGAGTTGGAGCAGTCTCGCCGTTCTCCCGCTCGATAGACCACCGAGGGTGGGTCTCTGGGTCCTCGTACTGGAACTCGACCTGGACGGAGCGATCGGCTCCGCGTTCGAGAGCGGCAGCAATGGGCCGGGTGATCTGTGGGAACACGTGACGGTGCGATAAGTACATCGCTTCGGCCACCGTTGTCTTGCCGGTCCCGTTTGCTCCGACCACGACACTGAAGCGACCTGGAAAATCACAAACGAGATCGGCCCCGACGGCGGCCCTGTAGCCCTTGACCTCGATGCGCCTCAGGAACATGAACGCTCTGTTGTCCGGAGGTGGGGGAGATCCATCGATCCATCGTCGCGCAAGCTCGCGTCGGCGGTGGGGTACGCGGTCGAGTTCTTACTCTTCGGCCCTCGCCGTGGTGAAGCGTTCGAGGCTCCGGACGGCAAGCGCGACTCCCTCACCCCTCGCGTGGCTGAGCGACCCGGAAACGCCGATCGCATCGCCGGCCCTGACCGGAGGGATTTGTTCTTCGGCGGGACGCCAGAGGGTCGCCCTCGTTCTGAACATGTGTCGGGTGTTGAGTCGTCGACAAGAGGTGATGGTCATCGCGAGCCGAAAGCCCGACCCGGATACTTCAACCGAGGGGTCACCTTTGATGCGCCCCATGACGAGGAGGGTGTTCTCGCAGGCCCCGTCGCTCGTCCCGATCGGCAGAAACTGGACGTGGGATGCAGAGACGAATCGATGGGAACGTCGTCGGTCTTCGTTGTCTCTCCATTCGCGTTCCGCAAGTGCACCGGCAACGGCGAGACATCTGCCGGGCGCTCCGTGGTGCGCCACCGTCCCGGCCAACTGGCCCCAGCACTCGATGTCGATCCAGAGCTTGCGGCCTCGTGGTGCGCCGGTCTCGAGCCGGAAGGTCGCGACGACACCGTTCTTCGTCTCACGACGGACGATGTCGTTGCTGATGGTGCCGATTGCGGTGAAGAACGCCATCGGTCAGCCCTCGTCCGCTGGCTCGATGCCCGGGAGTTGGAGCTGCGAGGTTCGCCTGGCCGCTTCGCGTCGGCGCCGTCGGCCCTTGTGTGGCTGGATTCGAGGCTGGGGTGGGGCCGGTTGATGGTTGGCGACCAGACGTAGGCGCTCAACGGCGCCGACCACATCTCCTGCGCGTCGGTCGGGGCGCCGGCTGAGGACCGTGTCGATGTCTTGCCCGATTCGACCTGGCAGTGATGGAAGCGCTCGAAGGTCGTTGACGACGACGTCGAGCTCGGCCACGGGTGGCTCGTCGCCCTCGAGATGCCGGTCGTACCAGGACACGAGTCCACGGCACGCCGCAGAGATCGGACCGAGGTCGATGACGGCGGCCTCACGGGGGATGGGCTGGCTGGGGGTCTGCATGTCCTCCTGTGGTCCGCCGACCCCGGCGCTTGGGACACGCGAGCGGGTGTGTCCCACTTGCCGCCAAGCGTGGGCCACAGATGGGTCGCATCGGTTCGACCAGCGCCCGAGGAGGCTCCATGTACGACGCACTCTCCCTTCTTCCGTCCGTGATCGCCCAGATCGACGTCACCCCGAGCAACGACGGCCTTCCGGGGGCTGCCTTCTGGCAACAGGTGCTCGGTTGGCTCGCCTGGGGCGGTTTGGCCGGGTCGCTCGCCTCGCTTCTCATCGGTGGGGCGGTCTGGGGACTCAGCCACGCAAACGGCCACTCGATGGGTGCATCCCGAGGTAAGGCCTTCGCCCTCGGCGGCATGGCCGGGGCGATCCTCGTCGGACTGTCGGCGACGATCGTCAACACCTTGTCGGGGATCTCGTGACGCGGTTCTCGGGTCGTGCGGTGGCAGCGACTGCGGTCGGTGTAGTCGTCGGTGGAGCACTGATCTCAGGCTGGGTCGGTGATGAATCAGCGCCGTCAGCTGAAACCGGTGCCGTTCCGTCGGTCGCAGCGCCGCCCGTTGCCCTGACGTCGGGCTCAGCCGCTGACGGACCACCGGCGGTCGACCAACCGTTCAGCCAGCAGGTCGAAGAGACCGTAGAGATCGCTGGAATAGCCGATCGATCCGAAGCTGGCGCGCGGACCGCCGCCGTGGCGTATCTCGAGGCGACCGAGGAAGCCGTTCGCATGAGCCCCACGGAGGCAGCAGCGGTTCAGCGCGCCTTCGCTACGACGGACTTCGCCGAGGAGTTCGGAGCGGACACCGAGCAGAGGATGATCGATCTCACTGCCGCTGTACCCAACGGCATCGTCCTACGGGTCGCACCGATCGAAGCCCGTTCCTTCCCAGACGGAGACGACTGGCTCGTCGCCGTCTGGTACGTGCAGGCGATCACGATCGCCGAAGAGTCGGTTGTCGACGATTGGCGCACCGCTCGCTATCGCCTTCGTTGGGAGGACGACGCCTGGAAGATCGCCGAGTTCAGTTCCGAGCGAGGACCCATGCCGGGCCGGGGAACGAACCCGCCATCGGCGTCGCCCCAGCAGTTCGAAGCCATCCTCACCGACTTCACCGATGAGGACCTCTGATGGACATCCCCGGCATCGACATCCCCGGACCGGGCGACATCATCGGCGGAATCGGAGGCTTCTTCGGTGGTCTTGCCGAAGACGCAGGTCGAGCGATCGTCGAATACGTCATCGAGTTCATCTACGGGCTGATCGCGCAGGCCGTCGCGTCGATCACCGGCGCTCTCGCCCGGGCCTTCAACGGGGGCTCCACCCGGGTCGACCTTACCGGCGGATGGTTCAGCAGCGAAGGTGGTGCAACCGTCACGACCATGACCTCGGTGATCGCAGGCTCGCTGGTGCTGGTCTTCCTCCTTCTTTCGCTCATCCGGGCGATGCTCGCCGGTGAGTTCTCCAGCATGTGGCGAGCCGCCCTCGTCGACGTTCCGGCAGCGTTCCTCGCAACGGCGCTCACCGTCGTTGTCGCCTCAGCGCTGTTGGCGATGGTCGATGAGGCCTCAGCAACGCTGCTCGGTGCTGAAGGAGAGCAGCTGGCTGCCTTCGGTGACTCGCTAGCGGACGTCGAGCAACTGAGCCTCGCCGGTCTCCTCGGAATCCTCTTCGGGCTGCTCTTCATAGTTGGTGCAGTGCTCGTGTGGATCCAACTCCTCGTCCGAGCGGCGCTGATCTACATCGTCATTGCGTTCGCCCCGATCACATGGGTCACCCGCGCCTACCCCGGTACGCGGAGCATCGCTCGCCGGGGAGCCGAGATCGGCATTGCGTTGATTGTCTCGAAGTTCGTCATGGCGATCTCGTTCCGGCTTGGTGCTGAGGCGCTCACATCAGCTGACGTCGCCTCGGGTGAAGCCGACCTCTCAGCGATGTTGGTCGGATCGGCGATCATGCTGATGACGGCGTTCATGCCGTGGCTCATCTTCAAAGTGATCCCGGCGGTCGAGACCGCAACGTCGGGCTCGGCAGCCCAAGGAGCTGCGGTCGGCGCCGCCGTCGTTGGCGGGGGCCTGGCCTACGCCGGGATCTCCCGGCTCGCTGGGGCCGTGACAACCGGTGGGTCGGGAGGCCTCGCCGGTGGAAGCGGATCAGGTCCGACGCCCCCGGCGCCTCCGGGGCTTGAGGGAGGTGCCGGACCGTCAGGAGCTCCGGGCGCGCCCGGTGGTCAAGGACCAGCGATTGGCTCTTCCTCCGACGCGAGTCGCCCGCCCGGACCCAGCGGAGGACCCGTCGATGCCGGGGACGCCCCTGCCGATGGCGGTCGGGGACCAGCGTTGGCCGGCGGCTCCTCAGATGGGGCGCCCAACGCGATCCGCACGGAGCGACCACGACCGTCCGGGGTCGCAGTACTCGAGGTTCCGGTCGAGCCAGTTGAGCGCAGCAGCGAGCCAACCGGGAGCCTGGCTGACATCCACCGAGGTGAGTTATGACGACCGCAGCCGGCGAGCGGCCGCAGTCGCGGCTCTACCGACTCTCGCCGATCGACTCGACCGGCCTGATGTTCGGGCTCACCCTCCCGCAGCTCGTCCTGGTAGCAGGTGGTGTCGTCATCGGCTCAACGGTGATGGTCACGGCCTCGGTGCCAGTCGGTATCGCCACCCTTGTGACCGGAGCCCTGCTCGGGCTCGTTCGAATACACGGTGCAAGCCTGGTCGAGCTCGCGCCCCAAGGCGCTCGCTATGTAAGGCAGCGGCTCGGAGAAGGCGGTGCCTGGTTCAGTGTCGTTCCGCTCTTGGGCGGCGACACCACCCACGCACCACCTGCTCTCGCCGACCAAGACGTGCTCATCGTCGACCCCGGTCCGCTCGGACTCGGGCCGCCTGGAGCCGAGATCGCCGTCAGCCGAGATCGAAAGGCTGGAACCTACGCAGCCACGCTGCGAGTCGCCGGTCGACAGTTCGCGCTCATCGACCAAGGCGAACAGGACTGGCTCGTCACTCAATGGGGGACGGCCCTGCAGGCTTTCATCGCAGAACGCACGCCCGTCGTGAGCATCCGCTGGTCGGAGTGGGCCGCACCGGCCGGCCTGGAAGAGCACCGTCGATGGCTCAAGGAGCATCTCGACGACAACCCACTCCACGATGTCCGCCAGGCTTACGAACAGCTCCTGAACGAAGCGGGCTCGCGCAGCACCCGCCACGAGGTGCTGGTTACCGTCACTGTTCACGGCGGCAAGGTGCGCGTCGGCAAACGGCACGACGGCGATCGAGTCCGAGCGGCAGTGGAACTCCTGCTCACCGAGGTCCGACTGTTCGGTCAGCGGCTCGAAGGCGCCGGGCTGCTGGTGTCGACGCCACTCGCACCAGGCGAGTGGGCGCGAGCGATGCGACTCCGCCTCGACCCCACATGCCGCGCAGCCCTCGATGGCCGTCGACGTTCGCTGGCCGACACCACCAGCGAGGTCTCCGTGGCCAACTCCGGGCCGACTGCAGCCGAGTCGACCTGGACGGCGTGGCATGCCGATGGCGCCTGGCATCGAGGCCTGTATGTCTCGGAGTGGCCGCGCCTCGACGTTCCCGCACGCTGGATGAGCGACCTCATGCTCTACAACGGCGCCGTCCGGACTGTGTCGGTCTTCTTCGAGCCAGTCCCGAGATCACGCTCGCAGCGGAGCATCACTCGTGACGCCGCGAAGATCGAGTCCGACTCCCAACAGCGAGCCGAGAAGGGTTTCCGAGTCGGAGCGCACCATCGTCGAGCGGCCCGGGCTGTCGAAGAGCGAGAGGAAGAACTCGTGGCCGGCTACGGCGAGTTCTTCTACGCCGGCGTCGTCTGCGTCACGGCCACGACGCTCGGTGAACTCGAGGCGGCCACCGACGAGATCACCCAAGTTGCTGCCTCCGTTGGACTCGAACTCCGGCCGCTCCACGGTCGACACGATCAAGCGATGGTCGCCTCGCTCCCGATCGCCCGAGGAATCGCCCCCCAGGGGACGTTGAGATGACGCACAGCACAGCGGACAACGAGAAACGAGGTATCGGTGGGGCGCTACTCCATCCGGGCCTTCGGGTCAGGCGTCATCGGGCGACGACTGCGCACGCCTGCGCTCTGTACCCGTTCCACGCCGATGGCGGACTCGGGCCTCGCGGCGTCTACATCGGCGAAGACGTCTCCGCAGGGGGAGCGTCGTGGCACTACGACCCGTTCCAGCTCTATACCGACGGCGTCATCACTAGCCCGAACATCCTGGTCCTCGGCATGGTCGGTGCCGGCAAGTCATCGGCCGTGAAGACCCTGCTCTATCGAATGGTTGGGCTGCTCGGGTCAGAGGGGCAGCCGCGGTGGTGCGCCATCCTCGACCCGAAGGGGGAGTACGGACCTCTCGCCCAGAGCCTTGGGCTGACCCGCCTCGCCCTCTTCCCCGGAGGACGGACAAGGCTCAACCCGCTCGACGCTGGACCCTACGTCGACTCCGACGCCGAACTCCGAGCCCGCCGGACCCAGATGACCGCCGCCCTGGCTTCGGCGATGCTGCGACGGGAACTCACTGCGAGCGAAGAAGCTGCTGTCGGATGGGTCATCGACATCGTGACCCGATCGGAGGCCGCCGTTGGCACGCCGACCCTCGCCGATGTCGTCGGCCTCCTCGCCGACCCGACCGATGAGATGCTCCAACGTTCGGCCGAAGACTCTCACCGAGAACTCGCCCGCTCGATCGCCGACGTCCGCCACGGACTCGGCAAGCTCCTCGACGGACCACTCCGAGGGATGTTCGACGGACCTTCGACCGTGAGGCTCGATTGGTCGGGCCGAGGAGTCGTGATCGACCTCACAGCCGTTCACCAAGACCCTGAAGCTTTGACCGTAGTGATGATCGCAGCGACGGGATGGCTCCAGGCGCTGCTCGCCGCGCCCGAAGGCGAAGACGTTCCGCGCCGCATCCAGGTACTCGAGGAGATCTGGGCGCTGCTCGGCTCGGAACGGGTGGCGAAGTACTACCAGTCGTGCCAAAAGCTCGCCCGTGCCTACGGCGTCGCCAACATCTCCGTCGCACACCGGATCTCCGACCTGCGAGCACAGAGCGACGACGGCACTTCCGCGGCGAAGGTCTCGATGGGGCTTCTTGCCGACACGCAGACGCGCATCCTCTTCCGCCAGTCGAGCGACCAGGTCCCCGAAGCCGTGAACCTGCTGGGCCTGACCGGGGTCGAGGCACGCATCCTTCCCGAACTCGCCAGGGGCCGGGCTCTCTGGCGAGTCGGAGACCACACCGCAATCGTCCAACACCGCATCGGCTCCAAGGAATGGGCCATCTGCGACACCGACGGGAGGTTGACCGTATGAGACTCCGATGGCGCCGAAGGCGAGACCTGGCCGAACGGCTCCGGCCCTACCTGCCGGACAGAATCACCCCGGAGCCGATGGTCGACGCCGACCCGATCCGGATGTTCCTCTACCGGTGGATGATCGAGACCGGCGACCCGATCGAGGTTGTGGGTCGAGGCTTTCAACTGGATGAGCGGCTGGTCGAGGACATTCTCTCTCGCAAGATTCACTCACTTCCACGCAGTCGATGGTGCAATGTGGCATCCAAGCTCGGCATGCTGCCGCGAGCCGATCGCTGAGGCCTGAGGATCGCGCCCCTGTGCCAGTTCCGGTCGGGGATCGGGCCTTTTCGTCAGACTTGCGACATCGGCAGCGTTCGAGCCCTGCACGGTGGTGGCGGTTTCCGTCAGTTGCAGACAGCGTCGTTCACCGCAGCCAAGCTCAGGTGACCGCCGAAGCCATCATGTTGCTCACCTCGCAATGCGCGTGTTCCGCTGGAGCGCGATCAGATGCACTGAGACGCGCGCCCGGCAGGCATACCTGGACCTGTGCAGGTGTGGGGGAGACGCACCTCGACCCATCCGCTTGCTGCACCGGGCCCGGCTACGGCCCGGGCGTGGCGTTAACCTGGTAGACCGCCGTCCGTTCACATAGGGCCGACCCTCAGCTAGCAATAGCTAGGCCGGCCGACCATCTGTGCCGGCGTCGGAGTCTCAGGCCAGATCGAATAGATCGGCGAGGTGCTGAGCGGTAGTCACCCCGGCAACTCGACGACGCGTCGTCGCTGACTTCAGGTCGAGCGTGTGCTGTCGGTCGGTGTCGCTGTCATAAATGACCATCTCGAATCGTCCGAACACTGCGCCGTGGCGATCTGCGTACCGGGCCAGACCCCGGGCCTTTGCCGGGGCGTCGACGAGGTGGATTCCGTGTGGGTCGATGAGGTCGACGGTGACTTCACCGTCGACCTCCCTGAAGAACAGGAAGTCCGGGTACATCGCGCTGTAGCTGCCGTTGCCGTTTTCGTACGGGATCGTGAGCGCCCAGCTCTTGCGTTCCTTGTTGCGGACCCAGCAAACGAGGTCGTTGTCAGCAAGCTGCTCCTCAACGACGTTGGTCTCCCACTTGTTCAGCTCGTCGGGATACAGGCCTTCTTCGGCGTAGAGATGTTTCGGCCAGTCGATCGACTTGTCGCTGCGGCGGCTTTGGACAGTGTGTGGCAACGCCAGCGCCCGGTCGCTTGGGTCGTCAGCGTGCTCCTGTAGGCGCTCGAACTCATGGCGCGCCGATTCGTTCAACGCGTCGATCGCATCAGTGTTCGCGTTCATCCAGTCGTCGAAGCGATCGCGGGCTGTGTTGTCCAACTCGTTCAGCGTCGACGTAAGCGACAGCGTGGCGATTGCCTGCAGCCTCGCAGTGTCGCCATCGATCGTGGAGTCGTCGCGGCGAATGCGCCTCCACAGTTTCTCGTGGAGGCCCGCCCCGACGCGGGCGCCGACCTGATCGAAGAGACGCTCGATGGAGCGCGATGTCGAGGTGACACGGACCGTTTCGGAGTCAGTCTCTCCGGTGAGATACGACAGCGTGGTCGCAGTGAGACCGAGGGTTCGCGCCCGTTCGATCTGCGCATCGAACTCGCCGTCGTTGCGACGTTCGAGAAGCCGTCCCCATAGCTGGTCACAGAGCTGGTTGCTCATCGCCATCGGGGCGTCCTCGACGATGTCGTAGTCCGACAGTGCGCCGGCGAGTCGCTCGAGTCGCACGATCGGCGCCATCCGGTGTGGCCTCGGCACGATGTACGTGCGGACCTGCTGTGCGACGTCGTCGATCAGCTCGAAGCTGTCGGCGACGCGATCGCAGTTGACAACGCCGGTTCCTTCGTCTGCGTCGATCGGCGCCTGAAGGTCGGGGTCGCCGGCGCGCAGTTGACGCAGAATGTTCTGTACCGCTCCGCGGTCGTAGCGCGGCAAGTAGAGTGCCACGCTGTTGAGCACCTCATCCGAGTCGATACGTCGAGCGAGTGGTGTGCGCACCATCCGACCGACGAGCTGGGCAATGAAGTCGGCATCGACTGCTGACCGGTACGACATTATGACCTCGGCTCGAGGGCAGTCCCATCCCGTGGACAGAGCGGTCTTGAAGAACACAACGGTTGCCTGCGGGTCTTCAGCGATGTCGGCGGGACGGAGGTATCGGATTCGTCGCAGCCCGGCGATGACGTTGGCTGGGGCGTCGCCAAAGCAGTGGGCGTATGAGTCGGGATGGAGCGGCCCGACGACCTCCTCGATCGTTTCGATTGCGTGCTCGAGGTTCGTGGCGGTAATCGCATCCGACGTCTTGTCTTCGACCTGAACCACCAAAATCGGGGCGACCGTCGCAATGCCCTGATCGTCGCAGTACCTGGTCCACCGGAGCTGGTAGTCCTGCAAGCTCTGCGCTGCGCGCGCAAGCAGCGTCGAGTCGGAGTGTGTGAGCCCGTGCTCCGGGCGCCAAACGACGACCCGCTCTTTGATGAGCCCCGACGCTCGCACCTCGTCGACGTCGGCCTCAGCCCGCCGCGTGGTCCGCCCGGTGCCGGCCACGAGATCGTCGAATCGGCGGGGAGTGGCCGAGATGCCCACGATGATCGGACTCCGCTGCATGTCCTCGTGGCCGAGTATGAAGCGCTGCACGATGCTGTTCGCGACAGCCGGATCGACCGTGGCCGTGCGGTCCATGCCGCGGTGGGCTTCGTCGATCACCAGCACGAACTTCGACGGATTCCGTTGGATCGTTCGATCCAGGGTCTCCCAGATCGTGAACGCTCGCGATTCGCTTTCGGCGACGAGCGTGCTCGTCGAGGAGAGCTTCTGCGTGTTCAAGAAGTAGATGCGGCCCGGCGCGAGTGTGTCGTCGGTGAAGTTCGTGTCGACGAGCACCAGTCGGTCCTCGCCAATCCGATCCGACGCATTGGCGATCTTCGTGCGCGTCTGGTCATTGATGTTCGGCAGGTCGCTCAGCCAGACCACGGTCAGCTCATCGTCGCCTGCAGGGTGCTCGTCATCGCCGAACATGATCGACTCGAGTAACGCGGCGGCCATCACCGTCTTGCCAGCACCAGTCGGAGCGGACAGGGTTATGGCCTGTCCGCTGCCCTCGGCGCCGAGACGCTCGGTCTCGCTCATGCTGAGCCGGACTTCGCGAATCGCCTTGTCGACGACATCGTGTTGGAACGGCAGGAGCGGGAGCTTCATCGGTATGCCTCCACGGTGTTGATCCGGAAGTTGCCGAGATAGTCCCGGTACAGCATCGATGTGGTGAGCCCATCCGGAAGCCGTGAGCACATTGCGGCGTAGTCGGCTTCGGAGTCGGTCACCAAGAACACGTGGGACACGTCGGACCGACCAGCTAGGGCACGTTTGAAGGTGGCGAACTTCGACCGGTTGAACAGGACCGCGTAGTTGCTGTTGTCGGCGATCTCGTAGGCCTTAGCAGGGTCCGACACGTTGCGTCGGCCGACACCGCCGGCCATCAGCCAGATCGATGGCTCGATCGCAGCGAACTGGGTCCCGTCTCGGACATCGTCCTTGTCGAGGTAGACGAGTTCGAAGAAGTCGACGTTCTCCTCGAACCCGTCCGCCAGCGGCCGCCCGTCGGGATACTTGCCCTCCACCGGAGCTCCGCTCGGCGCAATCCCGGTGATCGATGCCTCGACCCGCGGTTTCGTTGCCGAGTGAAAGATGCCGTGGCGTTCGTAGTGCTCGTCACCGGGTAGATGGTTCTTCGCAAGCAGCTTGCGAGTCATCTTCGCGTCGACCTCGTTGTTCGACACAAGAATGCAGCGCCGGTTACCGTCGTCAATCGCGTTGATCAGCGCAGTGGCGTGCAGAGTGGTTCCTGACCCGGCGAAGAAGTCCAGGATTAAGGCGTCTGGTCGATCGCGTACGACGGTTAGGAGCGTGTCGCGTACTGCGTACAGCGACTTGGGAAACGGGAATGCGTTGCGCTGCTCGAGGAGGCGATGGAGCATTGTAGTTCCGTGCGTGCCGGCGTCGTGCTGCGTGCTCCACCACACCGTCTTGTACTTCTTGCGTTTCGTTTTCGGGTACCATAGGTTGATCGTCCACGAGCGCCCGTCGCTACTCGGTTGACCGAGCACCATGCGACCCTCGTCAAGGAGCTGCCGCATTGACGACGGGATGAGTCGCCAGCACCGTTCGTTGCCCTCCTTGTCGATCGGCCACACCGGAACCAGACCGTCCACTTCGTTCATGTCGGCGACGTCGTCGAGGGCGAGCGAATCGCCGATGCGTTCGATTCGCCCCGACGTCGGGTTGACGTAGATCGCGTAGAACGAGTTCGGGCGCTGGTGGCGGTAGCTCGACTCGCCGCCACGGCGACGGGCGTGGCGTAGTTCCCAATCGTCTCGCTCGTCGGTCGGGAACGGCCAGTCCGCCGCCTCGTCGGCGTCGACCAGCTCCTCGACGTCGCTGTCGTCGCCCGGATCGTCATCGTCTTCGGCCTGGTCTTGATGGATCACCGTGCGCTTGCCGGTGAGGACGTCGGCCTCGTCGGTTGGCAGGCCCTGGATTACGTTGTCGCCCGTGTCCGGGATGCAGAACACGGCGTACTCGTTGACCCGCGAGAAGTTGTACTTTCCGGTCCCCTTCGGATTGTGGACGATGGTCACCGTGTGGATCAGGTAGCCGACGAAGATCTGCTCCAGGAGCACCCCGAGGTGATGGATCTCGTGTTCGTCGATCGTCACCACGATCACCCCGGTTGGGCTGAGCAGGTCCTTTGCGACCGACAGCCGCTTCTCCATGAACGAGAGCCATTTGCTGTGACGCCATCGGTCGGCCTCGTCGACGTAGCGGTTGTTGTACTTCCAGTCGGCGGCCCCGGTGTTGTACGGAGGGTCGATGTAGATGCAATCAACACAGCCTCGGTACAGATACCGCAGGAGTTGTAGCGTGTGAAAATTCTCGCCACAGATCACCGGATGCGACGGCCGATCTGGATGGCGACGAACCTCGCCCAGCGGCCTTAGCGCCGGGAATGCTGGATCCCCGAAGCGCTTTACCACCACCAGTTGCCGCGGCGTCACATCGAGCGACTCACCGGTCGTCGTCGACACCAAGTGCGCTCGGCGCTTCGTCAATCGCTCGACGAAGTACTCGTCGCCACCGGCGGTGTCTGCACGAAGCTGCACCGTGTCACCCACCCGCGGTATAGCGTTGAACGCCCTGATCGACTCGGGCAAGTGACGCTCGAAGACCAGCCCGAACTTCATTTGCCGGGTCAATAAATCGATCCGCGCTTTGAGCTGCGAACGAAGCCCTTCGTCTTCTACCTGTGCAATGAGATCGTCTAGGTCAGCCACCCATGGCTCGCCTTCTTCCTTGTTGCCATCGGCGGCCCCTTGATCCTAGAGCGGGAGAGGCAGCTCAGGCGCGACATCGTGGCCCACTTGCCCACAAGAATGATGCGTCGACGCTCCGGCTCACCCACGCCGGCTCACCATGTCGGCACGCTCACCGTCGTGCTCTCCAAGTTGCTGGACGGGTATCTGAAGAACCGAGGGGCTAGTCAGCCGTCCAGGCCGTCCAGCGGGCACCATTCCAGTAGCGAAGTCGATGTACACCCGTCGGATCTTTGCGCCAGCCCGCGGCGGCACCTTGATTTCGAGTTGGCGCACCGAACCCTGCAGTCGTCAGCTGTGTTGAGTAGACGCCTGCGATTGCCCGGGCGAGCCGTCGATCTCGTCGAGTCCAGGCTTTCTGGCGTGCCAGCGCGTGGCCTAACTGGACGTGATCTCGGCTGAATCCGTGGCCGTCTCGTCGGACGGCGCCGTCGCAGGCTGAGGCGAGGTACTCGATGGCCTCCCGGACTGTGGCCTGGGCCTGGTTGTGTCGTCGGAATCGCATGCTCGAACCTCGTCTCGTGGTTCGGGCAGTGTTAAACGCCGGTGAGACTCGAATCGCCGAAGTCCCTGTGTTTCCCCTGCTCAGAGCGCCTTGGGAGGCCGAGGAGTAGATCGGTGGGAGATGAGATCCGAATGGGAGACCGGGAGGGAGATCGAGAGGTAGATCGCTGAGGAGACCCGTTTCGGACCTTGGCCGCATGAAGGCGATGACATGCAGCAGCTTCCGAGACGAGATGACCAGAGAATGGTCTGGGATCACCACCACGAGGGGTTCGGCGGAGGTCCTCACTCGATGGTCGGCGGCCGAGCCGGCCTTGGCCCGTTTCGCTGGCCTGGCCGAGGTCGTCGACGCAATCGCTGTGCCGATCGGCCAGTCGTACGACGCTTCGTTGGAGATCGCTCAGGCGGTGATCCGGGTGGCAGGGGAAGACATCTTCGCCCGGCGGTTGATGCTCCAGGTGATGGCTCCGATCCTGTCGAAGGAGTGCTTCAAGTCGTCTCAGCTACTTCGAGCACAGGGCGTCGTCGTCGATGACTCGGAGATCGTGACCCTGGTGCTTGGCGCAGCTACCGATGCGATCGCTGCGGTTGCCGGAACGACGGTCGGGTGGCCGCTTCGAGACCTTCGCCGTCGCACCATCAAGCGGATCACACGGCGCCGCGAGCGACTGGTTCGCAACGCTCGGGAGTTGGTCGACGAGGTTCCGGATGCTGCCGCCCCTGTGGCCGAACGATCGCCGGCCGAGCTGTTGGCTGCGACGCTCGATCTGGCGATCTCGAAGGGCATCGTCTCAAGCGAGGACGCTCGGCTCGTGTGGGCCAGTAGCCATGAGGGCGAGACGAGCTTCTCGCTAGCCGCCGGTGATCGTCGGGAGGCGGAGCGGCTTCGGCGTCGACGATCACGGGCTCAGCGGCGCATGGCTGACCGCTGCGCCGAACTCGAAGAAGCGATCGCAGTGTGAAGCCCGCTCCAGGATCGGCGAGCAGCGACGACCTCGCGTTGGCAGCGATCTTCACCGTCGGCTCCGTAGCGCTCGCGACGTGGCTCGGAGCTCAACTAGCCGCGCTGATCACGACGGGCCGCGCTCTGTCGGCATCCGTGGGCGATGGGTTCGCGGCGATGGTGCGGCTGCCGTCGACAGCTTCCGACCCTGCAGCGGCGTGGGGGCCTGCCGGCGACGGACTGCCCGGCCCCATCGTCTACTGGATCTGCACGGCGACGGTGTTCTTGCTCTTCGCACTCGGTGCGTGGGTCATCGTCCCAAGGCTGCTGGATCGTCGGGTTGGGGCCGACCGAAGCGCCCGACTCGGCGTTGCACCCGAGGCTCGCCTCGCTCGCCGTCGGGATCTTCGGCCATTGATCGTGAAAGGCCCTGAGTCCGGCCGGTTCGTGATGGGCAGAGTCGGAAGGCACCTCGTCGCCACGGAAGACCGCCACTCACAGAGCGTCGCGGAGCAGGCGAGGCGCCATCGGACGCGAGTGGGGGATCGCTCGGCGGTGGTTGTGGTGGGCCCGTCGCGGTGCGGCAAGACAGCGAACGTGACCGCCGGAGTCCTGGACTGGGACGGTCCGGCCGTGCTGTCGTCGGTGAAGGACGATCTCTACCAGGCAACGATCGCTCGTCGTCGCCAGCTCGGTGACGTGTTCGTCTTCGATCCCTTCGGCGAGCTGCTTTCCGACCTGGGGCCGGGCGTGCAGCGTGTCGGGTGGTCGCCGCTCCACGCATCTCGATCGATCTCGGGCGCGCAGCAAGCGGCCAGCACGCTGCTCGATGCCGGCCCGACCGAGGGCGTGACGAATGCGTCCTACTGGTCGACCAAGGGTCAGCAGCTCCTTTGGCCGATGTTGTTCGCCGCCTCGATCGGTGGCCGGTCGATGGGCGATGTCGTTCGCTGGCTTGCCCTGCAGGATGGCGGCAACGGCCAACCCTCGGAGGTCGCCAAGTTGCTGGCTGAGGTCGCTCAGAAGCGAAGCGGCGCCGTTGCGATGGAGGCCAAGCTCGCGCTGACAGCCTTTCGGGGCTTCTGGCTTCTCGATGGCCGGACTCGGTCCGACATCTTCTCCACGGCCCAGACGGTGATCACTGCCTGGGAGGACCCCTACATCGCCGCAGCTTCGGCTACGTCGGTGACGGCAGACGGTGAGATCTGCGATCAGCCGACGATGGACCTCCGGCTCCTGCTCGAAGGCAACAACACGCTCTATCTCGTCCAGCCGCTGAAGTCGGTGGAACGGTTCGCCGTGGTGTTCGGTGGGCTGCTCGGCGATCTCCTGCGAGATCAGGCGTACGAGATCTCCCGTCAGGCTGGCGAACCGGTCCCTTCGACCCTCGCCGTGATCGACGAGGCCGGCAACACGCCGCTGCGCTGGCTCCCCGATGTCGCCTCCACCTGCTCCGGCATCGGCATTCAGCTCGTCACCGTGTGGCAGTCCCTCGCCCAGATGCGAGCGATCTACCAAGCGCAGACCGGTTCGCTGCTGACCAACCACGGCTCGAAGATCTTCTTCAGTGGCCTCTCCGACCGGGAGACGCTCGAGTACGCCAGCTACCTCGGCGGTGACGAAGAGGTCGCTCAGCACTCGACCACGACTGACGTCGGTCTTCGAGGCGACCGGCGGACCGTTGCTTCGTCGACGACATCGATGAGGCTGCTACCGGGTGATCTCCTGCGGCAGGTCCCACCGGGCTCGGCCCTGTTGCTTCACGGCACCCTTCCGCCGGCTCACCTGACTGGTCGGCGGCCTTGGGAGGAGAAGCGGCTCGTCGCTCTCGTTGCGGGAGAAGGAGAGCCTGCCGTCGATGCCGAGCGGTCGGAGCGACTCATCGATGCGCTGCGCGGTGAAGTGGCGGCGCCACCGGTCGTCGTCGGTCATCTCCGCCAGATGACCGAAGCGCTTCCGGTCGAGGCGACCCCACCAAAGGACGACATGCCGGACGTGGACGACGGCGAGTCTGACCGTGTCATCGAGATGCTCGGACGACTTCGCCGGACCGACACCGACGGCCGCAGCATCGGCTGACGATCACCGCCCACGCCGCATCACCTGTTGCCTCGGCTCCGGAGTCGGGGCGGCGTCGGTGCGGATCTTCTGCCATGCGACGGCAGACCCACCGCTCCTCGGCAGTGGGCCGATCGCTCGGAGCAACCCTGCGCCGGGTCGGGGCCCGTCAGATGGCTCGAGCCGGAGGTGTCGGTGACGGAACGACTCGATCGCTCTGGCGTCGCTGTTCCACTTCGCCCGCTCCGCTCCGCCTGCGGGTCGCGGACCGAGCGCGTCGGTCAGGTAGTCGGCGGGACGTCGGACCGCTCGTTCAATGCGTCGGTTCATCGCATCGTCGTAGGAGGCTCGAAGCCCTTGAGTGTGCGCCCGCGCTGGCGCTGAGCCCTCCGCTGAGCTGGCCAGCGTCTGAGCTTCGGTCAGACCGGCGTTTGCCGTTGCGAGCGCACGCTCGGCGGCGAGCTCGGATCGTCGCGCGGCCTCGACCGCATTCATGTTGCGTCGGCCCCGACCGAGGAGTCCTTCCGCTTGGGTGCGATCTGATCGCGCGCTGTCGAGTGCTGCCCCGGCCTCGCTAACCCGTGCAGTGGCATGGGCGACGAGCGTGTCGGAAGCGGTCGGGTCGAACCCGTCGGCTGTCGGGATTGATGCGAGCACTGCGTCGAAGCGTTGGACGAAGTCGGCGAACGGGATAGATGCGAGGTGCTCGGCTCGTGCAGCCGAGAGGGCGTCGGACGCAGCGAGGTGCGCCTCCCGTTGAGCGGCAGTAGCAGTTGTGGGGATTGGGCCGAGAATCTCTCCGGCTTCGCTGCTGGGCCACTGGTGCTGGTAGCCGGCGAGCTTCGCGGCAGCGTCGTCCCAGATGCATCGACGTGTTCGTGCGGAGGGCCGCTCGCCGATGTGGGCGACGACTTCCGCTGGCGGGTGGAAGATGTAGCTGGCGGCGGTCCGGGTGCGTGCGAGTTCTCCGGCTCTGCCCTTTGCGGAGAGATCAGAGTCGATGGTGGCTTGCTGTGCGTTGGGGTCGGCGACGGTGGCGAGGTCTTCGCCTCGTTGCTTGCTGAGGGAGTCGGCAAGTGCGTCGAGGGCGCTGCGGGTGTCGGCGATGATCGGTAGCTCGGGTGGTTCGG
>JAHDDK010000120.1 GCA_020629375.1 Acidimicrobiales bacterium
GCACCGGTCTCCAAAACCGGGGGTTGCGGGTTCGAGTCCCTCACGCCCTGCAAGAAATACCCGAATCGATCCGAGAGGGCGGCTGTGTCCCAACCGATGAACCGAGAACAGCGGCGAATGCTGAAGAAGCAGGGCCAAGAGGTCGACGCCGACGGGCAGGTCGTCGCCACGAAGCCGCGCACGAAGACGGCCGGTGGCGGTTCGGGGTCGGGCAGCCGGGTCACGACGACCACGGGTGGCTCCGGCGATGACGGAAAAGGTCGACGCCAGACAGCGGCTGAGCCGGCGGAGCGCACGAGCCCGGTGCAGTTCGCCAAAGAGGTGCGCGGGGAGCTCCGGAAGGTGTCGTGGCCGACGCGCGCTGAGGTCATCAACTATTCGATCGTCGTCCTGATCACGGTCATCGTCTTGACGCTGATGATCGCCGTGCTCGACTGGGCCTTCTCGTCGTCCATCCTCGAACTCTTCAAGCCGCAATCATCATGAGTGACACCACCGACATCACCCCCGATCCGCTGGTCGACGGACCCGAGATCGACATCGAACCGGCCGCGGTCACCGACGCCGCCGATGATGCTCCGGTCACCGCCGATGTTGTCGACGTCACGGCATCCGACGACGCCTCCGTCCCGGAAGCATCCGCTGAGACCGATGCAGTCGCTGCGGTTGAGGTCGATACGGCCGAAGACGACGCCCCCGAGACCGACGCCGACCTTGGCACCGACGACGGCGACGACGTCGCCGATTCTGACGCCGCGGCCGACGTCGCCGAGGCAGAGGCGGTCGCCGAGGTGGTTGACGAAGACGATCTCTTCGAGGAAGAGGTCGCGCCCAAGGTCGAGTCGCCATTTGATCGTCCTGGCCGCTGGTACGTCGTGCACACCCAGAGCGGCCACGAGAAGAAGGCCCAACAGAACCTCGCCGCCCGAACAGCTTCGATGGGCATGGAAGAGCGGATTTATGAGTCCGTCATTCCGATGGAAGACGTCGTCGAGTTCCGCAATGGCAAGAAGGTCGTCGTCCAGAAGAAGATGTTCCCCGGCTACCTGCTGGTCCGGGCGCACCTCGACGACGATGCGTGGTACGTGATCCGTAACACGCCGTCGGTCGTCAACTTCGTTGGCTCGGGTGGCAAGCCCTCGCCGCTGCTTCGCCGAGAGGTCGAGAACTTCCTCCAGGTGAAGGAAGAAGGCGCTCCAGCCACGCCTGCCAAACGGTCCAAGGCTCGTCTCGAGTACGAAATGGGCGAAACCGTTCGTGTGAAAGAGGGCCCCTTCGCCGACTTCT
Organism: Acidimicrobiales bacterium; assembly: GCA_020629375.1. Taxonomy (GTDB): domain Bacteria; phylum Actinomycetota; class Acidimicrobiia; order Acidimicrobiales; family SHLQ01; genus SHLQ01. Next base: position 1,288 of record JAHDDK010000120.1, read on the forward strand.
CCGGTGAGATTGTCGAGATCAACGAAGACCAACTCAAGGTCAAGGTGCTCGTCAACATCTTCGGACGCGAAACTCCGGTCGAGCTGGAGTTTTCCCAGATCGCGCGGTTGTAAACTCTTCCGTCGGTCTACGACCTCTCATCTCTCTCAGGAACCACCATGGCCAAGAAGCAAGTCTCCGCAGTTGTGAAAATCCAGATCCCGGCTGGCCAGGCCTCGCCGGCCCCACCCGTGGGTACGGCGCTCGGCCCGCACGGCGTAGCGATCATGGACTTCTGCAAGGATTACAACGCCAAGACCGAGGACAAGCGCGGTCAGATCGTTCCGGTCGAGATCACGATCTACGAAGACCGCACGTTCTCGTTCATCATGAAAACGCCCCCGACGGCGTTCTTGATCCGCAAGGCGGCCGGTCTCGACAAGGCGGCCAACAACCCGGGTCGCGAAACCGCCGGGTCGATCACGATGGCGCAGGTCACCGAGATCGCCGAGACGAAGATGCCGGACCTCAACGCCAACGACATCGAAGCTGCGAAGCTCCAGGTCGAAGGCACCGCCCGGTCCATGGGTATCGCCGTCGTCTGAGAAGACGAGCGAAGGTACCGTCGTCTGAGAAGACGAGCGAAGGTACCGTCGTCTGAGATCGTCCGGGCGTCATGCCCGATCCAACCAGCGCCACCGCAGGAGCACCTCGCCTGTGGTGAGCCCAACATGAGGGAGCCGACATGGCGCAATCAAAGAAGTATCAGAACGCTCTGCGTGCCTACGACCGTGATGGTCTGCACTCGGTGGGAGACGCAGTCCAAGTCCTCCTCGGATTCCCGAAGCGGGGATTCGACGAGACCGTGGACCTTGTCCTCCGCCTCGGAGTCGACCCGCGTAAAGCCGACGAGATGATCCGCGGCACGGTGGCACTCCCGGCCGGAACCGGCAAGGACGTCCGCGTCGCCGTGTTCGCCCAGGGCGACGCCGCCCAAGCCGCACGAGACGCCGGAGCGGAGTTCGTCGGCGCCGACGAACTCGCTGCGGAGATCGAAGGCGGCATGCTCGACTTCGACGTCACCATTGCCTCGCCCGACATGATGCCGCTCGTCGGTCGTCTCGGTCGAGTCCTCGGACCCCGCAGCCTGATGCCGAATCCGAAGACCGGCACGGTGACCCCCGATGTCGCCAAGGCCGTCGAAGAGTTCAAAGGCGGCAAGGTCGAGTTCCGCACCGACAAGTTCGCCAACGTGCACGTGCCCGTCGGCAAGGTGTCGTTCAGCGCCGATGACCTCAACCGGAACATCGACTCGGCGATCGAGGAGCTCAAGCGACTCAAGCCAGCAGGAGCCAAAGGCCAATACATCCGCAAGGCCGTGATCTCATCGACCATGGGCCCGGGCATCAAGCTCGACCCGCTTGCTTTGTAATCTTTGGGTCATTGAAATTTGCGGGGTCAGGCCCCGATGTGACTGGTCACGTTGGGGGTGGCGGCGAATCGGGTTAGCCTTGCCGCTGTTCAAAATCGCATTTGCCGAAGACCTCCGGTACGCCTTGGCGGTAAATCCTGAGCAGGTGATCTGACAGAGCGCCAGCTGTGGCTGGGCGGCTCCGGATGCTCGTCGTGTCTTCGGCTGTCCGTCAGGAGTCAGATCAATGGGAGAACCCCGAGCCGACAAAGTCGCCGTGGTCGCCGAGGTCAAAGAGAAGCTTGAGGCCGCCGACGGTGTCGTGCTCACCGAGTACCGCGGCCTCGACGTACCGGCGATGGCCGAACTGCGCCGCAACCTCGCCCCGTCCGGTGGCGAGTACAAGATCTACAAGAACACCCTCGTTCGCCTCGCCGCCCAAGAAGTCGGGCTCGACTTCGAGGAGCTGCTGACCGGCCCGACCGCCTTGGCCTTCGTTGGCGAGAAGGCCGACGGGTCCGCCGGCGACGCCGCCGCCGTTGCCAAGGCGCTCAAAGAGTACGCCAAGACCAACGATGCGCTGGTCCTGAAGGGCGGCGTGCTCGACGGCAAGATGCTCGACGTCGAAGAGATCAAGGCGCTCGCCGATCTGCCGTCCCGCGAGGTGCTCTTCGCCGAGTTCGCCGGCGCCATGGAGTACTTGCTCGGCGACTTTGCTGGCCTCCTCGACGCCAAGCTGCGCGAGTTCAGCTACGCCCTGCAAGAACTGCTCGACAAGGGTGGCCCCGCTGGTGGCGCTGCTGCCCCGGCCGACGCTGCAGCGGACGACGCCGCTGACGACACCCCGCAAGATGCTGCACCCGCTGAAGAGGCCGCAGCTGACGACACGACCGAGGCCGCCGACGAGGCCGCCGAGGACGCACCCGCCGACGAGGCCGGTGCTGAGACCTCAGACAACGAGACCGAAGAAGAGGAGAGCTGATCATGGCTACCAAGGAAGAAATTCGAGTTCAAAGAACTCCTGGACGAGTTCAAGGAGCGCTTCGACGTGACCGCCGCTGCGCCGGTCGCAGTGGCCGCCGTCGGCGCCCCCGCTGCTGACGGCGACGGTGGCGGCGACGAGCAGTCCGAGTTCGACGTCGTCCTGACCGCCGCTGGCGACAAGAAGATCGGCGTGATCAAGGTCGTGCGCGAGCTCACCGGCCTCGGCCTCAAGGACGCCAAGGAGCTCGTCGACGGTGCACCCAAGCCCGTCCTCGAGAAGGCTGCCAAGGACGACGCCGAGAAGGCCAAGGCCGCCATCGAAGAAGCCGGCGGTTCGGTCGAACTCAAGTAGTTCGACCCGGAATGTCGCCGTCAAGGCGGCGTTCGTTACCCCAAGAACACACCGTTCGATCGGTTCTCGCAACGGCCCCGGGTGTCGCCCGGGGTCGTTTGCGCGCTTGACCGAAACCCTCCGAAGTCGGTACCGTTTGGCACATCGGCACCCCCGAGGGTGCTTGTTTCTCGTGCGCGTTTGCTGTAGACGCACGAGTACCGCTAGGCTGAGCGGGTTGTCGAGGCGTTGGTCCCTTTTTGGCGACCCTCTACGCGCCTTGACATCCACGTCCGACGTCGCCCACCGTCGCTTATTGGAGACCACGTGTCCTCACGCTCTGTTGCCCTCGACCGCTACTCGTTCGGAAACATCGACGAGGCCCTCGAACTCCCCGATCTGATCGCCGTTCAGCGCGAATCGTTCGTGTGGTTGCTCGAGCAAGGCCTGGCCGAGACCTTCCGAGACATCAGCCCGATCAAGGACTTCTCCGAGACCCTTCAGCTCGAGCTCGAGTTCGATCCCACCGACGAGGACCTCCGGCCTCCGCCGAAGTTCTCCGTCGAGGAGTGCAAAGAGAAGGACATGACCTACAGCGCGCCGATCTTCGTGCGCGCCCGGTTCATGAACTCCAACACTGGTGAGATCAAAGAGCAGACGGTCTTCATGGGCGACTTCCCGATGATGACCGAGCGGGGCACGTTCGTGATCAATGGCACCGAACGTGTCGTCGTGTCACAGCTCGTCCGTTCGCCAGGCGTGATCTTCCAGCCGGGTGAGCGCTATCGCCTACGTAACCTCGCCAAGCATCAGCTCGTGACGGGCACCATTCACCCGTACCGAGGTGAGTGGATCGAGTTCGACGTCGAGCAGAAGCCGGGCAAGGACGTCACCGCCGGCACACGCGTCGCCCGCAAGCGTCGCCTGAGCCTCTTCGTCCTTCTCCGTGCCCTTGGCTACGACGAGGAAAACGCACCCGGATTCCTCGACCGGTTCGTCAACCACTTCGACTTCCTCGAGGGGCAGTGGGAGAAGGACCGCGAGCTTGCGCCCACCCAAGAAGAGGCGCTCATCGAGATCTACAAGCGCGCTCGCCCTGGCGAGCCGCCGTCGGCCGAATCGGCTCGCAACTACTTCAAGAACGCGTTCTTCGAGTCCCGCCGGTACGACCTCAGCCGAGTCGGGCGCTACAAGCTCAACCGCAAGCTCGGTCCGGAGATGGATCGCCTCGAAGAGCTGTTCGGGCTCGAGCTCGAACGTCCCGAGGTGGATCAATCGGTCCTCAGCCAAGCGGAGGTGCTCGCCACGTGCTCGTACCTGCTGCACCTCGCCAAGGGCGAGCCGGGCTACCGCCTCGACGATCAGGACCACTTCGCGAACCGTCGCATCCGCTCGGTGGGCGAACTGATCCAGAACCAGGTTCGCATTGGTCTGTCCCGCATGGAGCGGGTTGTGCGTGAGCGCATGACGACTCAGGATGTCGAAGCGATTACGCCGCAGACCCTGATCAACATTCGACCCGTCGTGGCGGCGATCAAAGAGTTCTTCGGAACCTCTCAGCTGTCGCAGTTCATGGATCAGGTCAACCCGCTGTCGGGTCTGACCCACCGCCGTCGCCTTTCGGCGCTCGGCCCGGGCGGCCTCAGCCGCGAACGTGCGGGCTTCGAAGTCCGAGACGTGCACTTCAGCCACTACGGCCGCATGTGCCCGATCGAGACCCCGGAGGGTCCGAACATCGGCCTTATCGGCGCACTCGCCACCTACGGGCGGGTCAACCCGTTCGGCTTCATCGAGTCGCCCTACCGAGTCGTGAAGAACGGCAAGGTCACCGACGAGATTGTGTACCTCGCAGCAGACGAAGAAGAGGAATACGTCGTTGCTCAGGCCAATGCGCCGATCGACGACAAGGGTGCTTTCCTCAACGACCGTGTGCTCGTGCGACGCTCGCCGCAAGCAGCGTCACTGCAGGACCTGCGCCTCCAGCTCGAACAGGACGTCTTCTTCGGTGCCACCACCGAGATCTCGGCCGTGGTTCCCGAAGAGGTCCAGCTCATGGACGTCTCGCCGAAGCAGATCATCTCGATTGCGACGGCGCTGATCCCCTTCGTCGAGCACGACGACGCGAACCGTGCCCTCATGGGCGCCAACATGCAGCGCCAGGCCGTGCCGCTCATCGCCG
>JAHDDK010000040.1:0-26903 GCA_020629375.1 Acidimicrobiales bacterium
GACGATCATCATCGACCCCAAGGGCGACATGGGCAATCTGTTGCTCACGTTTCCTGAGTTGTCGGGGTCGGACTTCGAACCGTGGGTCAATGCCGGAGACGCCGAACGCTCGGGCATCACCGTCGCCGAGCACGCCGAGAGCACCGCCACGATGTGGCGCGAAGGATTGGCCGGCTGGGGAATCGACGGAGACCGCATTTCGGCGCTCCGTCAGAACGCCGATTTCACGATCTACACACCCGGATCATCGTCGGGTGTTCCCCTCGACATCATCGGTGATCTGAAGGCCCCGGGTCCCGACACGTCGGCGGAGGCATTGGCCGACGAGGTCGAGGGGCTCGTGTCGTCCCTGCTCGGCCTGGTCGAGATCGATGCCGATCCGTTGTCGAGCCGCGAGCACATCTTCTTGTCGAACCTCGTGCACCGGGCGTGGTCCTCCGGCACCGATCTCGATCTCGCGGCGCTACTTGGCCAGATCCAGAATCCACCGATTCGCAAGCTCGGCGTGCTCGACCTGGAGAGCTTCTACCCCGCCAAAGACCGCACGGCGCTGCTGATGAAGCTCAATGGCCTGCTTGCGTCGCCGTCGTTCGCCGCCTGGACCGAAGGCGAGCCACTCGACATCGACTCGATGCTCGGTCAAGGCCCCAAAGCGTCGATCATCTCGATCGCTCACCTGAGCGAGACCGAGCGGCAGTTCGTGGTCACGCTGGTGTTGTCGAAAGTCGTCACGTGGATGCGGAGCCAGGCGGGCACGCCCGATCTTCGGGCGCTGATCTACATGGACGAAGTCTTCGGCTACGTCCCACCGACCGCGCAGCCGCCATCGAAGAAGCCGATCCTGACGATCCTGAAGCAGGCCCGAGCGTTTGGCGTCGGGCTCGTGCTCGCCACGCAGAACCCGGTCGACATCGACTACAAAGCGATCTCCAACGCCGGCACGTGGATGGTCGGGCGCCTCCAGACCGAGCGCGACAAAGACCGCCTCCTCGACGGCATGACTGCGTCGGGTGGCGGAGACAAAGGCGCGCTGAGCACGCTCATTTCTGCGCTCGACAAGCGACAGTTTCTTCTGCATCAGACACGGGCGTCTGCGCCGACGGTGTTCGGTACCCGCTGGGCCATGTCGTATCTGCCGGGACCCCTGACCCGAACCCAGATCTCCACGCTCATGGAGGGGCGGATCGCTTCGTCGCCGTCGACCGGATCTCCGGCAGTGCCGGCCGGTCCACAAGACGCGCCTCCGGCGCCTTCAGCGCCCGAACTTGCCGACGACGAATCCGAAATGGCGCCCGACGTCGCCGACGGGACACCCGTCCGATGGATCGACCCCAGCTCGCCGTGGCTCGATGCGGTCGGAGGCGACCCAGACGGTGCTCGGTACGTCGCCGGTGTGGCTGCGCGAGTCCACCTCCTCTTCGACGACACGAAGGCCGACGTACGCCACGAGGTCGAGTGGGAGGCCGTCATCACACCGGTCGACGACGAGATCGACCCGGACGACGCGATCGAGGTCGACTACGACGAACGAGACCTCCGCAGCGCACCAACCGTCGACTCGCCGATCTACATCTTGCCGACCGCAAAGATCCACACTAAGAGCCTGTTCTCCTCTGCGCAGACCAAGCTCAAAGATCGCCTGTACCGAAACGAAGCGATCGAGCTATTCCGAAACGCCGAACTGAAGATGACCTCCCGTGTGGGCGAATCCGAAGAAGACTTCGAGCAGCGATGCGTTGCCGAAGCCGGCGAACGCGCCGACGCCGACGTCGCCAAACTGCGGGACTCACTCGAGAAGAAAGCTGACCGAGTGCGAGCGGCGATCGACAAGGCCGAAGATCGCGTCCGTGAACTCGAGCACGACGTGTCGTCTCGAGGCCGCGAACAAGCCCTGGATCTCGGCATGAGCGTGCTCGGCAGCGTTCTGGGCGGACGACGGTCGACCAGGAGCATTCTCGGAGGCGCCCGACGGGCCTCATCGAAGAACCGGACGAAGTCGAATGCCGAGGAACGCCTTCGCACGGCGGAGAATCGACTGGCCGAGAAGATCGACGAGCTCGACGAACTCGAAACCGAACTCACCGACGCGTTGTTCGACATTCAGGCGGACTGGGACGATCGGGCTCGGGAGATCGACACGATCGAGATTCCGCTCGAGAAGACCGACATCAGCGTCGATGAGTTCGCGCTGGTCTGGATCCCGACCCGCTGACCTAGGCCCTTCGCCTTTCCCGTATTGGCAGCCGGCGGGAACGATTTCTCACAACAACAGGTCAGGTCGTCACGTCATGTGCCGATTGTTCAGGAGACGTACGTCTTTCGACCGGAATCCGAAACATTGGGCCCGCGCCGAACGTCGTACGATGGACGAACGATTGGGACGCAACGTGACCGAACCCGCCGGGAACACGCCCCCCGAAGCGCATTGGGATGACATGAGCGAGACGCCGCAGCCGGCGCCAGCAACCGCGGACACCACCTCGGCCAAGCCCGGCGTCATCTTGCATCCCTCCTCGGCGGTGTTCGACAACGACGAACGACCCGGCCGACGTCGCATCAACGCCCGCAAGGCCGCCGTCTTCGTGGCCGACATGAACGCCATCGCGGCGTCGCTCCTGATCGCCGGAATCCTCCAAGCGTGGCTCCGCCCGGCGGACCCCGTCTCGTCACAAACGTACTTCTGGCTCTTCTTCGCATCCTTTCCGGTCTGGCCGGTCTCCTTCACCCGCCAATACCTGTATCGAGCACGCCACATCGCCCGATCCGCCGACGAGGCCGAACGCGTCGTCAAGGCCATCTTCTTTGGATTCATGGGGGTATTCGTCATCTCGATCTTCGCCCAGGTGACACTCAGCCGCTTCTTGATCCTCATCGCCTTCGTGACGATGATGATCCTGGTCGGCACCGAACGAGCAATGGCTCGATGGATGTTCAAACGCTCCCGCAAGAGTGGCCACAACCTGCGCAACGTCCTCATTGTCGGCAAGAACGCCGAAGGCGCCTTCGTCCGGGACATGCTCGACAGTGACGCCAGCCATGGCTACAAAGTTCTCGGCTATCTCGAAGACGCACTCCCAGACGGAATGGACGGCCTCGGCGACTCCGAAGCCGCCCTCGCAACGATCCGCAAGGCCAAGGCGGGAGGCGTCATCATCGCCGCGACCGGCATCGATGTCGCCACCAGCAATCAGCTCATTCGCACGCTCACCGAGAACGACGTGCACGTCGAGCTCAGCTCGACCCTCTGCGACATCGCCTCGGACCGACTCACGATCCGGCCGCTCGGTCGCTTCCCGATGGTCTACATCGAGCCGGTCGAGCGGAACGGTTGGCGCGCGTTCGCCAAGCAATCCTTCGACTACCTGCTCGGCACGATCTTCTTCCTCGGGACCCTCCCGATCCTCGTCGCCGCGATGATCGCCATCAAAGCCACGAGTCCCGGGCCGGTGTTCTTCAAGCAGGTTCGTGTGGGCCGAAACGGCGAGGAGTTCGAGGTCTACAAGCTCCGAACAATGGTGATCAACGCCGAGGAGCTCCTCGAGAACGTCCGTCACCTCAACGAGGCCAAGGGTCCGATCTTCAAAATCAAGGACGACCCCCGAATCACCAAAGTCGGCCGGATCCTTCGCAAGACCTCAATCGACGAGCTCCCCCAGTTCATCAACGTGCTGCGAGGCGAGATGAGCATCGTTGGCCCACGACCAGCCCTCCCCAACGAGGTCGCCGAGTGGCCCCCGACGCTCCGCAACAGGCTCCGTGTCCAGCCAGGTATCACCGGCATGTGGCAGGTCGGCGGTCGCCTCGATGGCGACGGAAACGAAGACGACTACGGCCAGCTCGACCTCTATTACGTCGACAACTGGACCCTCGTCACCGACCTCACGATCATCCTTCGCACCGTCCCCGCCGTCCTCCTCCAAAAGGGCAGCTACTGACAATTGCTGCGAGTTCGCGCCCTTCGGGCGCTCATGCGCAGACTACCTGAGGCTCGGCAGTGGCACAGGGTGGTCGTAGCATCCGGGTCATGGGGTCGATTTCTTGTGGGAACTGTGGGCAGACGCATGCGTCGGTCGCCGAGGTGCGGGCCTGTCACGGAGCGGCGCCCTCGACGACCAACGACGACGCCGCACCAGCTATCGATACCGCACCCCGCTCCCCCAACGTTGCGGTGGCGTCCACGACGGCGATCGCTCTCGACGACTCACCGCTGATCCCGTGCCGGCCCGAGGCGCTCGCCGGGCCGGAGGAGCTCGGTCGCCGACTCCGAATTCGACCCGGCCAAGACGTTCCTGACCCCTGGGCAGACGCCGAACGAATCGACATCGATGAACCCGGAGCCGCCGAGCACCTCGCCACCTGCCATGCCAAGCGGATACGTGCGGTCGTGATCGCCCCCAACGACCCCGACATCAGTTCTCTCGACATCGATCCATTTTGGCGTGTCGATCCGGGCTCAGAGTTGCCCAGCGAACGTGTCCGGCACTTGCTCAGCGCCAACACCGTCGATGCGCGAGACGACGACGGCGTGCGATTCGTTCCGATCGCCCATGCGCTGTCTGCCGGAGCAACACTGACGGACTCGATCGACGGTGATGTCATCACGGCCGACGGAACAACCGCGTGGTGCGACGACGGGCCGCTCGACTGGTTCGACGATCTCGGACACGTCATCCCAGCCGTCCATCTCGAACGCGGCAATCTCCGACCTCGCCGGATCACCAATCCCGATGCCGACCTCGCGCCGGACCAGCTGCGGGCAGTGTCTCACGGCGGCGGTGGCGCCCGGATCATCGCGCCGGCCGGGTCGGGAAAGACACGGGTCCTGACCGAACGCGCTCGACATCTGATTCGTGATCGCGGCATTGACCCATCGGCCGTCTGCCTCGTCGCGTTCAATGTCCGGGCGCGAGAGGAAATGCAAGCACGCACGACGGACCTGCCCGGCATCCAGATCCGGACACTGAACTCGCTGGCGCTCGCGATCGTCAACGGCTCCGGATCGTTTGCTCGGCACCACCATCATTCGGGACCTCTCCAGGTGATTGACGAGCGCGAGGTACGCCGGCTCCTCGACCGCCTTCTGCCGAAGACTCGGCGAGCCGCGATGACCGATCCGACGGCCGTGTGGATCGAGGCGATCAACGCTGCTCGACTCCGGCTCCAGAACCCTGCCGATGTCGAAGTCGAATTCGACGGCGACGTCGATGGACTCGTCGATGTGCTCCCCGAATTTCGTCACCGACTGGCTGCGTCAAACGCGCTCGACTTCAGTGAGCAGATCCTCCGGGCAATCGAGCTCTTGATCATCGACGACGGGGTCCGGGCCGCCGCACGTCGGAGCTGCCGCATCCTGCTCGTCGACGAGTTTCAGGACCTGGCACCCGCGCACGTTCTTTTGTTGCGCCTCGTTGCTGGGCCGAGTGCGGAGATCTTCGGCGTCGGCGATGACGATCAGACGATCTACGGCTACAACGGCGCGAGCCCAGAATGGCTGATCGAGTTCGACCGTTTCGTACCTGGCTCGGATTCCCATGACCTCGAAGTGAACTACCGCTGCCCGCCTGATGTCGTCACCGCAGCGTCGAATGTCTTGTCGTTCAACCAGCGGCGCATCCCCAAGGACATCCGGCCGAAGCCCGGCCGCGAGGTCCCGGAGAACGTCGTGGATTTCGCCGTCGACTCCGCGGACCCGGGGGTCACGATTCGTTCGCTCGTCGACTGGACGAAGCAGCGGTTGGCAGACGGTGCCGCGCCACGGGAGATCGCCGTCTTGACGCGCGTCAACGCGACACTTCTTGCCCCGATGATCGCTCTCCGTGGCGCCGGGATACCGACCGCGCAGGCTGTCCACGCGAGCTTTATGACCCGTACTGGCGTCGCAGGCGCCCTTGCCTGGCTCGACCTTGCGACAGCTCCCGATGGTCTCCTCCCCGGCTTCGACCTGGCGACGGCCGTCCGACGGCCGCCACGCGCCCTTCATCCGCGTTTCGTCGAGTGGATCTCCGAGAAGTCGTCGACGGCAGAGATCGAAGCGATGGCCAATCGACTGCGCGAAGACCGCGACCGCGACAAGGTCCTTGGGTTCGTCGAAGACCTCGAACACGTCCGCGCACGGGTAAAGGCCGGAGCGACGTCGCGCGACCTCCTGACGACGATCCGAGACGACGTTGGTCTCGGGGGTGCCCTCGAACGGCGCCTCGACGCCTCCAAGCGCTCGGTCGACCGTTCGGCACATGGTGATGATCTCGATGCGCTGATCGCGATCGCCGACCTTCAACCCGATCCGGCTGCATTCGTCGGATGGCTCAAGACTGAACTCGAGCCCCCGGCAGACCCGCCGACCGGCGATGAGGTGACCCTGGCAACCGTGCACCGGGTCAAGGGACAGGAGTGGCCTCACGTCGCCCTTCATGAGGCGACTGCAGGCCTCTTCCCCCACCGGCTGAGTGACGATGTCGAGGAAGAACGCCGGCTGTTCCACGTGGCCATCACCCGCTGCTCGTCACGCGTGCTCGTCACGGCAACGGGAGACGAATCCCCGTTCATCGACCAGATGGCGACACCCTACGACCCGTCGACGGCGCCCACGCAGCTCGCTCGACCGACCCGTCAAACGGCTGCTGCACCTGCCCACGACGACCGCCGAGAAGCGCTTCGGTCTTGGCGTGTCGAGCGAGCGCAGACCGACGGTGTGCCGGCATACGTCGTCTTCAACGACCGAACGATGGACGAGCTCCTGGCCCGCGCTCCCACCACCGAGCAACAACTGCTCGCGGTTCCGGGAATCGGCCCCGCCAAGGTTTCGCGCTACGGCACCGACCTCATCGCGTTCTTCTCGAACGACTGAATGGTGATGGACGGCCCTGGCCGGCCTCCCACGTACCGACCAGGACCGAGACCTTCAGGAGTGAGATTAGCTGTCGAGTACCGGTCACTCGATTCCGGGGATGGCGATTGCGCCAGTGCGTTGCAACTCGACGAGGCCGTAGGGCTGCAACTTGTCGATGAATGCGTCGAGCTCTTCGGGGCGACTCGACAGCGACAGGATCAAGTCGGTGCCCCGAACCCGCAGAACCGCTCCGCTGAATCCGGAGACGAGCTGAAGTACGTCGTCGACCTGACCCTCGTCGTCGAGCGACAACCGAACGAGCACCATCTCGCGCAGCGCCGACGACTCGGGAGGGAGATCGCGGATGTCCACCACGTTGATCAACTTGTCGAGCTGCTTCTTGACCTGGTCGATCGAGGCGGACTCGGCATCGACGACGATCGTGATTCGGCTGAACCGCTCGTCCGTCGGTGCCACTGCGAGCGACTCGATGTTGAATCCTCGTCGAGCGAAGAGTCCGGCGACACGAGCGAGCACGCCAGCCTTGTTCTCGACGAGCACGGCCAACGTATGGGTGTTGGTAGCGAGGATCGGCCTCATCAGCGGGTCTCTTTCTGCTGGAACGGCGGAACAACAATGTCGGAGTTGGACTTGCCGCCGGGCACCATCGGGTACACGTTCTCGCCCGGCTCGGTCACGAACTCGACCACGACCGGGCGGTCGTTGATGGCGTTCGCGCGCGCGATGGCATCTTCGACCTCGTCGGGGTCCTCGACGCGTATCGCGACGCAGCCCATCGCTTCGGACAATTTGATGTAGTCGGGCACCGGGCCGGACAAGTCGACCTCGGAGAGGCGGTTCTCGTAGAACATCTCCTGCCATTGGCGGACCATGCCGAGGAAGGTGTTGTTGAGCAACGCCACCTTGACCGGGATCTGCTCGACGGCAGCGGTGATGAGCTCTTGGCAGGTCATCTGGAAGCAGCCGTCGCCGTCGATCGCCCAGACGGTCCGATCGGGCATCCCAGCTTTCGCCCCGATCGCTGCCGGAATCGAGTAACCCATCGTGCCGAGGCCTCCGGAGTTCAACCACGTGTACGCGTGGTCGAATCGCCAGTACTGACTGGCCCACATCTGATGCTGGCCGACGCCGGAAGCGACGATTGTGTCCTCGGGCGAACCGTCGCGCAGCGCTTCGATCACCATCTGCGGCTTGAGCTTTCCGCCGGGCTCTGCGTCTTCGTAGGCAAGCGGATAGTTCTCCTGCCAACCGGACAGCTTCGATCGCCATGCGCCATGGTCTTCGACCGTTGCCGACCCGAGCGTGTCGAGCATGGCGGCGATCACTCGCTTGGCATCTCCGCGAATGGCCACGTCGGGTTGACGAATCTTGCCGAGTTCGGCCGGGTCGATGTCGACATGGACGACCTTCGCGTCCGGCGCAAAGCTGTCGAGCCTGCCGGTCACCCGGTCATCAAATCGGCTGCCAAGAGCAAGGAGAAGGTCTGCTTCCTGCATCGCCATGACTGCCGTGTAGTTGCCGTGCATGCCCGGCATTCCGAGATTGAGTTCGTGGCTGTCGGGAAGAGCGCCCCGCGCCATGAGCGTCGTCACGACTGGGGTGTTGGTCCGCTCGGCGAGCGCACGAAGTTCCTCCGCCGCTCGGGCCTTGAGAATGCCACCCCCGGCGTAGATCACCGGCCGATGGGCCTCGGACAGCAACTTGATCGCCGCATCGATGTCGGCCTGGTCTGCATCGAGGACAGGCTGGAAACCCGGGAGGTCGACGGGAACGGGATCGCGCCACGTCATCACCGAGTCAGGATTCATTGCGTCGGTGATGTTCTTCGGAAGGTCGATGAGGACCGGGCCGGGTCGACCATGAGTGGCGATGTGGAAAGCCTCGTGCACGACCTGAGGAATGTCATTGGGGTCTGAGACCAAGTAGTTGTGCTTGGTGATCGACATCGTGATGCCCGTCGTGTCGGTCTCTTGGAAGGCGTCGGTACCAATCAGGCCGTAGGGCACCTGCCCGGTGATCGCCACGATCGGCACCGAATCGAGGTAGGCGTCGGCGAGCGGGGTGACGATGTTTGTCGCCGCCGGACCGCTCGTGACCATCACGACACCGGGCTTGCCGGTGGCGTGTGCGTACCCCGAGGCCATGTGTCCGGCCCCTTGCTCGTGTCGCACCAGAACGTGCCGAAGGCCTGCCTCGATGACCGAGTCGTACACCGGAAGGATGGCGCCGCCGGGGTAGCCGAATACCACTTCGACCCCCTCGAACTCGAGGGCCTTGAGGAGGGCTTGTCCTCCATCCATCTCCATGGTGTTCTCCTGGTTGGGTTGCGGGGCGAATTGGTCCGAAAAACGAAAGAGCCTTCCCGTTTGGGAAGGCAGGCAGCACTCAGCGGGAGGCCGAGTGCTACACGAGTACTACTACGATGATCGGGCCAAATGACACGTGAGCAGTATGCCCCTCCACCCGAGCAGACGCCAACATCTCGACGAGGTGTCTACCCCGGCTCGTTCAATCCGCTCACCAATGCCCACCTGGCGATCGCCGACGCCGCTCACGACCAACTCGACCTGGACGCGGTCGATCTCGTCGTGTCCGAAGTGGCGCTCGACAAGCGCGACGCACCGGGTCCGCCACTTTCCGAACGCGTTCGGTTGATCGAAACGGACATCTCCGACCGACCATGGCTTTCGGTACGCACCACGCCGTTCCAGTTGATCGCCGACATCGCCGACGGATACGACGTCGTTGTGATGGGGGCGGACAAATGGGTCCAGGTCAATGCGCTTCGCTACTACGCCGACGAAACCGAACGCGATGCGTCGCTGGCCCGTCTGCCCATCACCGCTGTGGCGGCCCGGACAGGATCCGACCTGCCACAATACGGCGACATCGTTCGGCTCGACATCGCCGCTGTGCACGCATCGACGTCGTCCACTAACGCTCGGAATGGCACCCTCGATCTCCTGCCGCCCGCAGCGCGGTGCTGGTGGGAGCAGCACCTCCAAACGGACAATCCGACCACCCCGATTTGACCGGTGAGGCAAGTTCTCGCCCGCTGTGCACCTCACGTGATGCGATGACTACCGTTTGGCACCATGGGCGTTCGGTCACGGCTGCTGACGACTGGCATTATCGCCGCGCTCGTTATCCCGTCGTTGCCCGCTAGCGCGACCGAACCTGCGGAGCAGGCGGCCAACGGGCCGGACGTGGTCGCCGTGCACCGCTGGGCGGCGGACGGTGCCTCGTGCACACTTGATCCTGTCGCCCTCATCGGGATCAGCCGAGCCGTGTCGAACCATGGCGATATCGACGGATACTCGTTCGATCGAACCGGCACGATGACTCCCGCCCTGTTCGGTGAGCGTCAAAACGGGAGCCGGGCGGGCCTCGCCGAGATCGAGGACTCCGACGCCGGGTCCCTCGACGCCGACGACGAGTGGGACCGTCCGATGGGCCCCATGCAGTTCTTGCCACAGACGTGGGAGGTCTACGGCCGTGACGCCAACCTCGACGGCGTGGCTGACCCTCAGAATCTCTGGGACGCCTCGGCGTCGGCTGCAGCGCTGCTCTGCGACCACACTGACCTCACAACGGCAATCCGCATCTACACCGGCAGCGACGCGCTGGCCGCTCGGGCGATGCTGGCGATGATGCGTGTCCGCACCGACCTGATGGCCGAGATCGAGGAGGCCGAACCGACCACTCGTGACGATGTCGTCGTCGTGGAGGCATTGAGTGAGCGACGGACAGCGAGCGATCTCGCCGAGGCCGACATCGCTCCGCCATCGGGCGATTGGGACGGAGACGGCGTGCCCGGGCGCGCCGAGTGGCTCACAAACGATCGAGGCCTACAGGTAGTTCTCCTCGACGACGACGGACAACCTTGGGGCGCTCCGCTCATGGTCGATCCTGGTGCCACACCCATCGCGGGAGACTGGGACGGAGACGGGGCCGACACCCTCGGCGTGTGGGAACAACAATCCGAAACGCTCGTACGATACCTAGACGCTCATGGCGAGGAGCTCCGCAGAATCGATGGGCTGCCCGCAAACGCGACGATCTCAACCGCTCCGGCCGACATTGTCGAGACCTTTCGCGAATCGGGCCTCGACCTGCGGGGTCCCGAGACCGTGGTCGCCAGTGTCTCCGTGGGGCAGGCCGAGCGTGTCGTCACCAGTGACGGTACGGAGATCTTCTTGTACAACGTCAACGGCATTCGTGTCCACGAAGACATCGCTGACCCGGTCGAGGCAATGATCGCTGCTGCCGCAGAAGATGGCATCGCGCTGACCGGATGGGGTTGGCGAAGTCACGCCCGCCAGATCGAACTGCGTGAGGCGCACTGCGAAGACGTGTACTCGACCGCACCAGCTGACTGCACGCCTCCGACCGCCTACCCCGGGCAGTCTCGTCATGAGACCGGCGAGGCGATCGACTTCCACATCGATGGCGTCGCCATCGGCAAGGACACCGACGTGTTCCGCTGGCTCGCCGAGAACGCCGAGACCTACGGCCTCTTCAACCTCGAGTCCGAGCCCTGGCACTGGTCCGTCGACGGACGCTGAGCAGACGATTCACCTGGCTGACTCGATCTCGAACCGGGCGGTGCTGCCCATCACCGTGAACTCGCCGGCCGGAAGCCGGTCCCGGTCGACGGCGAGCACGGCGACCCGTGCTTCGGTTGGGGCCGGGCATGGAGCAGGGAGGAATCGTTTCTCCGACGCGAAGAACTCGAAATCGATTGTCTGCTCTCCGAAGACGACGTGCTTCAGTACCCCATTCGGACACTCTGGGGAATACGGCCACGCCACCCAAAGGATGACCTCATCGTCGAGTTTGAGGTCCATAAACGCTTCCAAATCGACGTCGAACCGCGACGCCAGCGTCTCGATGCCGCTGACAGTCGACGCAACCCCCGACTCCACGTGGTCCGGTGATTCGGTTGTCTGAAGATGGCGCCATCCCTCACCTCGACTGATCATGAGCCGCGGCTGGTTGAGGGCAAGGGCGCTCAGGATGACGGCAATGATGCAGAACGCTGCGGTCAACGAAACGAGCGCGGCGCCAGATCTCACTCGGTGAGTTGTTCGGCGATGATGGCGGCCCCGAATAGGCCGGCATCTTCGCCGAGACCGGCGGCGCGGACGAACGCTCCGCCGCCTGGGCGTCGGATCTCCGCGTAGCCGTTCATGTCGGCGAGCGACGCCTCTTCGACCATTTCTGCCATTCCGGGGCGGGTGCCGACGCCGCCACCGATCAAGAACACGTCGGGGGCGACGCTGTAGGCGAGGACACGAGCGAGCTGGGCGATGTAATACGCCTCCATCTCCCACACCCCAGCGCGATCATCGAGTGTTGCTGGGTCGGCATCCCAGCGTTCGGCGATCGCTGGTCCGCAGGCCATTCCTTCGAGGCAGTCACCGTGGAAGGGACAACGTCCCGAGTACATGTCGTCGGGGTGACGCCGCACTGGCATGTGCCCGAGCTCGGCGTGATTGCGTCCGCGGACGGGCACTCCATCAACAGCGACGGCCGCGCCAATCCCGGTACCGATCGTGGCGTAGGCCACCCGCTGCATGTCGACCGCGGCCCCCATGCGCTGCTCGGCGACGGCGGCGGCCTCGACGTCGGTCTGAAGGCCGACCGGGACCCCCAGGGCAGCCTCCAGGGGCTGGACCAAAGGCGCACCCGACCATCCAGGCTTCGGGGTCGGCCCAAACGAGCCGACGTCGGGCTGGGTCGGGTCGAGCACGAGCGGACCGAAGCTCGCAATCCCGAGCGAGAGAAGCTCATGACCGGACAGGAAGTCGATCATGGCTCCAAGGGTTTCGTCAGGGCCCGTCGTCGGGACCCGCATCTCGTCGACGATCGACATATCTGGCGTGAAAACTGCAGCACGGAATTTCGTGCCTCCGGCCTCGATGGCACCAAGTAGTCGTGTCATGTCAGCGCCGAAGTTGTGAGACATCGCGAACAGCGCCGCGCGACGCTGATGTGGTCATCGCGGCGTAGGCCTGCAGCGCTTGGCTGACAACCCGATCGCGTTCCTTCGGGCTGTACGCGTCGTGGCCGCGGGCCTGTTGCGCCTCGTGGCGGGCGCGAAGCGTGTCCTCGTCGACGATCAGATTGATCGAGCGTTGCGGGATGTCGATCTCGATCATGTCGCCGTCTTCGATCAGCCCGATGAGACCACCTTCGGCTGCTTCGGGCGAGGCGTGCCCGATCGAGAGGCCGCTTGTACCACCGGAGAAGCGGCCGTCGGTGAGCAACGCACATTCCTTCCCGAGGCCTCGGCTCTTGATGTACGTCGTCGGGTAGAGCATCTCCTGCATGCCGGGACCACCCTTGGGCCCCTCGTAGCGAACGACCACGACGTCACCTGGCTGCACCTCTTCGAGCACTCCGTCGAGGGCGGCTTCCTGCGACTCATAGACCCGCGCCGGGCCGCGGAACGTCCAGATCGACTCGTCGACGCCTGCGGTCTTGACGATGCAGCCGTCCTCGGCGAGGTTGCCGAAGAGCACGGCCAGGCCACCTTCGGTGGAGTAGGCGTTCTCGACCGAACGGATACAACCAAACTTTCGGTCGACATCGAGCGTGTCCCAGCGGGTCGCTTGGCTGAACGCTGTCTGGGTCGGGATGCCAGCAGGTCCTGCCCGGAAGAACGTCTGCACCTCCTCGGACGGATCGAGTGCGATGTCCCAATGGGCGAGCGCTGCGTCCCAGTTCTCGCTGTGGATGAGCGGTGTCGAGGTGTCGATGATCCCGCCGCGGGCCAGTTCGCCCATGATCGCCGGAATCCCCCCGGCCCGGTGCACATCCTCGACGTGATACTCCTGGACCGACGGCGCGACCTTGCACAGGTTGGGCACCCGGCGGCTAAGTCGGTCGATATCGGCCATCGTGAAGTCGACTTCGCCCTCCTCTGCTGCGGCCAGGAGGTGAAGGATCGTGTTGGTCGAACCGCCCATCGCGATATCGAGCGACATGGCGTTCTCGAAGGCGGTCTTCGTGCCGACCGAACGGGGCAGCACCGCGTCGTCGCCCTTCTCGTAATACCGCTTGGCGATGTCGACGACGAGTCGCCCCGCCTCGAGGAAGAGTCGTTCGCGATCGGCGTGAGTGGCGAGCGTGGTGCCGTTACCGGGCAGCGCAAGACCGAGAGCCTCGGTGAGACAGTTCATCGAGTTCGCGGTGAACATACCCGAGCACGACCCGCACGTTGGACAGGCCGACCGTTCGATCGCCTCGACGTCTTCATCCGAAACCGTCTTGTCGCCCGCCTTCATCATGGCGTCGATGAGGTCGACCTTGACCTCTTCGCCGGCGAGCTTGGTTTTGCCGGCCTCCATCGGGCCACCGGACACGAACACGGTCGGGATGTTGAGGCGCATCGTCGCCATCAACATGCCCGGCGTGATCTTGTCGCAGTTGCTGATGCACACGAGCGCATCGGCTTTGTGGCCATTGACCATGTACTCGACGGCGTCGGCGATGAGCTCGCGGCTCGGGAGGCTGTAGAGCATGCCAGAGTGGCCCATGGCAATGCCGTCGTCGACCGCAATGGTGTTGAACTCCTTGGCCACTCCCCCCGCCGCTTCGATCTCGCGGGCGACGAGTTGCCCCATGTCCTTGAGGTGCACGTGCCCGGGCACGAACTGAGTGAACGAGTTGGCGACGGCGATGATCGGCTTGTTGTCGAAGTCGTCGTCGGTCATGCCGGTCGCACGCCACAGCGCACGCGCCCCGGCCATATTCCGACCGCTGGTCGACTCGTGGGATCGATAGTTGGCCATGACCGAACTCTATTGCACCGACTGCGACAGCTCCGTTTCGGCGGCGGCGTCAGTCGGCGGCGAATCCGGTGAGAGGAGGCCTCGGAGGGCTTGCGCGTGCGCATCGAGCGCAACTCTGCCGTCGGCGGTGATCGAGAACCACGACGCCCGCGTGCGCCCCTTCCCGGTGCGCGTCGAGGTCACATACCCCGCATCGCTGAGCGCACGGAGTTGTTTTGACAAGTCGCTGTCGGTGACGCCGAGCTGGTCGCGAAGGTACCCGAACTCGACACGCCGGGCAGTCGCGAGGATTCCCATGACGGCGAGTCGCTTTGGTTGGGTCAGGAGCGGATCCAGATCGTCGATCGTCATCGCAACCCTGCGCGGGCAACCAGACGGTTGACAGCCTTGCCAATCAACAGCAGGAATCCTGTGGTCGCCAGCCATCCCAGGGCGAACCACGTCGGAAAGAACCGCTCGAAGCCGACGGACGACAGGGCCCAACCCCACAAACCAAGAATCGATACGGCGACGATCATCGAACCGAGACTCACGACGAGCATGTGTCGATTGAACCGAGGACAAGCCTTCCGTCTCCCATGGTCATGGGCGCACACGATCACCAGGCAGATGACGCCGATACCGCCAAGCACGAAGTTCATCGGTCGATCGTTCCCGACACCGAACATCATGACTCCCCCGAGACCAGTCGCGAGTACCGGGGCGTACCACGCGGGTCCCAAGTCGTATGCCTGATCTCTTCCAACGATCCCCTGCGCCTCGTCGAGGATGCGGAGGTTCTCTGCTGCGCCTTCGATGTCCGATTTAGTTGCCATACAGGCAAGTTAACTGGTTAGTTTCCAAACTGTCAAGTTCATCAGCGTGGACGCCTCACCTACCATCGCCGTAGCCTCGCCCATCATGCGGAAGTTCTTGATCGACACCGATACCGCCTCCGATGACGCCGTTGCCATGTGCATGGCGCTGCGACACCCCGACGTCGACGTGCTCGGCTTCACCGTCGTCGCGGGGAACGTGCCTCTCGATCAGGCGGTCCAGAATGCGCTCTACACGGTCGAGCTCTGTGGCGACGACACGCCGGTCTATGCAGGCGCCGCGCAGCCGATGCTCCGCGACCTCGGAACCGCACAGGACGTGCACGGACAGGATGGCTTTGGCGATATCGGGCTCGACCTCTACGGTCGCACGCCCGCCGACGGGTGGGGGCCGCATGTAATCGTCGACACGATCCGGGCACACCCGGGTGAGGTCACTCTCGTTGCCCTCGGGCCTCTCACCAATCTTGCGACTGCGCTTCTGTGGGCGCCCGACATCGCAGGCCTCGTCGAGCGCGTCGTGATCATGGGAGGAACCGGAGAGCACGGACCCGGCAACATCTCCCCGACCGCCGAATTCAACTTCTGGGTTGACCCCGAGGCCGTCCGTGTCGTGCTCCGCTCCGGAATGCCTCTCGAGCTCGTGGGCTGGGACGTGTCGATCACGAGCGCCGTCGTCACCGACGAACGACGCGCACAGATCCGTGGACTCGAGTCACCCCTCGGAGATTTCTCGATCGATATCCAGGCGACGTTGAGCTCGTACGCGTGGGACGAGACTCGCCTCGCCGGGCCCGACTTTCCGGATCCCATCGCCATGGCTCACGCGATCGACCCCTCGCCGGCCATCAGCGAGCATCTCGGCGTCGACATCGCCATCGGTCCCGACCCGATGCGCGGAACGATGATCGTCGACCACTACGGGTTCGCGCAGATCACCCCAAACGCGACCGTCGTCGCTCACTATCCCGAAGATCACTTCTTCGAGATGTTGCTCGATCTGTTGGGGAATCGCGACTGATAGAGCGTGTCAGCTGTTGAGACGACGGAGCTCGTCGTCGAGATTCCGTGACGCTTCACGGGCGATCCGGGCATGCGTCCGACTGACAATCGTGTTGAGCGTGGCCGTGAAGAGACGGAACATCACGACAACGACGATGAGCACGATCATCGTGTTGGAGAGGGCTTCGATGAACAACATTGTTCGACGACTTTCGGCAGACGGTCAGGACCCCACCCTTTTCAATCGTCTGCCTGGCGAGATCCTTGAGGGCGCAGGCAAGAATTACCCGGCGACCACCTGGTGTTGACTCGGGTCGCACCGATGTGGGCTCGGAACCGAGTCAATCAGGGCATCGAGTCCGTCGACGCCACTCGCAAACGTCCGATCCACGCCGCCCGTCGATCGCCCAAACACCACACCCACAAGCATCCCATCGCTGTCCATCACCGCCGCTCCGCTGTCACCAAGGTCGACGCGTTCGGCCAGCTCGAGGCCTGGTCGCTCGACGAGGTCCGTCGTTCGGACACCGTCGATTCGGACCCGAACACGCCGGAGCACGGTCGTCTCGACGAGCTGCGGTTCGTCCGGGCCGATCAGCGCCAGGCGAACCGCGCTCCCCGCTGCCGGCCGAGGACCCAGGCGCAACGATCCCCGCACCGATGCGGGCGACGCCATCTCGAGCACTGCTAGATCGGACACTCGATCGAATGCGACGATCTCGGCGGTTCGTGCCGGCTCTCCCACGCCATACACAAGAAGGCTCCCCGCCCCGGCCACGGTGTGGGCGGCCGTGATGACCCGACCGTCATCGAGCACGAAGCCGGTTCCGGTCGTGGACGATGCATGTCCGCACGCGGACGTCTCGACCCGGACCACCCGATCCTGGATTTCGTCGTCGGCCAGGCCCGAATCACCAGACGCGCACGACGACCCGATCAGCAGACCGACGAGGAACAAGCCGACCTGACCGGCTCGTCTCACGGAGCGGCGATCGACGCCATCGACTGCTGGAACCGCTTCATCACGTGGTACCGACGACCGGCAACCAACCAGTCGCTGATCACCAGATTCTCACCAGCGGGTTCGATAACCGCATCTCGAGCCAGACGCTTGTCGACCTTCGTCGCGCGTTGGCGAACTCGACTCGAATGCAGCAGCACGAGGCCGCGGTTGGTCTGCACCAAGATCCGATAGTCGTTGGCCGCCATCCACCCGATCGCCGCAGCGACGATCCCGAGCGTGAATCGCCCGCTCCAAGTCGACAGCGACAACGCAGTCACCAAACCAAACACACCGAAACCTGCCACGACGGCGTATGCGGGCGCGAGACGATGGGCAGTCCACATGTGGACGACCTCCCGGGGCTTTTCGTCCTCACCGAGCACTCGAATGACCGACGACCGCAACATCCGGTCTCGCACGCAAACGTCTCCTCATACGGGGCTCAATACCAGGGGCCCGAAGCGACTCACCTTCGAGCGACACGGCCTGCGCCAACTTGGGCCCAACCCCACCCAGGGCCGAGGCCGCTGTCGCGACCTCGGCCCATCTGGAGGGGAATGTGTACGTCGGGCAAGCCCGACCCCGACTCAGATGTCGGTCTGCTGATTCAGGTACGACTTCTCGGCGAGACCGTGCCATTCGGCGATGCCGTCACGGAACTCACGCCACGGGCCGAGGATGGCCGCGAAACGCGAATCGTCGGCAGCGATGCCGTCGAGCACGTTCTCGGTCTCTTCCTTGAACGCCGACATGATCTCGCTGTTGAACTCGCGGATCTCCGCGAATCCCTTAACCGTTTGGAGGTCGCGGGGGTTCGAGACGTCGTACGTGGCCAACGCATTTGCGTGGGAGTACGCCGCGGCGGCCTCGATGGCCGCCTGGTACTGCTCGGGGAGGTCGTTCCAGAGGTCGAGCGGGAACTGCACCTCGAGGGCCGTCCCGGGCTCCCACCAACCGGGGTGGTAGTAGAAGAGCTGACCGTCGAACTGGTCGAGACCGAGGATGAGGTCGTCGGTCGGGCCGACAAACTCGGCGGCGTCGATCGCGCCGGTCTGGATCGCCTGGAGGATTTCACCACCGGGCAGCGAGATCTGCTCGCCACCGAGGTTCGTGAGCACCTGGCCGGCGATGCCGGGGATGCGCATCGTCAGACCGTTGAGGTCGGCAACACTCTCGATTTCCTTCGAGAACCAGCCACCCATCTGGCAGCCAGTCGAACCAGCGGGGAAGCTGATCGTGCCGTGCTCTTCGGCGTAGAACTCGTTCAGGATGCCGATGCCGCCACCCTGGTAGAGCCAGGCGTTCTGCTGACGCTGGTTGAGGCCGAACGGAACCGCGGTACCGAACTGCTGCACCGGGCTCAGGCCGGTGTAGTAGTACGAAGCCGTGTGACCGGCCTGGACGCCACCGTCACGAACGGTCGGCAGAACCTCGAGGCCACCGACGATCTCGCCTGCAGGCCGAGCGTTGATCTTGAAACGACCGCCCGTGAGGCGGCTCACCTGCTCCGTGAAGAATTCGGCCGAACCGAACAGCGTGACGAGGGCCGTCGGCCACGACGTGGCCATTTCCCATTCGATCTCGGGCGCGTCCTGGGACGCTTCGATGATCTCTTCGTCGGTGCCGCCGGTGTCGCCGTCGTCGGTGGTGCTGGTGTCGTCGCCACCATCATCGCCACCGCTGGTGTCGCCACCATCGGCAGAGCTGCTGTCACCGTCGCTGCCACATGCGGCGAGAATCGCCGATGACGCGGCGAGACCGGCGACGCCGATTCCTGCCTTGCCGAGGAAGGCACGACGGTTGAGGTCCGTCGTCTCCTCCATGATCTCTTCATTTTCCATTGCTGGATTCCTCCTCCAATTGGGTGTTTCTCGAGCGCGATCAGCCGTCAGGCGATCACGATTCGACTTCGATGCCTCCGAAGAACTTCATCGACCAGAAGGTGATGTCGTCGACGAGGGCGAGAATGACGAGGGCGATCCCCTGCAAGACCATGAACGGGATCGCACCTTTGTGGATGTCGGCTGTCTTGACCTCGGGTGGGGCAACGCTTTGTAGATAGAAGAGCGAGAACCCGACCGGTGGCGAGATGAAGGCCATGTTGAGGTTGACCGCCATGAGCATCGCAAACCAGATCTTCTCGGCTTCGGTGAACCCGAGAAGATCCATCGCGGGCACGAAGATCGGCACGACGATGAAGGTGATCTCGAGGAACTCGAGGTTGATGCCCAACAAGAAGACGGCGATCATCGCGATCACCACAAAACCCCACTTGCCGCCACCGACCGAGGTGAGCCAGTCGGAGACCTGATCGGCGCCGCCGAGCTCGCGGAACATCGTGCGGAAGAAGGTCGAGCAGAAGAGCAACGTCATCACCAGGATGGTGATGTTGGCGGTCGAGACCCCAGCTGCTTTGAGTGCGCTCGGGGTGAGCTTCCACTCGGGCTCGATGTGTGTAGCGCCCTCGGCGAGCAGCCGTTTGTCCACCTGCCGGTTGAGGACGGTGAGGATGAGCGCACCGAGCACGCCAACGGCCCCGGACTCAGACGGTGTGGCGATGCCGGAGAAGATCGAGAACAACACGCCGACGATGAGCACGACCGTCGGCACGATCGAGACGATCACCTCGGTGCCGAGCATCTTCGTGATGGCCATGAGTCCGAACAGCACGACGAAAGCGACGAGCGACCACGTGATAGCGAACGATCCCGCGTTGGTCACGTCCTCGCTCGCACCCCGAAGAATGAGCACGAGCCACACCATGAATCCGAGGATGGCGGCGAGCACGGCCTTTGTGCCGAGTGAGGGATTGCCGGCGAGCTGGCGCTCCTCGGGCGGCATGACCGGACCACGTTCGGGGTTGATCGCCGACGCTCCCAACACGTAGGCCACGTACAACCCCGAGAGCAGAAGGCCGGGAAGCAGTGCACCGGCGAAGAGTCCGAGGATGCCGACGCCGAGCTGGTTGGCGAGGAGAATCAGCACGATGCTGGGCGGCAGCAACTGGGCGAGAGTGCCCGATGCCGTAATCGCCCCTGTGGCGAGCTTGTGGTCGTATCCGAGGCGCACCATGGCGGGTAGCGATAGCAAACCCATCACGATCACGGTTGCGGCGACCACACCGGTCGCTGCGGCGAGCAACGTCCCGACGATGACCACGGCTGCCGCAACACCGCCGCGAAGTGGGCCCATCAGCAGGCCGATGGCGTTGAGTAGGCGCTCGGCCAGGCCCGATCGTTCGAGGATCGCCCCCATCAGCACGAACAACGGAACGGCCAGCAGCGTGGCGTCGCTGATCGCTCCGAACCAGAGCCCGGGCAGCACGTTGAGCGACTCGACACGGAAGGCTCCGGTGACATCGCCGATGAACGAGAAGATCAAGGCGATGCTGGCGAAGGAGAACGCGACGTTGTAGCCGGTCAGGATCAGTCCCATGAAGATCGCGAACATGAGAAGAGCAAGGAAGACGCCCCAGTCGAGTCCGAGGAAGGTCTCGATGGCAAGGAAAGCGGTTGCGATCATGACTACTCGATCCTCTGAAATTCGTCGCCCTCGGCAATGTCGCCGTACTCGCGGCGCCCGGCGAGAACGAAGCCGGTCTTGATGATCTCGGCCACGATCTGCAGGAAGAACAACGCGAAGCCGACGAGGATCATCGCCTTGATTGGTCCGGTCGGAAGCTGATCAGCATCGCCGGATTGTTCCCAGGTCTTCCACACCTGCCAGCCCTCGGGCCATTCGCCGTTGCCGCGCCGCCGGCCGAGTGCACCAGCAGCGAACGTCTGGAGCACGCCGACAGACACGTAGAGGAACGGCAAGAAGAAGAAGGTGTGCATAACGAAGTCGAGCCACGCCTTGGTGCGGTCGGTCCAGTCCGCCCACCAGAAGTCGATGCGTGGGTTCACCCCCGCCTTCACCCCGTAGTTGAGGCCGAGGAGCGAAATCAGCGCGAACAGCTGCCAGGCGAGCGAAGTCATCTGCCCGATGAGGATGTCGCTCTCGACGAACGGGTTGAGGTAGCGGGTCACCACGTTGACGAGCTGTACGAAGAACACCGCCCATGCGACAACCCACACCAGTTGCTTTGTGAGCGCTGCGAGCGCCTCAAGGCCGAGCCGCACGGCATGGAGCGCTGACGGCGCTAGCGACAGCGCCACCGTTGCGGCGAGCACAACCCATTGCCACAACGCAACGTTGGCGATGAGCCGTTCGGTGTCGGACACGACCGTCGCAATTGCGGCGACGATCATCAGCCCAGCCGCAGCGAGACCGATCGGGTGGATTCGCCGAAAGATCCCGAGTGCGGGTGTCTCCGACGTTCGGTCCGGGGCTCGGGCGACATCTTCGGTCGATCCGAGGTCGGCGGCATCGATCTCCTCGACCTCGTCCATGCGGCGATCCGCAGCAGTCGGGTCAGGCATGATCCCCCCTCGTGCGTACGAGTACTCGTATCACGTCGCTTCTTTCCCCTCAGTTCTTCGCCACACGCAAGATGTGACAGCCGTATCTTCTTGTGTGTCGACGGTCACCGTCCAGCTCACCGGGCGACTTTTCTCCGAATGTCCCGGATCGATGGGCGATTGACCCGAAGCAATGCGTTAAACGGTCGACGAACGGCGCGCGCGCCAGTCGATCACCGCCACGCCAGTTGTGGAAATGGGTCAGCCGGCGAGATCGGGGTCGGTCAGCGCGTTGGTCAACGCTCGCGCATACCGTCGGCTCACCGGGAGCTCGATGTCGCCCACGATCACCGACCGTCCATTCGAGGACGATCGGACCTCGTCGATCGCAGCCATCCGAACGGCGAAACTCCGGTGAATACGGACGAACCCAAACTGGCTCCATCCATCGCTCAGACGATTCATGGTGTCTCGGACGAGATGATGACCCCGAACGGTGTGCACCCGCACGTAGTCACCGGACGCCTCGAAGTGCGTCACGTCATGGGGGGCCAGGAGGACTTGTCGACCTGCGCTCGCCGAAACCGAGAGCCGGGCCGGGCTCAGATCCTGTGATGCCGATCCCCCGCCTCGGGACGCGACCACCCGCTGCACTGCCCGTTCGAGGCGATCGGTGGCGACCGGCTTCCGGAGGTAGTCGACCACTCCAAGCTCGAACGCATCCGACGCTGGAGTGTCGAATGCCGTCACGAACACGACGGACGGCGGGTCTTCGAATCTGCTGATCGTCCGGGCGAGGTCCAGGCCGTCGAGACCGGGCATCCGCATGTCCAAGAAGACGACATCGAATCCGTCGTCGTCGCTGGCCATCGTCAACAACTTCAGCGCCTCGGCTCCGCTCGACGCCTCGGTGATCGACTCGATCTCGGACTCACGCTCGAGCATCCAACGGAGGTCTTCACGCGCAAGCTGTTCGTCGTCGACGACCAGGGCACGCAACATGGCGCCGAACCTAACTGGACGCGCGGGCGCTGGCAATCGTTCAATTGGGTGATGGACGAGTCGCGCGACAACACACCTGGTGCTGATCCGACTCGCCGCATCGTGTTGCACCCACGGACCGCTGCTGTTCGGCGAGTCGATCGACGCGGCCGCTACGCCAGCCACGTTCGAGGGCACTCGGTGACTCCAGAAGACGTGATCGACCTCGTCGAAACTCAGCGACGGCTCGCCATGAGACTTCTCGTCGTCTTCCTCGTCCCCGTGATCGCGTTCGTTGCCGCGCCGGCCCTGTTCCCAGCGATCGGCGACTGGCGCCTCGGCGGGATCCCGAGCTCCTGGCTGATCATCGGACCGCTCGGGCTCGGGACGATCGTCGTCATCGCCTGGTTCCACGAACGACGAGCCGTCGACATCGAACGCCGGTGGAGCGACGAGCATCGCGAGCACAGCCGATGATCCCGTCGCTCGCCGTGGGCGCTGTCGTCGTCTTGACTGTCGTCCTTGGCACGTCGGGGCTTCGATACGCCCGCACGACGTCGAACTTCTTCGTTGCGTCTCGCGCCGTCCACCCGGTGTGGAACGCCTTCGCCGTGTGTGGCGAAGCGATGTCGGCAGCCAGCTACCTGGGGGTACCAGCACTGATCTTCGTGTTCGGGTACGAGATGCTGTGGCCACTGCTCGGCTGGACTGTCGGGTTCTTGTTGTTGTCGCTGTTCATCGCTGCGCCGATGCGCAGATTTGGTTCGTACACGATCCCCGAGTTCGTCGAGGGACGGCTCGACTCCCCTCGCCTGCGGTCGGTGACTGCGATGATGGTGATCGTCGTGAGCTGGTTCTTCCTGCTCGCGCAGCTGAAGGGTGCGGGGATCGTCACCCGGTCGCTGATCGGTACCCCCTATTGGGTTGGTGTCGCGGGCGTCGCCGTACTCGTCGCTGCCAATCTGAGCGCTGGCGGGATGCGCGGCATCACGTTCGTGCAGGGGTTCCAGTTCTTCTTCATCTTTCTCGGGATCCTTGTGCCGTTCGCCGTTATGTCCGTGCTCTGGACCCGCGGGGAGATCGCACCGATCGCCGTCGAAGCTCCCCCGACCTTCGGCGAAGAAACCACCGTCGACTATCCGGCCGACGTCACGATTGCCATCGACGACACCGTCGACGCCGTCGTTGACTTTGGCGACGGCCCCGAGCAGCGGACCGTCGGCGCTGGCACGCTCGAGGTTCCTGCCGGTACCACGATCACCTGGCCAGCCGGAATCGTCGTTCCGCACGCCGAACGAATCGAGCTGCTCGACGGTGACGATTGGGCTCGACCGCTCGGAGACAAGGCGGTGGGAGGCGGCCATCCGCTGTATTTCTCGTTCGCCGTGTTCATGGCGAACATGTTCGGGATCATGGGCCTACCCCACATCGTCGTGCGCTTCTACACGAACCCGACCGGGCGAGAGGCTCGCAAGACGAACTTGATCGTGCTCGCCCTCATTGCGCCCTACTACGCCATGCTCCCGCTGTTCGGGGCAGTCAGCCGAGTCGCGAGTCCCGGACTTCTGAGTAGCGGCGCAACCGACTCGGCGACCGTTTCGGTCGGGCAGGGCCTCCTCGACGGGACGGCCGCCGAGCTCGTCACGGCCGTGGTGTCCGCCGGCGCAGCGGCGGCGTTTCTCTCGACGTCGTCGGGACTCCTGATCGCCATGGCTGGAGCGGTCAGCCACGACATGTTGGGCGCCGGGGTGCGACAGTTCCGTGCCGCCGTTTGGGTTGGCGCAGCGCTGTCCGCCGTCATCGCACTCGGGGTCGAGCAAACCGACATCCAGGTACTCATCGGATGGTCGACGTCCATCGCGGCCTCATCGATCTGCCCCCTGCTCGTACTCGGGATCTGGTGGCCCCGCCTCACGAGACGGGGAGCCTTCGCAGCAGCAGTTGGTGGCGGAGGCTCGGCGACGTTCGCTGTCGTGATCACCATGACGGGCCTCGTCGACAGCGGGTGGCCGCTCGCCATTCTCGGCACACCGGCCGTGTGGAGCGTGCCTCTCGCCTTCGCCTTGGGCATCGTCGTCTCGCTGCGCGACCCGGACACCGTCCTCGACGTTCCGCACAAACTCGCTCTGATGCATGTTCCGGACCGTCCAGCAACGAGCGCGTCATGAAGTTCTTCCAGCGATCCCCCGCATCGACACCGTCCGACGACCTGCTCGGCGTTCTCACATCGATGAACGAACTCGCAGCAGCGCTCCGAGTCGGCTACGACGAGCGGGCCGCGGCAGCCATTGCTGTCTTCGCCGTGCGGACGCTCGGGGTCGTCGCCGCGTCGGTCACCGATGATTACGAGGCGCTGGCCACCGTCGGCGACGTGAGCGACGAGTGGGAGGACGCCGTGCTCGAGCAAACCGCTGCGTTTGTCGACCGCCAGGTACGCAAGCACGCCGTGGTGTACGAGGTCGGCGATGGAGAGGTCGCCGGAGAAGCCGCCGCTGTCGGATTGCGCCTCGACGACGTAGTCGTCGGCACCATCCACGTGCTCGCCGCCACCGATGAAACACCACCGATCGCCGAACTCCAAGAGTTCGCCGAACTCGTAACCAACCAACTCGCGCTGGCCGAGCTCGAACAGTCACGTACCCGAGCGGCCGAAGCCGAACTCCGTGCCCTTCGAGCACAGATCTCGCCGCACTTCGTCCACAATTCGCTCACCGCGATCGCTGGACTGGTCAACACCGACCCGGGGACCGCCCGGGACCTGATCGCGACATTCGCCGAGTTCCTTCGAGCGAGCTTCCGGACCCAGACCGACCTCACGACCGTGTCCGAGGAGCTTCGCCTCGTCGAGGCCTACCTCGAACTCGAACAAGCACGCTTCGGTGGTCGGTTCGACGTCGTGTTGAACATCGCCCCCGAGGCTCTCCCCGTCCGACTTCCGTTTCTGACGGTCCAGCCGGTAGTCGAGAACGCCATCACGCATGGGCTCGAGGCGCGTCCCGGCGCCGGGCACTTGAGCATCGTTGCCGAAAACGCCGGCCCCGAGATCGCGATCCATGTCGAGGATGACGGCGTCGGGATCGATCCCGTCCAGCTGCAGCGGGCGTTGAGCGGTGCCGACTCGACCCCGCACGTCGGAATACTCGCCGTCGACACGCGGCTCCGCTCGACCTTCGGCCCCGAATATGGGCTGACGATCGAGACCGGCGCCAACGCCGGAACCAAGGTGTCGATTCGGCTGCCGAAGTTCTCGGCGCCCCGAGTCTGATCAGCCGGATTCCCTTCCACGATCTCCGGTGTAGGACACTCTTCGGTACCGAAGGAACTTCAGGAGAAACCGTGCTCGAGAACCTCCGATCGACACTTCGCTTTCAACCGATCACGCTCAATCCGACCGAACGTCGCCTCGAACGAGCGGCGAACATCGATGATCTCCGAGCCATCGCCAAAAAGCGACTGCCCGGTGGCGTCTTCGACTACATCGACGGTGGAGCCGACGACGAGGTCACCCTCGGCACCAACACCGATCGATTCGGACGGTGGGAGTTCCGCCCTCGAGTCCTGCGAGACGTCGAGCACATCGACACCTCGACGACGTTGCTGGGACGGGAGATCGCGATGCCGCTGGTGATGGCACCGACCGGCTTCAGCCGGATCGCCACATCAGGCGGCGAGCTCGACACCTCCCGGGCCGCCGCGCGTGCGGGCATCCCGTACTCGCTGTCGTCGATGGGCACCCGCTCGGTCGACGAGGTTGCTGCGGTCTGCGACGGCCCGAAGTGGTTTCAGGTCTACGTGTGGCGCGACCGAGGTGTGGTCAAAGACGTGGTCCAGCGCGCACAGGCCGCGGGGTACGAAGCAATCACCGTCACCGTCGATCTGCAGACGTTGGGTCGCCGGGAGCGCGACGTGCGTAGAGGGTTCACGTTGCCCCCGAAGCTCGGCCTTGGGACGATCATCGATGGGCTCATGCATCCGGGATGGACGCTCGACTTCATCCGGTCTGAACCGATTCTGTTCGCCAACCTCACGGGGAGCGACCAGGGCGACGGCACCGAC
>JAHDDK010000040.1:27016-32244 GCA_020629375.1 Acidimicrobiales bacterium
CCTCGACGCGATCGCCATCTCCAATCACGGCGGCCGCCAACTCGACCACGCACCGGCGTCTGTCGAGCTGATTGCGCCGATTCGGGATGCGATCGGCGACGCTAGTCAGCTCATTTGCGACGGCGGTATCCGCCGCGGCACCCACATCGCCAAGGCAATGGCCCTCGGTGCCGACGCCTGCATGGCAGGCCGCGCCTACCTCTACGGACTCGGAGCGGGAGGCGAAGCCGGTGTCGACAAAGCCCTCGGTTTCTTGCGAGACGAACTCGTTCGAGCCATGACGCTCCTCGGCGTGAAAAGCATCGACGAGCTCACCCCCGACCTCCTCCGCGAACTCTGAACCAGCGGCGATCCGGCTCCGCCGTCGCCGCGGGCAGGGCCACCGGCAATCCGCAGCGCGGGTCGAGGAGTGCCAGCGACGGATCCCGCCGTGCGGTAAAGATCAGACCGAGACGATGATGGCGTCGCCTTGGCCGCCGCCTCCGCAGAGGCCTGCGGCGCCGATGCCGCCGCCGCGACGGCGGAGCTCATGCATGAGCGTGAGCGTGATGCGATTTCCGGACATGCCGAGCGGGTGACCCACGGCGATGGCGCCGCCGTTGACGTTGACGATGTCGGTGCTCACGCCCAGGGCGTTGGCCGAGGCGATGCCGACCGCGGCGAAGGCTTCGTTCATCTCGAACAGCGAGATGTCTGCGATGTCGACGCCAGCGCGCTCCGCAGCTTTACGGATTGCGTTGGAGGGTTGCTCGAGCAACGAGCAGTTCTCGGGACCAGCGACCATGCCGTAGCCGAGGATGGTCGCCAGCGGCTCAACGCCGAGAGCTTCGGCCCGAGCCCGGCTCGTCACGATCATCGCCGACGCGCCGTCAGAGAGCTGGGAGGCGTTGCCCGCCGTGATCGTGCCTTCGCCCCGGAACGCCGGGCGAAGCCCGCCGAGCGAGCTGGCGTCGGTTCCGGGGCGCACGCCTTCGTCATCTTCGAAGGCGATGGGGTCGGCCTTGCGTTGCGGAATCGACACGGTGATCGTCTCGCTCCGAAGTACCCCGTCTTTGATAGCGCGGGCGGCACGGTCGTGCGATGCGGCAGCAAACTCGTCCTGCGCTTCGCGAGGGATCGCATCGGCCGCGGCATACACGTCGGTGGCTTCGCCCATGATCTTGGATTCGATCGCGCAAGTAAGGCCGTCGTACTGAAGCGAGTCCACCAAAGTGCCGTCTCCGTAGCCGTAGCCCGTGCGAGACTTCATGAGCAGGTGCGGGCTGTTGCTCATCGACTCCATGCCGCCAGCGATCACCGTGGTGGCCTGACCGGTCATCACCTGCATGGCGGCGTAGTTGATCGCCTGCATACCCGACAGGCAGACCTTGTTGACCGTCGTCGCGTCGACCGTGAGCGGGATGCCGCCCTTGACCGCGGCGTTGCGGGCTCCCGACTGGCCTTCGCCGGCCGTGAGCACGTGACCCATCACGACCGAATCAATCTCGTCTGCGGCGACCCCGGTGCGTTCGAGCACCCCAGCGATGGCCATGCCGCCGAGGTCGGTGCCCGAGAAGCCCGAGAGCGATCCGTTGAACCTTCCGATCGGGGTGCGAGCGCCGTCGAGGATGACGACGTCGTCGGGGCTGGGGGTGTGCGTGCTCATGAGGTCTCCTCGGTCGGTTGCAAGAGCTGTTCGAGTAGCTGGTCGGTGGCGTGCGTCGGGGCGATCTCGGCTCGTTCGGCCTTCGAAAGCCATTCGGTCCCGCTAGGGCTCGACATCTCGTGATCGGCGGCGTCGCTCATCGCTTGGAGCAGCCGCGCCCGGACCTCGGTGCGGATTCGGTGGCGCCGTCGGGCAGAGCGGGTGTCGGTGTCGTCGAGGTGGGCAAGATGGGCGTCGACGGCGGTCCACACGTCGCCGTGTCCGTCGCCGTTGAGGGCCGACGCCATCACGATCGGGGGCCGGTAGCCGGTGTCGGATTCCTGGCCGGTCATGTGGCTGAGGTCGAGCATGAGCGAGAGGTCGCGGCGGACGTCGTCGGCGCCGGGACGGTCGGCCTTGTTGACGACGAAGAGGTCGGCGACTTCGAGCAGGCCCGCTTTGTTGGCCTGCACGGCGTCGCCCATACCCGGCGTCATCACGACGACAGCGGTGTCAGCGGCGCCGACCACGTCGACCTCGACCTGTCCCACGCCGACCGTCTCGATGATGACCGGGTCGTAGCCGACAGCGTCGAAGAGCCGAACGGCGAGCGGGACAGCGAGCGCCAATCCGCCGGAGTGCCCGCGGGTGGCCATCGAGCGAATGAACGAACGACGGCCCTCGCCGGGATCGTTGCCCTCGTCGATACGGATCCGGTCGCCGAGGATCGCTCCGCCCGTGAGTGGTGACGACGGGTCAACGGCAAGCACTGCGGGCCGTCGGCCTGCAGCGACGAGGTCAGTGACCAGACGGCTGACCAAGGTCGACTTGCCGGCGCCGGGTGCTCCGGTGATGCCGACGATGTGGGCGTTGCCCGCATCGGGGTGGGCAAGCTCACTGATCTGATCGGCTTCGGCGCCGCCACGTTCGACCTTTGTGAGCAAGCGGCCGAGCGCGCGCCTCTCCCCTGCGCGGGCGGCTTCGTAGAGCTCGGGGATTGGACGGGTCGCTCGGGCCACGTCAGACCGACGCGACGGCGTCTCGGACCGCTTGTGCAACCTCTTCGGCCGACGCTCCGGGGCCGAGGACCACCGCGACGCCAGCGTCGCGCAGCGGTTGGAGGTCTTCGTCGGGGATGATGCCGCCGACGATGACCGGCGTGTCGAGCTCGGCTTCGGCAACGGCCTTGACCATCGCCGGGGCGAGCGTCATGTGGCTCGCGTTGTGCATCGACAGTCCGATGGCGTCGGCGTCCTCCTGCTCGGCAGCGGCGATGATCGAGTCGGTCGTCTGGCGGAGGCCGAGGTAGATGACCTCCATGCCTGCGTCGCGCAGAATGCGCGCCACGACCTTGATGCCCCGGTCATGACCGTCGAGTCCGAGCTTGGCGAGGATGATTCGGATTTGGCCGTCTTGACTCACGAGAGGACTGCCTTTCTCACTGACGCAGTCACTACAGGACTGCTTTCTCGACGTAGGTGCCGAAGACCTTCTCCATCGCCATCACGACTTCTTCGAGCGTGGCGTAGGTCTTGACCGCCTCGATGATCGGCGGCATGAGGTTGGCTTCGGGGTCTTCGGCCGCAGTGGTGACAGCGGCGAGCGATGCGGCAACCGCGGCGTCGTCGCGAGCCTGCTTCACGTCTGCGAGACGCTTGCGTTGGTACTCCTCGGCTTCGGGGCCGATGCGCAGGATGTGTTGCTCGCCGTCGTCCCCGTCGGTGAAGTCGTTGACCCCGACGATGATCCGGTGCCCGGCATTGACCTCACGCTCGAAGCGGTACGCCGCATCGGCAATTTCGCCGACGAAGTAGCCGTTGTCGATCCCGGCGTAAACGCCTTCGAGGATCGAACCGTTTCCGATGTCGTCGAGATGGGCGAAGATCGCCTCGGCTTGCCGTTCCATCTCGTCGGTCATCCACTCGACATACGGCGCTCCGCCGAGCGGGTCGATCACGTCGGCGGCGCCGGTTTCGTGGGCGACGATCTGCTGTGTCCGCAACGCGATACGGGCGGCCTTCTCGGTGGGCAACGCAAGGGCTTCGTCGTAGCTGTCGGTGTGTAGCGACTGGGTTCCGCCTAGCGCTCCAGCGAGGGCTTGGATCGCGACGCGGGCGATGTTGATCTCAGGCTGCTGGGCCGTGAGCGACACGCCGGCGGTTTGGGTGTGGAACCGGCACAGCATCGATCGCTCGGCCTTGGCGCCGTACCGCTCCTTCATCCAGCGGGCCCAGATCCGGCGCGCCGCGCGGAACTTGCCGATCTCTTCGAAGAAGTCGGAGTGGCTGTTGAAGAAGAAGCTGAGCCGCCCGGCGAACTCGTCGACGTCGACGCCCGCCGCTGTGGCGGCTTCGACATAGGCGAATCCGTTGGCGAGGGTGAAGGCGAGTTCTTGGGCGGCGGTGCTGCCCGCTTCGCGGATGTGGTAGCCGGAGATCGACAGCGGGTGCCAGCGAGGCATCTCGGCGGTCGTGTAGCGGATCATGTCGGTGATGATCCGCACGCTCGGCCTCGGCGGATAGATGTACTCCTTCTGGGCTTGGTACTCCTTGAAGATGTCGGCCTGGATCGTGCCAGCGAGCTGGTCCGGCGTGACGCCGTTCTCTTCGGCGACGGCGATGTACATGGCCAGGATGACCGCAGCGGGGCCGTTGATGGTCATCGAAGTCGACACGGCCGAGAGGTCGATGTCGGCGAAGAGGTCTCGCATATCGGCGAGCGTGTCGACGGCGACGCCGCAGTGGCCGACTTCGCCGAGCGCCCACGGGCTATCGGAGTCACGGCCCATCAGGGTCGGCATGTCGAAAGCGGTGGACAAGCCAGTTCCGCCGTTGCGAAGGATGTCTTTGAACCGGGCGTTGGTGTCTTCGGCCGTCCCGAATCCGGCGAACATGCGCATCGTCCACAGGCGACTGCGATACATCGTCGGGTAGACGCCTCGGGTGTAGGGGTATTCGCCCGGGTAGGGCCCGTCGCCATAGATCGGTTCGACAGGGACGCCCGACATCGTTTCGAACGGTTTGTCCCGGAGGTTGGCCTCGTCGTACCGCTCGCGCCACGCGGCGTACTCGGGGTTGTCGGGGCGGCCGGAATCGCTGGAGGTCGGCGCAGTCATCGGGAGGCTCCCTCGGTGGTGGATGGAAGTGATCCGGAGATGTCGTCGCCTGCCGATGCCCGCACTGGCGCGAGCGATTCGGAGACGGCGATGATGTCGGCGTCCCCGGTTTCGCCGAGGCCCCACCGGATGCTCTCGAGGCGGGCGGTTGCCGCTTCGAGCTTTGTGAGGCCGTCGTCGGTCAGCTGCACGAGAGTGGCCCGACGATCGTCGGGGTGCGGGCTGCGGGTGACGAGCCCGTCGCGTTCGAGCCGGTCGATCGTGGAGGTCACCGAAGTCGGGTGCACTTGCAGCCGCTCCCCCATGCGGGCCATCGCCATGCCGCGGTCGCGGGCGAAGCTCAGCAACGCCAGCGCTTCGTACCGGCTGAAGGTGAGCGAGAACTCGCCGAGTGCCTGGTTGATGCGCCCCAACACGATCTGGTGGGCCCGGGCGAGCGATGTTGCCGCCACCATCGCATCCAGGCCGTCGAGCCCTCGTTCGTTCCAG
>JAHDDK010000040.1:32254-33441 GCA_020629375.1 Acidimicrobiales bacterium
CTTCGGCGACGAGATCCATGTCTGGCGGTGAACTCACAAGCGACCAGAGTAGCTGGGCCGTCCGATAGTCGGACTTCCTACTATCGGGTAACCGGGGAAATTCTCAGCAGACGCTGTCCGGATCGAGGCAATCACCATTGAGGACGATGGCGACAAGCATCCACGCAAGAACCGCTACAGGGACCACAACGAACGCCGTCAAATACGGGACGCTGCCCTTGAATGCGGCCCACAACGGGAGAACGACCATTGGGAATATCACGACATACGCGACGGCGAGAAGGGACAGCCCGGCGTAGTTGAATCCATCGGTCTCCCGTGGCGAAACCCCGTCTGAGAACACAAGCAAGTAGAACAAGATCCGTGGCAGCGCCGCCGAACAGAGGCCGACCAGCGCCCCTTTGACCAATAGGACGAGACAGCTCTCCATCTCGAAGTACTGCTCTGCTGGACCCCACTCTTCTGCCGCCATGCTCGTTCAATCGACGGAGTCGACTTTGTTCTCAAGCTCCTTCCTCCGTCGCCCGAGCGCTCATTCGTGGCACCGAACGACATCCGATCAACGCGTCGTTCCGACGGCGGCATCCAACTGATCGGCAGAAGCGGGTCGTGAAAGAACGTGACCGAGCCCGCATCGGCTGTCAGACCACCGACCTGCTCCAGTACGACCACGACCCGGATTTCGCCATCACGAACGAACGGTGGTCGAAGAGCTCCGCGTCCGCTGCTCCACCTGCCACCGCGGTCCCCAGTCTCGGAATCCGCCCTCTTCGGTCAGCACAGCGACGAACTACGGGCGCTCGATCTCGAAGTCGATTGACTCGGCGCGCAGGAACATCTGCATGGCGTCGCGGACGTCCCGCTCGAACGTGGCGTCGCCTGTGGTTAGCGAACCCGAGAACGGGCGACAGCTCCCCCGAGGTGAGGTCTCGATCATGTACTCGTGCGTGATGTCGGCGTCGCCTGCAAACCCCACCGAGATCCAGAAGGCTGCGTCGCTTCGACGGTTGCGGACCCAGCAGCCCCAGCCGTAGTCCTCTGCACACACCTCGTCGAGCTCGCTGTCTTCGACCTCGGCTGCGATCGACTCGGCAAGTCGATTGGCGAGCGCTCGACCGGGATGCCCGTTGACATTGTCTTCACCGCTGGCATCGTCGAGGAATGCGTCGGTCCGCACCACGAGAAGC
>JAHDDK010000040.1:33540-34139 GCA_020629375.1 Acidimicrobiales bacterium
ACCGGCACCACGATGAAGGCCGCAACCGCGAAGCCGACGCCAAAGAACGCCGAGCACCAGTCTCCGAACTTCGCCATGGCGATCTATCTACCCGAGCAGCCTGAGCGAGCCGCTTAGCTGACTCCGGGAATCCAGGTGGTGCCGGCGAGGGGGACTCTGGCCATCGCTGCGGCTTCGACGGTGAGCGCAGCGAGGTCTTCGGGTTCGAGGTTGTGCACGTGGGACTTGCCGCACGCTCGGGCGATGATCTGCGTCTCCTGGGTGAGCACCCGTAGGTAGTTGGCGAGCCGGCGGCCGCCAATCTCCGGATCCAGACGAGACGCCAGCTCGGGATCCTGCGTCGTAATCCCCGCCGGATCGTTGCCCGCCTGAAAGTCGTCCCAATACCCGGCCGCGCTCCCGAGCGCCCGGTAGTCGTCTTCGTACGCCGGATCGTTGTCGCCGATCGCAATCAGCGCCGCCGTTCCGATCGACACCGCGTCCGCGCCGAGCGCCAACGACTTTGCGACGTCCGCACCCGAGCGCATGCCTCCGGCGGCGATCAACTTGACCGAACCACGATGCACCCCGAGCTCTTGAAGCGCTCGAACCGACTCCGG
>JAHDDK010000040.1:34278-34739 GCA_020629375.1 Acidimicrobiales bacterium
GCTTGGCGCCCTGGCCGACGACGACCTCGATCGCATCAGCCTTGCGCAGGTCGTCGGGATTCATGCCGTAGCGAGACGGCAGGTACTGGTAGACGAGCGTCTTGGAATGACCGCGCTCTTCGGGCGTCATGCCGCCGTCGCCGGTCGTCGTGGAGGTACCAGCCGCGTTGGCGCCTCGACCGAGCGACTCCTTGGCCTGGGCGCTGAGCGAGCCGAAGCTCATGCCCGCAATCGTGACCGGGATGTCGAGCCGCACGGGACGCTCCGACGTGTCCTCGCCGATCACCACATCGGTGCCGCATGCCTCGCGGTAGCCCTCGAGGGGATAACGCGACATTGATGCGCCGAGCACGACAAGGTCGTCGAGCGTCGGCAGCTCACGCTTCGCTCCCCACCCACGGATCCGATAGATCCCCGTGTTGGCCGCCCGTTGGATCTCGGCGATCACGTTGCGGTCGTAC
>JAHDDK010000121.1 GCA_020629375.1 Acidimicrobiales bacterium
CTCATTCGGGTGACCGGCAAGGACGATCGACGGCGGGTGCTTCCACCGAACTGAGGCGACCCGGTCACGCAGCGTTGGCGCCAAGCGGCCCCGTGCGGCTCAGTTGTTCTCGGGGAGGTGGGCGGCGCGGGCACCGCCTTGCCAGTCCTCGAACTCGGGGTTCTCGGACAGTTCGCCGAAGACCCGGAGCTGCGGGGTTTCGCGCAAGGACCGCTTCATCTCCGCGAACCCGGGGTAGGCGGCGAGCGTGGTGACCGCGTTCCAGAGCGGGACGGCATCGGCGTCCGACGGCACTCGACTGATGACGGGCCCGAAGAACGACAGACCGTCCGGCGGCTGGAAGGTGATGATTGGTGTGCCGACGTCTCGCCCGGTCCGGCTGAGGGCGAGTTCGGTCTCGGCCTCGATGAC
The DNA here is from genome assembly GCA_020629375.1 of Acidimicrobiales bacterium. Classification (GTDB taxonomy): domain Bacteria; phylum Actinomycetota; class Acidimicrobiia; order Acidimicrobiales; family SHLQ01; genus SHLQ01. Next base: position 412 of record JAHDDK010000121.1, read on the forward strand.
GGCGTCCCAGCTGTCGTTGTCGACCTCGACTGCGTACGTCGTGTCGAGGCCGGCTCGCTCGAGCGCGGCCGACACCATCTCGACGGTGCCGAGGCTTAGCCGATACTGCTCGTTGGGTTCGGCGTCGAAGGTGGACCCGGAGAGTTCGGTGTAGAGGGCGCCGAGCGGTTCGGGGCCGAGTTCGTCGCGGACGGCGGCGGCGACTCGGAGCATGCGAAGGCCCGCGGTGTGGCCGTGCTCGTATTCGGGCGGGAACTCGGTGTCCTTGTCCTTGTTCAGGATGCGCAGCGAGATGAATCGCCAGTTGACCCGAAACTCGGTCTGTTGTTGCACCTTCTCGATCCATCGCGACGTGATCCAGGCGAACGGGCAGACGGGGTCGAAGAAGAACTCGATGTCGTAGTCGGTGTCGAACGAGGTGGGGGCGGTGGTCATGAGGGGTCTCCGTCGAGTCCGGGAAGTGTTTCGAGGGCAACCGGTCCACCGGTGTTCGTGATTCCCGGAATGTTGAAGCTCTCCGTCCCGAACGCCATGGCGAACACCTCGTCGTTCATCGTGAGGAAGAAGCTGTCGGGTCCGATCTGACTGGCGTGGGCCATCATCGACCGGCGTTTGTGGCCGACGTAGCCGGCGACGTCGATCGTGTAGGAGATGTCGGCGTTGGGTGTGCCGAAACTGTCGATGTCGGCCGGGCCGTCGTCGTCGCCGAAATCGGCATCGAGCTCGCCCTCTTGCGCGGCGGCCTGCATCAGCTTGATGGCGTCGCGGTCGATCGTGGACTCGTAAACGTGCTCGATGCCCACCGCCCTGGCTGCCTCGAGGCCGACGGTATGCACGCGAATGTGGTCCGGGTGTCCGTAGCCGCCGTGGTCGTCGTAGATCGTGACGACGTCTGCCTCGACCTCACGAAGCATCGTGGCGAACCGTTCGACAGCTTCGTCGTGATCGGCCTGCCAGAAGCAGCTCGGATTGTCGTTGGCGGGCTCGCCCATCATCCCGGAGTCTTCGTAGCCGAGCCAGCGGGGTTCGTCGGCGCCGAGGATCTGGGCGGATTCGGCGAGCTCGACCATGCGACGCTCCCAGAGTTGTTCACCATCGTCGAGCACGCCTTCGACGGGTTCGCCTTGCTCGCCGCGGGTGGCGCACACGAGCACGACCCGGTGGCCGGCCTCTGCCGCCTTCGCCATCAGCCCGCCGGTCGCAATCGCTTCGTCGTCGGGATGAGCGTGAAAACACACGAGCGTGGCCATGAGCGGCAGCGTAGCGTCGGGCCGCCCTCTGGGTAATCGTGCTCACAGCCAGGGTGGAGGGAAGTGCGGTACGATCACCACGGAACGTGGGTGGGATACGTGTACACGGCCACCACAGGTCGCTTCGGTGACCCTTGGAGATCGAAGGTTCTCACCATGCGAGAGTCCACTACTCACTCTCGACTACAACTCGTCCTGGTTGCGATGGCAATCCTCGTGGGCGTCGCCATCATCCAGGTTTGGTGGGCTCCCGATTCGCCCGCCGCAGAGTGTGACGCGAACGCAATTAACGGCCAAGGTCAGGGCGGCAACGAAGGTGGCGAGTGCGAGCCGCCCGAGACGTCGACATCGACGTCCTCGACTCCCGAGTCGTCCACCACCGAGGCGGAGACGACAACGTCGATCCCCGACGCCGAGCCGCCAGAGACCTCGACAACGTCATCGTCGTCCAGCTCGTCGTCCACCGTGCCGGAGTCCTCGACCTCAACCTCGTCGTCGACCACCGAACCGCCAGAGACCTCGACAACGACCACCGACGCTCCGGACCCGGAGCCGACGACCACGACGACTACCGTGCCGGAGTCGTCGACGACGAGCACTTCGACGACGTCGACAACAACGACATCGTCTACGACCACAGCGCCGCCGACGACCACGTCGACAACGACCACCACCACGTCGACAACGACGACTGCAGCGCCGACGACCACATCGACCACATCCACCACGTCGACAACGACGACTGCAGCGCCGACAAGCACGACGACATCGACCACGACCGCTGCCCCCACGACGACACGCCGTCCAACGACGACCACGACCGCTGCGCCCACGACGACACGCCGTCCGACATCGACCACGACCGCTGCGCCCACGACGACACGCCGTCCGACGACGACCACGATTGCGACCACGACGACACGCCCTCCGACGACGACCACGATTGCGACCACGACGACACGCCGTCCGACAACAACGATCGCCTCGACCACCACACGGCCACAGCAAACGACGACAACGAGCACGGTTGCGGTCACGCCGCAGCCGACGGTTCCGGTCACGACGGCGTCGACGACCACCCAGGCAACCTCGTCGACGCCTGGCACCTCGACGACGGCAGCACCGGCAACGACGACCACCGCTGCCTCTTCGCCAGCTGCCGTCACCACGACTCCTGCTGCTGCGGCACCGACCGTGACGGTCGCCTCCGCCCGCCAAGCAGCCGACGCCACATCTTCGCTCGGTGCCGATGCGTCCGACGATGCTTCGTCTTCGGACACCGCCGATACGTCGAGCGACGATGGTTCGGCGACCGAGTCTGACGACGCCGCCGCGAGTTCGGGTGACTCCGACGACGAGTCAGACAACGCTCCGGCGGATTCCGACGCGCCGGACTCGTCAACCGAGGATCCGGCCGAATCGGATGATGCGGAGACGGCTCCAGATGATGCCGATACCGCCGAGGCGTCTACCGATGATCCTGCACCTGAAGAGGTCGACCTGACGTCTGCGCCAACCGATGCGGACGAGTCCGGACTCGATCCTCAGCTGCTGGCTGGCGCCGCCCTGGTGTTGGCTGCACTCGCCGGATTCGTCGTGCTGAGCCGAATCGGCTGATCAACCCGGTCCGCTCCCGTACTAGGTCGGAGTCGGGCTCGTTCCGGAGAGTTCGGCGCGCAGCCGAGCCTCGGCGATCGGATCGGGAGTCCCGGGCCCTCCGTTGAGGTAGCCGAGTCGAGCAACGAGCGCCGCTTCTCTCGTGATCGCCCGTTTGGCGTCGCGTCCCGCAGCCCCGGACCGGAGCGTGCGCCGGCCACTCGGTCGAAGCAAGGACTGAACGCGGCTCACATCGAGGCCGTACCGGGCAGCGATCGTTGGTGCGAGTGCCTCGAGGCGAGCGAGATCTTTCTGCCGGAGCACGATCACGCCGATGACGGTGGCGATGAACAAGACGATGAACACGAGTAAGGAGATGAGGAGCACGATCATGCCGACCTCGTTGTCGGCGATCGACAACGATCCGTTCCACAGCGCATGCGTGCCGATCGCGATGGCGAGCCCCCACCAGCCATGGTGAAGCGACTTCCCTCGGGCGACCGCCCAACCGATCGCCAAACCCGCCCATGCGGTGAACAACGGGTGTGCGAAGGGGGTCAGTAGTGCCCGCCCGACGAACGTTTCGACGAGGACACCTTCTTCTTCGGCGAGCACGAAATAGCTGACGTTTTCGACGGCGGCGAACCCGAGTGCGGCGAACCCGGCGTAGACGAGCCCATCCATGATGCTGTCGACTTCGCGACGCCGGACCGCCCACACGATCGCCAGAGTCTTCATCGACTCTTCGACGAGCGGTGCGCTGACGACCGCCGCAACGACTTCACCGGCGGCGAACGCCACGATCGAGTTGATCACAACGGCGACGAACCCGGCCACGAACGCACCCCACAGGAAGGCGTGGAGTCGCGAGGACCATGGTTCGGGTTCGAGACGGTCCATCCACAGGAGGGGAGGCCCGACGATGAGCAGGGGGATCAACGCGAGCAGGATCGAGATCGGCTCGATGATCCCGGCGATTGCGAGCAAGACCAGGCTCGGGATCGCCGTGATCAGGACTGGCGGCGACAAGAACGACGGAAGGCGGGGCTTCTTCTCGGGTGGGAGCGCGAGCGCGGGCGCGGCGCCTTCGGGTGGTGGCGGGGTGCGCAGCGCAGTGTGTGGCGTCCAGTAGTGCCCATCGAACCATCGCCACGCATGAGGGTTCCACGGGTCGTCGTACCAGCCGGCGGGGTGTGCGGTCGGTGGTGGTGGAGTTGAGGTCACGTGGGAGCGTTCTTCGAGGAGTTCGGGGTGTCGTGGACGAGCTGTCCGTCCACCCAGACTGCGGTGACGTTGCGTCGGGACGCCAACCGGGCGACTCGTTCGAACCGAATCTCCGACTCGGGCGGTCCGAGAGCAGCGAAGTTCGGGGCGATCTCGGAGGTGTCGACTGCAACGGCGTCGAATCGACGGCCCGGTTCGAGGAGACCCAGCGGTGCGTCGAGGACCGTCGCCCCGCCGACGGTGGCCATCCAAAAGGCGGTGACGGTGTCGATCCGACTGGCGGGTCGACCACGAACACCCGCGGGGAGCGCTGGATCGACACCTTCTTCAAGCATGCGAGCGGCGTTGATCGAGGCAGGGATCTGGGCGAGGAGCGAGGAACTTGGCCCACCGGCAATGTCGGTGCCGAGACCAACGTCGAGTCCGGCACTCAACGCTCGAGCCGCGGGGAAGACGGCGTTGCCGAAGTAGATGTTGGAGAGGGGGCAGTGGGCGATCCCCCCTGCCCGGTGGGCGAGGACGGTCAGATCGTCATCGGTCAGGTGGCCGGCGTGGGCGAGGATCGCCCGAGTGTCGAGGAGGCCGTACTCGTCGAGAGCGGTCGTGTCGGTTGTGCCGTATCGCTCGAGGACGTGTTGATGCTCCCAATCGTCTTCGGAGCAGTGAGTCTGAACCGGGAGACCGGTTTCGGTGGCGAGCTCTCCGAGTGCCCGAAGCAGTTCGTCGGAGCAGGCCGGGATGAACCGTGGCGTGATGGTCGGCGTAATCAGTTCACGCGGATCATCGAGTGCCCGTAGGGCATCGATCGACACACGGGTCCGTTCGAGCGCGGTTGCTGCGTCGGGGTCGCGGTATGTCTCGGGCGTGCCGGTGGGGTGGTCCATCGCGACCCGTCCGACCCAGGCGCGTTGGCCGTGGTGGATACATGTCTCGGCGAGAGCGGTGGTCGCGTCGACGTGGATGGAGGAGTAGTAGACGGCGGTGGTCGTGCCGTTGGCGAGAAGACTCGGGACCATGTCGTCCCAGACCTTGCGGGCGTGGTCGGTGTCGGCGAACGACGCTTCGAGCGGAAAGGTGTACTCGAACAACCACCGTTCGAGGGGCAGGTCGTAGCCCGTGCCGAGTTGCGGCCACTGGGGTGCGTGGATGTGTAGGTCGATCAGTCCGGGGATCAGCACGTGGTCGGAGGGGAGCTGGACGTCGATGTCGGTCGTGTGTGTGGCCGAATCGTCGATGGACACGATCAGCCCGTCGTCGACGGTGATGACAACGTCGCGCACGTCGACGACGTCTCGAGTGGGCGTCTGCATGATCGTCGCTCGAATCCGCACGACTCCGAACGCTACGACAGACGTGCCGTCGTGAGAGTGACGGCGGAAGAGAGGGGTCCGCCCATGACTGGCCGTGCCGCCGGCCTGGAGAGAAGCAGCGGTTCGGAAGGTGATGCGGCCGCCGGTGGCTGGCCGTGCCGCCGGCCTGGAGAGAAGCAGCGGTTCGGAAGGTGATGCGGCCGCCGGTGGCTGGCCGTACTGCCGGCCTGGAGAGAAGCAGCGGTTCGGAAGAGAGGGGTCCGCCCATGACTGGCCGTGCCGCCGGCCTGGAGAGAAGCAG
>JAHDDK010000041.1:0-22726 GCA_020629375.1 Acidimicrobiales bacterium
TTCGGCACAGGAGATCCACAGGTTGCCTCTCTACGGTGACCGCCATGTCCAAGAACAACGGTCTTCATCAACATGTTCTGCGTGCCTTGCTCGCGCTCGGCATTGCCGGAATGCTCTGCTCGTGCGCCTCCACAGCCGACCCGGAGACAGCGAGCGCTGACGCTGCTTCGCCGACAACGTCGAACGACGAAAATGTCGCTGCTGTCGAGGGCGATGCCGGCGCTGAGGAAGATTCGGTCGATCATTCCACGACCACGACCGGGCCAGCATCCGAAGACACGACGGACTCAGAGGAAGGGACGGTGACGGAAACGACGGTTGCTTCCGATGAGCAAGACTCGATCGGGGCGCCAACCAGGAGTAGCGGAGACTGCGAGGCGACCGCTGCGCTCTTCGTCACTGGGCCGTCGGCCAACCCCGACCTCGAAGATCCCCGTGTCGATGCCACCTGCGGTGGCGACACGATCGTCGTGGTGGGCAACGCCGTTCCGGACTACACCTACATCGGGACGTCTCCAGGCGAACCCGGGGGCCGGGAAGTCTCGTTCTCGATCCCTGCCACGCCCACGATGGCCGATGCCGTGACCGACGTTCCGTACCTCGGCGCAGCCGCAGTCACCTTGACGGGCATCCCGATCTACGGTCCGACCGAGGGAACCGGCGGAGATGTTGATTCGCTGCCGGGCATCATCTCGGCGTGCGGGAGCCACATGGGGCCGACCGGCTTTCATACCCACAAGATCCTCACGAGCGCCGAGACCGATTGCCTCTTCTCGCCCGAAGAGGTCGCTTCGGGACCACAACTCGTCGGCTACGCCTTCGACGGCTTCCCGATCTACACGGGTGGTGGGCTGACCTCTTCGTGGCAACTCACCGACGAGAGCCTGTTCGCCTCCGATACCTGGGCGGCACACACCTACGTCGAGGGCTCGGGCGATCTTGATCGCTGCAACGGACGACTGGACGCGGACGGCAACTACGCCTACTTCACGACCGAGGGATTCCCCTATGTGCTCGGGTGCTTTGTCGGCGAAGTCACCATCACGGAGGCAGGCCGAGGTGGCGGCGACGATGGCGCACGTCCAGAACGCCCCGAAGGTGGAGACGGCGAGGACGGTGAGCGGCCCGAGCGGCCGGCACCACCAGAAGACGGTGAGGATCCTCCTGAGGGTGCAGAGGTTGGGAGCGGAGAGCGCCCGGAGCGACCTGCACCGCCCGAAGGCGGCGAGCGTCCTGCACCGCCCGATGATGGCGGCGGCGAATGAGCTCGCCTCTGAGTCGCCGTGATCTCCTCCAGACGCTGTCCATCGGCACCGTGGGGGTGGCGGTCGGGGTCGCAGGTGCCGTCGGCGTGCATACGGTCGGGCATGCTGTCGCCGCACCGACAGAAGCCGACATCGGGTTTTGCACCGACATGACGATGCATCACCTGCAGGCCCTCGCGATGTGTCAACGAGTGCTCGGCCGTCCGACCGGCGATCTCGTTCAGGCCGCCGCTTCCGAAGTTCTGCAGACGCAAGCGATCGAGGTCGGCACGATGCGCGCCTGGTTGGCCGACTGGGGCCAGTCGACCGATGTTCCCGAGCGTGCGATGGGCTGGATGGGAATGAACGATGGGGCAGGCATGCCGGCAGCGATGATGCCCGGTCTCGCCAGCGAGGCGGACATGCGAGCGCTGGCGACGGCAGAGGGATGGGAGCAGGGACGGCTCTGGCTGACGCTCATGCGTGCGCATCACGTCGGCGGAGTCGACATGGCCAACGCCGCCGTGTCGATGGCTGATGCGGAGAAGGTTCGCCGGCTCGCATCGGTCCAAGCACGAGTCCAGACGTACGAGATCGAGCAGTACGACGTCTTGCTGTCGCAGGACTACGCGGATGCCTGAACGCCGAGCGGTTCAGCGGTGCGCAGCCCTGATGTCGCCCGGGAGCTCGGCAAGGTGCCGCCTCACGAACTTCGAGAAGTTCGACGGGTCGCTAAAGCTGAAGTCTGCGGCGATCCGGCCGAGTGGCCGATCGGTGTGCGTGAGCAGTCGTTTGACCTCAAGTGCCACACGTTCGTCGAGCACCTGCTTGGCCGTTTGGCCGGTGACGTCGGTGCAGGCACGGTCGATCGTGCGGGTGCTGTAGCCGAGCTCGGAGGCAAGCTCGACGACGGTGGGTCGAACGTAGAGTTGCTCTTCGATCTTCGCCCGGAAGTCGAGGTACGCCTGAGGCAGCCGGGAGGCGGACGGGCCAGCTTCGGGTAAGTCTATTGCGAGGCGCCAGGTCAGTGCACACAGAAGTGCGGTCATGAGGCCGCGATGTGCGGTGGTGCCGTCGAATTCGCGTTGGGCCAGCTTCAGCTCGGTGATGCGAGCAAGAACATGGGCCATCTGCTCAGGTTCGAGCTCCCAGTGAGACGGCGCACCGCTGCCCGGATACCAACGAGGCGCATCGGGGTCGAAGTGATGTGATTCGATGGGCCAGATCACCATCGCGGCCTCAAACTCGGGCCTGACAACAAACTCCTGCACCTGCCCAGGGTGGATCCGAACCAACGTTCCGACGCGCACATCGATCGGTTCGAAATCGACGATGTGCACCCCCTGGCCTTGGGTCCCGAGAATGAGTTGGTGGAACCCCGAGCGCTCGCGGAGCGCCGCGTGTTCTTGCTCACGTCGAACAAGCACGTCCGACCGCTGCAGCACCTCGACCGGGATGTTCGGGTGGTGTTCCTGGGGGGCGAACGCGAGCGGCGCTGGAGGCCCGCTGCCCGCGTGTCGTGATTCGACCATTCGTCCACGTTCGCCGGTTCGCCAACACAACGGCAAGGTCGGAACTCGTCACTGGATGGTCGTTTCGTGACTGTCCAGGCGAATCCGTGTGGTTCGGGAATTCTCTCCCCTAAGGGCGAGTTGTTAGGCATCCCTAACAAGTGCCAACAGGTACAGAAAGGAAGCGCTTTGCTTCTTCAAACCACCAACCACGAGTCCACCCACGCCTCGTCAGACCCCCGTCCTCGCTTTGCGATCGGCCACGTGCCCTTCGTCGTGGGCGATGTCGACGCGATGACCGAGTTCTATACGAAGATCGGGATGCGGCTCGTCGTCAACATGGGACGTGCCTCGATCATCGAGCTCATGGGCGGGACCCACATCATCCTCCAGGAAGGACGATCCAGCGAGGAAGCCCCCACGATCGGTTCATCGCGACCGACCCCGAGGGCAACGCACTGCACATCAGCTCGACGCACGCGATCGGTCCGGTGTGACAAGCAAACTGGCTGCTGTGGACCGCCAGCCCCGCGATGTGGGGCGGGCGTCCATAGTTGCTGTCGCGGGGCCTTCTGGCACCCCATTTTTGCTAGAATGACGGGGTTGTCATTCGCGTCCAATCTTGGTCGCGAAGGTGCCCCGAGGAGGGTTTCGTGACCGACGTTTCGGCCGGCGGTGAAGGCGCAGAGTTCGCTATCGAACCCATTGCAATCCAAGAGGAGATGGAGCGCTCCTTCCTCGACTACGCGATGTCGGTCATCGTCTCGCGTGCGCTACCCGACGTTCGCGACGGCCTCAAGCCCGTGCACCGCCGGATCCTCTGGGGAATGAACGAGCTCAACGCCAACCCCGATCGCCCGACGATGAAATCCGCCCGCATCACGGGCGAGGTCATGGGCAAGTACCACCCCCACGGCGACTCGGCGATCTACGACGCACTCGTCCGCATGGCACAGGACTTCTCGCTGCGTCACCGTCTGATCGAACCCCAAGGCAACTTTGGCTACACCCCCGATGATTCGCCTGCCGCGGCGAGATATACGGAGTGCCGACTCGACCCGCTGGCGCTCCGGCTCCTCGCCGACATCGAGGAGAACACCGTCGACTTCGTCGACAACTACTCCGGCGAGTTCTCCGAGCCCGCGGTCCTCCCGGCTCGGTTCCCGAATTTGCTCGTCAATGGCAGCCAAGGCATCGCTGTCGGGATGGCCACCAATATCCCGCCGCACAATCTCGGCGAGGTCATCGACGCCACGATGCACCTCATCGACAACCCCGACGCCGAACCCGCCGATCTCATGGCATTCGTCAAGGGGCCCGACTTCCCGACCGGTGGATACATCATGGGTCGCGCCGGCGTCGCCGACGCCTACCGGACCGGTCGCGGCAGCATCAAGATGCGGGCCAAGGCCGAGATCGTCGAGGGCAAGACCAACGACAAGATCGTCGTCACCGAGCTGCCGTATCAGGTGAGCCCCAACGCCGTGTTCTCCAAGATCAAGGAGCTCATCGCCGCCAAAGAACTCGACGGCATCTCCGGCATCGACGACTTCTCGTCCAAGGGTGAGACCCGGATCGAGATCAAGCTCAAGCGAGACGCTCCAGCGCTCGTCGTGCTCAACAACCTCTACAAGCGCACACCGCTCCAGACGAGCTTCGGGATGAACGCCGTGGCCTTGGTCGACGGCGTGCCGCGCACGCTCAACCTGCGCGAGATGCTCGTGCCGTACGTCGATCACCAGGTCGAGGTCATCACCCGTCGCAGCGAGTTCCGCCTCGAGAAGCTCCAAGCCCGGGCGCACATCGTCGAAGGTCTGATCAAGGCCCTCGACCTGATCGACGAGATCATCGCGCTGATCCGGGCGTCCGAGGACCGCGCTGCTGCGACGCAGGGTTTGATGGGGGAGGGCTTCGAGTTCTCGGAGATCCAGGCCAAACACATCCTCGACATGCCCCTCGGTCGTCTCACCCGGCTCGGCCGGTCTGATCTCGAAGAAGAGATGGCCGAGCTGCAAGAGAAGATCGCAGGCCTCGAAGCGATCCTCGGCGACGACGCCATCCTCCGTCAGGTCATCAAAGACGAACTCTCCGAGGTGCGCGAGAAGGAGGCCGACGACCGGCGCTCCGAGCTCCAGCACGACCCGGGCGAGATCGACATCGAGGACCTCATCGACGACGAAGACCTCGTGTTCACGATGAGCCAGGGTGGCTACGTCAAGACGATGTCGATCGATGAGTTCCGAATCCAGACTCGCGGCGGTCGTGGCGTGTCGGGTGCCAATCTCAAAGACGACGACTACGTCGTGAACATGATTCACACCACTGCGCACGCGTACCTGCTGTTCTTCAGCAACCGCGGCAAGGTCTACCGACTCAAGGCCCACCAGATCCCGATGACGAGCCGGACGGCCCGCGGCACGGCGATCGTCAACCTGCTGCAGCTACAGCCCGACGAGAAGATCCAGGCGATCATCGACACCCGCGACTACGAGACGAATCGGTACCTCTTTTTCGCAACCCGGCTCGGTCGGGTCAAGAAGACCCAGTTCACCGCCTATGACTCCAACCTCAAGGCCGGCCTGATCGCCATCAACCTCAATGACGACGACGAACTCGTCGACGTCATCCCACTCAATGAGGGCCAAGACGTCTTCTTGGTTTCGAAGAACGGCCAGACGATCCGTTTCGTCGAGGACGACGTGCGCGCCATGGGCCGAACCGCCGCCGGCGTACGCGGCATGAAGTTCCGCGAGGGCGACGAGCTGGTCGCCTGCGCCCGGGAGCAAGCCGACACGCGTCTGCTCATCGTCACCAGCGAGGGCTACGGCAAGCAGAGCGAGCTCGACCAGTACCCGGTCAAGGGTCGTGGCGGCCTCGGTGTCCGTGGCATCCGCGTCAACGACAAGAAGGGCAACGTCGTCGCGGCGTTCATGGTCGGTGACGGCGAAGAGATTCTGCTGATCGGTGACGGCGGCACGATCATCCGGACCGCGGTCGATGACATCTCGGTCCAGGGCCGCGATGCGTCCGGTGTCCGGGTCATGAACGTCAACGACGGACACCACGTTGCTGCGGTCGCTCGGGTCCTCGCAGCCGATGAGGATGATGCCGACGAGGACTTCGACGAGACGAGCGCCACCGACGTCGACGAGTGATAGCGCCTCGCCGGTCTGTGGGCTGATTCACCCTTGGCGAGTCGCCGATCGCGGCGCCTCGCTGGGACAAACGACCTCTCGGAATCTCAGCGTCTAGCGACTACGTTTGGTGGTCATGAGAGCAGTCATGACGACACGACGTGTCATTCTGGGCATGATCGGCCTCGTTTTCGTACTTCTTGCAGTCCTGAGCGCCGGTGGCCTCAACGCAGAGCGTGCAGATGCTGCCAACACGCAACACCCCGTGCGGGAGGCGTCGCCCATCGTCGGGATCGACCACCCGGAAGGGGAGGTCGGCCGAGTCAACGCCACAGTCGAGGTCGCCGGACGGATCTTCGTGGGCGGAGATTTCACGTCGATCGGCGGTCAGCCAATCAGCCATCTCGCCGAGATCGACCCGACGACCGGTGATCTCATTGCCACATTCGACCTGTCGGTGAACGGACCAGTCCACGACCTCGACGCAAGCCCCGACGGCAGCACCCTCTATCTGGGTGGCCGATTCAAGAAGATCGATGGCCAGAGCCGAACCCGACTCGCGTCGTTGGATCTCGCCACCAACACCGTGACGGACTGGAATCCGGTCGCCAGCGCAAAGGTCAACGCCATCGCAACAGACGGTGACGTCCTCATCGCCGGTGGGATCTTCACCAGCATCGGTGGAGCACCTGCTGAGCGTCTCGCGGCTATCGACACGACGACTGGTGAGCTCCTCCCGTGGGGTCTGTCTGCCGACGACAACGTTTTCGCCCTCGAATGGAACGAGCACGATCTGGTGTACGTCGCCGGCGAGTTTCTCGACATCGGTGGCTCCGGCCAGTCACATCTTGCGAGCATCGATCTCGCCGCCGGCGGAGTGAGTGATTGGCGTCCAACCGCACCGTTCTTCGTCTGGGACATCGCCGTCGATCCCAACGGCGAATGGGTCTACGTTGCCGAGGGCGGCTCCTTGTCGCTCGGTGGTAACCGGCTGTCGAAGTTCCACGCGATTGCCGACGGCCGCCCCTGGTGGACACGTCAGGCCGATGGCGACTTCCAAGCTGTCGCGACGGACGGCACATGGGTCTACGGCGCCGGCCACATGGACTTTGATGGCAAGGGCATCGAGTTCGATCCGGACTCACTGGCCCGAACGAAGATCCTTAGCGTCCGAGCGACCGACGGCGAGATCACCGACTGGGATCCGCACTTCACCGGTGTTCTCGGCATCTGGGATCTCGAAATCACGTCGGCCGGCTTGATCATCGGAGGAGACTTCCACCGAGTCAACTGGATTCGCCAAGGTCACCTCGCTCGATTCACGGGCCCGCAACCCTCTCCGCTGGCAGCCCCTCCCGCAATCAAGCCTCCGCCGTTGCCGGACGCGGAGTGCACCACGCAGTTCGGTGGCGACTATCGCACGATCTCGGTGGTGTCGTTCCAAGCGCCAGACGAATTGGCGATTCGACGCAACGGGACGTGGCACGCCTCGCCGCCAATCGACGAGCTCGTCTTCACCGAGTTCGCGGCCTTCGGCGGTGGATGGGTCACGCAGTGGAACTTCCCCCACGACCTCGAAACCGACGGTTCGCTACTGACCCGGATGAGTGTCGACGGCGGTCCGCGACTCGAGCTCCAATGCACCGAAGGCGCACCGATCGTCGCCGTGCCGCCACTTGCACCCCCGCCCATCCCGGTGGATCCCGACCCCGGACCGGCCTCGTGCACCGTGACCACTCGCCTCGTCGAATGGGACGTGCCGGTCGATGATCGAGTGATCGTTCGCCGGAACGGATCGTGGGCGCACACCGCCTCCGCCGGCACGCTCAGCTGGACCGACCCACAGGGGACAGCGAACGACACGTACCTCATTCGATTCGTCGAACATGGCGAACGGCGCGACGTGACCTGTGAGCGAGTCGCTGGTGACCCCGACCCCGAACCGACCTGTTCGGTTCGAGTGGACGGCAACGACCAGGTCGTCGTCGAGATCTCCCTGGTCCGTGAGCCGAGGGCCGTCGTTGTTCGTCGGAACGGAAGCTGGCTGATCACCCTTCAGAACGATCTGACACAAACCTGGGTCGACGAGGTCAACTCCGCCGGAGACTACGTGGCTCGTATTCGAGAGTCCGGGGGCGTCCGATACGACCTGGCCTGCGGAACGATCTGAGTAGACCCGTTCCACCGGATCGCGGCGTGCTCGACGAGAGCAGGTCAGACCTGACGAGCTAACGTTCGTCCACGCGCACTTCCCCTGCCGACAACACCTGCAGAGAAGTGAGTCATGACCTCGAAGAAGACGCCCGCGGTCGACCGAGGCGCGGCGACGATGTGGGCAGCCATCTGGCTCGTCCTGACCGGAGTGATGCTCATTGGCGTTGTCGAGGTCGGTCGCGCAGCGCACGACGCCGCCAGGGCCCAATCAGCTGCGGATGCGGCGGCCCTCGCCGGGGCCATCGACGGCCACGATGGTGCGGTGGACGCCGCGGCACGCAACGGCGCCGGCCTCGTCTCACAGAGGGCCTTCGGGCAACGGATCACGGTTGTCGTCCGTGTCGGTCGAGCCGAACGGGCAGCGACCGCCGAGTGGGTGTTGATCCCCAGGCAAGCGGCCTCAGCCGGACCCCGTGATCGCATACACTCAACTCCGTGACCGCAGTAGACAATCCCGAGGACAGTGTGTTCGCGGTCGAACCCGTCGAAGACGACGGATTCGACGAGCGGGTCGATCACTTCTTCGAAGCTGGCGGGGTTCCAGCACGCACTGATGGCGAAGAGCCGCCCCGAGCGATCGTCGAACGCCTCCAAGAGCGACGCCTGCGGGCGCGCAAAGTGCGCCGACTCGTCCGCCACATCGAACCATGGTCAGTCCTCAAAGTGGCGCTGCTGTTCCACTTCTGCATGTGGATCGTGGCGATGATCGCCGGTGTCTTGCTGTGGAACGCCGCCGAGACCGCCGGAACGATCGACGACATCGAACAATTCGCCCGAGAGATCTTCGCGCTCGAGGACTTCCAGATCGAGGGCGAAGGAATCTTCAACGCCGTCGCCCTCGGAGGACTCGTTCTGGCAGTTGCCGCCACCGGTTTCGCCGTGCTCGTCGCCATCCTCCTCAACCTCATCAGCGACCTCACCGGAGGTATCCGCGTGACCGTCGTCGAGGAGGAGACCGCACGGCCCATCACCACGTTGCCGCGACGGGGCTGAGTCGGTACCGTTTCTGTGCTTCGGGCCTATAGCTCAGTTGGTTAGAGCGCACCCCTGATAAGGGTGAGGTCGCTGGTTCGACTCCAGCTAGGCCCACCGTCGGTCGCCCCGTTGGGGCGACCTTCCACAGTTTTGGGCCAAGCCCAAAACTGCCTCGACGTATGGGTTCCGTTGGGTCGACCTGAAAGATTGGGGTCTGACCCTCGCATTACAGACCGAGTCTGGGCCGTGTTGCGGTGGGGTCGCTTAGGCTTTGCACATGTCGTTGCTTGCGTTGGTCCGGAAAGCGATCGTCGCTGTCGGCATCGCTGCGGGAGTGGCGGGGGCTCTGCGCCTCCGCGGTTCGGGTGGAATGCCCCCTCGTGGGGGAGGCTGGCGTGAGCTCGACGGCGACGAGCTGCGCTGATCGGCGATGACCCGCATCGCCATCATCGGCTGTGGAGCAACTGGGGCCCGTGCCGCTCGACAACTCGTGCGTGGCACGGGTGACCACGAGTTGGTACTGCTCGACGAAGCCGCCGGAGTGGCGTTCTCGCTGGCCGGCTCGCTCGGGCCGAACGCTCGGGCTGTCGACCGATTGTCCGAGATCGACGATGCGAACGTGGTCATCGTCGCGACTCGCAGTTCCGATCACGTCAAGCTCGTCCGAACGCTGATCGACAACGATCAACACGTCGTGTCGACGAGCGACGACCTCTCGACCGTTCGAGAACTCCTGTTGCTCCATGAGCGGGCCCGTCAACGTGGCGTCACGGTCGCGGCCGGCGCCGGAATGATGCCGGGCCTCACGGATCTGCTGGCCGCGCACATCGCCCCGTGGTTCGATCATGTCGACGAGATCCATGTCGCGAAATTTGGGACGGGTGGTCCCGACTGCGCTCGCCAGCACCATCGGGCACTGAAGAGCACCTGTCTTGACTGGCGCGGCGGCGATTGGGTGCCGCGAGCTGGTGGAAGCGGACGTGAGCTTGCCTGGTTCCCCGCGCCGGTCAATGCGGCCGATTGCTATCGGGCGGCGCTGCCCGATCCGCTCCTGTTGAGCCGGGTTCATCCGGGTGCCGAGCGGATCACGGCCCGGATGGCGGCGACGCGCCGTGACCGAGCAACTATGCCCTTGCCTATGCTGCGTCGCCCGCATCCCGAGGGACTGCTCGGTGCAGTGCGGGTGGAGATGCGTGGACGGCTTGATGATGCCCGCTCAGAGGTCATCGTCGGCTGTGCAGAGCGGCCCGCCGTTGCGGCGGGAGCGGTCGCGGCCGC
Organism: Acidimicrobiales bacterium; assembly: GCA_020629375.1. Lineage (GTDB taxonomy): Bacteria > Actinomycetota > Acidimicrobiia > Acidimicrobiales > SHLQ01 > SHLQ01. The sequence continues at coordinate 10,357 of JAHDDK010000041.1, forward strand.
GGCCGCGTGCTGGATCATGGCCGAACCGACCTCGGGTGGGGTGACCGGACTGGCCGAGATCGTCGATCCATTGCCGGCGCTTCAGGATCTACGGTCCCGCGGCTTGCGTCTCGAGATCTTCGCTGGCGCAGCCGAAATGACCTGAATTTGGGCCTTTTGGCCTAGAGGAATGGGCTTCAGCCGACCCTTGGGTGCGCCGACTCTATGAACGATGTCGCGATTTCTGAATCTTTTTCTAAAGGTTCGCCATGTTCGCTCCGACACCTCTCATCGGATGGCGGGGGAAAACCATCCACATGCACCAACGAGGGAGTGACTCGAAAACCATGGGCGACAACAACACGACGACGCTGGACCACGCCGAGATGAACGAGCTGATCGAGGCGAATCTGCCCCTCGTGAAGCACATCGTTCTGCAAGTCGCGGTGCACTTTCCGCGCCACGTCGAACGAGAAGAACTGGCGCGTGCTGGAGCGCTCGGACTTGTCGAAGCTGCACGCCGGTACGACGAGTCTCGTGGCGTTCCCTTCGATCGCTTCGCTGCGCAGCGGATCCGTGGAGCAATCCTGGATGCCGTCCGTGCCGCCGACTGGGCGCCTCGTTCGGTACGCACACTCGCTCGCAAGCTCGAAGCCACCGAGCAGCGTCTCGCCTCGAAACTCGGTCGGGTCCCGACCATCGAGGAGATGGCCGAATCGCTTGGTGTTGATACCAACGAACTGAATCGCCTTCGTGACCGCATGTTCCGCTCGGTCGTTCTGGCCCTCGAACATGAGGTCTCCGACGACGTCGACGACGACCTCACCCTCGTCGACGTGCTCGTCGACCAAGCTGCGATCGAGCCGAGCGAAGAACTCGAGACCCGCGAGCTCCACGCGTACCTCCGGGACGCGATCGCCCTCCTTCCCGAGCGCCAGCGCCTGGTGATCATTGGCTACTTCCTCGAAGGACGCACCAGCCAGGATCTCGCACGCTTCCTCGACGTCACCGAGAGCCGGATCAGCCAGATCCGCTCCGAAGCGATCGCCATGCTCAAGGAAGGCATCGAAGCCCAGTACGCCGGCACGGCTGGACGTCAGGCCGAGCCGCGGGGCCGGTCGGCGCGTCGCAAGGCCGCCTACATCGATGCGATCGGCGATCGCAGCGACTGGCACGACCGGATGGATCAGATCACGTTGATCGAGTCCAGCGCTGGCGAGGTCCGAGTCGGCGCTCCGCTGAGCTGAGCGGGTCGCGACCGTCAGCGATCTCTGTCGACCGGTAGCGTTCGACTCGATGAGACGACTTCTTGTGATCGTGGCGCTCGTGGCAGCCGCCTGCTCTGGCAGCGACGCCGATGAGCCCGCCGCGAACACGACAGACGAATCCGGTCCGACGACCACGACAGTTACGGAGGCGGGTCCGCCGACGACAGTGTCGCTCGTCGTGCCCGTCGGCGATATCTCTGCGAACCACATCGACCCGCCAGCCGTGTTCGACCAGGCACCGTCGATCGGTGGCGATCACTACCCGTTCTGGCACAACTGCGGCTTCTACACCGTCGAGCTGCTCGAGGGCGCCGCGACGCACTCGATGGAGCATGGCGCCGTGTGGATCACCTACAACGCGGATCTCATCGGTACGGGGGGCCTCGACACGTTGCGAGCCATGTCCGAAGCGAATGAGAAGCTCCTGATCTCGCCGTATCCGCATGACGAGCCGATCGTGGCGTCGGCGTGGGGTGCGCAGCTGCGAACCTCGGGGGCTGCGGACAGCGTGGAGGTGATGGCGTTCATCGACGAGTGGATCGACAACCCTGAGCTTCCCGAAGCGGGTGTCACCTGTCAGCAGGCTGCCGGTGTGCCACCGGACGATGCCCGAACGTTGTCGGATGGAAGTCAGGTACCCGACGAGTGGAACTGATCGTCCGCTGAAATGAACGCCGCTGATCAGGCGGTAAGGGCTTCGACGAGATCGTCGTGGATCGTTCCCGTCGTGGCGACGAAGGACTTTCCGGGTGCCCATTCGTTTCCGAACTCGTCGGAGACACGTCCTCCGGCCTCCGGGATGATGACCTGCATCGGCGCGACATCCCACAGGTTGACCATCGGATCGACCATCGCGTCGCTGCGACCGGTTGCGAGGAGGACGTAGCCGTAGGCGTCGCCCCAGGTGCGGATGATCATGCCCGATCCGAGGTATCGGTCCCGCATGGCCGAGTCGGGCCAGTAGTCGAATCCGCTGGTGTTGCCGTAACAGCCTTCGAGGCTCTCGGGTGCACGTACGGAGGTCTCTCGGCCGTTGTGGGTGCAACCGACGCCTCGACCAGCAGCGACGACCTCGTCGAGCGCGGGCATCACGATCACGCCGACAGCCGGCCCGTGCTCGTCGGTGACGGCGAGCAACGTTCCGTAGAGCGGCACGCCGTTCATGAAGGACTTCGTTCCATCGATTGGGTCGATGATCCACGTGCGACCGCTCGTCCCCTCGCGGTCGTCTTCTTCTTCGCCGACGATGCCGTCGGTGGGGAATGCCAAGGCGATCTGTTCGCGCAAGTAGCGTTCGGCAGCCTTGTCCGCTTCGGTGACCGGTGACCCGTCCGCCTTCGTATCGAACTCGACGGTGCCGCGATCGAACCACTTTCGGGTCAGCGCGCCTGCGCCGGTGGCCAGTTCGACCGCCATCTCGACGAGGTGCTCTTCTACTTCGGGTCCAGTCACGGCCGGAAGCCTACAAAAGGTGCTTGGGCAACCCGGCAGAGTTCACGCGTGGGCAATCTTGGCCACTCGGTTGTCGAGCGGTGGTTGATCGCCGAGCTGATGTTGCTCGTCGATCCACTCGTCGAGTTCGAGCCACCGGTCGAACAACCAGTCGATTCGCCCGGCTTCGTCGGTCGGAACGGTCGATCGAGGGTGACGCCAGGCCGCGACCCGCACCGGATGCTCTGCGCCGATACCGCCGAAGATCTTGCCGATCGTCCCGAACGGCTCGAAGCCAACATGTCCGAGAATGATGATGTCGGCATCGGGTGCACCGTCGAGCAACGCCAGCGTGCCGGCTGGACGAGGCGGCAGGAGATGTCGCATGTGTCGGGCGGCGTCGGCGTGCTCCGGGTCGCGCTTCTCGAGGCGGCTCACGATCTTGGCTTTCCGTTCTTCGGTGAAGAACGTTCCTTCCGGAAAGATCACGGCTACAGAGTCGTCGTCGACCCGGGAGCCCAGTTGACGGATGGGGGCCAGCTCGGCTTCGAGGTCTTTGGGTGAGCGAGTGACGAATCGGTGTCCCATGCGGTGACCGACGACGTCGATGTTGGGCTCCCAGCGGAGGTCTTCCTTGAGGGTGTAGAGCGGCACGAGCCCTCGGGGTCCGAAGATGGCGGAGGGAAGGATGGCGTCGAGGAGGCTTCGATGGCGGCCGATCACGATGGCGTTGCCTCCGAGCGCCTCGGGGTCGAGCGCCGATGTGTCGATGGGCAGGGGCACGGTCGATGAAATGACCCGCATGAGCTGCTTCGTCCACCAGGTCATGATCCGGGCGTAGCGTGCTTGAACGGCGTCGGATCGCATGCGGAATCCGACGGGTTGGATGATCCAGGCCAGCGTCGTGAGAATGAATCCGGCGAGGTCGACCAGCAGGAGCCCGACAGCGAAGAGGACCGTGCGGACTCGCCGCCACCGCCGCTCCCGGGTGAGCAGGTCGGCGAGCGCAGCGAGCAGCAATGCGGGAATTGTGAGGGGAACAGCGATGATTGACCCGATGATCAGACTCGACATCGAGATCGATCGGCGCACCCACGGGCCCGGAACTCCACTCGCCATCGCCACGATGCTTGCAGAGCGAGACGGTTGTCGGCCAGATCAGCGATCCACCTCTCGACGCGGTTTACTTGGAACGTGAATTCCATTTCTGCGGATCTCGGGAGCCGCTGGCGGCGAGGGGTGACACGGCAGCTCGCCGATGTGAAAGAGATCCCGCGGCCGACAGTCGGAGATGTCGTTGGCGGTGTGAGCGTCGCCCTTGTCGTGATTCCGCAGTCGCTTGCCTACGCCGACCTGGCTGGCCTGCCAGCTGTCTACGGGCTCTTGGCGTCGGCCTTTCCGCTGCTGGCGTTCGCCCTTCTCGCCTCGTCGCCATACCTCCAGACGGGTCCTGTGGCGCTCACGAGCCTGCTCACCGCAGGAGCTCTTGCTGCATCCGGGTTCGAAGAGAAGACCGAGGATTGGGTGGCCGCTGCGGCGCTGCTCGCGTTGATCGTCGGTGCAACTCGGCTGCTTCTCGGCACCCTCCGGCTCGGTGCGGTCGTCTACCTGATGGCCGAGCCTGTGATGATCGGGTTCACGTCAGGAGCGGGCATTGTGATCTTGTCGAGTCAGCTGCCAAAGGCGCTTGGCGTGACGCTGCCCGCCGATGTCGAGTCATGGTCCAACCCGATCGCTCGATCGTTGTGGGCGATCACGCACCCCGGTGAGTGGCTGATGGCTGCTCTTGCCATCTCGGCGATCACGCTCGTGTTGATGCTGAAGGGACGATCGTGGCACCGCCTGTTCCCTGGGGTACTGATCGCCGTGCTCATGGCGCTCGGCTTCTCGCGGATCACCGACTACTCGGGTCCCGTGATCGCCGAGGTGGCGGGCGGTCTACCGAGCTGGTCGTTCGACCTGCCCTTCGAGTCTCTGGGCTCGCTGCTCGTCGGCGGGATCGTCATCGCGCTGGTCGGATTCGCCGAACCTGCATCGATCGCCCGTACCTTCGCGAATGAAGAACAGCAGGTCTGGTCGTCGTCTCGAGAGTTCTTCGCCTCGGGCTTGGCGAACTCGGTTGCGGCGATCACCGGGGCGTTCCCTGTCGGTGGCTCATTCTCCCGGAGCTCGGTCAATCGCTTCGCTGGTGCTCAGACTCGGTGGAGTGGAGCGATCACGGGCATGGTCGTCATCGCGTTCTTGCCGTTCGCGGGTTTGCTCGATCGACTTCCCGATGCCGTGCTCGGCGCGATCGTCGTTGGCGCCGTCTTGTCGCTCATCAAGCCGTACCGCCTTCTCCGCCTGTGGACTCGTTCGCCGTGGCAGGCCGCTCTGGCATGGGTGACATTCATCGCCACGTTGGTGACGCCACCCAACATTCAGTTCGCCGTCTTGCTCGGCGTGGGGTTGACGGCGGTGCTGCATCTGTGGCGTCGCTTCCGGCTCGAGATCGAAGAGAGCCCCGAAGGCGAACTGCGGCTGCGCCCGCGCGGTCTGCTGTGGGTGGCGACCAACAGCCGCCTGAAGCAGGAGCTTCGGTCGGTAATCGCCGCCGACGAGGGTTCGGGTCCGATCACGATCAACCTCGATCGCAGCACGGCCATCGATGCCGCGATCGCCGATTCGATCGCGGCGGGCGATGCAGCCGCACAGCGGAGTGGGCGTGAGTTCCGGGTGGTCAATCCGCCCGATGGTGCCGTGCCGATCCTCGAGAACTTCGACGTCGACGTGCACGTCTGAGCGGATGTGGCGAGATCGTCGCGGAGGTGTCGACTCGGCAGCGAGCTGGGCTACCCTGGAGGCCTCAATCGGGAGAGGTGGCCGAGTCAGGTCGAAGGCGCTCCCCTGCTAAGGGAGTAACTCTGGAAACGGGGTTCGTGGGTTCAAATCCCACCCTCTCCGCTCTCGAAATCTGTGCAGGTTCGGATGTCGATCAGACATTCAGGGCCTGCACAGATCACGTTTTGGTCAGGTTGGAATGAGTGTGAGCGTCGGATTGTCCAGGAGGACGCCGTGGGCGCTGGTGTTCTTGGAAGCGAACCCGAGGGTCGCTTCTCCGGTGGTCGAGCTCGGCAGTTTGACAGTGAAGGTACGGGTTTCGTCACGGGGGAGATCGACCTTGAGGACGCTGACGACCTCGCCGTTCCAGATGATTTCCAGCGTTTTCGCTGCTGGGCCGCCGTAGGAGTTTTCGCCGAGGTCGACAGAGAGGTTGTACGTCTGTCCGGGGATCACGTCGACGGTACGTTCGATATGCCCTGCACCCCAGCCGTTCATGTCGATGAAGTTGCTGGCGTTGTCGAGGTCGAAGGGGCCTCGGTAGTTGACGGTCGCGTCGATGGTGCCCGAGACCACGGTCCAGCCCCCGAAGCTCTCGCCGGTCCGATGCGTGTTCCAGACGCCGTCGTCCTCATCGTCGATCTCGAAGGCGGTCGATCCAGCTGCGCCGGAGGCGCCCTGTGACGAACCGCCACTCGATGTCGCAGCAGCGTTGCCAATCACTCCGCTCCGCCCACCTGCGCCGTTTGCGGCGGTCTCGGTTCGTTCGGTGCTTCCGTCGATCGACACGGGATCTGAGTAGCCGAGCGCCTCCGAAGCGGTGTCGGAGTCCTCGCCGCCAACCGATCGACCGATACCGGTAAGGGCTACCACCGCCACGACAGCAACCAGAACCAGAATCAATGCCATCTCGACGTTCGATGCCCCGCGTTCATTCACGGCAAGTGGAACGGTGTGTCGCCCAGTTTCGTTGATGGGTCGGATGATTCGTTTGTGCCACGACTGACCCGCTGCAGGTGGCATCGCACGGCCTCGGCGACGCCCCCAAAACCTGAAGAACCCCCGAACCGAGGGTTCAGGGGTTCCGATGTCCTGAGACATCACATGGCGGAGAGAGGGGGATTCGAACCCCCGGGACCCGTGAAGGCCCAACGGTTTTCAAGACCGACGCAATCGTCCGCTCTGCCATCTCTCCGTCGGTCAGGGTAGCGAGTCTCGTTCAGCAACCCGAACCACAGGTGACGCGTTCGGACGATAGGCGCCTAGAATGGCGGGCCTGCGCCTGTAGCTCAATTGGATAGAGCATCTGTCTACGGAACAGAAGGTTTGGGGTTCGAGTCCCTACAGGCGCGCTGAGCACAGAGGCCGGGTCGATCGCCGATCGCCCGGCTTTCGTCCTTTTGGTGCTGCCGTTGCTTTTCAGCCGGCGGCGGGGTTGGTGTCTCGCCAGGGGGAGCGCGGATAGGTTCCGAGGCGTCGCAGCGTCGTGCAGAAGAACTGGAGCTCGTCGAATGCGTTGGCGACGGCGGGGTCCGACGGGTGGCCTTCGAACTCGGCGTAGAACTGCGCGACGTTGAAGCTCTGGTCGGTGATGTAGCTCTCGAGCTTCACGATGTTGACGCCGTTCGTGGCGAACCCGCCGAGGGCCTTGTAGAGCGCACCGGGGATCGACCGGGTCTGGAACAAGATGCTCGTCATCGCCGGGCCAGCAAGCGGATCGGGCTCGCGGCTGCTGCGCGACATGATGATGAACCGAGTCGTGTTGCCGAGCTTGTCCTCGATGCGCGATCGAAGGATCTCGAGCCCGTAGATCTCGGCAGCGAGCTCCGAGGCGATCGCGCCGAACGTCGGGTCGTTGCGCTCTGCCGCCTCACGGGCGGCGCCGGCCGTGTCGCCAAAGTCGAGCGGTTCGGCACCGAGCTCACGGAACAACGCTCGACATTGGGCGAGGCCCTGCTCGTGCGAGGCGATGGTCTTGAGCGAATCGAGTGTGGCGCCTTTGGGGGCAAGGAGCTGGTGGCGGACCGGCTGGAAGTGCTCGTCGATGATGTGCAGGTTCGATCCCGGCAACAGATGGTGGATGTCGGCGACCCGGCCACCCAGGCTGTTCTCGATCGCGATCATGCCGAGCTCGCAGTCGCCGGACTCCACGGCGGCGAGCGCTTCGGCAAAGGTGTCAAAACCGATCGGGGCCATGTCGGGGCGTGCAGCGGTGCAGGCCATGTGGCTGTAGGCGCCGGGGACGCCTTGGAATGCGATACGTGGTCGGTCGGTCACGCCGTACAGCCTAGGGTTTGGGAGATGGCAGACGATCGTCTCTATTTCCGCCAGTTGCTCTCCGGCGTCGACTTCGCACAGGACGACCCCCTTGCCCAACAGATGGTCAACTTCGTCTATCTGATCGGGGATCGAGAAACGGGCGACGCCGTGATCGTGGACCCGGCATACGACCCGAGGGGCATCCTCGACGTCCTCGAGGCCGATGGCATGACCTGTGTGGGCATGCTCGGGACGCACTATCACCCCGATCACGTGGGCGGCTCGATGATGGGGATGCACGTCGTCGGCGCTGCCGAGCTGCTCGAGCACACGACGGTGCCGCTCCACATCCAAGCCGACGAAGCCGACTACGTGAAGAAGGTGACGACCCTCGGCGACGCCGACCTCGTCACCCACTCCGGAAGCGGCTCGATCGACGTCGGCGCGATCACCATCGAGCTCCTCCACACACCGGGCCACACGCCCGGCTCACAGAGCTTCCTGGTCGACAATCGACTCGTTGCGGGTGACACACTCTTCCTCAACGGATGCGGGCGCACCGATCTGCCAGGTGGCGACCCGGCGCAGCTCTACGACAGCCTTGTCAATGTGCTCGGGAAGGTTCCCGACGATGCCGTCCTCTTTCCAGGGCATCGGTACTCGCCAGAGCCCTGCGCCTCGATGGGCGCGACACGAGAATCGAACGTGGTTTTCGCTCCGAAGACACCAGAGCAATGGCTCGCAATGTTTGGATGAGTGATCAGGCGGAGCGTCGCTCTTCGCCGTAGCTCTCGGTCCACACGTGGTCGCAGGATTCGCAGCTGGCGTGAAGCTTGTGACCGACGGGATCGTCGAGATCCACTCGGCCCGCAGCACCACAGCTCGGGCAGGTCGGGACGATTCCGCTGCGTGCTTCGAGTTGTGTCTCGACCTCTTTGCGCTGAGCGCGGCGGCGCTTCCGTTCGTCACCACCGAAGAAGCGCGGACGGTTGGCCCAGAAACCCGTCTTCACGTCGGAGAACTCGTCGGGACGCATGTGCGCCCACGGATCTTCCTTCTCTTCGTTGAGAGCAACCGTCACGAAACAGGACGAGTCTGGCGTGTGGACGGTGTCGGCATCGAGCCCGTACAAGTCGTTCGTGGTTTCCTCGACGTCGTGCAGCTGCACGACGTTGTCGGGGCTGCCGATCTCCTCGGGGAAGTCCGCTTCGATCGCCGACTCCTCGATGTCCCAATCGCCGAGATCTGGCGTTGGTGCGTCGTCATCGGTGAAGGCGAACAGGTCGTTCAGGTCGTTCTCGATGGCGTCAGCTGTCGCCACCGAGTCAAACGAAGGAATCTCGGTGACATTGTCGATCGCATCGGGAACGGGATCACCGAGATCGACCGGCGGAGCAGGAGCATCGAGGGTCGAGGTCTCGGGCTCGGCGGTCAGCCATTCGGTCGTGAATGGCTGGGCTTCGGGCTCGCCGAGATCATCGGGTTCGACCTCGAACACGAGTGGCTCCACGATCGGCTCGGCGATCGGGGCTTCGGGCAGCTCGGTCTCGGTCGAGCCGCTCCCGTCGGCCCACGACACCACGGACCAATCGAGTTCGTCGACTTCCGACGTGTCGACCGGCTCGGGAAGCGGCGAGAAGGGTTCGATGTCGAGCGAACCCGCAAGCACGGCGGGGTCGTCAAACGGTTCGACCGGTACGTCGATCTCTTCAACATCGCCCATGTGCGAAGGATCGAGATCGTCGACTTCGATTTCCGGAAGCGGTTCGAGCGCCTGGCTCAGTGCATCGCGGTCGGCCGGAGAAAGGCCGTTGGGCGAGAGAAGCTCGTCGAGGTCCACGTCGTAGACAGCGGATGGGGGCAGCGGCGCTGGAAGCGGTGCAGATCCGATGGGTGTCGGAACAGTCGCGCTGCGAGCAGCCGCGAGAACCTCGTCGAACGAGGGCCACTCGGTTGACTCTTCGAAGGTCATGTCGTCTTCCATCATCGACGTTGCCGTGACGCGCCACCGTTCTGGAGCGTGCCGTAAGTACCTATCGGCCGGACCACAGGACGAACTGAGGAGTCCGTTCGGCCCTTCGCGCAAACGGATGCCATTGATTCCGCTGGCCCATCGAACAGGGCGTCGACATGGCCGATGGCCTCCCGTGGAACCGCTCCATCTGGATCGACCGACGGTCATCGCCGACCGCAATACGGAGATCGCCCTTCTCGAACGGCAACTCAGTGCAGCGCTCGAACGCGCGCGTATCGCCGAGGAGCAACTCCAACGCGTCCATGCGGCGATTGCGGCTGCCAAATCGGATATGCGGCAGGCCCGGGACTCTCGACGACGGCTGTTGGCCGAGGCGCAACGACAGGCTGAACAGATGATGCATGATGCACGTCGACAGGTCGACGAAGTGGTCTCCGAAGGCGATTCGGGACGTTCTGGCTTCTTCTCGAGCTGGGCATCCATCGATCCCGAGCTCGACGAACGGTTCGACAGCTACCTCGAAAACGACTTCGAGCCCGACCAATCCCGCAAGTGGATCTTGCGAGACGGGTCGGGCTGAAGGTCGTGGACCTTGGTCAGCGCAGCTTGAACTCGATTCGGCGGCTGGCCTGCTTGTCTTCGACACCATCTACGAGGATTGGCTGCGTTTCGCCGAACCCGATGGTCGCGAAGCGTTCGGCGTCGAGGCCCTGGGCGACCAGGAAGGCCTTGATCGCCTCGGCACGGGCTTCGGACAGTGCCTGGTTGGCTTCGTCGCCGCCATCAGTGTCGGTGTGGCCCTCGATCAGGGCGCTCGCCGCGGCGTTCTCGGTGAAGAACGTGACGGCCTTCTGGAGCTCGTCCTGGCTGGCTGCCGTGATGTTCGCGGTGTTCACCTCGAACTCGATGTTCTCCAGATCGAGGACCTGATTGAGCGTCGGAGGCGTAAGGATCACGTCGATGATGTGGACGATGCCGTTGTCGGCTTCGAGATCAGCGGTGACGACCTTCGTGGTGCCGTTGATGATCACATCGTCACCGTCGACGCTGATCTGGAGGGGCAGACCAACCCGAGACTGAACGGTCTGACCGTCGAGGGCGACCAGGTCAGCGGCCGTGAGCGGCTCGTTGATGAAGTGATAGCCGACGAGGGCTGCAGCCCCTTCGGGATCGGCAGCGAGTGCGGCGACGCCATCGCCACCGAGGAGAGCCATGGCCTCGTCGGACGGTGCGAACAAGGTGCGGTTGACCTCGCCGTCGGCGTCTTCGAGCGCTTCAAGGTCGTCCTGCAGGCCGAGGGCACCGCCAACCGTGGCGAACTGCACCGCTTCACCGGAACCGGTGAGCGCATCCCACATCGTGAAGGCCGGAGGTGCCGTTGTGGTGGTCTCGGCTTCAGTCGTTGTGGTCGTTTCGGCTTCAGTCGTCGTGGTGGTCTCGGCTTCAGTCGTCGTGGTCGTTTCGGCCTCAGTCGTCGTGGTTGTCGCCGGTGCTGCTGCAGCGGTGTCGGCCGGTTCGTCGACGTCGGGTCGGACGATCTCGATTTCGTTGAGCAACGCTCCGCCACCCAGTGCAGCGGCCGCACCAGCGCTGTAGACCGCGTTGCGGGCTCGCGGCGAGTCTGCCGTGCCGGTCAGGATGACGTTGTCGCCATCGATCTCGCAATCGACGTCGGAGTAATCGTCACCCGGGACATCGGAGCCGCGGATTTCGTCGAGGACGAGTGCGCAGCGTGGGTCGACGACATCATCGGCAGCCTCGACCAGATCGTCGGTGAGCACGGCGTCGTCGCCTCCGAAGAAGAAGTCGCTGATTGTTCCGCCATAGAGGAACAGCAACGCGGTGAGGAGGCCGATCCCAAGGATCTGCATCGATCCGCTGATTGGCAGGTCGGCGAAGAGCTTCTCCTCGTCGTCATCGTCGTCATCGAACGATCCACCGCCACCGGAGCCACCCGAGCCGCCGCCGGTTCCACCGGAGGACGAGCCTCCGCCTCCGCCACCCGAGACCGATGCGGTCGTCGTCGACGAGGTCGTCACGGTCGAGCTGGTCGACACAGTTGAGGCTGCCGCGCCAGCTGCACCTGCAGCTGTGGCTCCCGCGTCTTCGGGATCGATCGCTGCTTCGCCGGCATCGACAGTGCTGGTCACCATGTCCTTTGCACGGCCGGCAACCCCTCCGGTCGCCGCCGTTGCTCCACCCGCGGCTGCTGCGGTGGTGCCGGTGACTTTGTCGCCGACTGCGCCAGCGGCTCCGGAGACTTTGTCTCCTGCGCTGCTTGCGGCGTCTTTGGCTTTGTCGGCTGCGCCTGCGGCGGCGTCCTTGGCTTTGCCGGCCATGCCGGAGAGCTTTCCGCCGACACCTCCAGCGGCTGCGGCTGCTCCACCGGCGACGGCAGCTGCGCCTCCGGCTGCGGCGGCGGTGCCGCCCGAGATCTTGTCGCCCGCTGCGGATGCGGCACTGCCTGCGGCGCCCGTGGCACCCGAAGCTGCGTCACCGGCTGCACCAGTGGCACCCGAGACTGCTCCGCTCGCCGAGCCAGCGGCTCCCGGGACTTTGTCTCCTGCGCTGCTTGCGGCGTCTTTGGCTTTGCCGGCCATGCCGGAGAGCTTTCCGCCGACACCTCCAGCGGCTGCGG
>JAHDDK010000041.1:22826-34172 GCA_020629375.1 Acidimicrobiales bacterium
CTGCTCCACCGGCGGCGCCGAGCGAGTCGGTCGCATCCGGGTCGGCGGCCACGGTATCGGGATCGAGCGCATCGGCGCCTGCCCCGGTCACGCCTGCGGCGGCGTCCTTTGCTTTGTCTGCCAGACCCTTGGCTTTGTCGCCGAGCGAACCCTCGTCGCCCGAACCACCCTTGACCTTGTCCAGCATCTCCTTCGCGCGGTCCGCGAGGCTGTCTACGCCTTCTTCGGATGGAGAATTCTCGGTCATTGAACGCCCTCTTCTCGGTATGTCCGTCCGGTGTGGGACGCTAGTGGAGGGCCCAAAGTCGCGCCCAATAGGGACCAGTGTTCGTGACGAGATATTTGGCACCGCGCGAACGGACCGCGAATTTGCCTCTGAGCGCGAGATCAGGCGCTCGTGGGGTCAGCGGACGAGCATCACGGGAATCTCGGCGCGTCGGACGCACTTCGTGACGGTCGAGCCGAGCGGACCTTCGAATCGGCCTTGGCCGTGGCTGCCGAGGACGAGCATGTCGGCCTTCTTCGCGGTCGCCGTCGCGAGAATCGTGCGGGCAGGTTGATTCTCCGTGGCGGCCCACGCCATTTCGACGTTCTCGAGTCCTTGGTCGAGCAGGAGTTGGCTGAGAGGGCCGCAGGCAGCGCGCATGGTCTTGTGGAAGTAGCTCTCGGCCACTTTCTGGGGATCGGCAGGCCGGTTGTCCGGTTGGGTTGAGGCCAGTCGTTCGGCGGCGAGGGCCCCCGAGTTGAGTGCGCCGCCAGCCGCGTCGGCGATGGCTGACAGACCTTCGACGCCGCCGATTTCGGCGACGCTCTTGAGGACCGATCGCGGGAAGTGGATCGCAGTGAACACGGTGATGCTTCCGCCGTCGTTCGCCAGGCGAGTGATGAGGTCGACGGCGCGATCGCGGTTGAGCGAACCATCGGTGGCCACGAAGATGTGCATGGCCGCAACCTAACCGATTCGTTTGATCGGCGACGATACTTCCAGCTGACGAGTCAGGGTTCGTGGCGATGCCTGGCAACGTACGTTCCGGTGGCGCCCCGACGTCGGGCGATGGGAGAGTGGGCTCCGAGTCGGCAGTACCGGAGGATCTGCATGGGGGACGGCAACGCATATCACCAGGCGCCGGAGACCAAGGCCGCCGCGCCGACGGGATGTCCGGTGCATGCCACGTGGTCGCCGCTCGGCGCTGACTATCTCGCCGATCCGTATCCGCAGGCGCGCCAGCTCGCGGCGGAGCATTCCATCTTCTGGTCCGAGCCGCTCGGCCACGTCGTGGTCACCGATCTCGCCGACATCGAGCACGTCTTCACCAACCCCGACATCTACGCGTCGACGAACGTCCAGGACCCGATCTACCCGCTGTGCCCCGCAGCGACCGACGTGTTGGGGGCCGACGATTTCGACCCGGTGGCCGTCATGTCGAACCGCAGCGAACCCGACCATGCCCGGATCCGGGTGTTCACTCGCAAGGGTTTCAGCAATCGGCGTCTGAAGACGCTCGAGGCCTACATGCGTACCCGGGCCACGGTCCTGCTCGACGCGATGATCGAGTCGGGATCGCCGGCCGAGTACGTCGGTGCACTCGCATTCCCGCTGCCTGCGGAGATCGTGTTTCGGCTTCTCGGGTTCCCCGAGTCCGACGACACGATGATCAAACAGTGGTGCGTGAATCGGCGGGCGTTCTCCTGGGGGCAGCCGACCGAGGTCGAACAGGTCGAGATCGCCCAGGGGATGCTCGACTACTGGCGCTACTGCCGAGCCTTCGTCGCCGAGCGCAGAGAGAATCGGGCCGACGACTTCACCTCCGAACTGCTCGACGCGTGGGAAGCCGACCCCGGCCCGGACCGGGATCCCGAGGCGACGACCGGGATCTCGTACCGCGAGGTCGAGTCCGTCGTCTATGGGATCAGCTTTGCCGGACACGACCCGGTCACGTCTCTCCTGTGCAACACGCTGCTCTGTCTGTTGCCGCGACGCGACCAATGGCAGGCGCTGATCGATGATCCCTCGCTCGCCCTCAACGCGGTGCATGAGACAAGCCGGTTCGAATCGAGCCAGATCTCGTGGCGACGCATCACTACGCAGGACACAACACTCGGCGGTCAAGATCTCCCGGCGGGTACGCGTCTGTTCCTCAACTTCGCGTCGGCGAATCGTCAGGCCGACGTGTTCGAGAACCCCGACGTGTTCGACATCCACCGCCCCGAAGCGGCCCAGAACATCAGCTTCGGCAAGGGCATCCACTTCTGCCTCGGTGCCGGCCTCGCCCGGATGGAGGCGAGGATTGCGCTCGAACTGCTCGCCGAACGCCTACCGTCGCTGCGCCTTGTCGACGACCAGGACTACACCTACTTCCCGAACATCACCTTCCGCGGCCCCGAAGAACTCCACCTCGCCTGGGAGTGATCCGAGGATCTCCACGAAGTTCGTTCCTTCGGTCCCCCGACACGTCCTCCCCGTGCGTGTGACTCGACGACGCCCAACTCGGTGCGTCGGCGGGCCAACCGTGGAGGACAACCATGTACATACGCAAGGAGACCAGATGGCTCGCTTTGGCCATCGCCCTCGCAACCGCTTTGGCGGTGCTGGCGATCGGGAGCGCCCCGGCGAGTGGCCAATCGCTCGCGCCGAAGGAGGTGCGGCGGGATTGCTCGGTAACGGACGGATTGCGGATCGAGTGGGGTGCGGTAGCGGGTTCGTTTGATCGTTACGACATTTTCAGTAAGCCACCGGGTGGGAATGCGGATTGGCGTGCGGGGGTGTCGCGGGGGACGACGTCGTATGAGTTTGATGATCTCTCGCTGGCTGGCCATTCGTTTCAGATCGCGTTGAAGACGGGGTCGACCGTGTCCGGTTGGGGTCCGATGTATGCGTTGGACTCGTGCGCGACGACCCCGTCCACCACCACGACAACAACCCCGCCTCCTGCGGGCTCGTCGAGTGGCTGTCCTCGGGACGTCACGTGGCAATCGACCACCGCCATTCCGCGACCGTGCAAGGTCCGGGTCGAACGCTCCGGGTCTCAACTGACGCTGGTCTGGGAGATGCCCGCACGAGGCACATTCCAGTTCACGGTGTTCCGAAACAACCCGACGACGAGCGCCCGTCGGCCGTTCACCGGATCGAACGCCAACTGGAACCAATCCGATGCCAACCCGACCAACTCCACCGTCACCACATCTGACGGCGTCCGTACTCACCGGTACGTCCTTCCGCAGTCGACCTCGATCGTCGCTGGGGAGGCGTTCAACGTGACGCCGTACGTTCCGGGGGGCAGCTCCGGGAAGGCAAGTCTCTTCGGCACGGTCCCGGTCCGGCCAGGCCACGTGACGCAGACCCGTGCGCCGTTCGCGGACGCGATTCGAACCGATCGCGGAACGATCCCCTCAGAGTCGTGGGTCGGAGATCCCGATTCGTGGACGCTGCAATTCGATGAGGAGTTCGAAGGTTCAGGCCAACTGAGCGCCAGGACCACCGGTAACCAGTGGTACTTCGCCGACGGCGCGAGGGGTTACGACGCTGACGTCGACCCCGCGTCGAGCCGTGCCCCCGAGTACGACCTTGACCACGCCGAGCTCACGACAGATGCAGGCGCCTCCGTTCTCAAGATGACCATCGACGACAACGGATACAGCTACATCGCGTCGGGATCGGGCCCGGCCTGGCCAGCAGCGAACACCGCCGACGGGCGACGGGGCTACTTCATCGACGCGTCGAATGACGTCTTCATCGAGACGTCGGTCCGCCTCGACGAAGCGACCCCTGCCAACCATGCCTGGTGGGCGTTCTGGCTGATGACGCCCGGCCTCCCTGCGGGAACCAGCGGTGCGTCGAACCTGTACGCCTACAACGGAGTCATCGACGACGGTTCCGAGGTCGACATCTTCGAGTTCGTTCCTGATCGCACGAACGGGTACAACGCAGCGATCTTCCGCAAGCCGGCCGACACCCGCGGCTGCGACTGGACCGGCGACCAGATCGCCGACGACACCGATCAGTCGCTACGACGCGGATCGCCGAGCGAGGCATTGGGAGCCGGCACCAATCGCGGAACCTGCTTCAGCTACGCCACGCCGACCGACGAAGCTGGCCTTGGATTCGGTGCAGGCGACGTCAACTATCTCGACGGCGACTATCACCGGATTGGCTTGTACTACACGCACGACCGAATGCAGATGTTCATCGATGACGTCAAGATCTTCGAGACCACTGATCAGTCGTGGATCACGAAGTCTCGGACACTCGCCATCCGACTCACCTGGGAGCAGTGGCGCGATGACGAAGCCGTCCAGTGGACCGGTGACGTCGGTCGATTCAGCGACACTTACCTGATCGACGGCCAATACCCCACCGCCTACATCGACTGGGTGAAGGTCTGGGAGCGCGACACGGACGGATCGGGGCCGGAGTCGTCGGCGCGTGGTGAGGCGATGGCTGCGGTGGTTGATGCGTTGGAGGGTTGGGGTTCGGCGCGTGGGACGTATGTGGTGTCGGGTTCGGGATGGAATGGTGGTGGTCAGGGTTGGTTGCACTTCGACAGCAGTGCGAGGTATTCGACGTCGATTGCGTCGGTGTTGTCGGGTAGTGGTTTTGGGTCGGTGGGTGCGATGCGGGATCCGATTCATGTGTCGTCGTCTTCGGCGACGGGTGATTTTCTGATCTATCGGTGTCGTGATCGGGTGGGTGTGTTCACGCGTCATGGGGATGGGTCGTTGACGTCGTCTGCCGATCGGTCGTGGTGGGACTCGAATGGGTGCACTCGCTATCCGTTGGACGGCGCTGGGGCCACCGATGTGATCTTGACTGCACCGCTCGGCGATCTCACTGTGGATCCGGCGATGTCGGCGCGTGGTGAGGCGATGGCTGCGGTGGTTGATGCGTTGGAGGGTTGGGGTTCGGCGCGTGGGACGTATGTGGTGTCGGGTTCGGGATGGAATGGTGGTGGTCAGGGTTGGTTGCACTTCGACAGCAGTGCGAGGTATTCGACGTCGATTGCGTCGGTGTTGTCGGGTAGTGGTTTTGGGTCGGTGGGTGCGATGCGGGATCCGATTCATGTGTCGTCGTCTTCGGCGACGGGTGATTTTCTGATCTATCGGTGTCGTGATCGGGTGGGTGTGTTCACGCGTCATGGGGATGGGTCGTTGACGTCGTCTGCCGATCGGTCGTGGTGGGACTCGAATGGGTGCACTCGCTATCCGTTGGATGGTGCGGGCGCGACAGATGTGGTGTTGACCGCTCCGCTTGGCGATCTGTGATGTCGGTCCCGTCAGTCGGTCAGCGATCGTCGTTCGCGCAACAGGTTCCGCCGGGCGGCGTCGGCGAAGAGCCACTGACCGCGTGAGGTGAGGTAGAGCGGGTCGTGTTCGAGGAACATCTCGAGCACGGCCCGCCTTCCTGTTCGCCAAGTGGCGTCGTCGATGTGGGCGTACTCCTGGCGAACCGCCCTCACGTACGAGTCGTAGGCCTCTGGGGACGCCCCGAAGATGGCGAGGTCGGCATCGAGAAAGGCGGCGCAACCCTCGACGTGAAACTGGGGCGTTCGGTGCGTGGCCGTGGCTCGAATGATGGAGGCGACGTCGGTGAGGAGGTGTGCGGCGATGCCGAGGTCCCGAAGGGCGGACTCGGCGAGCAGAGCGCTGCGTTCTTCGTTGTCGCGTGCGGTGGGGTCGTAGATGGCGTCGTGGAAGAAGGCGGCGAGGAGTGTGGTGGGCGTCGTTGCGTTGAGGTCTTCGAGGTGGTCGACCACGGCAACGATGTGCTCGTGGGTGTGATACCTCCGATGGTGCTCGCTGTGGCGTCGTGCCAGTTCGTCGCCCAACTCAGCCCACGCGCTGGGATCGACGTCGAGTGACGACGCGATGTTCTGCCACGATGTGCGGAAACGGTCGATACCCACGCTCACCATTGTGATGGCGGTTGGGGAGTATCAGAGGCCGGGGGTGTTGCCTTTGCCCGAGTTTTCGATGCCGCAGCGGATTTCGCCGTTGTCGAGTTCCGTCAACCCTCCAAGTGATGAGGGGTGGACGTGATCGGCGACGAGCCACATGAACGGGGTGTCGCATCCGAAGCTGGTGCATCGGCCTCGTGAAAGGACAAGTAGGGCGTTGCGCATGTCCCAGTTGAAGAGCCGGGTGTCTTTGGAGAAGGTTTGGTCTTTGGGTTTGAAGATTTGTCTTCGTAATCGTCCGATGAGGAGCGGTGCCAACGCGTGTCTTGGGTGGATTGGGGTGCCGCGGATCGTTTCACACCGGCCATCCACGTCTTCTGCGTCGAGTGGAAGGGTGAAGGGGTCGTGGTCACCGTCGAAGCCCCGGTTGAGGAGGTCTTCGGCGACGGTTTCGGACATGACGATGTTGACGAGCGGGATCGGGAACTCGCCGGACTCCCTGCGGAACCCGCGCGTCACGAGATTCGTGAGGGCGACGAGCGTGTTCTGACAGAACGACCGAAGCTTCTCGATGTCGCCGTCGTTCTCTTGCTTATCCCGGTCGATGACTTTCTTCAACTCGTGTTCGACGGCGGTTTGGAGTGCTTCGCCGACGATCGGGTCGAACACCCCCGCGAGTTTCACGTCCCCGTTCGGGAGCTTCGAGAACTTGACGCCGTAGGACCGGTTGCGTTCGGACGGCGGGTCGCCGTCGGGATCGACATGCAGTAGCCAGTACGCGAGCGCCGAGAGGAATCCGGTGAAGTCCAGGGTGTTCGCGTGTTCGATGAACAGGTCTTGGGCGCGGAACATGTCCAAGTGGATGCGCCCGTTGTGGGCTTTCCGTAGCTCACGTAGATGCGCCTCAGTGATCCGGCCGTGTGACCAGGCGTCCGCGAGCGTTGGGAAGTCGTCGAGCCAACGGCCCAGATTCTTCGGGCCGTTGACGTCCACGGTGGGGCATCCGGTCAACGCCGCCAAATGCGTACCAATCCCGATCGCCCGCCCCGACCGGCGACGCGCCACCTGGGTGCGATCGGCGTGCGCGGCGACTTTCGCGGTCAACGCGGTGGCGCGTTCGGACAGTTCCAACGCAGCAACGGCGAAGGCTTCGAGCTCAGCAGGATCCAAACCCGACAGGCCCAACTCATGCATGTGGGTAAGGGCATCACGGGCATCGGAGACGGCACCGTCGATGACCGACGTACCAGCACCCCCGAAGTTCCCCTGATCGAACATATGTACGATTGTAGGTCGACTGATGTTGATTCGCAACCTCGAGGACCTCCTCGATGGCCTGGTCGACTATGTCAACGGTGATGAGCATTCGCCGCTCGTTCAGGCGGCGATCGCCCACGCACAGTTCGAGACGCTGCATCCGTTCGCTGATGGAAACGGCCGAACCGGACGCGCTCTGGTTCACGTCATCCTTCGACGGCGAGGCCTCGCTCCGGCATTCGTACCGCCGATAAGCCTCGTTTTGGCAATGGTCGAACGACTATGTCCATGCGCTTCAGGGCTATCGCGGGGCATCACCTGCCGATAGCACAGAGCGGTCCGCCGATGCGCACGACATGCTTTGGTTGTTCGCCGCGGCCGCTCTGCGAGCAACAGCTGACGCGGCGGAGTTCGTCGATGCGATCGACGGCCTGAACAGTTAGTGGCGCACACAGTTGGGAAAGGTCCGTGCCAACTCTGCGACCGAACGGCTGCTCGGGCTACTTCCCGGTGTTCCGATCGTGACGGTCAACTCGGCGATTGCGCTGACCGGTCGATCGAAGCCTCGGGTCAATGATGCGGTGAACGCGCTGGTGGACGCCGGCATCCTGCGCCAGCGCAACGTCCACAAGCAGCGCTACCGAATCTTCAAAGCGACCGACGTGCTCGACCTGCTCACGAGTCTCGAACGTGCGCTTGCCTCACCGGCAGGCGACACCGCCATCGCTAGACCCAATCGACCGGTACCGCGGCGGCCGAACTAGGCCATCGGGGTCGGCTGACGTGCTCGGCGCTGCCGCTAGTTGGGCGTGTCGCCCAGATCGTGGAGAAGCGTGCGCAGGGCGGCGGCCAGGGTCTCTCGCTCGGCGGCGGTGAGCGACGAGAGCAGTTCGCTTTCGAAGGCGTAGTGGTCGGGCGCTGCAGCGTCGACGAGGTCGCGGCCTTCGTCGGTGAGGCGGACGATGATTCGGCGTCGATCGGTTTGACTGTGGGATCGCTCGACGTAGCCGCGTTCGGCCAGTCGATCGATGCGGTTGGTGACCGCTCCGGTCGTGACCATGGTCTGGGTGACGAGGTCGCCTGGGCTGAGCTCGAAGGGTTCGCCCGAGCGCCGGAGGGTGGCGAGGACGTCGTACATCCAGGGCTCGATGTCATGCCGGGCGAAGTTCTCGGCGAGCCGCCGGTCGATCACGCGTGAGAGTCGAGACACACGGCCGATCACGGCCATGGGCGACACGTCCAGCTCGGGGGCCGTCTCGTTCCACTGCGCCAGGATTCGGTCCACCACGTCGTCAGCCACGGGCCGAGCCTAGCCAACCTCTTGACGTCAAGTCATTCAACATTAAGATACTTAGGATGAAGACATGGGGAGATCGAACGGGCCCAGCAGTCGCCGTGATCACGTTGCTCGCTCCGATCAGTTGGGGAACGACCTACGTCACGATCACCGAACTGCTGCCCGCGGATCGGCCGCTGTTCGTGGCGCTCGTCCGCGTGGCGCCCGCTGGCCTGTTGCTCGCAGCAATCGGGTGTTTCCGGAGCCGCTGGACTCCCCGAGGCGGCGAGTGGCGAGACCTCGCCATCTTGGCTTTCTTCAACTTCGGCCTCTTCTTTCCCCTCCTCATCGTCGGGGTGTACCGACTGCCCGGAGGGGTTGCTGCGTCGATTGGTGGAGTTCAGCCGCTGCTGGTCGGCATGGTCGCCTGGCTTGTCACCCGGCTGTCGATGCGGCGTCTCGACGTGATCGTCGGCATCGTCTCCGCGGTGGGAGTCGCCATGGTGGTCATCCGACCCAACGCCGGGATCGATCCGATCGGCGTCGCCGCTGCGCTGTGCGCCAACGTGTCGTTCTCGATCGGGGTGGTGGCGACGAAAACACTGCCAGCGCCGGACGATCGGATCGCCGCCACCGGCTGGCAATTGATGTTCGCCTCCATCGTGATCGCGCCCGTCGCCTGGTTGGCCGAGGGTCCACCGCCCGCCGTGCACCTGACCACTGTTGCCGGCTTCGCCTACCTCAGCCTGTTGGCGACCGGTGCAGCGTTCGTGATCTGGTTCACCGGAATCGGCCAGCTCCCGACGCAGGCGCCACCGGTCCTCGGCCTGGCCGCCCCACTCACTGGAGCTGCCCTTGGCTGGATCCTGCTCGACGAGGACCTGACCGTCGTTCAGATCCTCGGCTTCTCCATCACGATCTCCGCCATCGTGTATGCCGCCACGATCGGATCGAGGCCCGCAACAGCCAGAACTCCGAGCCTCGACGTGAAGCCGTTGCCAGACGCGGTGATTTCACGTCTCGATCTCAGGGAAACCGCTTGGCCAAATGTCGACTGCATAGATGACCAAGGCGTCGGGCCTCGCGTCGAGTTCATCGAGCGCAGCGAATACGTGAACGCACCGACGCTCAGACCTTCGAGCGTCATTCGCCTCCCACCACCGTGAATCGGCAGCGAGTCCCATATGCCAGGAGAGGCAAGGAGCTCAACGGCCGCAGGTAGGTCACGCCGCCAAAAATGGGCTGAGGACGCGGGGTCGAGTTGTGAGGCGATGTCGTCGTCAACGGTCGAGGCCACGCGGACCGGTCGACTCACTTGCCGAGTGCGCGGAGGCGGCGCTGCTCCAGCTCTTCAGGCGAAATTCGGTCGGCCACGCCATCCGGAAGCAGGTCCTCCGGGATGATGCGGACGGATCGCATCGTTGTCGGCGGATCGTTCACGACGTCACCCACAACATCCACGCGTTCAGCCGTGTCGTGATCATCTGGCTCCATGACTCAAACGTACCTCACGGCTGTGACAGCGGCTTCGCCGAAGTTCTTCAGCTGAAGACTCTCGAGCAGCAGCGAGAGCGAGACTCCGGGCTGACCGTACGAGCGGCCTCTTCAGGTTCGTTTGTGAGCGATCATCCAGCTCTCGCTCAGTCCTCGTCGCCGACGAGCAGTTGTACGGGTGCAGACTCGGGGAACGTGGCGACGAGTTGGAGCTCACCGCCAGCTGCCTGAATGAACGAGCGGAGAGTCGACAACAACATGTCACTACGGCGTTCGAGTCGTGATACCTCCGATTGATCCATCTCGAGCAGCTCACCAATCGTGGTCTGCGTCAGATGCTTGGCCTTGCGGACCTGAGCAAGCGTGGCTTGGTGCTGGCGGATCTCGACCAACGCCGAGTTGAGGGCCGCTTGCGCCGCCGGGTCATCGGCGATTCGGTCGAAGTGCCGGTTCGGGCTGTCATCTTGTGTCCAGTCGTCGTCAGTGACCTCGTCGAGGCCTCGATCATCGACTGGGATCTTGGGTCTGTTCGTTGCGGTCATCGTCTGCCTCCACGTTTGACAACGGGTTTGAAGCCTGGGTTGCGCTGACACCACTGATCGACTCGGTCCTGCGCCCGGGTGAGGTTTGCCCGGTACCACGCGTTTCCCAGCGTGCTCTTATCGCCACCGACGGCCACAACGGCGATCTCCTGGCCCGATTGGTTGCGGACATAGCAGTACAGGATCCGCAGCACCGGTGGACTATCGGCGTATGGGGTGGTCGCTGTCGGTGGCGTCCGCCTCAGCGAGTGCAGGTCGTAGCTGGCGGTCACGACTGGATGAGACTCTGGATCACCGAGTTCGCGACCGAACTCTTGGAGTGCGGCGATCAGTGCCATCACCTCAACGTAGATCTCGAACCAGTCGACATCATCGTCTTCGATGCCGGCGATCTCGTCGAGCCATCGCTGGAACGATGGATGGAGCCGGACCTACACACATGTACTCTAGCACATTATGTGGTGAAGTGTCTATATGTGGCCTGCTGGAGAGAGTGTGCATCCGCTGTGCGCACGTTTGGCAGCTTCGTTCACCATCGAGCTTCGATGCCGCCGATCTTTCGAGGGATGACGACCTTCGAACTAGATCGAACTAAATCAGCCAAATCGGTAAAGGGCGCTAAACGAGGGCCGCGGAACGTGATTGGATCACGTTCGAGGATGTGTGGTTGGGGTCGCTGGTCACGACGGCTCCATCACATCGGCATTGCATCGATCGGACTCGCTCCGTCTGTCGCTGTCCGTCTTGGGCGGGCTGCGACCCACGGATCTGAGGCCCGGGACTGAGGTTGGCCACGCTGAGGGCCTGGCGGAGCAGGCGGGGTCGGGTGGCGAGACGATCGTCGACTCGATCAACCGGAACGCCGCCGGGCAAGTGAACCAGATGT
>JAHDDK010000122.1 GCA_020629375.1 Acidimicrobiales bacterium
GTTCGTGTGCGTGCGCTGACCACGAACGGGGAGGCCACGACGGTGGCGGAGACCTTGGTAGGAGCCGATCTCCATCTTGCGCTTGATGTCCTGGCTCACCTCACGGCGAAGGTCGCCTTCGACCTTGAGGTTGGCCTCGATGTAGGCGCGGATCTGAGCGACTTCGGAGTCGGTCAGATCGCGAACCCGACGCGTCGGGTCGATCTCGAGTTCGGTCAACATTTGCTGCGACGAGGTCAGGCCGATTCCGTAGATGTAGGTCAACGAGACCTGGGCCTGCTTGTCGCGGGGAATGTCGACACCAGAAATACGTGCCATGTCAGCCCTGCCTCTGCTTGTGTCGGGGGTTGCTGCAGATCACCATGACGCGGCCGTGCCGCTTGATGACCCTGCAGTTGTCACACATTGGTTTGACGCTTGCTCTGACCTTCACGGTCTGCGTCCTTTCGGTTGGAACGTGCACGACCCTTGCCGTGCGGTGTGGTGTGGTGGCCCGGGAGCCACAAACCGATACGTGTCGACTCGTCGAGCCGAACTGACGTGACCGAAACCCGGGTGCTCTCACAGCGTGAGAATCGGGACTCGACCGCAATCAGATCACTTGTACCGGTAGGTGATACGTCCTCGCTCGAGGTCGTATGGCGTCAGCTCTACCTGGACGCGATCGCCCGGAAGAATCCGGATGTAGTGCATGCGCATCTTGCCGGAGATGTGTGCGAGCACGTTGTGCCCGTTCTCGAGTTCGACACGAAACATGGCGTTGGGAAGAGGTTCGACGACCTTGCCTTCCATCACGATTGCGTCTTTGTTTGGCTTCGCCAGGATACGACCTCCAGTTCGCAGGAACTGACCGCGGGCACGACGAAAGAATCGGCACGCCCTTGGCCAGCGAACAACGCTAGCGGAGGATCCGTTGACTTCCAAAGGCACGCGGGACTCTCACTGCCTACCCTGAAGCGATGGAGATGTCGGAGCGGTCGTTCGAAACACTCGTCACCGATGCGCTCGACAGTCTGCCCGATCCCTTTGCGCAGCTCATCGACAACCTCATCGTCGTGATCGAGGACCACAACGCCGAAGAACCCGACCTCCTCGGCCTCTACGAAGGCACCCCGCTCACAGAGCGAGAGGCCTACGGCTCCGGGTTAGAGCTCCCCGATCGAGTGACGATCTACCGGCTGTCGTTGCTCGACTTCTGCCGAGACGAGGAAGAGCTACGCCACGAAGTTCAGGTGACCGTCGTCCACGAGATCGCCCACCACTTCGGTATCGACGACGACCGCCTCCACGAGCTCGGCTGGGGCTAACGTCCCGTGTGGCAAGATCGGCAGCGATGAGCGACATACCTCAAGACGGCCAGTACTACCCGCCGCCTCACGGCTTCGGTGCGGTCTGGGCCGAGCAGTCACAGGCGGTCACGGCCCTCGTGATCTCGATCCTCGGGCTGGTGACCTGTCAGGTCCTGTCCCCGATCAGCTGGTGGATGGCCAACAAGGAGATGGCGGGCATCGCCGCCGGTCGACGAGACCCGACCTAACAGGACATGGCCAACGCCGCGAAGATCGTGTCGATCATCGGCACGGTGCTCCTCGTGGTCGGCATCGTGGTCGGGATCGGGATGCTGGTCCTCTTTGTGATGATCGGAGTGAGCGCGTCGACGGTCGACGCGTCGGCAGCCCTGCTCTAAACCGAGAAGTCCGGAAAGTCAGGCCAGGCCGAGGGCGCCTTCGACGCGAGCGAAGATCTCGTCTTCGGTGCCCATGCCGTCCACGATCATCAGCTTGTTGCGCTCGGCGAACCACTCGAGAAGCGGAGCCGTCTGCTCCTCGTAGAGCTCCAGGCGGCGGGCGATCCCCTCGGGAGTGTCATCCTCACGGCCACGCGCCACCATGCGGGCCGTGACCTCGTCGAGAGGGACGTCGATGTTGAGGGCGGCGTTGAGCTCGTTGCCCTGGTCGGCGAGGATCGCCTCCAGCGCGTCGGCCTGCGCCGTGGTGCGCGGGAAACCATCCAGAAGCACACCATTGGTCATGATGTCGTCCTCGGCGAGGCGTTCGCGCACGATGCCGATCATCACGTCGTCCGGTACGAGGTCGCCCGCCTTCATGATGGCGTCGGCCTGCTTGCCGAGTTCGGTGCCCGCGGCGACCGCCGCACGCAGCATGTCTCCGGTCGAGACATGCACGATCCCGTGAGACTCGACGAGGCGCGCACACTGCGTGCCCTTGCCGGCGCCTTGCCGACCCAGAACGACGATTCGTTGAGCCACGAGCTCCCCCTTTGGTTTACTTCTTCTTCGCGAGGAATCCCTCATAGTTGCGCATCATCAGCTGCGAGTCGATCTGCTTCATCGTTTCGAGGGCGACGCCCACGGCGATGAGGATCGAAATGCCAATGAACCCGAAGCCCGCAGCAGCGAGACCGCCGCCGTGACCTTCGGTCAGACTGAAGCCGAGTGCCCGCATCAACAAGTTGGGCAACAGGGCCACTGCGGCGATGAAGAGAGCGCCCGGGAGGGTGATGCGGGTGAGGATGCGCTGGAGGTAGCGCTCGGTCTGCGGTCCGGGACGAATGCCCGGCACAAAGCCACCCTGCTTGCGGATCGTGTCGGCCTGCTTGGCCGGGTCGAAGGTGATCGCCGTGTAGAAGTACGAGAAGCCGACGATCATCAAGCCGAACACCACCATGTAGAGCACGGCGTCGGGCTCGACGAGGTTGCGGTCGACGAAGTTGCGGATCGAGTTGCCCCAGCCCGTGTCCGGAAGCGCCACGGCAATGAGGTTCGGCAGGTACAACACCGAGCTGGCGAAGATGATCGGGATCACACCGGACTGGTTGACCTTGAGCGGGATGTAGGTGCTCTGGCCGCCGTACATCTTCTTGCCGACCACCCGCTTGGCGAAGTTGACCGGGATGCGACGCTGACCGTTTTCGACGAACACGATGCCGACCAGCGAGATCAACAGAATGACCGTGAATGCGAGGATCGCTGGCCACCCTTGGTTGGTCCACAGCGTCGAGAACTGTGCGGGGAACTGGCTCACGATCGACGCGAAGATGATCAGCGACATACCGTTGCCGATCCCCTTTTGTGTGATCAGCTCGCCCATCCACATCACGAGTGCCGTACCGGCCGTCAGCGTCAGGACCACCAGCGAAACGGTGCCGATGTTGAACGTTGGCAGCAGCACGAAACCGCCGCCCAAGCCGTCCGCACGGTTGAACAAGAACGAGAACGACGTCGACTGGATCACCGCAATCGCAATCGTCAGGTAGCGGGTCCACTGGGTGATCTTGCGCTGGCCGACCGCACCTTGCTGTTGCCACTGCTCGATGCGGGGCACGACCACGCCAAGCACCTGCATGATGATCGACGCTGTGATGTACGGCAGCACGCCCAGAGCGAAAATCGCGAACGTCGTGAGGCCACCGCCAGAGAAGAGCTGGACGTAGGCGAGAATGCCGCCCTGCTGGTCGCTTCGGCTCCGGAGCTCCTGCACCGCAAGGGTGTCGATCCCGGGAGCGGGAATGAACGAGCCCAGGCGGTACAGCGCCAAGACGAACAGGGTGAACAGGATCTTGTTGCGTAGATCCGGAACTCGGAACATGTTGGCGATGCGTGAAAACACCGGGTCGCTCCTGTGATTTGGGGGACGGACAACGCTACCCCGGCCACGTCGGGCCGGGGTCGCGAGTCAGCGGTTGGTGTGCTGGTTGCCCTGAGCCGGGCGGCGAGGCGAATCGCCCCATGGCTTCGGGAGAACCTCGATGGTTCCACCAGCACCGGTGATGGCCGCTTCGGCAGAAGCGGAGAAGGCATGAGCCTTCACGGTGACTGCACGGGAGATTTCTCCCCGTCCGAGCACCTTGATGAGGGCATTCTTGGACACGAGACCCTTGGCGAGAAGCGACCCGGGGGTGACCTCGAGCAGCTCGCTCTCCTGAATCGTGTCCAGGTTGATCGCCTGGTACTCGACCCGGAACGGGTTGGTGAAGCCGCGCAGCTTCGGGACGCGCTTCTGGAGCGGCATCTGGCCACCCTCGAAGCCGA
The DNA here is from genome assembly GCA_020629375.1 of Acidimicrobiales bacterium. Lineage (GTDB taxonomy): Bacteria > Actinomycetota > Acidimicrobiia > Acidimicrobiales > SHLQ01 > SHLQ01. The sequence goes on from JAHDDK010000122.1 coordinate 4,052, forward strand.
TGCGGACTTTGCCGCGGCCACGAGAGTGCTGACCCTTGGTACCGCGGCCAGCGGTCTTGCCGCCCTTGCCTGCGATGCCTCGGCCCTTGCGCTTGGCGTTCTTCGTCGAGCCCTCGGCGGGCTTCAGATCATGAACTTTGATGGCCATCAGGCCTCCTCGACGGACACGAGGTGCGGCACGCGAGCGAGCATGCCCCGAACCTCGGGGGTATCGGGCTTGGTGACCGTTCGGCCGATCTTGCCGAGCCCCAGCGCACGCATGGTGCCACGCTGCTTGGGCTTGGTGCCGATCAGCGAACGGCTCTGGGTGATCTTCAGGTCAGACATCATGCGCCTCCGGTGACCACGCCTGACGTCGCCGGGTCGGCAGCGTCACGCTCGGACTCCTTGTAGGCCTGAAGAAGGCCAGCGGGCACGAACTCTTCGGGGTCGAGGCCGCGAAGGCGAGCGATCTCGTCGGGGCGCTTCAGGTCTTGGAGACCAGCAATTGTCGCCCGAGCCACGTTGATGTGGTTGGGCGAACCCAGCGACTTGCACAGCACGTCCTTGATGCCGGCCTCTTCGAGAATGGCGCGCGCTGCACCACCGGCGATCACACCGGTACCGGGAGCGGCGGGCTTGAGCAGCACGCTGCCTGCGCCCATCTGTCCGAGCACCGGGTGGACGATCGTGCTGCCAGCGAGCGGTACGGCAAACAGGTTGCGCTTGGCCTCTTCGGTGCCCTTCTGGATGGCGAGGGGCACCTCCTTGGCCTTGCCGTAGCCCAAGCCGACCTGACCATTGCCGTCACCGATCACGACGAGCGCCGTGAAGCTGAAGCGACGGCCGCCCTTCACGACCTTTGCGACACGATTGATGTCGATCACGCGGCTGTCGCGGAGACCACCTTCGTTCTCGCGGTCGTTGCGACGGTTGTCGTTGCGGTTGTCGTTGTACGCCATCAGAACTCCAGTCCTGCGTCGCGGGCCGCGTCGGCCAAAGCGGCGACACGTCCGTGGTAGAGGAATCCGCCACGATCGAACACGACGGTGCTGACGCCAGCGGACTTGGCCCGCTCGGCGACGGTCGTGCCGACTGTCGTGGCGGCATCGATGTTGCTTCCGGGGCCGCTGAAGCCGTTCTCGACGGTCGAGGCCGACGCGATCGTCGTGCCGGTCGAGTCGTCGATCACCTGCGCAATGATGTGCTTGTTGGATCGGAAGACGGCCAAGCGGGGACGCTCGGTCGTACCGATCACGCTCTTGCGCACACGGTTGTGACGGCGAATCCGGGTACGGCGGCGTTCGGCAGAGATGTTCTTCATTACTTGGCTGCCTTTCCTGCCTTGCGGATGATGCGCTCACCCTCGTACTTGATGCCCTTGCCCTTGTAGGGCTCCGGCTTGCGCCACTTGCGAATGTCGGCGGCCACCTGGCCGACGAGCTGCTTGTCGATGCCCTTGACGATGATTTCCGTCTGCTGAGGAACGTCGAACTCGATCCCCTCCGGTGCCGTGATGTGCACCGGATGGCTGAAGCCGAGCTGTAACTCCAGGGCATTGCTGCCCTTGGCCTGGGCACGGTAGCCGACGCCGACGATCTCGAGCTTCTTGGTGAAGCCCTCGGTCACGCCGGTGACCATGTTGGACACCAGGGTGCGGGCGAGGCCGTGCATGGCCTTGCTCTGGCCGGAATCGTCGGGACGAGCCACGGTGAGTACCCCGTCCTCGAGCGAGGCGGTGATCTCGCCGGGCAGCGTCATCGACAGCTCGCCCTTGGATCCCTTGACGGTCACGTCACGGCCGTCGACGGACATGTCGACTCCGGACGGAACGGTGATGGGGGCATTGCCGATACGAGACATGGTTGCTCCTACCAGACGTAGGCGAGCACCTCGCCGC
>JAHDDK010000003.1:0-14975 GCA_020629375.1 Acidimicrobiales bacterium
CCTGGCCGCCAAGGGCTTCGTGCCGAAGAACATCTTCGGGATCGGCAGCTACACGTACCAGTACAACACCCGCGACACGTTCGGCTTCGCGATGAAGGCGACGGCTGGCGTGGTCGACGGCGAGCTGCGGGAAATCTTTAAGGACCCGGCCACCGACGACGGCACCAAGCGGTCGGCCCGCGGCCTGCTGGCGGTGCACCGAGACGAAGCCGGTTCGCTCGTCCTCCACGAACAGGTCGGGTGGGACGACGTCCGCAATTGCGCCTTCGAGCTCGTCTTCAAGGACGGTGCCGTCTTGCGCCGGGAAACCCTCGCCGACATCCGCTCCCGACTGGCCACAGCCCCATGACGGTCACTTCGGTCACTTCGGGGTCAGACACCAACGTGACACGAGTCGTCGTGTGCGGGGGCGTCGCCTGGGCCGACGCGGCCACGATTCATGCCGAGCTCGAACGGCTCCGCGGAGCCAGTGGGGCGATGGAGATCGTCACCGGCATGGCCGACGGCGCAGATCGCATCGCCCGAACCTGGAACCCGGCACCGAGCACATGGTCCGAATCGCACGAGAAGCGGGTGTCCCCGTCCTCATCTTCGACCGCTCGGCTGCCGAACACATCAACAAGGAGAATGAACCATGACCATGCACCAACCGGGTGCCAAACACACGAAACGCATCAGCAAGTTCTTGAGCCTGGTGCTGCGCCACCGGCCCGAGAAGATCAACCTCAACCTCGACAGCGCCGGCTGGGCCGACATCGATGAACTGATCGCCAAGGCGAAGTCCCACGGCACACTCGAACTCACGCCCGAGACAATCGCCCATGTCGTCGCGACCAACGACAAGCAACGCTTCAGCATCAGCCAAGACGGCAGCCGCATCCGGGCCAACCAAGGTCACTCGATCGACATCGAACTCGGACTCGAGCCTCAGGTTCCGCCGGCGGTGCTGTATCACGGGACCGCCAGCCGCTTCCTCAAATCGATCGACTCCCAAGGCCTCACGAAACGGAGCCGGCAACACGTCCACCTCTCGGCCGAGGTCGGGACCGCAACAACAGTCGGGTCCCGACATGGTGTGCCGGTCGTGTTGACCGTCGACGCACACGCGATGCACGCCGACGGACACGAGTTCTTCCGATCCGACAACGGTGTGTGGATCACCGACCATGTCCCACCCCGCTACTTCTCCTGGTAGCAACGACGTGACGCACTGCCCCGATGGCGAGAGGATGAGGATGTCGACCCGCCATGCGGGTTGAGTTCACACGCGGACGATCACGCCATGGCGGCGGCGACTGCGTCGCGAGTCTTCTGGCGGATCGCCTCTGTCGGCCCGGCGAGGGCAAGTCGCAGATCGGTGACCCCGGCATCGACGTACTCCTGGAGGCCGTCGATGATCTGTCCGACCGATCCGGCGAGCATGAGCTCCGCCGGCGACTCAACACCTTCGCGGTCGAGCATCGCCCGGTACGACGGGAGGGCGGCATACCCTGCACCAGCCTGACGGGCATGGTCGAGCGCCGCAACACGATCATCAGTCACGCAGACGGATACCAGGGCCACGACCCTCGGCGGTGTGTGCCCGGCCGCCTCGGCGGCAGACGCCAGTGACGGAACGATGTGTTCGGCGATGGTCCGCGGACCACAGTTTCCGAGATGCGTCCCGATCCCGAGTCCACCTGCCAGAGCCAACATTCGCGGTCCGAGCGCAGCCAGCAGAACCGGCACGGGTTCAGCAGGCACATCGAGGGTGGCGTGCGCGTGCACATGTTCACCGGTGAACGCTGCTGCCTCTCCGTTGAGGAGCGGCAGCAGCGCGGACAGGTACTCTCCCGTCCGCTCGACGGGCGGATCCCACGACTCTCCAAACACCGCTTCAACGACGATCTGATGTGACGGCCCAATGCCAAGCGTGAGCCGACCGCCGCAGGCCTGCTGGGCCGTGCGCGCCTGTTGTGCAAGCGCGATTGGGTGCCGTCCCGCCGTGGGCATCACCGACGTTCCGAGCTCGGCGAGACCCGGCCCGGCCGACGCCGCAGATGCCAGAGCGACGAGCGGGTCAACCCCGAAGATGTGAGAGATCCAGTAGCTGTCGAAGCCAGCATCGTCTGCCCAACCGATGTCTGCCCGAACCTCGTCGACCGACCGAAGAGCGGTACCTCCAGCGAGGCCTACCCGGCAGTCGAGTTCGGCGAACATGCGTCGATCTTTCCAGCCTCACCTATGGAACACGAGCCGACGCCGCGGTTAGGTCGTGGCGTCGGACGTGTTGCGGCCGTCGACGAGCTCGAGGACCTCGTCGATGGTCGGCACACCCGGAACGTCGATCATGGAGACGAACACGGCGATCATCACCTTGGCTGCGAGATCGGGATGTAGGGGTCCGGCGCCGTACGACGGGTCTTCCTTTGCCCGGAGGTCATACAACACCTGCTGTTGGGCGAGACCGTCGAGAAAACCCGACATCGCCCGGGCGAACTCGTCGACCGAGATCCAATCAGGCCGAAAACGAAACTGAGCCGAGTAGTGGACGAACATGTTGTTCAACCCGTCGCGTGCACCCTTCGCCCAGTAGTCGTAGAGCTCGATCAGCCGATCACGAATATCGGGGTTGTGGGAGGCGTAGGGCCACAGGGCCATCTGGGCTCGGAGCAACTCGTTCGATTGGTTCGCTTCGAAGATGAATCGGGCGATCCCCATCAGCGTTTCGCTCAGGTCGGTGTCGGGATCGATGAGCGCTGCGGCGAACAGGTCGAAGTCCGAATGATCGATGTCGACCTCGGGGCGAATGTCGAGCAGGTGGTTCACCAACTCGCCACGGAGCTCCGACGAAGAAAAGTATCGTCGGGCCGTTCGCTCCGGAACGCCAGCGGTCTGCGCGATCCGACGAAGGACGACGCGTTCGAGAATTCCGTACTCCGGTGAAAGGAACTCCGCGGCAGCCGCGTCGAGTAGACGGGTGCGGACATCGTTGGAACCAGATCGAGGTTGTGGGCTATCGAGACTCATCGTCGATGGGGCGTTCCTCTGCGCGGGTCGAAGAGGACGCCTCAACTGATACCAATTGCGAGGATCGCGATCGTCATTCGGCGGCCATTTTCTGGATAGGTAATCCAAAGTTCACGTTGGAGCACGTCGTCAGCGATGAGTCCGGTACCCAGATCATTGGGGAATCACGGACCGGACCCATCGCTCACGGCGCGTCACACCGGTCGAACCACACACTCGCCTTCTGCCCGGACCGTCGCCGCACGAGCGCATCCGAGACGAGGTTCGACCTCGCCGAATCGACCGCCGCTTCGGACCACCCCAACGCGACCGGAGTCGTCCTCGACCACGACCGCGCCGGAGATCACTTCAAAACCGTGCGACGCGACATCGCCTCTCTCATAGACGGGGACGCCGTCGGCAAAACGCTCTTCGCGGCGAAGACCCTCACGGAGCTCCACCGAATTGGGGACGATGCCGCGATCGCCCGAGTGGCGAGTTTCGTCCGTGGACGCAAGGTCGGAGAGGATCGAACTCCCCATTGGTACGACCGAGTCGAACACCCCTCGAATGCGCTCGTCGTGTGTGGACACCACAACCGCTCGACCCGATGCTCGCAGAGACTCGAGCAGATCGATCACGGCCCGGGCCGACTCCGCGTCGAGATTCGCGGTCGGCTCATCGGCGAGAAGCACATCGGGATCCCCGACGAGTCCGCGTGCGACAGCGACTCGTTGCTTCTGCCCTCCGCTCAGTTCGGCCGGTCGATGGGACGCTCGGTCGCCCATGCCGAGCTCCTCCAGGACCGTGAGCGCCCGGGCTCTGGCTTCGCCCCGCCGTGCACCCCCGATGATCAACGGCAGTGCGACGTTCTCGATCGCCGTCAACCCCGGCAACAGATTGAAGCCCTGAAACACCACACCGATCGACGCTCGCCGATACGCCTCGAGGTCAGGGCCCGTCAGCGCCGACACGTCCACTCCGCCAACCACCACAGCGCCGGTAGTCGGCGGCACCATTCCACAGAGAGCCATGAGCAGCGTCGTCTTGCCGCTGCCAGACGGCCCGACGATCCCGGCTATCTCGCCCCAGTCGACGATGAGGTCGAACCCATCGACCGCCAGAACTTCCTGAGCCGAACCGCGTCCGTAGACGACGGAGAGCTGATCGACCCGAACTGCTGGCGTGCTCATGCGAACGCCTCCGTCGCCGGAGTGTTGATGGCATGTCGGGTTCCGGCAGCACCGGCGACCAGCGCAGCGGCCACGGCGACCAATGGGATCTGTGCATACGCCGATCCCGGGAGCCGCAGCGTCATGGGGAAGACCGGTGCGACCAACCACTGCAGGAATGCCCCAATCACCACCGCCACCAGCACGACGGCCACGGCCTCGATCGCCATCGACGCACCGATCCGACGGGAGCTCGCACCGATCGCCTTGAGGACCGCGAACTCCTTCGTCCGCTCGACCGCGGACACGTACGTCACGGCGGCGACCACGATGACCGTGATCATCCACAACAGCCCGGTCACGATCGTGACGGTCGAGATCGCATTCTCGAGCGGCACTCGGCCATCAGCGGCGACCTCGGATGCGGTCATCACCTTCAATGCCGGATCGAGCTCCGTCGGGACGGAGTCGACGAGCACACCCATACGTACGTCTTCGCCACCCGACAAGATCGCTTGGGCGTAGTCGATCGTCGTGAACACCAGCGGGACACCAGCGAGAATCGTCGCATCGTTGGTCACACCGACGACCGTCGCCGGTCCGCCACCGAGCTGCACGTCGTCGCCGACAGACGTGCCAGTCGACGCGTCCACAAGTAGCTCACCTGCCGCCATGGGCACGCGGCCGTCACTCAGGACCGGTCCGTCTTCGAGATTGGGCGATCCGACGATGAACGATCGCTCACCCGACAACGACGTCTGCCCCAACACGATCGACATCCCATCGACGTCTGCGAGACGACCATCGGGGATCGGAGTGGTGAGGGGGCCGGTGCCGGCCGCCGACACCACCCACGATCGGTCGCCACCGATCTGTTCGGTCGTCAGCTCGGGTTCAGCGTTGAACTGACCGACGAGACCGGTCATGACAAACAGCAACATGAGGACGATGGCGAGCACGCCTGCGGTGGCGCCGAGCCTTCGGAGTTCATTCTGCAATCGACGAATCACCAGAAAGGTCATCGTTGGGCCTCCACATGTTCGATCGCAGTCCGGAGCTCGAGCTCCAAGATCCGAATTCGGTCAAGGAGTTCGGCCGTGCGGGGTCCGCATCGCTCGCCACGCTGCTCGACCTCTGCACGGCCCATCGACTGAAGGTCAGCGCCATGGCGCTCCAGCTCGGCCGACAATCGATTGATGTCGAACGCCACTTTGACCTGCGCGGCGACCAGTGCTCGATGGGTCTCATCGACCACGCTGTCGATGAGGTCGGCAACGACGCCGTACAGGGCGTCATTCTCCGCGTCGATGTCCCGATCGAACTCGTCGATGCGGTCGAGGAGCCGTTCGAGTCGGGCGTCCAGCTCGTGAACGCCGTTCAGGCACTCCTTTTGGCGTTCGGTAAGGCCCGACAACTTCCCAGCGAGTTCGTTGAGCTTGAGGCCGATCTCGTTCTCAAACCAGTCCTGGCGGGCACGGGTCTGCTCCAGCGCTCGCAGCCCCTCTTCGATGAATCGCACCGCGTGATCCATCAGATCTCGATCTTCTGACCGGGACTGCTCTAGGGCACCTACGCGCAAGTCAATGCTCGACATCAGCACATCGGGCACGCCATTCGTTTCGATCACATCCGCCCCCGCGAATCCGCCTCGTTGTCCGCCGCTGCCACCTTCGACCGTCAAAGCCGGTCGGGCAAGGGACAATTCGTGGCACTCACCATGCCACTCGACGGCGCGATCGCGTTCGGTGGCCTGCGACCTTCAGAAATCCGCCCGGTCGTGACGCCGGCGCTCGATCTCCTCGAGACGCTCACGCGGCCCACGGTCGTCGTCGTCGATCTGTATCATCGTCAACAGCAGCGTCACCGCCATTCGACCACCGAGGTCGGGTTGGGGCCGGGGCACTCCGGGTGTCTCCGGAACGAGGTCAAAGAGCACTCGTTGTATCGCCAAACCGTCGACAATCGCCAAGACCGCTGCACTCAGATCGTCGACAGTCATCCAGTTGGTACGGGGTCGGAAGACATCGGCGTGCTGCACGAGTACGTCGTTGACGATCGCCTGGATCTCCTTTCGCCAGCGTGCATACATCTCGTGCATCAATTCGGCAGCGCGTGGGTTGCCTGCGGCGAACGGCCAGAGTGCCGCAACGGCTTTCAGCCCCGGATTCGCCATCGCATGATCGACCAGATAGTTCACGGCCCCGCCGACCGACTCTTCGAAGGGAACGTCTCGATCGATGACGAGGCTCGCCATCGCCGCAACCTCATCGGGCCCGACGTCAACACCTTCTCGAATGTGAAGCATGTGTTCGATCAGACGTTCGCGGAGTTCGACCGACGAGAACAGGCGCCGAGCGGTGCGTTCCGGCACGTTGGCTCGTTCAGCAACTCTCGCCAGAACGACACGGTCGAGTAGGCCGTTCGCATCGGAGAGAAACTCCTCCTCCGCGGCATAAATCAACCGCGCCTCGACGTCGAGGTCTTCCGACGGCTCGGATGAGCGGACTCGATCAACGGGCGCCTCACCGCCGCCACCAGCTGGTGGCGGGGTCATCGACGCACGCGTTCTACGAGCCAGCTCATCATTCCGCCATGATCCGTCTTGGGGTTCGCCGCCCTCAAGTTGATCATCTCGAATGTCTTGGCGTCACGCAACGGTCAGCTGGCGGCGCTGGCCATGCCAACGACACGCCCCGGGCATGCCATCAACGGCTACCGCCCAACCGATCAGTCGGTTGTGAGCGCGGCGTAGCGTTGGGGGTTGCGGCGCTTGTGGGCGACCGCCACCGGACAGATCGGCGTGATCGTTCGACCCGTCGACGCTGCATGGTCCACGACGAGATTCATCAGCCGCGTCGAATGTCCTTGTCCCCGATGCTCTGGATCGGTGAAGACATAGGGAAGGGTGAGCGTGGTGCCGTCGTCGGTGTAGTCGGTGTAGCTGATGATGTCGTCGCCCCGACGCATCTCGAGTCGACCGGCATCAGCGTTGTCGTGCAACACGTACTCCTGTGCAGCCTCGGCTTCGGCCAGGGCGACCATCTTTGCGGCGAGCTCGTCGTTGGTTGGCTCGACAAGGTGGGAGTCGTCCGGGAACACGATGACCGGGATCTTCTTGACGCCGTTGTTCCGTTCGAGGACCCGCTCGACTTCGTCCGGGTTCGCTTCGAGATCGATGTAGTCGTAGGCGACGTCATGCTCGGCGAACCATGCCTTCGCCCGGCGGCAGTCGCCGCACCAGTCCGCTCCGTACATCGTGATGGTCATGGTCGGGTCAACCCTTTCGCGACGCGACGAATTTCCCCGGCTGGCGAGACGGTGGCGGGCCCTGTTGGTCCAGGACCCGCCACCTCTCTCAACGATTCAGTCCTCGCGGCGTCGGAGAACTCCGGCAGCTGCGACGAGGAACAGGCCAGCCGAAATCATCGCAACACCGAAATGGGTTGGCTCTGATGCCTCACGACCCGTGAACGCGATCGCTGGCGGCGGCGCAGAAGCGGTCGTTGTCGTGGTGGTCGGCGTTGGTTCGTTGTAGCCGAACGCAACGTCCGCCGTGATCGCTTCGCCAGCACCCAACGCCACGTCCGTGAGATGGTCAAGGCTCGAATCTTCATCGAACACCTGCTCCAAACCTGCGGGCAGCGACGACGACACGACACGAACCTGATAGTCACCAGCAAGCAGTCCATCGAAGCTGTAGCGCCCATCAGCACCGGTGGTCGTCGTTGCGATCACGTTGCCTTGATCGTCCAACAGCTCGACCGTGACTCCTTCGAGAAGTGTCTCGTCGCCATCGATGACACCATCATTGTTCAAATCGACCCAAACCGTGTCGGAGATGCTGCCCAACGTCTCTCCGAAGTCGTAGTCGACCGCATCCACGCCCGCGCCCAACACGATCGCCGACGTCTCATCATCGGCCCCGGTTCCGGCTTCGGACCCGACAGCGTCGGGGCCGTTCCCGTAGCCGGCTGGCTGGGTCTGGGTGACCGTGTAGGTGCCGGGCAGCAGATCCTCGAAGAGGTAGTCGCCATTGGCGTCCGTCGTTGTCGTCAACGTGATCGGGTTGCCGTTGATATCTGTGCCAGTCAACGTGATCGTCACGCCAGCAATCGGGGTCTCACCCGTGTCAGCGGCGCCGTTGCCGTCACCATCGACATGGACGGTGCCCGCAATCGACGACAGCTCAACGCCGAGGTAGTGGCTGTCATCGGTGTGCGTCACAGGATCTGCAGCTTCGCCGGTGCCCGGATCCGTGATCGCTGCGTAGGACGACGCATCGGTCGGCCACGTTGCCGGATCATCCGGGTCAATCGTTGGATCCGAATCAACATCAACCGGTGCAACCGGGTCACCGCTGACGGTCGCCGAGTTGGCGTATTGCCCAAGCGACGCGACGCCGGTCGCCGTGCATGTCGCTGACTGGCCCGGCAGCAACAACGGAATCACCGCCGTGCCCGAACCGCAATCGATTGTCTGAGCAGGTACATCGGTCACGGTTGCGTTGGCGAGAGCGGTACTGCCAGTGTTGGTCACGACATAGGTCCAGGTCACCGGATCTCCAACAGGGATCGACTCGCCGGTCGGTGTATCGGAATCGACACCGTTGGTTGCCTTCTCCAGATCGATCTCGGGACACCATCGGGCGACCACGGAGACGTCATTCGAACGGACGGGCAGCAGCAGCGAATCGGTGCGAGACCCGAAGTTGTTCGTGTACACGTCGTCACACGAGTTGTCGACCGTCTGCAGCGTGAGCGTCAGATTTCGTTGCTCGCCACCGGTCATCGCCGATGTCGATGTCACACGAATCGCCGTCACCTCAGACGCATCAGCCGGGCACCCGGCACCACCAAAGGCCGCGCACCACACGGTCGCCCCGGCCGGCTGATTCGACGGATCGTCGGGATCCGGAGAGATCAACGCGGGGTCCTGCATCGTGAACTCGAACGTCTCCGAGTTCGTCCCCGTGATCGAGACATAGTCCAACGAGCCACCAAAGCTCGACGGAACCAAACGCCCATCACCCGGCGACAAGATCGACCCCGAAGGCGGTGCAGTCGACGACGCCGGGAATGGCCACGCCACATTGGTCGGAGGCACGGCGCTATCACCATTCCACGGCAACACATCGATCAACACCGGGTCGGTCAACGACGTCGGCCCGACATTGCGGAACCCGAGATCGAAGACCACCTGCGAACCCGGCTCAACCGACGACTGCGGCGAACCCTTGTCCACCTCGAACTCGCCATACGACGAACCGAGATAGACCGACCGGTTAGCCGCCTTCTGCGGGAAGGCGTTGCCTTCCCAGTCGTCGGCGTCGAGGCGGACGATGTTCTGATAGTTCTGGAGTGGCTGTCCATCCTCGATGAGCGTCGTGACCTCGAACAGACCCTTGTATGGCGTGGCCACGTTGCCAATGTTCCACGTGATCAGGTTGCCGACCACCGAGGTGGGGGCGGGGTTTGCGGAGACGAACGACATGCCCGCCGGAATCGTGTCGGTGACCACAACGTTCTGTGCGCCGTTGACCGAACTGTCGACGACGTGCGCAGTGATCATCCAGTTCGCTTCGTCGCCGATACGGAGGTCCGTTCGTTGCCCAACTACCGCCTTGACGACCGATGTGTATGCATCCCCAATGGCAATCCGGTCGCCATAGCCAAGATCTCCGTTCGACTGATTTGTTCCGTCGTTCGGACAATCCGGTGAGGTGTAGTTCGTGCAGTGGACCACGGCGTCGTAGACGTTGCCCGCGTAGGCGCTGACTGTGCCGTCGCCGGCTGTGCCGGTCCAGGAGTCTCCGTCCCCCCATGTCGCGAAGCTGGCCGAAGTGGGAACCAACGTCCCCAACGCTCCCAGGCCAGGGTCTGGGTCGGCTTTGAGGACCGTATACGTAGAGAAATGTTCGGTTGGTGCCTGAGCGCGAAGGGTCCGGATACGAAGGCGTGTCAGGTCGGGATACTCCGAACCGAAACCGTTGGTGTTCGGAACCGCATTGAACCGAGCATCGGAAAGATCAGAGGTCCAATCGTTCAGGCCATCACCGTCTAGGTCGTCATCACAGGAGGTGGCAGTATTCCAGCCCGAACCTGGCGCACCTGCGGTGTTGCCTGGTGTTGCACCGCTCGAACCTTCTGAGGCTTGGGGCGGAACCGATGAGTATTCGATCACGTAGTCGACACCTGCGGTGAGAGCAAGGTCATTTCCGATCCCCGAGGTCTGACTGCCGCTGTACGGCAGAATATGTGTGACCTCACCAGCAACGCCGGGCATCTGCGTGATCGCGCTTGTCTCCGGAAAGTTCAGACCGGTGTCATGGACCTCCCACGGCTGCTTGTCGGTCACCGTGATCATGCGTGTGTCATACATCTGACACATCACGAAGTTCTGGGCGACGTTCGATGTGTATCGAGATTTCACCTGAAATGATGTGAAGTACTCGCCAGGGAGCACCGTTCCATCGCCTGCATAGCGACCGGCGTTTCCTTGCGTTTGCGTCTGCGGATACCGGAAGTGTCCTCCCGAATCACCAGCATTTCGTGTGTCGTACACGGTATGGGTGAATGGCAAGAGCGACCTGGTGACTTCCTGATACTGACCGGTGTAGTAGAAGGTGTAGGAGCCCGGCTCCGTTCGGTTCACCGTCAGACGTTGAAAGTCATCTGATGCCCCGTCATTGGTGATGTTGTTCGCTGGGATTCCGCCATTCGAACTATCGGTCATGATCGAACCGTCTGGTCGTGGATGAGTCCACGCCTTCAGCTCATCAGCTCCGTTGTCCGCAACATCATTGTCTTTGTCGACAACTCCGTCTGCGTCATCGTCAACCCATACACCGACCTGGTTCCACGAGTGAATTGTGCCCTGCGGAGGAGTACCGAGACGAGCCTCAACGTCGGATTCGGGTATCCACACCGCGATCTGGCCAGAGATGACGATTCGTTCGCCGCGATCAACTGGCGTCACGCCAGTGAATGATCCGAGATTACCTTGGTCACTTGCCTTCGTCGGGCGTGATGCCGTTGCCGTGTTTTGGCCCGTGATCGTCACGTTCACAATGCCTGTGCCGTCATCGGCGGTACCGACAGAGCCATCAGATCCAGCGAGCGTGCCGCCCCAAACACAACTCCAGTTACCCGAGCCTGTAGCAGAGTTCGTGGTATCTGCTGTTGGCGCGATTCCTGGTGCACCCCACGGAACGCCGGGCATGGGAACATCGACGGGTCCGCAGATCTCCTTGCCAGCCCGTCCCCCAGCGGTCATGTCGGCGGCCGTCGCAAGACGGGCGTTGGGGTACCCAAGTCCACCGATGTAGTCGTCGAACACGATCGGAACCGTGTCGTCGAGCGCTGCTGCGCCGACAAGGGGGCCCGTGTTCCAAATCATGACGGGGAAGATCACGAGTGAGCCACGCTCGCCGCCAGAGTCGACGATAGGCGACTGCAGCGGGACTTCAGGAGCCCACGCACCGCGCCCGACACTCGGCACAGGCGAACGGCGGATCGACTTGCCAATGCTGTACGACGCTGGATCGGAAACGATCTCGACCTGCACCTCATTTGAGGTTGCCGGACCGATCGTGGCAACGATCGGAACAACCGTTCCGGACGGAGAGGAACCGGCGATCATCGGTGCAAGAAACGTCCCCGATGACCCTTCGGGCTGATCACCGAGATTGCAGACGAGCGTTGCGTTCGTACCATCGAGCACGATCGTGGATGGCGTCGCCATTCCCGTTGTCAAACACGGAGACGGCAGCGTCGCGGACCAGCTGCTCGGCTCGGGGACAATCACCTCGACGATGGTTTCGACATCGTCCTCTTCGTTTGAGTTCCAATCAACCTGAACTCCAACCTCATCGCCGGCCGCAATCAAACCGTTGTCATCGGCAGGGTCGAGCGCCCCCAGTTCGAGACCGTCGTAGGAGATGCCGATGGTGATCTCTTGGGTCGGAGCAGCTCCAACGGACCCGATTGTCAGCAGCGGTGCGAGCAAGCACAGGCCAACAAACGCGCCAAAGATCCCTCGGTGGGAAAGTGCGGGACGACTACGCATGTGGAATCAACCGTTCTCTCGGGGGTAAACCACGGGCTAGGGACAGAGGCCAATCGGCCTATGCCACCAAGAGTTGAGTTGCGCCCCGGCACCTGAAGTCGGCTGGTCGGATCAGACCTCGCGTTGGTCGGCGAGGGCCGTTCCCGCAGCCCACCGGTTGGCTTCAAGGACCTTCAAAAAGCCCGCGACGTTGCGGTCACGGATTCGTTCGAGCTCGCGCACGTCGTACTCGCCGGATTGGGCGTCGCTCTGCTCGACGATCCGGTCGACGAGCTCTGGGGTGAACTCGGGTGTGTCCATGAGCTTGGTCCACGGCCACTCGAGTGCCGGCCCGAACTGCGAGATGAAGTGACGGAATCCGCCGGTCCCGCCCGCCACGCGGTACGTCTCGAAGAGCCCCATCTGCGCCCACCGAAGACCGAAACCGTGCGTGATGACGTCGTCGATCTCTTCGGTGGTCGCCACCCCGTCGGCGACCAACCACAGAGCCTCGCGCCAGACCGCTTCGAGCAGCCGGTCGCCGATGAAGGCGTCGATCTCGACCCGAACGTGCACGGGCTTCATTCCGAGCCGGCTATAGGTGGTCTTGGCGGACTCGATCACCTCAGCCGTGGTCGCGTTTCCTCCGACCACCTCGACGACAGGAAGCAAATAGACCGGGTTGTACGGGTGCCCAACAACCAAGCGTTCCGGATGCTCGAGCGCAGCTTGCATGTCGGTTGGCTTGATGCCCGAGGTCGATGACGCGATCACCACATCGGTCCCGCACGATGCTTCGATCTCTCGATGCACCGCGGCCTTGAGGTCCGGCCGCTCGGGCACGCTCTCCTGGATGAAGCTGGCGCCAGCGACGGCGTCGGCGATCGAATCGGTGACGCGCCAGCTGCCCCGCTGATCGGTTCGCAGGCCAAGGTCATCCCAGGCAGCCACGGCGTTGTCGAGCACGGCAAGGAAGATCGACTCGGCCTCGGGCGACGGATCGGAGATCACGACGTCGACGCCAGACAGCACGGTGCGGGCCGCCCACGCTGCGCCGATCACTCCGCAGCCCACAATCGCGTGATGGGTGGTGTTCATCATGAGGCCTCTTTGGGTCACGGAGCCGGGTGGCGAGACGATAACGCGCACGAGCCACGACATGTTCAGCCCGGTCACCCGCTAACGCGCTCACGTTGAAGACCGCTACCCCGTGTCAGTAGGGATGTCTGTCGAGTCTTCCCCACTAACCAAGTACCTTTGTACCTCTAGCTCCGTGACACGATCCCGTGGCCCGCCATTAGGAGATCTCATGTCCCGAGCGTTCTCAGTCAGATCGTTTCCCGCCATCATCGCTGCCGTGCTTGTCGCGATCGTTGCGAGTTCGGTCGGTGCATCTGCTGGCGTCAACTGGCCGTCGACTGCAGAGTTCTACTTCGAGCCAACGCAAACGAGGGGCGTGAACATGCGCCTCGAAACCGACCTCGACCACGTCTTGCCACCGTTCACCGCTGTCTACCGGGCAGACGTTTGCGAAAGCGGCGGCGCCGTCGTTGGTGGCTACGCAAACGTTCCTGCCGACCGTCTCCCAGGTGTCGCGTCAGGCACTCCTGGGAGGTTCGCGTGCGTCACCGACCGTTGGTGGGACAGGGTCGCCACCCACGAGATCGCCCACCTTTGGCAGCCTCTCGTTCGAGACGCTTACAGCACTCACCTCGTCCAGGGCGTTCAGTTCAGGGAGCTCCTTGCGGACTGCACTGAGATCATCTTCGGGGGCACGTCGCTTTCCTATCTTTCGCAAATTCCCGCGGGCCAGACCTTCTGCGACAGCACTGATCTCGACGAAGTCGTCGCTTCTCGCATGCGAATGAACGCGCCGAAAGCAGCCTTCACCCTCAAGGGAGACGCCGGATCTGGTTCGGTCGAGTTCGACGTCGAAGGCCAAGCAATCGGAAGCGTCGAATTCTGGATCGACGGGGAGCACATCCAAACCGAGAGCTTCCCTCCGTACTCGATCTTTGGCGACGCGGGCGGCGTGGCAAACAAAGCGGCTCTCGACGGTCGGCACTTGACTGCCACGGCGTATACCGGTCCACGAGGGCAAGGCGACGTCATCACGACGGAGAGCTTTTTCCTGTTCGGCTGGACTCAAATCAACCAACCGTTAGCTCCAGAATCTGTGACGTCTACAACTGCGCCTGTCGACAGCACCATCGCGACACCAACGGCCGAGGTCTCCAACGAACAAGAGATCGAGTTCACGTTCTGGGGCGAACAGTTCGATGGCGCTCCAGGTGTCGACATCTACGTCGACTCACAGCGAGTCCGTTCCCTTCGCGTTTCATCAAGCGCCCAGGATCCGCTTCGCGTGGTCGTCAAAGCCGGGAAGTCTCAGACCATCGAACTCCGTTTCACCCACGACAAATACGACGGCCCTGGTCGCGATCGAAACCTCTATCTCGATTCATTCAGGGTCGACGGGCAACCGGGGATAGCGGTGGCGGAGTTCGATGGCTGCGTATGGGGTGGCCCTACTGGCAGTGGCGCCAAGTTCGCGTGCGGCGGCGATCGGCTGACCCTCCGCAATATGAGTATCCGGTAACGCAGAGAGCGATCCTTGCCACGACTCGTGAAGCTCGTCAGGTGGGCTTCGTGAGCTGAAGGTTCTCGCGGACCTCGGACGGGCCCAAGATGTTGTAACCCTGCGCGGTGAGGATGGTTGCGGCGCGCTCGACGAGATCGCCGTTGCTGGCGAGCACGCCCTTGTCGAGCCAC
>JAHDDK010000003.1:15140-75772 GCA_020629375.1 Acidimicrobiales bacterium
GCCGTGGCCGAAGTTCATCGTGCCGCAGTCGAGCGTGCAGATCTCGGGCTTGGCTCGACGGACGTGCTCGACGCGGTCGGTCGCACCACCCATGTCCGTACCGTCGTCGGTGGGAGGCAGCGGTTGCTCGACGCTGCCGAGCACGAGGTCGCCACCCATGCCCGCCGTGAGATTGATGACGACGTCGGTGTCCGAGGCCCGGATCCGTTCGACGACCTCTTCGTACTTCTCAACCTTGCGGGACGGCATGCCGTCGTCCTCACGCACGTGGATATGCACGATCGCCGCACCCGCCTTGGCCGCCTCGATGCAGCTGTCGGCGATCTGCTCGGGCGTCACGGGCACCTTGTCGGACTTGTGCGCCGTGTATCCACTGCCGGTCACCGCGCAGGTGATGAAGACGCCGTCGTGTGTGGTCATGTTCGGTTCCCCCAAGAAGCGGACTTGTTAATGATGTGTGCCTGACCCCACGACGCTCGTGCGGGCGTGGACTCGGGCGAATGATCGGACTTCGTCGTGATCGATGTAGACACCGCGGAGATGGCGGGCACCACCGGAGGTGAACGCGTCGCGACCGTGCAGAATGCGGCGGTTGTCGAAACCCACGATGTCACCGGGCTCGAACGGATACCGCATCTGAAACTCGTCACTTGCCGCGAGCCGCGAGAACACGCGCATCGCCTCATAGGCGCGGGGCATGTCTGCGGGATCCATGTCGGGGAAGCCTCGCACCGGGTAGAAGGCGCGCAGCGTCAGCGGCGACCCTTCGACGCCCAGGTCGATCATCGGGCCCGACCAGCGATGATCGATCCCCGGACCGCGGTTGAAGAAGACCCAGTTGAGCGTTGTCAGTGCGTCGTAGTGCTCGGGATGGGCGGTCCGCAGCGCGTCGACCACAGCGTGCCCGTCGGCCATCGTCGAAAGGCCGCCTTCGGTCTCATTGACGACACAGTGCAAGAACTGAAATCCCGGGGGTGTCTCCCGGGTCGGGAGGTCGGTGTGCGGACCGAGCCGAAGGTTTGTGTTGGCTGTCGAGTTGGTATCGGCCACGCCAGCCATCGTCACGTCGGCCTTGACGTCCCAGATGATCCCGAAATTCGTATCGCGGGGCGCGCCGATGCGTTCGGTCACGAGGCGGTTGGTATCCATCTCGGTCGGGCAACCGCGCAGTCGCGCGATGCCGTAGCGCAACATGTCGAGCACCCAGGTACCGAGCGCACCGTCCGGGTCGCCATCGAGGATCTTCGATCCGTCATGCGTCGGCGGCTCGCGGAGCTCGGTCGCCGTCCACGCAACCGGTTCGGGAATCCAGCTGGATGCCAGGTGCTGGCGGTCGGCGACGTGCCGGAGCCAACCGGGGTGGTACTCGGCGAGGGCATCGTCGGGGGACCAACGAATCCGAAGCGATCCGTCGCCGGTGACCTCGACGGACCCGAATGCCGTTGCGTCGTCGTGATCAGCCGGGTCGAGCAGCATCTCGCGCGTCGCGAGGTCGACACCGCCCGCGTCGACTGCGTTCTCCCGAAGCCACCAGTCGAAAGCGACGAGTTCGAGCCCGTCGGCCCAGCGCAGCGTGGCGAACCGCCCATCGACTTCGACGCTCGCGATCGGCGCCCACTCGTACGAGTAGAAGTCGGGCGTCGGCAGTTCCATCCCGACTGAACGACCGTTCAGCGACACGCCGTCAGCGTACGCCACTACCGCATGGGGTCAAGTCTCATCTAGTAGCCGCGGGTGCGTTCCAGCAGCGGGAAGGGCGGCTCGCCATTGCGGATGCGCTCGATGTTGGCAGCGACCACTGCCGCTGCGGTCTCCGGTCTCGTGACGCCAGCGACGTGTGGTGTCAGATGGATAGCCGGGTGCGTCCAAAGCGGCGAATCACTCAGCGGTGGCTCGGGGTCCGTCACATCGAGCACGGCGGCACGAAGCGGTCCATTGTCGATCGCATCAATGAGCGCGGCCGCCGTTGTCACCGTGCCACGACCGATATTGATGAACACCGAGCCCTCGGCGCACCGCCCGAAACGTTCGGCGGTCAACAAGCCGGTCGTCGACGGCGTGTTGGGCAACACGTTGACAATCACCGATGACACCTCCAGAAACGCGTCGAGCTGGTCCGCCCCGGCAAAGGCCTGCACCCCGCCACCACCCCGGCCTGATCGACTCCATGCGTTCACCGGGTGGCCGAACGCCGCGAAGGCCCGACCGATCCGCTCACCGATCGTGCCGTAGCCCAGGATCCCAATTGGCGTGTCTCGGGGCGCCGGGCTCGGATACGTGCCCCAGACCCCGTTCGACTGTTGCTCCGAAGCGAGGTCGAACTCGCGCATAAATCGCCACGCCCAGTGGAGCGCGTACCCCGCCATGTCGTCGGCCATGGCCGGATCGGCCAAGCGAACTACGGGCACGTCGGGCATGCCATCCTTCTGCCACTGCTCGGTGCCCGCACCGAGCGAGAGGATGGCCTGAAGATTGGTCATCGCCTGGACATCGGCACGTCGCATGATCCACGCGATGAGCAGGTCGACCTCGTCCATTGCCGGCACGTCAGGCCAGAGATGCAGCGTGTCGTCTGGCAGCACCGCCCGCAGCTCAGACATCCAGGCATCGGATTGCGCGTATGGGTGAACCACGATCTGCATGAGTCGAGTTTGCCCGAGAACCCATCCGCGGCAGGCGGCGAGTCGGGCATCAAGGGGCCGCGAAGATTGCGAGCCGACTTGCCCAGACCACCGTAGGTCGTCGGCCTCTGAGGAGTTCTGCTCTCTGTGTCGAGATACGGGAGAAGAACTACTCTGTGTACACACGACCTCGTCGCCAGCTCTGCGACGAACATTTGGAGCAACCTCATGCGTCCTCTAGTTTCCCGCACTCTTCGTCGCCCAGGCATTTGGGTCTTCGCCCTCCTGGCGGCATTGATCGTCCCCGGTGTCTACGGGGTCACCCGGAGCGCCGAGCCCGCCTCGGCCGGCAGCGGACTCGTCCCGTCCGCCGTCCGAACCGACCTCCCGGTCGCCCTCGACGGCGTTGTCACCGACATCGAACAGATGGGTAACCGCATCGTGGTGGCCGGCACGTTCACGTCGGTTGCGCCGCAGGCTGGCCAGCCTGGAGTCTCACAGAAGTTCCTCTACGCCTACGACATCGATACCGGCGCCTTCGACGCCGGATTCGATCCCCAGTTCGACAAAGAGATCGAACAGATCGTTCCCGACCCCGACGGATCCGGCCTCTGGGTCGTCGGCACGTTCAACAACATCGACGGGGTCAAGCGCCGCAAGATCGCCCGCCTCAACGCCGACGGCAGCCTCGACGAGGCGTTCAAAGCCAACGCTGATGCGAAGGCCTCGGCCGTTGCGATCTCTCCGGACGGCAACCGACTCTTCGTTGGCGGCCAGTTCACCGTCATCGAAGGACAGCCTCGAGCCGGCCTCGCCGAGCTCGACGCCAACACCGGTGCGGTCGCTGCCGGCTGGACCATCGGAATCGAAGGCGGCATCGGCGTCGGCGGCGCGCTCTCCGTCAAGGGCCTCGCCGTCACCCCCGACTCACGTTCGGTCATGATCATGGCCTCCGCGCAGAAGATCGGCGGACTCGACCGCTTCGGACTCGCCAAGGTCTCGATCCAGGGCGACACCGCCCGCATGCAGAACTGGCGCACGAAGCTCTTCGAGAACAACATGGCGATCCGGGGCGGCCAGTTCTGGTTCCGTGGCTTCGACATGTCCCCCGACGGCAAGTACTTCGTGCTGACGACCTCAGGTGGCGATGGTCCTCCGACGAACGATGTCGCCGTTCGGTTCCCGATTCGTGGCAACGGCTCCGACGACGTCCAGCCGGATTGGATCACCCGCAACTTCGATTCGACGTACTCGGCCGCCATCGACGATGACGTCGTCTACATCGGCGGACACTTCCAGTACACCGAAGCGCCCGGCGCCATGGACCCCTACCCCGGTGACCCCAACCGCAGCTACGGATTCGGCGGCGACGTCAACGCCTCCGTCCTCGGCGACCAGGTCATCGCCCGCCAGCAGGTCGCCGCGCTGGATCCAGCGACCGGCCACGCTCTCGGCTGGAACCCCGGCGCCAACGGCTTCAACGGCGTGTACAGCCTCGAAGTGATCGACCGTGGCTTGCTCCTCGGCCATGACGGCAACATCGTCGCCGACAAGGAAGTCGGACGGCACGGATTCTTCGACCGCAACAACCCCGGCAATGGTGGCGGAGACGACGGCGGTGGCAACGGTGGCGGAGACGACGCCGACCTCACGCTCGACACGACGATCACCAGCCCGCTCACCGGCCAACAGTTCGAGATCGACACAGATATCACCATCACCGGCGGGGCGACCGCACCCGAAGGAATCGACAAGGTGCAGGTCACCGTCTTTGACCTGTCCCAAAAGCTCTGGCTCCGCCCCGACGGCACGTGGGGCGCCTGGGCCGGCAACAACGCGACCCTCGCCGCCGGTGCCGGCACAACATCGAGCGACTGGACCTTCACGTTCACGCCCGACGCACGCGGCGAATACGAGATCAAGGCCAAGACCTTCGACAACGCCAGGGGCAAAGACCCGGCTCAACCCTCGATCCGCATTACGGTCAACCCGACCACCGAAGACGCCAACCCGAACGCCACGATCGTGCAGGTCGACTTCTCCGACCCACCAGGCAACGTGATCGATTTCCGTGGCACTGCCACCGACGACTTCGGCGTCGCCAGCATGCGCGCCGAGTTCGTCGATCGCGACAACGGCCTCTACCTCCAACCGGACGGCACCGTCGGCAACTATCACGCCTTCGACGTTGCGCTCGACAACCCCGGCGCCACGGGTGTCAACTGGGAGTACTCCGTCACGCTGCCCAACGGAGCGTGGACAGCGTCCTTCATCGCCATCGACACCGCCGGACAACGCGACGACTCCGCCGCACGACACTCGCGGCGAATCGCCGTCGGCGACGAGCGGCCATCCGAAATCACCCTCGACACCATCGACGCCGACCAAGAGTTCGCATTCGGCGAAGACTTCGTGATCGCCGGAACGGCGACCGACGACATCGCCATCAAGAGCGTCACCGTCCGAGTCCTCAACCTCGCCACGAGTCAAGGGTTGTTGAGCACGGGCGAAGTCGGCGTGATCGACGGCAGCATTCGCCATAACCCCTCCGAGCTCTCGAACCTCGACGAGCCATTCACCAACTGGACGTTCCCGGTAACTGCCGACCTCCCCCCAGGTCGGTACCAGGTCAACGCGATCGCAAGCGATGGCGCCCAGACCATTGGCGTCACTCGCTACATCTTCATTCGAAGTGCTGCAGGCGACGCGGTCCCCGACGCCTTCGTCACCGAGCCGACCGGAACGGAGACGGTGATCGACTCATCGATCGTCGCCCGCGGGTTCGCGACCGACGACAATGGGGTCGACCGCATTCAGGTCGGCTTCTACTTCTACGGCAACGACGACGTTCGGGCCGGATGGCTCCGCGAAGCCGACGGCGTCACCACACGGAACATCCAGTATCGCGAGATCGACGTGCCGACAGCGGCAACTCGCGTCGACTGGGAGTATCCGATCGACCTTCCATGGGAAGGACGCTGGCAGATCCGAGTCCGCGCGTGGGACAACACCGGTCAGTCGAGCTTCACCGCTCGGAGCAAGGCGTTCGCCCACCTGCCGAATGATTTGCCCCCCACCGTCGAGATCGAGAACTTCGAGACCGGGGCCGTCATCGCTCCGGGACCACTGGCCCTCAACGGCGTGCTCGAGGATGACGTATCGGTCACCCGTGTCCGCTTCTATGTCCGTCGCCTACGGGTGAACGAAGGCCCGAACCCCAATGCGACGACGACGGTCGCCGGGTGGATGGACGGTTTCGTCACCCAACCCGGAGGCACCCGATCGAACTTCACGATCACTGCACCCGACCTGGAGCCCGGCGACTGGTACGTCCTCATCCAGGGCTACGACCACCTGAACCAGATCTCCGAGCGTCTCCGCTTCGACTTCACGGTCAACCCGGACGCCACCAACGAGGCCCCCGTCGCCACGGTCGTCACGCCGCGACACTGGTCCGTCGACACGCCTTCACTCGATATCGGCGTCGAAGGAACGGCCACCGACGACCGCGGCGTCGACGAGGTTCGTGTACTCATCTACGACGCTGTCGAACGGAAGTACTTCGGCCCAACGGGCGAGCACAGCTCGGAGTCGGCGATCTCGTACTGGGACGCAACGTTGTCGAACCCTGGTGGAACGACCACCGACTGGACGCTGCCCGTCGCACTGCCGAACGAGGGTCGCTACAACATCTACGCCTTCGCCTACGACACCGATGGCATGCGTCAGACCAGCCATCAATGGGGTGGCGCAGTATCAAGCTTCGTCGGCTTCTGGGTGACGCCCGGCGACGTCCGCCCGGTCAACACCATCCTGACCCCAGCCGCCGATGCGACGATCCCGGGGCCGACGGTCAACGTGACCGGTGAGGCGACCGACGACAACGAAGTCGTCCGAGTCCGGGTGTTGGTCCGAAACCGGAACGACCTGACCACGGGGCTGCGGCTCGACGGCAGCACCGACCAGTCCGGACAATGGATCGATGCCTTCTTCACGAGCGGCAAGGACACCCCTTCGGCGACCTGGAAGCTCGACGTCAACGTGCCAGCAGGCGAATGGCGCATCGACGCCATCGCCTACGACGCGACGGGCAAGTATTCCTACGCGCCGCTGCGATACATCACCATCCCGTAGAATCGAAGCCGGCGGGCAACCCTGAGGAGCTCTCCACGATGATCAGACGTCGATTCGGCGGCATCGCCGCCGTCATGACCGCTGGCCTCTTGGCCCTCACGGTCGGCATCGTCGCCAGCGGCGACACCCAAGTGACAGCGCTGGAGCCCGACACCGGACTACCGGTCGTGCCCCGGACCGACACGCCCCGATTCATCGGCGGCACCGTGTGGGATCAAGCCCAGGTCGGCAACCTCATCGTGGTCGCTGGCTCGTTCGAACAGGTCCAGGACAGCGACGGAACACTGATCGACCAGGCGTACCTCGCAGCGTACAACATCGACTCCGGGCGTCTCGTCCGCTCCTTCGATCCGGAGCTCGACAAAGAGGTCTTGGCTCTCGAGCCCGATGGCGCTGGCGGCATGGTGATCGGCGGAAAGTTCAACACGATCGACGGCCAGTCGCAGCGCAAGATCGCTCGCCTCAATGCCGACGGCACCCGCAACTCGTCGTTCCGCGCCGAGGCCTCGGCCAAGGTTGGTCGAATCGCCGTGAACAACGGGCGTGTGTACGCCGGAGGGCCGTTCAGCTCCGTTCGTCGTTCAGGAGGCACCTGGTTCGAACGCGAGCGCCTCGCCGCATTCTTGCTCGCTGACGGTTCGGTCGACACCGCGTTTGACTTCCCGATCACCGGACCGGCCGGTCGTGGTGGCGATCTCTCGGTCAAGGGCCTCGGCTTCGCCGGAAACGACCTCGTCGTCTCCCACTCTGGGCTCCAGGTCGCCGGCCAGCCGCGTGTCGGCGCAGCGATCATCCGCACCACCCCACTCACGGCACCCACGCTCCGCGCCTGGCAGACCGACTTCTACCAGGTGAACACGATCGACCAGGGTCGTCAGCTCGCCAACACCGAGATGGCCGTGTCGCCCGACGGCACCTACTTCGTGGTCGTCGCCTCCGGTGGCGACCGCCCCCTCCAGGGCAACGACTCTGCCGTGCGATTCCCGGTGGCCGGTGGCGCTGGTGTGCAACCGACCTGGATCAGTCGTCACTTCGATTCGATGTTCTCCGTCGGTATCACCGATCGGGCCGTATACGTCGGAGGCCACTTCCAGTTCCAGGAAGCCCCGGGAAGCACCAACCCCTATCCCGGAGATCCCAACATCAACTACGGCGCTGGTGGAGCCGGCCTCGGCGCCGCGATCCTCGGCAACGAAGTCGTCGCCCGCAAACAGCTGGGCGCCCTCGACCCGAACACCGGCAAGAGCCTCAACTGGAACCCCGGCTCCAACTCGAACATCGGCGTCGAATCCCTCGTGCCGATTCCTCGCGGCCTGCTCGTCGGCCACGATGGCGACATTCTCGGCGACAAGGACATCGGTCGCCACGGCTTCTTCGACGTGAGCGTCGACGTCACGCCGCCCACGCAGCTCGACACCGCGATCACGTCGCACTTCAACGGCGAACTCGCCGATGCCGGCCAGGTCACCCTCGCTGGCACCGCCTCCGACTCGATCGCGATCGGCCGCGTCCAACTCGCCGTCCGCCATTTGCCGACGGGGCAGTACCTCCAACCCGACGGTTCGCTCGGCTCGTGGATCGGAATCAATGCCGATCTCGACAATCCCGGAGCGACAAACTCGAACTGGTCGAAGACACTGACCTTCACCACGCAAGGTCGCTACTCGATCCAGGCGAAGACGTTTGCCGCCGACAAGCGAAAGGACGGCTCACCAGCCTGGGTGGAGCTCAGTATCCGGCCCGCAGACGACGCCCGACCCGAACTCCAGTGGAACGTGAGCCATCAGATCGATGGCCGCACGATCACGGCGACCGGTATCGCCAACGACGACCGCGGCATCGAACGGGTCATCGTGACGGTGATCAACCGAGACACGAACCTCTATCTGCAGGCGAACGGGACGATGGGTCCAAACTCGCACGGGTTCCTCGCCACGTTGGCGGCGCCCGGTGCTCCCGACACCAACTACTCGATCACGGTCACCGTTCCCGAAGACGGACGCTTCCAGCTCAACGCCAACCCGATCGACTCGGCTGGCCAGGATGACCAGAAGTTCGAGCAGAAGAACCTCGTGATCGCCTCGGTCAACACGGCACCCACCATCGAGACCGACCGCGACGTCGCTGTCGAGGTGCCGACGAATGGTCGATTCACCGTCTCGGGCACTGCTGCTGACGCCGAAGGCATCGCCGAACTCCGTGTGCAGATCTACGAGCAGGTGTACCGAACCGGCACGCGGCCCGACAACACGTTCGGAGCAGTCGCCGCCTACACGTACATTCGTGCCGCTGAGGGCGAAACGAGCTACGACTTCGCCTACACGAGCCCGCAACTGCCGATCGGTCTTTACGTCGCCGTGGTGCAGGTGCGCGATGACCTCGGCCAAGCAGCGAACAGCGTGCACTACCTCGAGGTCGGGCCCGTCGGCGACGCTCAGCCGAACACGACGATCGACGCAGAAGATCGCCAGATCTACGAGCCGACCCAGACGCTCCAGGTTCAGGGCGCAGCAACCGACGACGTCGGCGTCAACCGCGTCGAGGTGTTTGTCTACGAGTACGAAGAACGTCGTTGGGTCGGCCCGGACGGCTCGTTCACGGCAGGACCAGTGGCGCATCCGACGACGCTCAACGATCCCGGAGCCACGTCGACCCGGTTCTCGTGGGTGATGCAGGCACCGGTCGAAGGCCGCTATCGCATCTGGGCTCTGGCCATCGATTCGAGCGGGCAGCGCAATCGGGTAACCGGTCGTAGCCAGGCATTCCAAGACTGGACGCCGGGAGATGGCCCGCCAACCGTGGGCCGGATCACTCCGGAGACAGACGCCGTACTGAACGGTGACCAGATCTTCTTCACCGGGCGAGCCGAGGACGAGACAGCAGTTGCTCGGGTCCGCTTCGCGATCCGTCGTGAAGCCGATCGCACTTGGCTACGTGCCGACGACTCCTGGGGCGGATTCCAGTGGACCGATGCCGCGCTGACCAACGGCGGCAGACCCGGCACCAACTGGGACTACGCGACACCGGTGATCGGGCCCGACCGATATCTCATCATCATCGAAGCGCTCGACGACGTCGGTAAACGCACTCGAGACCAGTTCTACGTCACGCTCAACTGATCGTCTTGCGGACGAGGCCGTCCGTAGGGTGAGAGCATGAACGACGTGGACGCGGTGGTGGTCGGCGCGGGACCGAACGGTCTCGCCGCCGCAATCCGCCTCGCCCAGGAAGGAATCGCCGTCCGCCTCGTCGAGGCGGAGGCGACGGTCGGGGGAGCGTGCCGTTCGGCCGAGCTCACCGAACCCGGCGTGATCCACGATCTCGGTTCGGCGATCCATCCGCTCGGCAAACAGTCACCGTTCTTCTCGACCCTCGACCTTCCGGCACTCGAATGGGTGACCCCTCCGGCCGCAGCTGCGCATCCGCTCGACCGCGGTGATGCGGCCATCGCCTGGAACGACCTCGACCGAACGGTCGACGGACTTGGCGAGGACGGACGTGCCTATCGGCGCTACTACGAGCGGTGGTCCCGGGCCTACGACCGGGTCCTCGACGTGGCGCTCCACCCGCTCGTCCGGGTGCCGCGGCATCCGCTGACCGCCGCCACCTTTGGAGCTGCTGCAGCCATCCCTGCGGCGACCACGGCCAAGCGCCTGTGGTCTGAGGAGCCCGCCCGCGCTCTGTTCGCGGGACACGCCGCCCATGCGATCTTGCCGCTTGAGAGTCCGTTCACGAGTTCGTTCGGGATTCTCCTCGGGGGCGCGGTGCACGCCGGCGGGTGGCCGTTTCCGAAGGGCGGTGCCCAGTCGTTGGCCGACGCGCTCGCGTCCGAGTTCATCCGGCTCGGCGGAGACATCGTTACCGAGACGACGATCACGTCCGTCGACGAACTCGCTGGCGCGACAGCCATCGTCCTCACCCAACCGCCAGAGACGGTCGCGTCGATGTGTCGAGACCGGATCGACGACGACTATCGGCGCTCGCTCCGCGCGTTTCGACGAGGACCCGCCGCCTGGAAGGTCGACTGGTCTCTCGACGAGCCAATTCCGTGGACCAACCCCGACGTCGCATCGGCGGGCACGGTGCACGTCGGCGGAACGCTCGACGAGATCTGTGCTGCTGAGCGCGCCGTCGCTGGCGGCAGGGCCGCAGATCGGCCCTTCGTCCTGCTCGCTCAACACTCGCTGTTCGACCGCAGTCGCGCTCCCGACGGCATCCACACCGCCTGGGCGTATTGCCATGTCCCGAACGGGCATCCGGTCGATCAGACGGCGGCGATCGAAGCGCAGATCGAACGGTTCGCACCCGGCTTTGCTGAGGTCATCCGCCAACGTGCGGTGAGTGGGCCGGTCGACCTCGAACGTCAGAACGCCAACCTCCTCGGGGGCGACATCGGTGGTGGCAGCTACGCCGGAAGACAGTTGTTCTTTCGGCCTCGGCCGCAGGTCAACCCATTCGACACGCCACTCGACGGCGTGTTTCTCGGCAGCGCAAGCACGACACCCGGCGCAGGCGTGCATGGCATGGCCGGTGTCGGCGCCGCCGAACGAGCCCTCGCAACCGTCCTGCGCTGACGTCGGTCGCTTGAGCCTAGGCGTCGAAACCGAGGCTGTGAAACACTGGCTCGATGGCGGCCGACCATCACGACCCGATTCCACCGACCACGATCATCCTCTTCGGAGCAACCGGAGACCTCGCTCGGCGGAAGCTCTTGCCCGGCCTGTTCCGACTCCAAACGCGTGGTCTCCTTCCCCACGGCCGGATCGTCGGCACGTCGCTCGACGACCACACCCTCGAGTCCTTCACCGCGCTCGTCCGTGAGGCCATCGTCGAGTGTGGCCATCCGATGACCAACGATCAGTGGACCGATTTCGCCCGCCGCTTGGCCTGGGCACCGGGCGGAACCCCCGAAGCACTGAAGTCGGCGGTTGCCGAGGTTGAGGCCGGCCTCGACCAGCCCCAGCAACGGTTGCACTACCTGTCGGTCCCACCCAAGGCTGCTCTTCCGGTGGTGTCGGCACTCCACGAAGCGGATCTCGTCGAAGGCTCACGAGTGATCATGGAGAAGCCCTTCGGCGTCGACCTCGCGTCGGCCAAGGAGCTCAACGCGTATCTCCACAAGGTCTTCGACGAGGATCAGATCTTCCGTATCGACCACTTCCTCGGCAAAGAAGCCGCACTCAACATCTTGGCCTTCCGGTTCGCGAACGGGCTCTTCGAGCCGATCTGGCACCGCAACATGATCGATCACATCCAGATCGACGTGCCCGAAGCACTCGGCCTCGAACAACGTGCCGGCTTCTACGAAGCGACCGGCGCGTACCGCGACATGGTCGTCACGCACCTGTTCCAGGTGCTGGCATTCACGGCAATGGAAGCGCCGACCTCGCTGTCCCCCAAGGCGATCTCGGAGGAGAAGAACAAGGTCTTCCGGTCGATGCTGCCAATTGGACCCGAAGACGTCGTCCGCGGCCAATACGTCGGATACCGCGACGAAGAGGGCGTCGATCCCGAGTCGGAGACCGAGACGTTCATCGCCCTCCGCTGCTACGTCGACAACTGGCGCTGGGCGGGCGTACCGTTCTTCCTCCGGACCGGGAAGAACATGGCCCAGGGGCAACGCATCATCTCGATCGCGTTCAAGGAGCCGCCGAAGTCGATGTTCCCGTCGGGTGCTGGAGTCGGGCAACTGGGTCCCGATCACCTCACCTTCGACCTGGCGGACGAATCGAAAATGTCGCTGTCGTTCTACGGCAAGCGGCCCGGACCGGGTTTCCGTCTCGACAAGCTGTCGATGCAGTTCTCCGTTGACGAGACCGCAACGTCGAAGGACGTGCTCGAGGCGTACGAGCGTCTGATCCTCGATGCCGCTCGCGGCGACCGAACCTTGTTCACCACGGCCGAGGGCATTGAGAGGCTGTGGGAGATCTCCGAGCAGCTCCTGAGCGTCCCTCCTCCCACACGCCCCTACCCGGTGGGCTCCTGGGGCCCGAATCAGATCCACCAGCTGATTGCACCGCGGGCATGGCGCCTGCCGTTCGAGCGAGCCTGGCGTGAGTGACCATCGATCAGCTTCGACGACCGCTCGCCGTCCGGCCACGACTTACCGCATCTTCAGGCCCTGAACATCTGAGCCTTGTCGTCGACGTGCCACGCTGTTCGTGATGACTACACGGACGACGATCATGTTCGGCCTGCTCGCAATTTTCGCGACCGCATGTGGCGCAGAGAGCGAGACGAGCACCGGCGGGGTGACGTCGGTATCGGACCTCGACGAGACACTCGAAGATGTCGCCGCTGTCGTCGCCGAGCGCGAGGCGAACCAACCTGCGACGACGGTCGCAACCTCCACCGAATCTGCAGGTCCATCAGGGGATGAGCCGGCAACCGCCGAGGAGGCGGTCCTCGCCTTGTCTGCGTGCATGCGAGACAACGGTTGGGAAGACTTCCC
Source organism: Acidimicrobiales bacterium (assembly GCA_020629375.1). Classification (GTDB taxonomy): domain Bacteria; phylum Actinomycetota; class Acidimicrobiia; order Acidimicrobiales; family SHLQ01; genus SHLQ01. The sequence goes on from JAHDDK010000003.1 coordinate 28,347, forward strand.
GGACCCGACGTTCGATGCGGCCGGCAACCCGCAGCTCCGACAAGCCGTGCTGGCCAGCGGCATCGACTTCAGCGACCCTGCGTTCCGCGAACAGATCGACGTCTGCGTCGAGACGTCCGGAGCCGATCGCTTCGGCACGGGCAACCGAGCACAGCAGCAGAACCAGCTTCAAGAGCGGCTCCTCGGCTACACCCAGTGTCTTCGGGACGAAGGCCTCGACGTGGGCGACGTCGATCCGACCAACCCGGGCGCCGGAAATGGCCAGGCTGCACGTCCCGGCCAAGCCCGGGGCAACATCGGCACCGTCGAAGGCCGCTCGTCCCGGGTCGCCCAGTTCCTCGGGCTCGACCCCGACGACCCCGACACCGGCGCAGCGCTCGAAGCCTGCGATGCCGAACTGGTTGCCGCCTTCGCCGGTGGACCTGGCGGAGCCCCACCGACCACCCAGCCATGACCACCGACGACACACGCTCGGCCGCCCCTGCCCCGGTCGTGCTGCCCTCTCGTCGATGGCCGGCCGTCTTGGCTGCCCTGATCGTAGGTGCCGCTGCCGGAGCAGCCGGACTGTGGTTCGCTACCCACGATGACGCCGATCCAACCGTCGACGAGGGTCATGCCGATGATCAAACCGTCATCGTCGAGGCCGAATCGCGAGACCTCCGATCGTTCGAAGAGTGGGATGCGACGCTGCAATCGGGTCCGGTGACTGCGATCACCGCCGCAGGCCGTGGAACGCTGACCCGGACCAGTGCGGTCGGTGATCGGATCGCCGCAGGCACGCTCATCGCCGAGATCGACGGCGTACCGGTGGTGGCGCTCTATGGCAGCGTTCCGATGTACCGAGAGCTCGAGGTGCACAGCGACGACGGCGCCGACATCCGCCAGCTCGAAGAGAACCTGGTGGCCATGGGATTCGACCCCGACGGAACGGTGACCGTCGACGACAACTACACGGTCAACACCGGTCTCATGGTCGAACGCTGGGAAGAGGATCTTGGGTTCGACGAGCCTGATTCGGTCGTCGAGGCCGGGCAGGTCGTGTTCATCGACGGCCCCAGCGAGGTCTCGACAGCGTCGGTGGTCGGAAGCCAAGTCGCACCGGGCCAACAACTGTTGAGTGCCATCACACTCGTCGAGTCGGGCTACGTCCGGCTTCCCGACGACGAGGCCGACCTCCCGGCGGGTGCGGCCACCGAACCGATCTCGCTCGATTCGTTCGACGGCGACGAGGCCGGTCGCCCAACTCATCTCTGGATGGTCGAACAGGGTTCGATTCAGTTGGCCATCCAGGTGGACCGGATCGAGGACTTTCCTGCCGGACTGGACGTCGAGGTCGAGCTACCCGACGAGTCGATCGTGGATGCGCGGGTCGACACCGTCGACGACGTGGCGCGTCGGGTCGCGACCGGACAGGGGCAAGAAACGGTGACCGTCGTCGACGTCACGATTCAACCCGTTGCGCCGCTCTCAACCGCGTTCACCGCTGGCCCCGTCATCGTCCGAGTCGAGGACGACACGATCCTCGGTGCCACGCTCGTGCCTGCCCGAGCGCTCATCGCCCTGACCGAAGGTGGCCATGCGATCGACATCGATGGGCGCGGGTTGGTCGCCGTGGAGATCGGCGCGTTCGACGACGGATGGGTCGAGATCACCAATGGCGCCATCGAGCCGGGCGAACGCCTCCTGGCGCCGGCATGAACGCACCACCATCACCCCCGGCCTTGGAGCTGACCGACGTCGTCAAGGAGTACCCGGGCAACCCACCGGTTCGGGCTCTGGATGGTGTCGACCTCCGGGTCGACACCGGGGAGCTGACCGCGATCGTCGGACCTTCCGGCTCCGGCAAATCGACGATGCTCCACGTGATGGGAACGCTCGATCGACCGACGAACGGGTCGGTGAAGATCGCCGGCCACGAAGTGTCGTCGATGTCTGATCGCCGACTGTCGGGTGTGCGGAGCCGCCTTGTCGGGTTCGTGTTCCAACAGTTCTTCCTGCTCGACGGCGCGACCGCGATCGACAATGTCGCCACGGGTCTGCTCTACAGCAAAGTCCCGAAGCGCCGACGTCAGGTCGTCGCTGCCGAGACCCTCCAACGGGTCGGCCTCGGACATCGACTCCACCATCGTCCGAACGAGCTCTCGGGAGGCGAACGACAGCGGGTGGCCATCGCTCGGGCGCTCGTCGCCAGGCCGGCGCTGGTCCTCGCCGACGAACCGACAGGCAACCTCGACTCGTCGACAAGCGAGTCGATCCAGGCGTTGCTGCACGAACTCCACGCCGAAGGCGCGACCATCATCGTCGTCACTCATGACAACGAACTCGCCGACTCGCTGCCTCGCCAAGTCCGGTTCCGAGACGGCCGAGTCGAGCATGATTCGGCCCTCGCGAGCACGAGCCGTCCATGACCGAAACCCCCGCTTCGCCCACAACCGAGCGCTCCACGACGGGCGGCGAGTCATTCGACACGACCGACGCGGGATCACTCAAGAGCGGTTTTCGCATCGCAGACGTGTTCGGGACCGCTGCGTCGGGTCTCTCTACACGCGTACTCCGGACCGTCCTGTCGGCCCTCGGTATCACCATCGGCATCGGCGCGATGGTCGCGGTACTTGGGCTGAGCCAGTCCGGGAGCGCGGCTCTCGAGGATCGCATCGCTGCCCTCGGAACAAATCTCCTTCGGGTGAGTGCCGGTCAGGGATTCGGCGGGGGCGACGCATCCCTACCCGAAGATTCCGTTGGCGCTGTTCGCCGAATCGACCCTGTCAGCTCCGTCAGCGCCGTCGGCTCCGTCGACGAGTCAGTGCTCCTCAACGATCTGGTCAATCCCAACCAGACCGGAGGGCTCAGTGTGCGGACGGCAGAGACCAATCTCGTCGACACCCTCAACGGGTCGATCCGTACCGGCCGTTTCCTCGACGAGGCGACGATCGACCTTCCCGCGGTCGTGCTGGGCTCTACCGCCGCCCAACGACTTGGGCTACGGAAGATCGACGGAACCCAAGTGTGGATTGGCGAGCACTGGTTCACCGTCATCGGCATTCTCGACTCGTTCGACGACCAGTCCGACGACGTCGAGACGACGCTGTTTGACGATCTCGATCGGTCGGCGTTCATCGGCTCCGCCGTGGCCGAGAAACTGTTCGATACCTCTCCGAGCCCGACGACGATCTATGTCCGTGCGGACGAGCGCTTCATCGACGACGTCATCGATGTTCTGCCCAACACCGTCGATCCGGAGAGCCCGGAGGAGGTCGAGGTCGTTCGGCCGTCCGACGCGCTCGAAGCCCAGGAGGCCGCCGAGTCCACGTTCGACAATCTCTTTCTCGGACTCGGCGCGGTCGCACTGCTCGTCGGCGGGATCGGCATCGCCAACGTGATGGTCATCGCCGTGATCGAACGCCGCAACGAGATCGGGCTGCGTCGTGCGCTCGGCGCCACCCGCGCCCACATCCGGAGACAGTTCCTCCTCGAGGCACTGCTCTTGTCGGGGCTGGGCGGATGTGCCGGTGTGCTGCTCGGTGCCGCCGTGACCGCCTGGTGGGCGACACGTCAGGGTTGGCGCATCGTGATCCCGCCCGAAGCACTCATCGGTGGGTTCGTTGCGGCGATCGTGATCGGCGCTGTCGCCGGGTTGTATCCCGCTATCCGCGCCGCCCGACTCGCCCCGACCGAAGCGCTGCGGTCCTCGTGAGGTTCCGTCGGTTTGCGATCGTGGCGATCACGTTGGCCGTGGGCGTTGGCGCGCTCTGGTGGTGGAACGATGTCGACGACCCGGACGCCAACCCCGAACCGGTCGACATCACCGCGGCGCTCAACACCGCGCTCGTCACTCGGAGCAACGTCGCCGACACCGAGGAACTCGAGGCGCAGCTCTCGTTCGAGGACGAGCTGATCCTCGCTCATCGGGTCGATCCGGTACCGGTCGTCGTGACATCGACCGTGGGCAGCGGACGCCTGGCCCGGACGGTATCCACCACGATCGAGGAGCCCGGCGAGCGAGCGATGACCGCGCTGCCAAGCCTCGGCGACGTCCTCGGGCCGGGCGACGTTCTCTACGAAACCGATTCGACGCCGGTGTACCTCGCCCCGGGATCGGTCGCCGCATGGCGGACGATGGACGACGAGACCTCGGGGCGAGACGTCATCCAGCTCGAGCAATGGCTGAACGATCTCGGCCACGGCGACGCCGATCTCACCATCGATGGCGAATGGTCCGATGCAACGAGCCGAGCAGTCGAAGCATGGCAGGAGGCCACTGGACAGGACGTCACCGGCGAAGTGGAGCTCGGCGATCTGTGGTTTGTCCCCGGAGCGATTCGGGTGATCGAACGCCACGTCACCGAAGGCGTGGTGGTCGCCGACGGCGCACCGATCCTCACGGTCACGTCCACCAACCGAACGGTGCATGTGTCGACCGAACGCATCCCGGACGGGCTGCTCGACACCAATGATCTCCGGGTCCGACTTCCGGACCGCACCGAGCTGCCTGCGTCAATCCGCAGTGTCCGGGGATCGACGACCGGCTTCGAGATCCTGGTCGACGCCGACATCGATCCCGATTCGCTGACCGCCATCGATGATCTCGAGGTCACCCTCGTGTGGACCGTCGACGAGTTGGTCGATGCCCTGACCGTGCCGCCCGAAGCCATCCGTCGGCTCGACGACGGCCGCTACGTGGTCGAGGTTCTCGAGGGCGATGTCGTTCGCACAGTGACGGTCGAGGTCCTCGGCCAAGCGGGCCGAGTGGTCGCGGTGAATGGCGTAGACGAAGCGGCACGAGTCCTGCTCCCCTAGCCATGTAATGAGAGGGTCAGACCCTCTTCTTTCACGTTCACTACGTGCTGCAGCGGGTGACGGTGCGTTCGGGGTTGCAGTTATCGCGCGTGCCGGGGCCGCCGTCGAGCGTGTCGACACCAGGACCGCCACGGAGCCGATCGTTCCCTCGGCCGCCGGCGAGCGTGTCCCGTCCCCCGCCACCGAAGAGCCGGTCTCTGCCTGCCTCGCCAATCAGCGTGTCTCGACCGTTGCCGCCAAAGAGCTCGTCGAGCCCATCGCCTCCTCGCACGACGTCGGGCCCAGAACCCGCTCGGACGACATCGTCGCCGGCGCCACCGAAGACGAGGTCGGCACCCGATCCTGCGATGATCCGATCCGATCCGTCTCCACCGCAGATGACATCCGCACCGCCAAATCCGCGGATGAGGTCAGCGCCGCCCAGACCAACGATGACGTCTGCGCCAGGCGTCCCGTCCAGCACGTCTGCGCCGTCCGTACCGACGATCGTGGCCTCGTGACCGTCGCACGTCGGAACCATGGCGACCGGAGCCGTCGTCGACGTCGTGGTGGTGGTCGTCGGCACCGACGTCGTGGTGGTGGTCGTTGGCGTCGACGTTGTCGTGGGTGTCGGAGCCACGGCGGGCGGTACGTGCAGCTCCATCGCGGCCAGCATCTGGCCCGTCGCCGCGTGGCCCTGCTCGGTCGGGTGAAACCACTCTGCGGGCAGACCTTCGCCGATCTGGCGCACCCACCGACCGGCGCTGTCGCCGACGATCGATCGAAACGCACACGGGCCACGCCCGTCATAGAGCGTCCGCAGGCTCACGAACTCGACGCGCGTCTCCGTGCCGACGGTTGCGTCAACCGATTGCGCGACGCCGATCTGTCGTTGCTCGTAGTCCGCCTGCAACGCCCGAACCTCCGACGAGTTCGGGATCACGCACAACGGCGAGTTGAGATCCGGGTAACCGACCAACACGACGGTGTGCGCCGATGGAAAGTCACGGGCGAGGCGCTGGAGCGTTGTCCGCGTCTCGTCGATCGTCGCGGCGATCAGCGCTGACGACGACTCGATGCGGTCCGGACAGCGGAACGGCGCAAGGAGGATCACGAAACAATCTGCCACGATGTCGGAGAACCCCAGGTCGTTGCCGCCAATCGACACCACGACCACATCCGGGTTGACCCCAACGGCCATTGCGGCCTGGATCTGGCCATCCAGGTCGTCGATCGTTGCGCCGCTGCACGCAAAGTGATGCGCAGTCGCCGACGTTCCGTTCTGCGCGAGCTCCCGGGCGTACACGACCGGCCACGCGTTCGGGGTTCGGTAGCAATCGGCGTCACCGACGTAACCGCCCGCGCCATTCCCCGACACATACGAATCACCGAGCGACAGCACCGACACCGCATCTGTCTGAGCTGACGCGGGGGCGCCACCAACCAGGAGGCTGGCGACAAGCGAGGAAACCACAGCGACGGCGATCCAGGTGGTGCGCACACCACGATCTTCGCGTGTCGACGAGCGATCCACAGGGTCGCCTCCCTCATCAGCGTCCGTTGGCGGAGAAGTGCATCCAGTCGGACAGTGAGTTCCACCGGCCACCCCACGACCAACCGATGGCATCGAACGCCGCGACGACCGGATCGCCCTCGGCGATCATGCCTGGCTGTTGTCGCGAACGATCGAGCCATGCGCTGGCCGCCGGCGGCAGCACAAGGTCTCCTCGCCAATACGGGTTCCAGAGCGGATTCAGGTCCACGGCGAGCCCGTAGGCATGTTGAGAGAAGCCGGTGCCGCCGACGACCGCTCGACAGACGAACGCAGTGGAGTTGTTGTCGTCTGGAGGCGGCGCGGCGACATCGCGAGGGGTGGTGATCCGGAGTTCGACGATCGGAAACTTCGTATCGAACAGCGCGGCGAAGACCGTCTCGATGTCATCGACAACGTCGGCGTGGACGACCAGCTGGCCGTCGGCGACCGAGCCGTCCGGAGTCCAATGGCTGACGTCGAGGATCCGCAGGTCACGGTGATGAACGGGGCAGTCGTCCGACCATGTCGAACCCGCCAGGGCCTCTCCATCGAAGGCGCGCACGGTCGAGCGATAGACGAATTCGCCACGGGACGACTCGTCGGTTGGGAGTGTTGAGCTCGAGGCCGTCGACGTGGTCGACGCCGCGATGCCGATGGTGTCGGTCGTCGCTGATGTCTCGGTCGATGCGGTTGCCGAAAGATCCGACCCGGTTGACGACACAAGCTCGGTCGTCGCCGGGCCGTCGGTCCTGGGCGGCGCGGCCGAGGGCACTGGCGACGCGCAGGCAAGCACGACCACCATAAGCGTGGAGAGCAAGCCGACTCGGGCACGCGACGTTCGCATCTCCGTGGACACTAGGGGCGACGGGCAGGAGGCCTGGTTCGAGTCGACGAGTATGTTCTGACCGAACGACGAGGAGCGCCCGCGATCGGGTCGACGGGAGATAATTCATGCAGGTAACCGACGCGGTACTGGCCCGACGCAGCGTGCGGGACTTCCTCCCGGACCCAATCAGCAACGACACGATCGCTGGCCTCCTGTCGACGGCATCGCGCGCGCCCTCGGGCGGGAACCTCCAACCGTGGCGCATCTGGGTCGTCAACGGCGACACGATGGCGGACTTCCGCGCCCACATGGCCGACGCTGCGCCGAGCTCGACAATCGAATACGACGTCTACCCGCCCAAGCTGTGGGACCCCTATCGCACCCGCCGCTACACGGTAGGTGAGCAGATGTACGCCACGATCGGGATCGAACGCGAGGACAAGGCGGGTCGACTCCAACAGTTCGCCCGCAACATGGACTTCTTCGGTGCACCGGCGGCCGTCTTCTGCTTCATCGACCGAAACATGGGCCCGCCGCAATGGAGCGATCTCGGGATGTTCCTGCAGACGTTCATGCTGCTCGCCGAAGAAGCGGGCTGGCAGACCTGCGCACAAGAAGCCTGGTCGGCTGCGCACGAGCAGGTCCGGTCGTTCACGGGTGCACCCGAGGAACTGATGTTGTTTTGCGGCGTCGCCATCGGCAAAGCGAATCGTGATCACCCGATCAATAGCCTCGAAGCCGAGCGAGCACCGTTGGACGAGTTCGCGACCTTCCTCTAGCAGCGCGCCCTAGCCGCGGCGCGTACAGGGCAGCCCGGTTGTTCAGCGTTCGACGAGACCGAGCTCGACCGCCCGAGCCACCGCCGACGTTCGATCGTCGACCTGGAGCTTCTGGAAGATGTGAATCAGATGCGTCTTCACCGTCGCTTGGGAAACGAAGAGCTGTTCGGCGATCCCCTTGTTCGTTCCGCCGGCAGCGAGCGCCTCGAGGACGTCGAGTTCGCGAGCGGTGAGGTCGGGCATCGCAGGGGCCGATCGGGCCGCCTCGAGCTTCTCGGCGACCGGGCCGGCAAGTACCGGCGATCCCGCTGCCGCACGTCGAACCGCAGCGAGCAGCTCGTCGGGCGGAGCGTCCTTGAGGAGATACCCGACCGCGCCGGCCTCGACCGCCGAAACGATCGCCCGGTCGGTGTCGTAGGTCGTGAGGATGAGTACCGCAATATCCGGCGCTTCCGCCTGGAGACGTGTCGTCGCCTCGACCCCATCCAGCTCCGGCATCTGTAGATCCATCACGACCAGGTCAGGCCGATGCTCGAGAGCCAGGGCGATCGCCTCGGCGCCGTCGGCCGCCTCCGCGACCACCTCGATCGCCGGATCCGTCCCGAGCATCATCACCACACCCGTACGGACGACCGGGTGGTCATCGGCGACGATCACTCGTACAGCCATGGCCCCTCCCCTCGATGAACGCCGAAGCCGATGGTGGCATCCGGAGCAAGACGATGGCGACCCGAAGGGGTCAGGCGTGGTTCTTCGCCGTGTCGAGCTTGTCGTGAGCGACGAGGCAGCCGATCGCGATCACCAGCAGAGGGGAAGCGACGAACGAGGCGCTCCCGCCGGTCGCCATGGCGATGGCTGAGTAGCCGACGAAGAGCGAAAGAGCAGAGAGAATCAGAAGTGCACGCATGAGATCGATTCCTTTCGAAGTACCGAGCGGTCGTTCCGTTCGGGTGTGTATTCATCATCCCGATCACGAAGATCCGCCACATCAACCGATCGGTTGATCTGCGAGAATGCGACGATGGCGATCTCCGAAGGCGTGCCGCAGCCGATCCTCACCGACGGGGATCCTCGACTTCGGATACCGAGCCGGCGAGCAGATCCCGACGCAGCGGATTTCGATCAGCGAGTCGACGACCTCGCCGCAACGCTCGCCGATTTTCGCCGACGGGAGGGCTTTGGCCGGGCGATCTCGGCGCCACAGATTGGCTGGAACGAGCGAGTCATCATCTGCGATCTCGGCTCAGGGCCTCGCGCGATCCTCAACCCGGAAGTCACGTGGCGATCGCCCGAACGCCAAACCGTTTGGGACGACTGCTTGTCGGTTCCGGGTCAGCTCGTTCGGGTCGAGCGCGCCAAATCCATCTCGATGCGATGGCTCGGCGACGACGGGTACGCATGGACGTGGGAACGTCTTCCACCCGACATGGCCGAGCTCTTCCTCCACGAGATTGATCATCTCGACGGCGTGCTCATGCTCGACCACGCCGCAGGTCCCGGAGATGTGGCACCGATGAACCAGCGGAACGAGCTGATCGGCGATCGGCGGCCCTCGAACCCGAGCGACCCGATGGCGCAGCACGCTCGACGATGGACTCCGACCGGCCACTGACCCCCCGCTGCGAGACTGGGCAAAGTGTCCCGGCGCGACTCGGCGGGCCTCAGCGGCGTCTTGAATGGAGACGAGCGGCAACTGTGAGGAGATCGTGAAGTCGGATTCGGCAGAAGACATCGAGGTCGGGGAATCTCCGCAGACTCGCTGGGATCAGCCTGCGCCGCCACCCGAGGATGACGAAGAGCGTGGCGGCATGGTGCTGGCAGGGCTCATCGGTCTTGCCGTACCGATGTTGATCGTGACCGCCGTTTTCATGCCCGACCTCGTCCCGGCCACGGCGATCGATCTGTCGGATCCCTTCAACCGTGGCAACGGGCTCGACAGCGTCTCGGTCGACGAAACCGACGAGGAACGCGCCGGCCAAGACGATGACCTCGAGTCCACAGAGTCGCCGTCTGAAGACGACACGGACGGCACGCCCGCGACCGGCCCCGACTCCGAAGCAGCACCGGAGCTCGCCCAAGCCCAATCCGAGGAGACGGTCGTCGTGACCGACCGTATCGAGGAGGCCAATTCGACCGATGAGGTCGTCGTCCAGGTCGCGGGCACCGCGGAGGCGGCCGATACCGACACCGGATCATCGAACGTCACGTCGTCGTCCATCACCACGACCACCCGCCCCACGACCACCACGACTCGAGCGCAAACCGCCACGACAGCCCCGCCGACTCGGCCATCGACAACAGTCGCCACCACAACCACCCGACGGCCGGTTGCTCCGACCACCACCGTTCGTCCGACGACGACCGTGCGGCCCACGACCACGACCCGCGTCGTCCGGACAACAACGACCACCACCACGACCCCACCGACCACGACCCGTCGTGTGGTGACCCCCACGACCAGCCCACCCGTCGAGCCAGCCGAGTTCGCACAGCGCATCGACGTCGGAGCAATCGGCGACACCACGCTGCGGTTCCGGTTCATGTCCACCACGACGAGCGGCTACACGATCACCATTCGGGCCGGCGGCACCGTCGTCCAGACACAGCGCGGAACTGCCAGTGGCGGCGTGCTGGTCAACTCATCGATCTCCGGTCTGGCACCCGGCACCGATCACACGGTGCAAGTGGTGCTCGACGGTCCGCCGACCGCCGCATCCCCGCAGGTCCCGTTCCGGACATCTGGCGGAAACGCGCCGCAGGCGACCGCCGACGTCCAACTCCAGAACCTTCGCCTCGTCCAGGTCGGTTCGACGCGCTTCGAGGTCAACTACGAATCGAACATCTGCGCCAACGGCTCGTTCTCGATCCGCAAGCAAGGTGGCGGAGTCGTTGGGTCGAACGCCGGGCAAGCGCGCGGCTGCACGACCCGACACCTTGGCATCCCCGGTTTCTGGACACCCGCCCTCGAGCCGGGCACGACCTATGTGATCACCGTGACGGTCGAAGCCAACGGCGCAGGCCAAGGCGGAGGAAACACCGCTACCCGTTCGCTCACGGTCACGACCTCGTCCTGACGTAACGTGCGGCCATGTCGCCGCGTGGACAAGCCGTCGTCGGAATCGTCATCTCGGTCGGACTCGGTCTGCTGATGGCCGTGCTCGGAAGCGACGGAGGCGAAACTCTCGGTGGGCTCCAGGCCTTCGCAGTCCTCGTCGCGCTTGCCTTCGGGGTCAACTGGCTGGTGTTCATCCCCTCCTATCTCGCCCGAACCGAGCACTACTACGACCTGACCGGATCGCTCACCTACCTGACCGTCACCGCGATCGCCCTTCTCACCGCGGCAGAGCGAGACTTCCGCACCCTTCTGTTTGCCGTCCTCATCGCCCTCTGGGCAGGCCGACTCGGCACGTTCTTGTTTCGACGAATCTCCCGCGACGGTGGTGACGGCCGGTTCGACAAGATCAAGACCGACGCGGTTCGCTTCTTCATGACGTGGTCGCTGCAAGGCCTGTGGGTCACCTTGACGGCCGGCGCGGCACTTGCGGCGATGACCTCGGGGGCGAAGTCCGACTTCGGCGTTCTCGGTGTGGTCGGCCTCGTCGTCTGGGTCGTCGGTTTCGGGATCGAGGTCATCGCCGACCGGCAAAAGTCCGCCTTCCGGGCCGACCCGAACAACGCAGGTCGCTTCATCAACGTCGGCCTCTGGGCGTGGTCACGCCACCCGAACTACTTCGGCGAGATCACCTTGTGGGTCGGCATCGCCATCATGGCGATCCCCGCCCTGCAGGGCTGGCAGTTCGCCACATTGATCTCACCGCTGTTCGTGTTCGTTCTGCTCAACTTCGTCAGCGGCGTCCCCATGCTCGAACGACGAGCCGACAAGAAGTGGGGCGGCCAGCCCGACTACGAGGCCTACAAAGCAGCGACTCCATCGCTGGTGCTACGCCCGCCACGCTGACCAGCTCTCGGCACCGGGGGCACGCCCCTGCATCGATCGCGGCGCTCAGCGCACTCCTCGATGCGCCGATAGACAGAGATGGCGCAGCGACTCCTCGACCGGCTCTTCTCGCTGCCGTTTCTCACGGTTGTGATGGCCCTGATGGCCGTCGCCAACCTCGTTGTCGTGGCCAACTATCTGCTCGGCCTGGATGCACCGCTCACCGCGGATGGGCAGATCGCGATCGGCGACTATCCGGCATTCCACACCGGTGCGACGCTCGTCGCCGACGGCAACGGCGAATCGCTCTACGACCTGGATGTCCAGCTCCGAACGCAGAAGCAGCTGATCGGCGACGACGCCGTGAGCTGGCAGGGATACATCAACCCGCCCCTACTCGCGGTCCTCCTGAGCCCGCTCGGCAGTCTCGACGTCCTGGCGTCGATGCGGGTGTTCGGGCTGGTCGTTGCGGTGGCCGTTGCGCTGACCTTTGCGCTCTGGAAACAGATCGCCCCCGCGATCGCCGACCGTCGCTTCGGGTTCGCGACAGTCGTGGTGTCGATGATCGCCTGGTCCCCGTTCGCCCGGCTCCTACCCGGCGGACAGACCGCACCGCTCGCCCTATTGGCCATGACCATCGCCTATGACGGCGAGCGTCGCAACGACCCGATCCGAACCGGGATCGCGGTCGGCCTGCTCTCGTACAAACCACAGCTCGCCGTCGTCATCTCCGTCGCGCTCGTGCTGCGACAGCGCTGGAAGGCTTTGGCGATCGCTCTGGGTGTCGGCATGGCACACGCGGCGATCGGCGGCATCGTCGTCGGATGGGACTGGCCGGTGCGCTACCTCGAGGCGCTCGATCGGTACGGTCCAGCCGAAGCAGCGTCGAATGCGCAGAACCAGATCTCGGCGTGGGGAGCGCTCGATTTCGCCGTCGGTGGCATCGCTGACGGTTGGCTCGCCACGGCGTTGGCCGTCGGGGTCGCCGTCGCGGTCACCGCCGATCTGTGGCGACGGCGCCCGAGCGTCGACCGTGCCGATGTGGACACGTCGACATCGCTCTGGTGGGCGTCCGCCCTGACCGCGGCCGTCTTCGTCAGCCCACACACCCTCTACTACGACGTCGTGCTCCTCGGTCTGCCGATACTCATCGCGATCGATGCGCTCATCGCTCCCCGCGTGGATGTCGACCGTCAGGTGCTGCTGATCATCCGGCTCGGCCTGGTCGCCGTGTGGCTTGGCCACCTGACCCTCGACCTTCACGAGGCGCTCGGCTTCCAACCGATGGCTCTGCTACCACCGTCGGTCTATCTCTGGCTGCGGTTCGAGCAGCGTCGACACCAAGGCGGGTCATCTCTTCCTGTCACCCCGGCTGCGGTCGTGACGACCACCCGCTGAGTCGAAGATGCCCACCGGGCACGAACTCGCCAAGCGTCAGCGCATCACATCAGGGTCGGAGTCGAGCTCGTACAGCCGTCGGTAGAGATAGAACGGCACCGTCGGGCGAACGTGGTGCATGCGGTGATAGTTCTGCCACAAGTAGATGCCGGTCAGGAGCACGTTGAGCCGGCCCGGGGCTTCGATCACCCGAGTGCCGTCTCGTGCATCGCTGCTCGTGTGGGGATGGTGAGGCAGCCAGTCGAACGTGAGTCCGAGGATCAGCGCAGCGATCAGCCCCGGAGCGATCTGTACGACGAGTGCGGTCGTCCACGATTCGAACAATCCGACCGCAATGGTGGGCGTAAGCGTCAGCGCATTTTGCCAGCCGGCGCGACGGAGTCGCTCGGAGGCGTTCGTCGATTGTCGGGCGAGGCGAATGCCGTGCACGTAGTGCGCAGCAAACAACGTGGAGCACCGCAGGAGCACGACGATCGGATTGGAGCCGGCGACCCAGTGATCGGTGTCCTTCTCGGGATTGTTGAGATGTGCGTGGTGCCCGAGATGGGTCAGCCGGTGAAGCTCCACGTTGTGAAATAGCGGGAGGGCCCCGAGCAGGCCGACCAAGGTGTTGAGTCGCGGCCGCGACCGGGAAACGTTGCGATGCACGGATTCGTGGAGCGCCGTGTAGGCGATGTACGCGAACACGGTGTTGCACACGAGGCCAACCCACAGCGGTATCCCTCCGCTCACCGCGAGAATCGTCGACTCGATGTACGCAGCGGTGTTGACGAGAGCCAGGGTCACCGTTGGCCACGCGACCGCAGGCGCACGAACGGCAGCAAGCGTGCCAGCGCGAGTCGTCATGGGTCCATGGTGCCCGAACCGAGTGCGATCCGGGAGATTCGGCGACGTTCAGAGCAGCTTCGATGCGAGCTTTCCTCGACGGGACTCGCGGCCCGTCTCGAACTCGATTCGATCCGCGGCCGACATCACCCGACGCGTCCCGGCGACGCCGAGCCACCGCAACGGCTCGGGCTCCCACTTGCGCCCGCTGGCATTGACCCAGGCGAGCGATGTCAGCTCGTCGTCGGCATCGCCGCCGTTGCGATCGAGAATGAGCTCGGCCATCGTCCGACCGGCGAGGTGCGAGGGCGCAACACCTTCGCCGACGTAGCCACCAGCGGAGCCCATTCCGGTCTCCGGGTCGAGGTCGACCGATTGCGTCCAGTTGCGGGGCGCGCCGAGGACGCCGCCCCACCGGTGGGTGATCTCCACGTCGCCAAGAATCGGAAACAGCTCGAGAAGTGTGCGGTGCACGAGCTCATGTGTGGCGACGTCGTGTTCGAGGTCCGCCGTGATGGCGCTGCCGAAGGCGTACGGAACGCCGCGCCCCCCAAACGCCAGCCGGTCGTCGGCGGTTCGCTGCCCGTAGATGACGGCGTACCGGTCGTCGGCGAAGGTCGGCCGTCCCTCGAGACCGATCTCGCCGATCACGTCGGGCGGGAGTGGTTCGGTTGCGATCATCAGCGAATACAACGGGACCATGGTTCGGCGTTCGCCTGGGAGATCACGCGTGTATCCCTCGGTGGCCCGGACGACGACGTCCGCGCGCACTGTTCCGCCGGAGGTCCGCACCAATCCAGGCTCGATGCTCTCGACCGTCGTTCCTTCGTGGACCGCTATCCCAGCGTCAACGACAGCGCGACGGAGCCCCCGTACGAGCTTGGCGGGGTCGACCGCTGCGCACGGCGCATAGAAGATGCCGCTGCGAACGTCCGACGCACCGATCATCGAACGGGCCTCGTCGACGGACAGGGCACGAATCTCGCCCTCGGTGATCCCGAGAGACCGTTCGTGCGCAATGGTCTCTCGTTGGCGTTTCTCTTGCGCAGCGTTGCGGGCCACATAGACAGCGCCGCCTTTGGCGAAATCGCAATCGATCCCGTCAGCAGCCGCAGCGGTGCCGATGTCGTCGACCGTCGCGAACACGGCGCGAACGAGCCTCAGGGCCTCGGCGCGACCGACCCGACTCTCGTACGCAGAAACCCCACCAGCGAGCTCGCCGACGACCCACCCCCCATTGCGGCCCGAGGCTCCGTAGCCGCAGAACTGTCGCTCGAGGACAGCCACCCGGATCGATGGGTCCCGGCGCGCGAGTGCCCACGCGGTCCACAGTCCGGTGTACCCCCCGCCCACGATGGCGACGTCGACGTCGAGGTCGTTCATCAAGGGGTTCTGCGGGGTGCAGTCCTCGTCGAGCCGGTCGAGCCACAGTGACAAACCGCCAGGAGGCGGCAGAGCCGTTCGGTGCGCACTCATGCGCGGCCTTCGGTGCCACCGGCGCCGGTCCAGTCCGGGTTGTCCCAGACGATCAAGACCGCCCAGTTGCCGACCGTCGGGTCATGGAGATAATCGGGCAGCGCCGGCCCGGCCCGAAAACCGTTCTCGAGCTGAAACGTGAGCGTCGGGTCGTAGAGGTCGCCAGCGACAACCTTCTCGACATACTCGTCAGCGCTCATGAGGCCGAGGTGGTCGGCGTATCCAGGGATCACTCCACCGGCCACGATGCCGGCCTTGTTCGCCTCTTGGACGTATCGCTTGCGCTGCTCGTAGAGCGCTTTGCCGATGCCTCGTCCTCGGTACTCGGGGTATACGGAGATGTCAGTGCCGTAGTACCAGGGACTGTCGGGGTGGTGATTGCCGATCCCGCCGTCGCCCTCGATCTCTCGCAGACCGTGGTACGGGTTGTCGAAGTCGAACTCGAGCAGAATGCCGAGCCCCATGCCGATCACGCGGTCGTCGGCGGCGGCGTCGAGCACCACGAAGTTTCCCTCGGGGAAGGCGTCGTAGAGGTCGAGCATCTCGTGTTCGTGATACAGGTCGGACGGATCGATCGTGTGAAAGACGGCGAGTTCGAGCTCTTCGCATTGCTTGGCGTGCCGTGGGTCGAGCTGCACGATCCGAAGGTCGCCGTCGTCGAATCGATGCACGACGATCTCGTCGTGATCCGTACGGTCGGTTGCATCATCTCCCGACGAACGCGTCATGCGAATCCGATGGACACGAAGTCGTTGTGGCTGGGGAGCCCCCAACAAGCCCAGAAGTCGAGGGTCGACGGTCGCATGACCGCCGCGCCGCTCGACTCGATGTGGTACGGCTCGCGTGCGGTCTGACAGACCGCGTCGGGATCTCGGGTCAGCTCCATGAGGTCCTCCGGTGTCAGGTCGCGCCGGTCGAGGAATGCTCGGGCCGCCGCTAGTCGAAGGACCGAAGAGTCCTGGAGCGAATCGTCTCGGTGTCCCTGCCGTTCGGTCGTCTCCGGAGCCAGGGTGTGGTTGGTATGCACGAGTGCCTCGTCGCCGAGGATCGAATAGGGCCTTGCGGTCGGCATCGCCTCGATCGAGTAGCCGTAGCCCTCACCGTCGAACACGCAGAAGTTGTGGCCGCCCGCGAGATCAGCACCAAGCACCACGTCTTTGGCGCGTTGCGCCGTCGTCGTACCGAGGGCGGCGCGAACCACCTGAGGCCAGGTCACCCCGGGGGTGCCGTCGGTGGCGACCAGGTTGTTGATTCCGACGCACACGCCGAGTTCGCTCATGCCGATCTGACCGAGGCAGCCGGTGGTCGTGAACACGAGGCTGGCCGGAGCATCGTCGGGACGACAGCGAAACAGCACCACGTGCTCGGTGGCCGAATCATGCATGTCCCACGTCTGGCCGTACATCCCCTGTCCGTTCTCGCACCGCTCGCTCGGGACGATGAAGGCCGTGCAGTCGTCTTCGATCACCTCATCGGGATGGTCTCCGCCGATCGTGGCGCGCACCGTGTCGACGAAGTCGGTGAATCCCCCGACGACGATGGCCTCCGCAGAGCTGATGCCAGCGGCGGCAGCCATGGCGTGCATCTCTGACGCCAGTTCGGGAGCGTGCTTCTCGTGGGCCGGGATCATCGATTCGGCGAGGTCCAGAACGTCGGCCCGACTCATCTGACCGCCCGACCATGATCCGGCAGTGACGAGATCGACCCGCTCGTTCGTGTAGTGGCGAATCTCGTCTGCGAACGCTCGACCGTGAGCGTCACCCATTTCATCGGGAGAACCGGAGAGATCGAGGATTCGGATCGCTGGACGTTTCACGGTGTTCCCTCGGTGCGAGGCCTTCCCTCTCATGAGCGCATTCGGTCGTCGAAGGAGAATAGTCCGACCACAACGAGTGGACAAAGGGACAATGACGACGGAATCCGTTGCCTTAGCGTCCGTTTTGTTGTTGAATCCGTTGTATGGTGCACGCCCCGCTTCCCAATGACCAGCTCGAACCAAAGGCCGAACGACATCTGTGGGGCCATTTCTCTTCGCTCGGCCATTCGGTCGACGGAACGTCGATCATCGAACGCGGCGAGGGGTGCTACGTGTGGGACAACCACGGCAAGCAATACCTCGACGGTCTCGCTGGTCTGTACACGACACAGGTCGGGTACGGCCGCCCCGAACTCGCCAAGGCCGCCGGAGACCAAACCGCACAGCTCGGCTTCTTTCCGATCTGGACGTACGCCCACCCCAAAGCGGTCGAGCTCGCCGCACGCCTCGCCGACCTGTCACCCGGGAACCTCAACCGCGTGTTCTTCACGAGCGGCGGGTCCGAAGCTGTTGAGTCGGCCTTCAAGCTCGCCCGGCAGTACTTCCACGAGATCGGGGAGCACGACCGATACAAGGTGATCAGCCGCAATCTCGCTTACCACGGCACGACGATGGGCGCCTTGTCGATTACCGGGCTCGAGTTTGCGAAGACCCCGTTCGAGCCACTCGTCCCGGGCGCCCTCAAGGTCGACAACACCCTCGACTTCGCTCGCGCCTACGACGGCGACCCAGACCTGTTGGGTGTCGCCGCCGCGAACCAGATCGAACAATGCATCCTCGATGCCGGACCCGAGACGGTCGCAGCCGTCTTCCTCGAGCCCGTCCAGAACGCGGGCGGATGCTTCGTGCCGCCCGATGGCTACTTCGCCCGGGTCCGCGAGATCTGTGACCAGTACGGCGTGTTACTCGTGTCCGACGAGGTCATCTGCGCCTATGGCCGGCTCGGCGAGATGTTCGGCTCGCAGGCCCTCGACTATCAGGCCGACATCATCACCACCGCAAAGGGACTCACCTCCGGCCACTCCCCGCTCGGTGCCGTTCTGGTGAGCGACAAGGTCGCCGAACCCTTCGCCGACACCGACCACGTGTTCCAGCACGGATTCACCTTCGCCGGACATCCGGTGAGCTGTGCTGTCGCCCTCGCCAACCTCGACATCATCGAAGACGACAATCTCCTCGCCCACGTCCGCACCAACGCGTCGACGTTCATCGACGCCCTCGCACCACTGGCCGACCTCCCGATCGTGAGCGAGGTGCGAGGCATGGGCTACTTCTACGGCATCGAACTGATGAAGGACGTCGACAACGGCGTGTTCTTCTCCGACGACGAGGCCCAGGAGCTGATTCGTGGGTTCTTGTCGCTCCGACTCGCCGACCTCGGCCTGCTCTGTCGAGCCGACGCCCGCGGCGAACCGGTCATCCAGTTGTCACCTCCACTGATCGCCGGCCCCGACGAGTTCGACTTCATGGCGTCGGTGATCCAACAGGCCCTCACTGAGGCGATGGCCCGGATGTCAACCGTCGCGTGAGCACGATCCCGAAACCTCATGCGCTCGACGAGATCGACAAGGCGATCGTTCGACGACTTCAGGTCGACGGACGCACGCCCTACGCGCAGCTCGCGCCGCTCGTCGGCCTCAGCGAAGCGGCAACCCGGCAACGAGTCAATCGTCTGATCGAACGTGGCGTGATGAGCATTGTGGCCGTCACCGACCCCATGGCGCTCGGCTACGGCTACCAGGCGTTGCTCGGTATCCGTGTCGATCATGAGGTCTCGATCGCAGCCGACGTTCTCGGAGAGATCGACGAACTCGAATACGTCGTGATCGCCGCCGGCCGCTACGACGTACTCGCCGAAGTCGTCTGCCGTGACGCCCAACATCTCCTCGATGTCGTCGACACGAAGATCCGTGCCGTCGACGGTGTGCGAACCGTCGAGACCCTCACGTATCTCCGCGTCGTGAAACAGAACTACGACTGGGGCGCCGTCTAGGCGATCACTGTTCGCAGGTGAACAGGTTGTCACCCTCGCATTCGTCAATGCCACCTTCGCCATGGACGACATCGATGCCTCCACCGCCGAAGAGCCGATCATCGTCGTCGCCACCCCGAAGGATGTCACCACCGTCGCCGCCAAACACTCGGTCACGTCCAGCGAGCCCGAGAACGGTGTCCCCACCGGTTCCGCCGCCGACTCGGTCGTTGCCGTCGCCACCGTCGATCTGGTCGTTTCCACGGCCGCCGAGCAGGTTGTCTTTGCCTTGACCGCCGTAGAGATGATCGGCGCCGTTGGATCCGATCAGACGATCGGCGCCCGACTCTCCGTGGATCTCATCGGCACCGGGACCGCCGAGGATCCGATCGTTGCCGTTCCCGCCCCAGATGACGTCCGGTCCGCTGCCACCACGAATGACATCAGCTCCAGCACCGCCGTAAATCTCATCGCTATCTCCGAGGCCGCAGATGACGTCGTTGCCGCCGTACCCCTCGATGAAGTCGTACTCCGGCGTTCCGAGGATGACGTCGTCGCCTTCGGTGGCCCAGTCCCAGTCTTCGAGCACGACGGTCGGCATGAGCCCACCGCAGAGCTTCTCCGTCATCGTGATCGTGAAGGCGGAGAAGTCGATTGCATGGGAATCGAAGATCGTCTCGCTGCCGGCCTCGATGTCGAGATCGCCGTTGGCCCAGTAGACCGAGCTGTTTCCGCTGTGGTCGACGAGCACCACCGCTTCGAGATCGAAGCTCCCCGTGCCCGGCACGTCACGGACCATCGTCGAGAAGTCGATCCGATCCGTAAGGGTGTACGTCGCGAGCTCATAGCCGTACGACAGAGTCCCGTCCCGAGCCTCCAACACGATGCCGACTTCGGCGACGTCGGTCGAAGTGGCATCGACGGTGAGGAAGAACGGCACCTCGTCGTAGCGGACGAAACCGGTGTTCGGATTCCACGGAGCCGCCACGTCGACGAGCACGGGAGGGTCGCTCTCGAAGGTGATCGACGGGTTGGCCGCGGCCGTCGCGATGAAGTTCATGTAGTTGAGGACTTCGGCGAAGACGGCCGGGGTGTCGGCGCACACCATGCCCCAGCTCACGATGCCGGCGAGTTTCGGTCCGCTCGCAGTGGCGACCGACAGCGGACCTCCGCTATCGCCGTAGCACGGTCCCGATCCTTGCCCGCCAGCGCACATCTCTCCGTCACGATCGATGTCGGTTCCGCTGACGATGCATGCGGAATCCCCGATGAGTGGAATGGTCGTCGTCCGCAGTTGCTGCGGCGAATCCGAGCCGTCGCTGCTCATGCGCCCCCAGCCCGTCGTCGTCGCGACGGTGACCGCAGAAATCTCTTGCGCCGACGCGATCGGTATTGGTTGCACCGTCGCCGAGAACGTCAGCGGCTCTTCCAGAATGATGATGGCGATGTCGCCAACCTGGGTTGCGGCGTAGTCGGGCCACCAAGTGATGGACTTGGCTGCGACGTCTTGACCGGTGCCCGATGTCGAGTCGGCCACACCGGCGCGAACGAAAAGTCCGCCGCTGTCGATCCAGTCGACGCAGTGGGCCGCCGTGACGACCGTCGTGTCGTCGAGGATGGATCCCCCACAGAAGTACCCGTAGTCCTGGTACTGAAGCGAGACCTGCCACGGGGCGTCGGAGATCGACACCGCCGATCCGTTCACGATCGCTCCGGCTGGGCGTCCGCCAGCAAGCAGGGCCGCGGAGATCACTAGGCCAGCGATCGCCAGGAGAATCAGCTGGGTACGGGCAACACGAATGTGGCGCATGGCTTCCGTTCGAGAGTCAGGGTTGATGAAAGGTGTCGACGTGCGGCGGCCGCGGCCTAAGGGGTAAATCGGCCCAGGGTCGCCGCGACGTCAGTGCGGTTGGAGGGTTCAGCAGCCGTTCTCGACAGCGACGCAGGTGGCGTAGTCGAAGCCGTCGATCTCGGCGACGTCGACGCCAGCGCCACCATCGATGCGATCATCGAGACCGGCGTAGATCTCGTCACCACCGGCGCCGCCGAAGATGCGATCTCGTCCGAGTCCACCGTCGAGGATGTCGCCACCGGCTCCACCGCCGAGGCGATCGTTGCCATCGCCACCGACGATGGTGTCGTTGCCAAGGCCGCCAAGAATCTTGTCCTTGCCCTGGCCTCCGTCGAGCCAGTCGGCACCCTTCGAACCAACGATTCGGTCAGCACCGGATTCGCCCTCGATCACGTCTGCACCTGGGCCACCGAGCAGACGATCATTACCGGCGCCACCCAGGAGCCAGTCCGGTCCACTTCCGCCACGGATCACGTCGGCGCCGGTACCGCCATCGATGTAGTCGTCGCCGCCGAGGCCGCAGATGACGTCGTTGCCACCGAGACCTTCGATCCAATCATCACCGTCGGTGCCGACGATGATGTCGTCGCCGTTTGTCGGCGTGTCGTAGGGCAGCACGACGGTCGGGAGCTGGCCACCGCAGTACCGCTCCGCAAGCGTGAACTCGATCTCCGGAAACACCGGGATGGTCGACGGCCCAACGGTCACCTCGTCGAAGGCTGCGATGTAGGTTTGTTGCGTGCCGTCGGACTGATAGCGGTTGATGTTGCCAGCGTCGTCCTGGATCGCGATCGCCGAGAGGCGGAAGACACCGAGTGCGTTGGCGTAGGTCGAGCTCATGACGATGTCGATCCCCGGGTTATCCGGGTCCGAGTCGTTCGAGATGAAGTACGGATCAAGCCAATCGCCGATGCCGGGATGCTGCTCAACGATCTCGAACTCGAGCGCAACATAGTCATCGGGGTGAAACTCGACAGGCTCGGCGACGAAGTGCATGTCGCCAAAGCGGTAGAACGTCGTGCCGGTCTCCCACTCGGTGCTCACGCCGAGGAGTTCCGGGGCGGAGATGTCGGTCGCCGTTTGAGCGCCAGCTGTAGCCAGCGAGGTCGTCGCGGCGAGAACGCTGATCGCGACGAACGCTGCAAGGCGAATGAGGTAGCGGGAGATGGCCATTGTCTTTGGTTTTCCTTTGATCTGATTTCCGGGTTAGTCAGGACACGCCGACGGCGGTGGGCCGGTTCCGAGAAAACGACGAATTCGGTGAATTGGGTCAGGCGGGCCATCTGCGGTGATCGATTCGGGGTCCATCTCGTCGTGTTTCATGAAGATTGCCGATTCGTACACCGCGGCGATTCCGCGAAACGATGTCGCGATGACCGACGTCACTGCCGCAGTTGAGATCGCCGGCGTCACGAAACGGTTCGGTGATGTCGTCGCCGTCGACAACGTCGACCTGACGATCGCCGACGGTGAGTTCTTCGCGATGCTCGGACCGTCGGGGTGTGGCAAGACGACGACACTTCGGATGATTGCCGGTCTCGACTTTCCGACCGAAGGATCGCTGAAGATCTTCGGCGACGAGGTCGGAACGCTGCCCCCGAATCAGCGGCCGGTCAACACGGTTTTCCAGAACTACGCCCTGTTTCCGCACATGTCCGTGCTCGACAACGTGTCGTTCGGCCTCCGAATGAAGAAGATCAACAAGTCCGAGGCCGCCAGTCGGGCGAAAGAAGCGATCGAACTCGTCCAGCTCGGCGGCATGGAGAAGCGGCGACCCAACCAGTTGTCGGGCGGCCAGCAGCAACGGGTCGCGCTCGCCCGCGCCCTAGTCAACGAACCCAAGGTCTTGTTGCTCGACGAGCCACTCGGCGCCCTCGATCTCAAGTTGCGCCAAGAGATGCAGACCGAACTGAAGTCGCTCCAACGTGAACTCGGCGTCAGCTTCGTGTTCGTCACCCACGACCAAGAAGAAGCGATGGCGATGAGCGATCGCATCGCCGTAATGCACGACGGCAAGCTCCTTCAGGTCGGGCCGCCCGAGGAGATCTACGAACGGCCAGCGAACCGGTTCGTCGCCGACTTCATCGGCCAGACGAACTTGCTCGATGCGACGGTCGAGGACGCCGAGCACGTCATCTTGACCAACGGAACCCGCCTCCGGGCTCCGTCTCCACATGCACCAGGAACATCGGTCGCGATGAGCCTCCGACCCGAGGCAATACGGATCGGGCCGGCCGGATCGACACCGTCAGAGCATGCCGCGACAAGCCTCGACGGCACGGTCGCCGACGTGACCTATCTGGGCCACGCCATCGACTACGTCGTCAAGGTCGGGTGGATCGACCTCGAGGTCCGAGGAGACGCGACCGCGGGCCATGATCGATATGCGCCGGGCACAGAGGTCAGTGTGTGGTGGGATCGCACCTCGGATTGGGTGGTGGCCGACTAGATGTCTGCCGTCGACGCGCCGCTCCAAGACGAGGTTCGACCGGGCCCGCTGGATCGTCGCGGGCGAGTCAAGGATCTGTCGGCGGCCCACCAACGGAATCGGCGTCGGCAGGGCTTTCTCATGGCGCTCCCCGCGTACGCGTACCTTGTCGTCTTCTTCGCCGTTCCGCTGCTGATCGTTGTCGTCTACTCATTCGCGACTCGCAACCGATTCGGTGGGACCGACCTGTCCGGTTGGAATCTCGACAGCTACGACGGGCTCTTCACCACGAAGTTCGGTCGGTTGTTCGGGTTCATCCCGTATCCACGGGTCTTCGACGATCTCGTCTTCGACATCGTGTGGCGCTCGATCGGGCTCGCCGTGCTCACCACGGTCATCTGCCTGATCCTGGCTTACCCGTTCTCCTATTTCTTGGCGACCCGTCGGCCCGCTGTCCGCAACGTCATGCTCGTCTTCGTCATGATTCCGTTCTGGTCGAACTTCCTCGTCCGCAACTACGCCTGGCGGATCCTGCTCGGCAACGACGGGCCGGTGTCGCAGCTCACCGAAGCGATCGGTTTGGGCGAAACACGGATCCTGTTCACCCCGACCGCGATCGTGCTCGGGCTCGTCTACGGGTTCTTGCCCTTCATGATCCTGCCGCTCTATGCCGCAATCGAACGCACCGACTGGAGTCTCCTCGAAGCGAGCCGCGATCTGGGCGCCACCGGATTTCAGACGTTCCTCCGCGTCACTTTGCCGTTGTCGATGCCCGGCGTGATCGCCGGTTCGATCCTCGTTTTCATCCCGAGTCTCGGCGCGTACGTCACCCCCGAGATCCTTGGAGGTGGCAAACAGGTACTGCTGGGGAGTTACATCGTCACCCAGTTCCTGACCGCCCGAAACTGGCCAGTCGGCGCTGCGGCATCGACCGTGCTGATGGCCGTCATGTTGATCGCCACCCTGATCTACTTCCGCAAGGGAGGTCGCACACTCTGATGGCCGCTCCGAAAGAACTTCGTGGCACCGCCCGAAAGGTGCTGACCGCCAATGCGGCCGTGGTGTACCTGTTCTTCTACGCACCGATCGCGTTGCTCGTCCTGTTCTCGTTCAGCGACGATCAGTTAGTCGGAAGATGGGGCGGCTTCACCCTCGACTGGTACCGCGCCTTCGGCGACAACGACGAGGTGCAGTCCGCACTTGGCGTATCGATCCGCGTCGCGATCGTGTCGACACTCATCTCGGTGGTGCTCGGCACCCTTGGCGCCCTCGCCCTCGAGCGCTACCGCTTTCGAGGCAACAAGATCTTCGACGCACTCTTGTACCTGCCCGTAATCATCCCCGACGTGACGATGGCCGTGATGATGCTCATCTTCTTCACGAGCCTCGACGACCTGATCGGCCTTCAGGTCACGAAGGGATTCTCGACGATCGCCCTGAGCCACATCGCCTTCAGCATCAGCTTCGTGTCGATCGTCGTCCGGGCCCGGCTGTCGGGCATGAGCGAGACGCTCGAAGAGGCCGCTCAGGATTTGTACGCGTCGAAGTGGCAGACGTTCCGTCACGTGACCCTCCCCTTGATCCTGCCCGGCATCATCGGAGGCGCGCTCCTCGCCCTCACGCTTTCGCTCGACGACGTCGTCATCACCCAGTTCGTCGCCGGACCGGGATCGACCACGCTGCCCGTCTACGTCTTCGGCCTCATCCGCCGTGGCGTCACCCCGCTCATCAACGCCGTTTCGGTCGTGATGTTGGCGGCGTCGATCCTTCTCGTACTGTTGTCGATACTCGCTCAGCGAGCACGAGGCGGCAGCATGGCGTGACCCATTCGCCCACATCACCACCCTGGAGGGACATCGTGAACAAGACAGCACTCATGCGGCTACTCGCCGCCCTCGCCGCCATAGCGCTCATCGCTGGCGCATGCGGGAGCGACGGAGACAGCTCGACGAGCACCGCGTCGAGCGACGCCGACTCGAGCGACGGAGACGGAGACGGAGACGCTGGCGGCGATGACGCCGCTGCCGGTTGTGCCGTCGGCGAGACTGACGGCCCGCTCGCCATCTACAACTGGACCGAATACATGGATCCCGACCTGAAGGACGCCTTCGCAGCCGAATTCGGTGTCGAGGTGACTGAGGACAACTACGACTCGAACGAGGCCATGCAGCCGATCATCAACGCCGGTGGATCGGGCTACGACTTCATCGTGCCGTCGGACTACATGGTGTCGATCATGATCGACGCAGGCGACATCCAGCCGCTCCAAAAGGACGCCATCCCGAACCTGAGCAACCTTGCGTCGGAGTTCGCATCAGGTCTGCCCTACGACCCCGACGCCACCTACACAGCGCCCTACCAGTGGGGCACCACCGGGCTCGGCGTCGACCTCTCGGTCACCGGCGAAGACGTCCCGCGGACCTGGGGACTCATCTTCGACCCGGACCTCGCTGCCCAGTACGGCCTCGACGGCCAGGCAGCCACGCTGCTCAACGACCCTCGCGAGACGATGGGCGCAGCGCTCAAGTACCTCGGCTACTCGCTCAACACGACGAGTGCAGACGAGCTCGCCGAGGCACAGGCGCTGGTCTCGGACTCCCTCGATCGAGTGGCGGCTTTCGACTCGGACCAGTACGACGAGCTGCTCGTGACTGGCGACTCGGCGGTGGCCCACGGCTACAGCGGCAACTTCTTGTTCCAGTTCCTCGATGCCGAGAACCCCGATCAGTACACCTACTTCGTGCCCGACGAGGGCGGCACCCGCTGGATCGACAACATGGCGATCCCACACGATGCTCCGCACCCATGCACGGCGCACACATTCATCAACTTCTTGCTCGACGCTGAGCGTGGAGCACAGCTGACCAACTGGAACCTCTACGCCAGCCCCAACGAGGCTGCCGTCGAGTTCATCGATCAGGAAGTCCTCGACGACCCAATCGTGTACCCGACCGACACCTCGAAGCTCGAAGAGATCGAGGACACGGGGGACTTCGAGATCAGCTACAGCGACGCGTTCATCGCGGCGAAAGGCTGATCAGATCATCTCGATCACGGTCTGAGAAACCGGAAAGGCCGGCCCCTCGGGGCCGGCCTTCTCTCTTTGGGTGATTCGGGTCCTTTGGGTGATTCGGGGTCGATCAGCCGACGTTCTCGCAGGTGTCGAAGTATCCAGCGGTCACGCAGTAGTCGTTGCCCTCTTCGCCGTGGGTGATGTCGTCGGGATGGTCACCAGCGAAGAGTCGATCGTCTCCAGCTCCACCGTCAACGATGTCGGCTCCGGCCCCGCCGAAGATCCGGTCACGGCCAGCTTCGCCAAGGAGAATGTCCGCTCCAGCGCCTCCGCCGATTCGGTCGTTGCCCTCGCCACCCACGATGAAGTCGCTACCACCCGAACCAGCGAGCACGTCCTTGCCCTGGCCTCCATCGATCGAGTCAGCGCCGTTGCCACCGACGATCCGATCAGCGCCGTTGCCACCGTCGATGATGTCTCCTCCAGACCCGCCGAGAATGCGGTCGTTGCCGATCCCTCCCTCGATGACGTCATGGCCGCTCCCGCCACGGATGCTGTCCGAACCAGCACCGCCAACGATGTGGTCGTCGCCACCGAGACCGCAGATCACGTCGTTACCACCGAGACCGTCGATGACGTCGTCGCCAGCGGTTCCGAGAATGATGTCATCGCCCTCTGTAGGAAATGACAGATGCCACCGGCTGAGTACGACCGTCGGGATCAGTCCATTGCAGTACCGCTCCTCGAGCGTGAAGCTGTGCGCCGAGAAGTCGATGTCGGCAATCGACACACGAGCGTTGGCATCGACATCGGTGAATCCATCTGCGTCGACGTACACGAAGGCCTCGTTGTCGACGTCGTAGACATGAATCGACTCCAGCTCGTAGTCGCCAGTCGGCGCAAACTCACCGAGCCACCATGGGTCACCTGACAGGTCATAGGCATGCATGGAGAACCTGATCTCATCGACGTCGTTCTCGTGGGTAAATGTCAGCGTGACATGATCGTCTCCAAGCTCTGCCCCCGGGAGCTCGATTCGAAGATCGTCCCATCGGCGAACGGTTACGCCGTCGTCCTAAGAGGACTCGATGGTGTCGATCTCAAGCCATTGTTCGGCTTCTTGGGCGTCGACAGCGGTCATCCCAGCCCCGAGACCGCCAACGGCGATGAGGCTGGCGGCGAAGAGTCGGCGCAGGTTGCGGGTCGTGTTCGTGGTCATCGTTGTTCCTCCAAGCAGTGATGTTCGGCGACTGGTACGTCGCGCACCTGCTGCCAAGTTCCCGGATTTCGAGAGCCCGTCGCGGCAGGTATCGATCCAACGCAGGAGGCCGCAGTTCGGTTCGGTCTTTCTCCTCGAACCGGCGCGAATGAGCTCAACGACCCACGAGCAGGTTGGGGGAGCGACTCAGGTGCTTAGCGGGTAGGTGCTGCGCACCTGATTGTGTCCGCACGCTCCTTCGCCATCTCTCCCGCTCCAATCGCCTTCGGCGATGGGCCGCGCGGGCCCTACTCGCGACGGCTCCTTAGTCGAGCGGGTCGATCACGGTCTTTCGGCGATGTTCGAAGAGGAGCGACGTTCGTTCATCGAAGACGCCCGGAAACGAGCTGATCTCGTTGAGGATCACCGACTGGAGATTGGCGGCGTCGCGGACTGCAAGATGGATGACGACGTCTTCGATCCCGGTGATGAGGTGCACGGCGATGGTCTCAGCCAGGGACCAGACGTGGTTCAGGAACCCGTCGATGATGTCGTCGCTCTTCGGTTGGAGTCGGACGAAGACCATGGCCTGCAGCGGCCGACCGAGGGCAGCAAGGTCGACCGCAGCGTGGTAGCCGGTGACGACGCCACGCTGCTCGAGCTCGCGTACCCGAGCGAGCGTCGTCGAGGGGGCGAGCACTGCGGCGTTGGCGAGGGAGCGGTTGGTTTGGCGAGCGTCTCGTTGGAGTTCGGAGACCAAGACCCGGTCGGCGTCGTCGCGAACGTTCGGCTGCGCCGCAGCACGTTCGGCTGATGTGGGGTGACGAGGGTCACGCATCGAATGAATGATAGCTGATCTCACATTCAACCGAATGTTGTGCGAATCGTTCGACGAGATCCCGAACCTTGCCGATACTTCACATACGCCTGCCGCACGATGAACAGGGACCGCCGCCATGACGACCGTGGAGAACTACCGACTCGAAGATCGCTTCGTAGCCGACGAAGGGACGGTCTTCCTGACCGGCATTCAGGCCCTCGCCCGGCTGCCGCTCGAACAACTTCGAGCGGATCGGCGAGCCGGACACCGGACCGCAGCATTCGTCAGCGGCTATCAGGGATCGCCACTCGGCGGATACGGCGAAGCGGTCGTGCGCGCCGCCAAGACCGAACCCGAGCTGCCCGTGGTGTTCAAGTACGGGATGAACGAGGAGTACGGCGCAACTGCCGTGATGGGATCCCAGCTCGCCGCAGCTCGACCCGACGCCTTGTGGGATGGCGTGGTCGGCATCTGGTACGGCAAGGCACCCGGCGTGGATCGTGCCGCCGATGCTCTGCGACATGCGGTGTACGCGGGCACGTCAATGCTCGGCGGTGCCGTCGCGATCGTCGGCGACGACCCCAACGCCAAGTCGTCGACCGTCCCGTCATCGTCGGCCGGACTACTCGCCGACATGCACATGCCGCTTTTGTATCCGGGCGATCCCGGTGAAGCCCTCGACCTCGGTCGCCACGCCATCGCCCTCAGCCGGGCGACGGGCTTGTGGTCCGCACTGAAGATCGTTGCCGACGTCGCCGATGCGACCGCCAACGTCGACCTCTCGCCCGACCGCGTGCAGCCGGTGATGCCGCTCCTCGATGGCGTTCGGTACCACCACGTCCCCGACGGCAACCTCCTCACGCCGCACACGGTTGACATCGAGCGCGAGATCGTCGAGGTTCGCTACGAGCTCGCCCGCACCTACGCCGCCGAGAACAAACTCAACCACGTCACCGTTGACGCCCCCGACGCCTGGATCGGCTTGATCGCGTCGGGCATCACGTACCGAGAGGTGCGCGAGGCCCTCTCTCGGCTCGGCCTCCCTGACGATCGATCGATCCGCAACGCGGGAATCCGTCTTCTGAAGATGGGCATGCCGATGCCGTTCAATCCGGCGACAATGCGTTCGTTCGCCGCTGGTCTCGACCAGATCATGGTCGTCGAAGAGAAGCAGCCGAACATCGAATCGCTACTCAAGGACGCGCTCTATTCGATGCCCGACCGCCCGATGATCGTCGGCAAGCAAGACGAACACGGTGAGGTGCTGCTCCCAAGCTGGGGAGCGCTCGATGCCGATGGCATCGTCCCGATTCTTCGCCGCCGCCTCGAGGGACGGCTCGGTGACCGGCTCGTCCCCGAGCGCAAGGAGCGCACGAAGATTCCGATCGCGCTCGGCGTCGAACGCACGCCCTTCTTCTGCTCGGGCTGCCCACACAACCGCTCCACCGAGGTTCCAGACGGATCGGTGGTCGGTGCCGGCATCGGGTGCCACACGATGACGCTGCTCATGGATCCGGACCGGGTCGGCGACATCGCAGGCCTCACCTGCATGGGCAACGAGGGCACCCAGTGGATCGGCATGAGCGACTTCGTCGAAACACCACACCTGATCCAGAACCTCGGCGACGGCACGTACTTCCACTCCGGCCAGCTCGCCGTGCGCGCCGCAATCGCCGCCGACGTCAATATCACCTACAAGATTCTCTACAACGGCACGGTTGCCATGACCGGAGGCCAAGATCCTCAAGGCCAGCAAGGCATCGCGCAGATCGCGCGGACGTTGCTTGTCGATGGCGCGGCGAAGGTGCTCATCACCTCAGACGATCCGGCACGGACCAAGGCCCTCGATCTCCCCCGAGACGTCGAGGTGTGGGATCGAAGCCGGCTTCTCGAGGCGCAGGAGCATCTCGCAGCAGTTCCGGGCGTGACCGTTCTGATTCACGATCAGGCGTGCGCTGCCGAGGCGCGTCGGGCCCGCAAGCGCGGCCTGGTCGAGACGCCGCCGCAGCGGATTGTCATCAATCATCGGATCTGCGAGGGATGCGGCGACTGCGGAGAAGTCAGCAACTGTCTGTCGGTGCAGCCGATCGAGACCGAGTTCGGCCGCAAGACGACGATCGACCAGACGACGTGCAACCTCGACTACAGCTGCCTCGAAGGGGACTGCCCGTCGTTCATGACGGTCACCACCACCGAACCGACCCGCCTCGGCACGCTTGCCCGCAAGCTCACCTCCCGCCTGGTCACCTCGGGGTCAGACACCAACATGACCACTACCGCGGGTTCCGACACTCACGTTGCGAGCCCGCCCGCCACGCCCGACCCGGTGGTCCTCGTCGACACGGATGACTTCGCCATGCGCATCACCGGGATCGGCGGGACCGGCGTTGTCACGGTTGCCCAGGTCATCGGTACAGCCGCCATGCTCGATGGCTTCGACGTGCGCGGGCTCGATCAGATCGGCTTGTCGCAAAAGGCAGGCCCCGTCGTCTCCGATGTTCGCCTGTCGAAGAATGGTCCGAGTTTCACGAAT
Organism: Acidimicrobiales bacterium; assembly: GCA_020629375.1. GTDB lineage: Bacteria > Actinomycetota > Acidimicrobiia > Acidimicrobiales > SHLQ01 > SHLQ01. The sequence goes on from JAHDDK010000003.1 coordinate 59,530, forward strand.
CGGCTCGGCGAGTCGCAAGCCGACCTGTTGCTTGCGTTCGACCAGCTGGTCGCTGCGTCCGCGAAGGGCAGGGCGACGAGCCTCGAAGATCACACGATCGTGGTCGGGTCGACCTCGGTGACGCCCACCGGATCGATGATCACCAGCCCCGAACTGCCAATGCCGTCCACCGACGATCTCGCCGCACGGATCGGCGAGCGGTCCGGCGCTGCCCATCACTGGGCCGATGCACAGGCCGTCACGACCGACCTCTTCGGCAACGCCACGACGGCGAACATCTTCGTCGTCGGTATGGCCGTTCAGGCAGGTGCGCTCCCGATTGCGCCAGCCCAACTCGAAGAAGCGATCCGTCTCAACGGGGTGGCGATCGATGCCAACCTCGCAGCCTTCCGTTGGGGTCGCGCCCAGGTGGCCGACCCTGGCGCCGTCGCACGTGCTCGAGGCCTCGACCGCCACGTGGCACCACCGACGAGCGAACAATTCACCGACCGTCTCGATCTGATCACGCAGGATCCGACGCTTCGGGCTCGACTCGACCGGCTCGCGGGCGAGCTTGTCGAGTGGGGCGACGAGTCGACGGCTGCGGAGTGGTTCGATCAGCTTGACCAGCTCGCAAGCAAGGAGCGGGTGATCGAGCCCGAATCGGGCGCTCTGCTAGCGGCAGCTGCCGAGGGCCTGTTCAAACTGACGGCGTACAAGGACGAATACGAGGTCGCCCGCCTCATGCTCGAGCCCGAAGCCACCGCAAGCGCCCACGAGCTCGCTGCTGAGGCCGGCGGAACGGTCGCCTGGAAGCTTCATCCGCCGATGCTTCGTGCGCTCGGCATGGACTCCAAGATCACGATCGGAACGTGGGCAACACCCGCGATTCGAGCGCTTGCAAAGGCGAAGTCGGTGCGCGGCACAGCCGCCGATGTCTTCGGTCGGGCCGACGTACGTGTCGTCGAACGAGCCCTACCCGCCGAGTACCTGCGCGAGATCCACCGTGCGCTCAAGGCCGGCTCGCTGACAGCCGCCGTCGAGATTGCCGAGGCCGCCGATCTCGTCAGGGGCTACGAGGACATCAAGCTCGCCAACGTCGAACGCTTCCGCCAACGCATCGCCGACATCCACGCTGCCCGCGCCTGACTTCCAGTCACGTTGGTGTCTGACCCCAACGTGACTGGCGGGCGGCGATGTTTGCCGAAACCGCCTTCGTCGAACACGATTGAGGCGTGGACTTCGACGTCTTCCTCTCCGCGTACCTGCCGGACCCGTCCTATGGCGGCGCCCAAGTAGTCGACGACATGCTCGAGAACGCGAAGACCGCCGAGCGTCTCGGCTTCGCGTCGGTGACTATCCCTGAGCACCACATCATGAACATCCTCATGAACCCGGCGCCGCTCCAGATGGCGGTCGCCGTGGCACGGGAGACCGAGCACATCGACGTGATCACGTCGGTCGCTGTCCTTCCGCTCCATGACATGCGCGTGTTCGCTGGCGAGGTCGCGATGGCCGACATCTTGACGAACGGACGTCTTGTGCTCGGCGTCGGCCGCGGAGCGTTCGCGCACGAGATGGAGCGCCTCGGTTCGCCGATCGAGACAAGCCGATCGAAGTTCGACGAGTCGCTCGATGTCTTGATCCGCCTACTCACCGAGACCGACGTCGAGCACCATGGCGAGTGGTACGACTTCGATCCGATCACGATCATGCCGCGGCCCCGTACCCAGCCACGACCGCGGATCATGATGGCGACCATGAACCACGAAGGGATCCGGCGGTCGACGCTGCGGGGCTTCGACATCCAGACCACTCCCCTCGCCGGCGACCCGGATCTGTTCCGCATGCAGGTGGCGGCGCACAAGGACGCCAAGGCGGAGATGGGCGAAGCGGGAGCCGATCTGCGGATCATGCTCAGCCGCATCGTCTGGTGCGCGAAGAACGAGGCCGACCGACGGGCCAAGCTCGAAATGGCGCACGACTACTACTCGCGGTTCGACAATGTGTACACCGGCCCGGGTCTCATCGAGTCCGGATGCATCGTGCCGCTACCGCGGTCCCAAACGATCGAGGAGCTCGACGCTAACCTGCTCATCGCCACAGCCGACGAGCTGATCGAACAGCTCGCCGAGTACGACGACCGCGGAATCGACGAGATGATCTTGTCGTCGAATCTCGGGCAGGGCCCCGACGAGACGACGGAGATGCTCGAACGATTCGCCGCCGACGTCATGCCGGCCTTCGCATGACCCTTGACGCAGTTCCTCTCGCTCACACCATCCGCGGCGAAGGACCGACCGTGGTCTTTGTCCACGGGATCGGTTCGCGCAAAGAGACATGGACTCGACTCATCGACGCGATCGAGGACCGCTACCGATGTGTGTCGATCGATCTGCGAGGTCACGGCGACAGCCCGATACCCGACGTTCCGTACATGCTCGACCAGCTTGTCGACGACGTCGAAGCACTCCGCCGGGACCATCTCGAGGTCGAGCGGATCCACATCGTCGGGCACTCCCTCGGTGGGATGATCGGACCGCGATATGCACGCCGATTTCCCGATCACGCCGCGAGCGTGACTCTGCTGAGCACCGCGGCCGCCCGAACCGCCGACGACAGCTCACGCGTGAAAGCGGTGGTCTCCCGTATGCGAGACGAGGGCATCGAGAACGTGCTCACAACACTCGTGGATCGCTGGTACACCGACGCCTTCGCCGCTGCGCATCCCGACATCATCACCAACCGCATCGATCAGGTGCTGACCACCCCGCCCGAGGTCTTTCTGTCCGTGTTCGACGTGTACGCCGAGACCGAGATGGCTCCCTGGCTACCCGACGTCGCCGCTCCCTGCCTCATCATCACGGGCGAACACGACCCCGGATGCAGCCCACGCCTCAACGAGCAGATCGATGGACTGCTTCCCGACAGTAGCCTCCACGTCCTGAAGGACCTCCGGCACTCGATCGTCGTCGAGGCATCAGACCAGATTGCACCTGTGCTCCGGCGGTTCCTCGACGACGCCTGACCTGCGAACTGGGCCGGATGGCCCACGCCGACGGGTGCAACGACCCATGGGTGCGTCATCAAGACCACCGACGTCGCATGCCGATCACTCGGGGGCAAGTGCTCACGCCGAACGTTCGGCTGAGCGAAACCCCCGAAGTCAAGGAGTCCCGCAATGCAACGTCACCAGATTCGCACCATCGCTCGCAGCCTCGGCCTCGTCGCCTTCGGCGCCGCTCTGTGGTTCACGACCGCGGCTCCACAGTGGTTCTGACCCCACCGACCACGAATCACATCACTTTCGCGCGCAGATTGAAACAGGAGTCTCACACACAGCCCTGTTTGGGCTCCGTCCCGCGCTCTACACTCTGCGCATAGAGAAGGACGGGTGAAACTGTGGGCGACGATCAGACACATCAGATTGCACGAGAAGCGAAGGCGGCATTCGCCTTTCGGGATGTTCCCGTGGTCGAAGTCGTCGGCGCCGCCGATCTGGTCGGCATTCGCTCCACCGCAGCCCTAGATGCGCATCGCGTCGAGCGAGGCGACATCACGTTGCTCTGGTCGATCGACAACGATCGATTGACCGGCGTCCTCGACGCCGATGACGTTCGGTCGGTGATCCTTCAAACCGAGGAGTCGATCGACGAACTTGCCGTCGACTTTGTGGGCACGTTCGAGATGGATATGCCGGCGGAGGCCTACCGGTTCGTCATCGACGCCGAAGGCGATACCTGGGCCACGAGCTGGCTCAACTAGAGGCTGTTGCACGACCTCGAGGCCCGCTGGGAAGAGGTCAACCACAACCCATCCGCGCACCTTGGGCTGTCCGTCGATGCCACATCGCTGGACTGGGCTTTCTCCTGCATGGCTGCATACCGGCTGGGGCATCCCGAGCCCGAACCCCTCGATGCATCATGGATGAACGACGACGGCGACGTCGCAGTGATACTGGCGTACACGCGGCGTCGACGAGAAGGCCTGTCCGGTGCACTCGCTCAGGCCCTTGAAGGCACCGACCACGACCTTGAGCGAATCGGTGATGCGCCGCTAATCCATCACCTGTGGTCGACGCGAGGAATCCTTGCCGCCGAGGCTCGCCGCTACGACGAGGCCGAAAGGTCCTTCTCCATGGCCAAGCAGCTCGCTCTCCAACGCAACAGTCCGACCGGCGTGATGCTCATGAACATCGGAACCCTGCGGATCTATCAGGGTCGACTAGACGAGGCCCAACAAGCGCTCACCGAGGCGCTTGACGCCAATCCTGGAGCAGGCATGCTGACCGCCGCGATTCTGGGCAATCTCGGTTCGGTCGCCGCTCTGAGGGGGAACATCCCGGAAGCTCTTCGCTGGCTCAACAAGTCGATTGACGCGAACGGCCCGTCGGGAAGCAACCGTGCGGAGGCCTTCCTAGACCGGGCACGGTTGCTGCTCGATGCGGGGCTGACCGAAGACGCACTCGAAGATCTTCGTACAGCGGAGTCCGAGTTCCGGCGCATCGAACAACCGGCGCGGGTGCTCCATGTCCGCCTGCTTCGTGCACGAACCTTCGCCGGAGAGGGAGTGTGGGACGACGCCCATGAAGAAGCGCACGCTGCGCACGTCGAGGCTGAAGCGTCGGCTGTCGAGACCCACGACATGGCCGACGCACAAAGTTCTGTGTCACTGCTCTCGCTCGTGGCCGATCCGACCAGCGACGCGATTGACCTCGTGGACAGCCGGCTGCATCCCGATCTCGCCGTCGACGTGGGCATTCAGCTCTTGCGCAACCGACCCGACTTCGCTCGTCAACTGCTTTCTGCTGAAACGAATGAGTCTTGGGCTTCGGCGATGGGAAAGGTTCATCGGGGTACCGCGAACGCAGCGATCGCCTGGCTGGACAAAGACCCGGACGGCGTCGAAGCATACGCAGACGTTGTGTTCGCCGAAGCGCTCGCGCGCGTCGAAACCATTGGGATCAGCGATCTCCGATCGAACCTTGAGAGGCGGGTACGCCAACTCGCGCAGATCGCGGCGTCGGTTGCGATCGAGTTCGGCAACGCACGCCGCCTCGCCGATGTCATCGAGTCCGAGCGACGTGTCTTGTCCGCTCCAGAGCCTGCATTGGATGAGGACGAACGTCGGCTTGTGAGCGCGATTCGTGTCCGTGAGCGTGAACTCCGCGAGATCGCTCCTGAGCACCGAGGAGCGCTGGAAGCCGAACGATTCGAGCTCGAAGACTCACTACGCCATCTTCGCCGCCGCCACGTCGAGGCCACGACCGTCGAACGCGCGGCAACGATCAGCGAGCGCGCCAGCATTCACATGATCGATGTCGGCGGGGAACTCTTCGGCGCGGTCTTCCGATCGCCCGGCGACGAATCGATCGTCGGCCCCATCGACACGGCCCAGGTACGGCGTGCGCTGCTCGCAGCCCGACAAGTGCTCACCCAGAACGCCGGCGGCGGAACGATGAAGACCGGTCGCCTCATTGAGGGAATCCGGACGCTGCTCGCTCCGCTCCTCAGCGACCTCGCTACCACCCACGAGTTCATTGCGATCAGCGAACCGGCGCTCGAGTCCGTTCCCTGGGCGCTGCTCACTGACGCATCTGTTCACAATGTGGGCTCCTTGCACGAGCACCGACTCGCCTGGCAATCAACGACACCCGATGTCGGAACGGTCGTACTCATCGGCGGACCTGATCTCGAGTTCGGTCAAACCGAGCTTGACGTATTGCGCGAGCTCTACCCCGATGCAGAGGTGGTGGCTCCGTCCATGTCGAGCGCCGGTTCAACGCTCGAAGCATTCGCCCATGCCGATCTAGTGCACTTCGCCACGCATGGACATTTCCGTTCGGACAATCCGTTGCTGAGCCATCTCGTTCTTGCAGACGGACCGTTGACCTTCTACGACCTGTTGTCCGATGGTCGTGCCCCAACGCGTTTGGTGTTCTCGTCGTGCGAAATCGGACGGAACGCCGGTCGATCCGCAACGGGTCTCTCCTCCCTGCTCCTCACACGCGGCTGCCGAGGGCTCGTGGCGAATACCGGCGCAGCCAACGATGCGAGAACGATCGAACTGATGGCTGCCTTGCACGGTGGGGTGCTCGCCGGCGACACCATGGCAGCGGCACTGGCTGCGGCGCAGACTCAGGTCGTGGCGAACGACCCAGCGTCGGCGTTGTTCTCTGCATACGGCGCGATGTGATCCTGGGCGTCATCGACATTCGCGGAGTGCACCGCCAGAACGAACAAGGCTCCGAGGAGTGCCACGTCACCCGGTGAGACCACGGCGTTCAGCCAAGTGAGCGGTATCCAGTCGGCGAGCCAACTGCTCGGATCCACCCATTGGAGCTCGACGATCGCTTCGCTGTGCTTGGCGCTAAGCAACGCTGGTTCGTCTGAAGGCGTTGTTGATACAAGTTCTCGGCTTGAGATCGAAACTGGCATGGCGCCGTGGACCGAAATCGGGATGAGGTTTGCCAACCCGCCACCGAGCGCGAGCCCTGTCGGAAGGCGGCGATGCGACGACGCCCAGGCGACCAGCGTGATGGCAATCGTGCCCAGGAAGAACGACACCGGAACGGCAATTCGGGCGACGAATGGATCGAGCGCTGCCGCCAGCTGAATTCCGACTGCGGTGATCAACAAGACGACGGACGCCGGTTCGACGCGGAGAATGGCGCGCCGCGGACTGATGGCTTGCGCCAACAAGTAGGGGGCCGCGAGTGCGAAGACGAAGAACACATCCGGAGTATCGGCAACCCGCTCACTCAAATTCACTCCCTTCAGTCTCAATGCCAGTCGAGCCTTCACTCCTCGTGACCGCTCGTTACAGTCAGGGCCTACGGCGACACGACTAAACGCGGCGGTGCGGGTGCCCGAATGTCTGACGAAGCCAACCCATCGATCACCGATCTCGCTCGTGCCGCGAAAGACGGCGATTCCTCTGCCTGGGAGGCGATCGTCGATCGCCGTTTCGGGTCGGTGTGGAAACAGATCAACGACGCGGATCTCACCGACACACGCACGGCCTATGCCGCACGCATGATCTGGCTCCGCACGCTCGAACGGCTCTCCTCTACCGAGCCCGAGGACTTCGAGCGCATGCTCGACGCGGTCGTCGCCCACGAGATCGCCCGCTTCGACGACTGAGCCGCCCACCGAAGCTGCTCTCTAGAGTGAACTTCTACCCAAGCCTTGCCACGCAAAAGAGCGGATAGAGTCCTGGAGACGTGCCGGGTGGGGTGCACGTGGCGGTTACACATTCCCGACCAACTCCGAAGGACTCCTGTGCGGCACACAGTTCTCCGTTTCTTTCCGCGACGCGTCAGCGCGTTCGCGCTTCTCGCCGGTTTCTCGATCGTCGCGGCACTAACCGGCACCGGCGCGCTCGTGGGCGCCGCCGAGGACACCGACTCGTGCACCGTGACGATCGTCGACGGCGAAGTCGTCGTCTCGGCGTCGGTCGACGGCGCCAAGCGCATCGTGTTCCGCCATCGGGACCGCTGGCGCGGGACCGTTCGTTCCGCCGATGCCGTGTGGACGGCGACCCTCGATGACCTTGATGGCTGGGTCGCTCGAGCCCGATTCGGAACGGGTGGTGGCCCGAGCCGCGACATCTCCTGCGTCCACCAGTCGACCGGCTTCGCCGTCAGCAGCGGACCGGTGTGTGTCCGGTTCGATGAGGCCGGCTCGACACGAATCGAGTCCGTGGGATTCGACGGGTCGATGAACCTCCGAAGCACCAGCTGGATCACTACGCTCGACGGCAACGGACGCTGGATCGGACCATCGATCGACGGCGACCTCATGATCCGGCACCGGCTCGATGGCCTGCACGACATCGACTGTCTGGGCGCGGATGCAGCCGTCGAGCGATTCGACGATGCGAACCTCGTCGCTCCGGCTGACGCACCCGTCCCAGCTAATGCGTCGCACAACACGGGTCAGTCACGAGTCGATCGGACCGTGCGCGACCTCGCAATCATCCGAACCTCCGCTGGCACGGGCGTTATGGTCGCGGTGCCCGAGACCCTCGTCGACCTGCGCGTGACCCCCGACGCGTCTCACGTGTATGGCTGGTCTCCAACCCAACGTGAGTGGATCGAAGTCGATCTCGAGACGGCCGAAGTACGAGCGGTCCACGCACCCGAACCAGAGGTGGTCGTGGCCCCACAACCCGGACCCGAACCTCAGCCGGAAGAAATCGTCGTCCCCCCGGCAGAGCCCCCAGCTCCTGCTCCTGTTCCTGAGCCAGAACCCGCACCAGAGCCTGCGCCTGCGCCAGAACCGGAACCCGCACCTGCGCCTGCGCCAGAACCGGAACCCGCACCTGCGCCTGCGCCAGAACCAGCCCCGGAACCCGCGCCTGCGCCTGCGCCTGCGCCTGCGCCAGAACCAGCCCCGACGCCGGCACCACAGGCGGCGACGACGATTCCGGTCTACGACACGGCGTGGCAGATGATGGCTCGTGCCACCCCAGCCCAAACCGATCGCTACTTCGCGGCGCTCGAGCAGCACGGCTTCACCGGAACGTGGGCGGCAGTACTCCACCACGCACCAGCCACGCTCGTCGACAACTTCGCGGGCGGCGGCCGTCTCGGTTCGGTCCAGAACGGCAACGTGGTTCTCAATGCCGACTACGCCGCCCGGATTCGCGCCATTCTCGACACCGCACACCGGCACGGCCAGAAGGTCGGACTCGTCGTCGCGTGGCAGAACACGTACCTCCCTGGCGGCGCCACCGAGTCCGGCCATCGGGCACAGGTCCACGGGTCGATCCATACGGGCAACGCCCGTGCGTACGGCTGGCACATGGTCGAACAGTTCGGCGACCATCCGGCGTTGTCGATGTGGGTGTACGGCGGCGATGCGGGCCACAACAACACCGACGCAAACAAGGCGGTGTGGCGGGAGATGGCCGCAGGCATGCGCGCCGCCGGCAATCAGACCACGATCAGCTACCACACCCCGACGTCTGCTGGAGAACACGGGACGTTCAGGCATCTCAACTATGCGGGCGAACCATGGCTCGACATCATCGCCCCCGAGACGGGGCACCAGCAGCCCGCTTCCGAAACCGAACGTGAGCTTCGATTGGCCAACCAGGTCTACGACATCCCCGTGTGGGCGGGTGAACCGCGGTACTTCAACATCACCTTCGACTGGATCAACCCGACCTTCCGGAACCCTGGCGTCACCGAGATGGTCGCCGACGCCCAAGCCGCCAAACGTGCCGGCGTTGCCGGATACGTGTACGGCGACGCCGGACGGTGGAACTGGTGCTTGTTCGGGGTCGCTGGCGACGCAACGCCGTGCGATCCGAATCGGATCGAGGCGAGCTTTGGCACTGCCGAGCGCGCCGTCATCGACGTGTTCCGACGCTGACCCGCGCCCAGGTCGTAGGGCCCGGCGACAAATGAGACAATGCTGTCCATGACCGGCAGCGACGTCGAAACCGGCAACGCCTCGACGATCGAGTGGCGAGTCTTCGATGACGTGCGGCCGCTCAGCGCGGCGACACAACGGAGGTCGATCACTGTGGACCCCGCACGTATCGAGGAGTTCCGGCGAGACGGCGTCACGCATCTGCCGGGCATCTTCATCGACGAGGTCGACGCGCTCCGTTCCGGACTCGAACGGATCCTCCGCGAGCCGCACCGCTTCGCCTTTCCGTGCGAGAGCACCACGGACACCGAACAAGGCCGATTCTTCGATGCGTACTGCAACTGGCAACGTGTGCCCGAGTTCTTCGCGCACGTCCTGACCTCACCCGCGGCATCGATCGCTGCACAGTGCATGGTCTCGGAGACCGCGCAGTTGTTCCACGAGCACGTGTTCACCAAAGAGGGTGGCGTCACCAAAGCGACGCCGTGGCATCACGATCTCCCCTACTACTGCGTGGACGGCACACAGACGGCGTCGGTCTACGTCGCCCTCGATGACGCGCCAGCCGAGACCGCGGTGCGCTTCCTTCGAAGGTCTCATCTCGACGGCAACCTCTACCGACCAAGGACCTTCGTCGACGGCGCCGAGTACACCACCAACGACCCCGCGATGCGTTCGGTCGACGTGGCCAACGTCGACGAAGCATCGGTGTTCAGCACGGCACTTCGTGCTGGCGACGTGCTCGTCTTCGACTTCCGCACCCTCCACGGAACGACCGCATCACCAGTAGACGCCAGGCGACGCGCCTTCAGCACTCGGTGGCTCGGCGACGATGTCGTCTACGTCGAACGTCCCGGAGCGACTTCGCCACCCCTCGACGGACTCGGCATCGATCCGGGCGATCGAATGCGGTCGGACTGGTTTCCGGTGCTGTGGCCGTGACCGATCTCCTCGACTCGGCTCGTCACCACCTCGGCGATGCCGACACGATTCGACAGCACCGGCGGCGGCTCGAAATCGATGGCGTCGTCGTGCTCGATCGCCTGCTGACCCCGAAATGTCTGCAGCTCGTCCTCGACGAGGTCGATGGGCGCGAGGACGATGCCTTCTATGCCGACTCGAGTCACAACGTGTATCTCACCGACGGCGATCCGGACCTGCCGGCCGACCATGTTGTCAATCGACAAGTGGTCAGCAGCAAGGGTCTGCTCGCCGACGACCAACTGGCCGAGACGTCGGCCCTCCGGACGATCTACCGTGATCCGACCCTGCGAGCACATCTCGCAGGTCTGCTCGACGTCGAGAGTCTGCACCCCTACGCCGACGACGTGTCGTCGATCAACGTGCACTTCCATCGTGACGGCGAACAGCTCGGATGGCACTACGACAACTCCTCGTTCGCCGTCACCACGCTCATCCAGGCACCCGAAACCGGAGGCACGTTCGAGTACGTTCCGGAGATCCGGTCCTCCGGTCGCGGGCATGGCGATGCCGCCGAGCACGCTCGGGTGAAGGATGTGCTCGACCAGGAGATCGGCGTGGAGCAGCTCGGGATCTCGCCGGGCGATCTCGTCATCTTCCGAGGTCGCGACTCCCTGCACCGGGTCACCCCCTCGCGAGGTGACACGACCCGAGTACTCGTGGTCTTTGCATTCAACGCGGAGTCCGGTGTCGCACTCTCGGCATCGGCCCGTTCGACGTTCTACGGAAGGTGACCGAGATGGCTGACGGCCCGATCCTGCCGACCCGAATCGACACCGGAACCCATCCCGAGCAGTTCGTCGACCACTACCGTCCGGAGCTCGAGACACCCGTCGGCACCGTGGTCTCGCTTCATGGCGGCTATTGGCGGATCCGCTACGGCCTCGACATCAACACCGCCATCTGCCACCACCTCGTTCGCCGCGGGTGGGAAGTCGTCAACATCGAATACCGCCGCATCGTCGACGACGACGCACCATCGGTATGGCCAGACATGACCACCGACGTCCTGGCGGGCGTGGCGTGGGCTGCAGGACTGCAAGGAGCTGGCACTTCGCGGCCGTTGATCGCCGTCGGACATTCCGCCGGAGGCCACCTGGCCCTCTGGGCTGGGGCCCAACCGCATTCGCCGATCACGGCTGTCGTCGCGCTCGCGCCAGTTGCCGATCTGGTCGCCTCCGATCGTCAACATCTCTCCACCTCGGCAACCCGAGCCCTCCTCGGCGGCAGCGCCGACGCCATACCGGACGTGTACGCCTCAGCCTCCCCGCGAGCACTTCTTCCGCTCGGTGTCCCGCAGCTCGTCGTGCACGGCGAAGCCGACGATGCGGTGCCGGCCGACATGAGCACCGACTACGTGGCAGCAGCTATGGATGCGGGTGACGACGCCGTCCTGCTCTCGCCCGACGACGCCGACCACTTCACGATCATCGACCCCCGCACCGCACCATGGCGCGACATCGACACCTGGATGGACTCGCAAAGGCCCGTGTAAGGCGGGGGTCAGACCCTCTCATTACACACGCCCACGGGGGAGGTGTCACACGGACGTCCTCGCATACTGGACGCATGCTTCGCAGAATGGTGTGGAACGAGATGAGCGACGCCGATCGGGCGTGGCTCCACGGCCGGGGCGCAGCGACCGAAGTCACCGACTCATTGCGTGACGACATTCGCGCCCTCGTCACCGACGTGAAGGACCGCGGTGATGCGGCGCTCATCGACGCCTTGGCCACCTTCGATGGCGTCGACGTCGATACTGCAGGTCTCCGGGTCTCCGATGCGGAGTTCGCCAGCGCGAGAGCAGCCATCAACCCCGAGACCCATCAGGCGATCCGCCACATGATCGCCAACATTCGAGCGTTCAACGAGGCTCTCATGGAGCGCCGCTCCTCGTGGACGGCCGAGATCGCTCCTGGCCACACCGTGGGAGAGAAGGTGGGTCCGGTCGCGTCGGCTGCGCTCTTCTGTCCGAGCGGCAAGGCCAGCTATCCGTCGGTACTCGCCCAGATCGCCACCCCGGCCACGGTCGCTGGGGTACCGCAGCTGAGCGTGATCGTCCCACCCGTACCCGGCGGGAGTGGTGAGATCGACGATGCTGTGCTCGTGGTCGCCCACGAACTCGGTCTGGTCGACGTGTTTCGGGTGAACGGTCCGTCCGGTGTCGCTGCCGCGGCGTTCGGCACGGAGACCATTCCCGCACATGGGATGGTCGTGGGCCCTGGCAGTCCGGCTGTCTCACTTGCCCAGCTCGAGGTCCGGAGCCACGGCGTGGACTCGGTGGTGCTCGGACCGACCGAGTCCCTGGTCGTCGCCGACGACTCGGCCGACATCACCGTGCTCGCCGCCGATCTCCTCAACGAGGCCGAACACGGAACGGACTCGACGGTCGTCCTCGCCACCGCGTCATCTGCGCTGATCGACGCGGTCGATGTCGAACTACAGAAGCAAGCAGCCAATCTTCCGGAGGCTCGCCGCGAGGCCGCTGCGGCGTCGTTGGGGAAGAACGGCGGTGCCGTGCTCACCACCGACCTCAACGAAGCGGTGAGCGTGGCCAACTGGTTCGCCTCCGAGCACTGCCAGCTCGCCGTTGCCGATCCGTGGGCGACCGCTGATGAGATCGAACACGCCGGCGAACTGCTGCTTGGACAGCACACTCCGTTCTCCGCCGGCAACTTCACCCTCGGTGGCCCTGCTGCGCTCCCCACTGGCGGACAGGCCAACCAGGCTGGCGGCATCACCGTCGAACAGTTCCTCAAGGCCGCGGCGATCGGCCATCTCACCGCCGAGGCTCTGGCGGCCGTCGCCGACTCGACGATTGCACTGGCGAATCACGAGGGTTTCCCCGCCCACGCAAACGCAATCCACGTTCGCCGCTGACTCGAGCACAACGAAGGGCCGCTTGGTGTGTAAGGAGAGGGTCAGACCCCGTCGTTACACGCGCTCATCGCAGGTGGGTCAGGCCTTCGTGTCCGTGCAGGACATTGACGACGTTGGTGCCGATCTCGTCGACGGCGTAGCCGCCTTCCATGCAGTACACGGTGGGCACGTCGAGCGCGGCGAGACGTTGGCCGATGCCGAAGAAGTCTCTGCTCGCGAGCCTGAAACTGGAGATCGGATCGTTTTCGAACGTGTCGACGCCGAGCGAGACGACCAGTGCCTCGGTCCCGTGGTTGTGGGCTCGGTCGATGAGATCGTCGAGTGCGGCGAACCACGTGGCGGCGTCAGTGCCGGGCGGCAGTGGGCGGTTACAGGTCGCGTCCATTCCGTCTCCATCGCCGATCTCGTCGGCGAATCCGCTGAAGTGAGGGAACTCGTGCGCCGGATCGCCGTGAACCGATCCGAAGAAGACATCGCGCCGATTCCAGAAGATGTCTTGGGTGCCGTTGCCGTGGTGAAAGTCGACGTCGACCACGGCCACGCGTTCGGCGCCCGCCCGACGCATGGTCGTGGCGGCGACGGCGGCGTTGTTGATGAAGCAGTAGCCACCGAAGAAGTCCTTCGAGGCGTGATGGCCTGGCGGTCGGCAGAGGGCGAATGATGGCGCGCCGTCGTCGATGGTCGATCGTGCTGCGGCCGTGGCGAGCGACGCCGCGGCATGGGCGGCGCTCCACGTGCCCGAGGTGATGGCGGTCTCGGCCGCGAAGGCGAAGTAGCCGAGACGCCCATCGATGTCGTCGGGGATCCGCTGGACCATTCGGCGCGCCGGAAAGCAGGTCGGGATCATGTCTCCGGTGTTGCCGGCGGCCGTCCAATCGGTCCACGCGTCGTCGAGAAACTCGACATATGCCGGGTCATGGACAGCGGCGAGATCATCGAGCGGCAGCGCGGCAGCGTCGAGTCGCTCGGTCATCCCCGCGGCCGTCAACGCCTGGTCGATGTGGTCCCATCGCTCGGGACACTCGAACGGTCGGACGAGCTCGCCGTTGTAGATCTCCCCGGACGGAAAGTGTGCGCGGTGCGCATCGTTGGCGAAGACGCGCACGAGTCGACGTTCAGTCTTCGGGGTCCGACAGCGACCGGTAGGCACCGCCGTAGAAGATGACCGGCTCCTTCGGCTCCTCGGGGGCTTCCATGCCGACCACGTTGCAGAGGGCGAACTCGTGATCACCGGCGTCGAGGACCTGATGCGGCGTCATGCGAATCCAGGCAGACGTGTCGGCGAAGCGCGGCGCGCCGCCGTCGAGCGTCCAGTCGAGACCGTCGAAGCGTTCGTCGGGGGCCCGCATGCAGGCGTTCGAGACGTCGATCTGGTGGTCGCCGAGCACGTTGACGCCGAGCACCTCGGCCTTGCGGAGCTGCTGCCACGTCGACGATGTCGTCGTGCAGAAAAAACCTGCGAGCGGGGGGTCGAGCGACACCGAAACGAAGCTGCCGATCACCATGGCTTGTGGCTGGTCGTCGACCATTGCCGTGACCACGGTGACGCAGGTTGGCACCTGTCCCATCACCTTGCGGAAGTACTTCGGATCGATCCCGTCAGTCATGCGCTAAGCGTAAACCTTTTCGCCACGCAGAGAAGCTTCTCATGCCACCCGTGGTGGGAACGGCGAGCCATGGCCACGGGTGGCGCTCGACGATGTCGAGCCGATTCGCACGATGGACGAATCCCGGAACCGGTGCATGCGTAACGGCGAGATCGATCCCAGAAAGGACCGACACGGGGTCGCCTCGGTGCAGGTACATCTGCCGGTGGGTGGCGAGTTCGGCCAGGGTCTCGACAAGAAAGGCCAATCGCTTCGATGACAACTGCAGCCGGCTCAAGAGCGGTTCGTCGAACACGAAGTGCACGGGAAGGTCCGGGTTCGTCTCGAGCGCAGGGTCGGCGTCGCCGAGCGATTCGGCAGTCAGCCACACGGCGTCGGGCCGGCGCTGGATCTCCACGTCTCGTGGGCCGGCCAACGCCGTCACGTCAGGTGCCCGTCCGAGGTCGACCCGTGTCTCGGCCGGAACGGTAGGCGGATCGTCGGGCCAGTCTTCGATCGGACACGCGTTTCGGAGATCGCATGAGCGACACACCGACGGTGCTCGCTTGTTGACCTGCCACCTACTGAATCCGTAGGGCTTGGAGGATCCGACACCGGTGGTCCATTGCCACCCGAGGCGATTGGCGGCGCGGCTGCCGTCGAGCAGATGCCGAAAGAAGAGGTCCTCGCCGTCCTGCCAGCGCCATCCGTTGCGAACGGTCCAGTGACTGGCCATCCACATCCGTGTCTGATTCACGAGCCATCCGTCGTCGTCGAGCTCGCGAGCCACCATGTCGATGCACGCCATCTGCGGGTTGTCGCCGAGGTCGTGCGCCCGTGTCGTGGTACGGGGTGATCCCGGGTGTTCGTGGCGAAGACCGGTGCGAGTCAGTGCGCCCGCACGGGCGTAGAGATGGCGGGCGTACTCCTGCCAGAGAAGTTCATCGCGAAACTTCGACACGTCTCTCGATGGCCCACCAGCCACGTGCCGCCACACGGTCGGCAGAGGCAACAGGCCGTGTCGGATCCACGGCGACAACGCCGACGCTCCGCGCCGACTCGGCGGCAAGACCTCGTTGCGTCGAGCGGCGTACCCCTCGACGTCGAAGGCATGGAGCGCGGCGTCGGCGGCAGTCTGCCCGCCCCGAAACCTCGCGGAGGCTCGGGGCTCATCGCAAAACAGTCCATCGAGGTTCGACGCAATCCACACGGTCGCCGCGTCAGGCCCCGGTTCGGGGCGCTCAAGCTCGGTCACCGGCCAACCGTACGACGACCCCCTTCACCACGACGGACCTGACAGCTTCTCGTTGGGGTCCAACACCCGGTCGCGCATTGCAGACGAACGAACCGACTACCGATACATCGTGAACCGATGTATCGTCATGCGGTATGCGAGAGCCGACGTACTTCATCCTGCTCGCCCTGCACGCGGAGCCGCTG
>JAHDDK010000003.1:75912-129139 GCA_020629375.1 Acidimicrobiales bacterium
TGCCGAGTATCGCCAAGAGCACGGCGCCGAACTCGTCGACACGGCCAACGCCCTTACCGCCGACCGGTGGTCGGTTCGTCAATCACTCGGCCTGTTGACACTCGGCATCCAGACGAGATGTCGATCCGCGATCGGTTCGGACCCTCGTCGCGTGTGGAGCGAGGGCCTACTCACCGCCATCTTGCTGATGTCCATCACACGGACAGTCGACCTGACGATGTGGCTGTCGGGACACGTTGCTTGGGGCGATATCGAGGATTTCGAGACGTCCAGTTCTTTGTCTTGGCATCTCGCTGCTGCGGTAGCCGCCTGCGTTGTTCTCTCCAGAACCACAAGCGGACATGCCGTCGCCCTCATCGCCGCCTTCGAACTCGCACCCCACGTGGCAGACATTGGTTCGGCGACCCTGGCGTCGCTGCTCTTCATCGTTGCGGGCTATTCGATCTTGCTCGTCTTCCTCAATCAACATGGGACCGGTGCACGGGTCGTTTCGACGCGCGTACTGGTGGTTGGTGTCAGTCTCCTTCTCATGCTTGCTGCAGTGATACAGATTCCGTTCGCCATCACGGGCATCGGTCTGGTGGCGACTACCTCGATCGGCATTCTGGTCAGCCCGTGGGATCCTCGCCCGCTCGTCGCTAGTTCGGCATTCTCCTACTCGTCTTCGCACATCGCTCGCTGAAACGCATCACCCGGGTCGGTCGCGACCTTTCGACAACATGAGCAGCTACCGCCACGTCACGCGTCCGTTCCCTGCCGAGTATCGCCAAGAGCACGGCGCCGAACTCGCCCATCACGTTGGGGTCTGACCCCGAAGTTGCCGTTAGGAGTTTTGGCGGCGCTTCTGGATGTTGGCCCACTCGTCTCGGAGGCCGACCGTGCGGTGGAAGATGCTCGGATCGTCGAGGTCGGCGGCGAAGTAGCCGAGGCGTTCGAACTGGACGACCTGGCCGGGCGTGACGTCGGCGAGGGTCGGTTCGAGCTTGGCGGCCAGTGTTTCCTTCACGTCGGGATTGAGACTGTCGAGGGGGTCTGACCCTCCCGACCCGGGGTGCGAGTCGGTGAAAAGCCGGTTGTACAGATGCACGGTTGCGTCGATGGCGTGTGCTGCCGAGACCCAATGGATTGTGGACTTCACTTTGCGGCCGTCGGGCGCTTGCCCGCCCGCCGTCGCCGGGTCGTACGTGCAGTACACCTCGGTCACGTTGCCGTCAGCGTCGGTCGCGGCGTCGGTTGCGGTCACGAAGTAGCCCGCCCGAAGCCTGACCTCACGTCCTGGGGTGAGCCGGAAGTACTTCGGTGGTGGTTCGAGGCGGAAGTCGTCGTCTTCGATCCAGAGCTCGCCACCGAAGGGCACCGGGCGAGTGCCGGCCGTGTCGTCTTCGGGATTGTTGATCGCCTCACGCTGATCGACCTCCCCGTCAGGCCAGTTGGTGATGATCAGTTTGAGCGGCCGAAGCACAGCCATGCGGCGCAGGGCCGTTCGGTTGAGTTCGGTCCGGATGAACGACTCGAGCAGCTCGATGTCGTGCGTCGAGTTCGTCTTGGCCACCCCGATGTGGTCCATGAACGCTCGGATCGCTGCCGGCGGATAGCCACGCCGACGCACCCCTCCGAGGGTTGGCATCATCGCGTCGTCCCAACCCGAGGCGATGCCGTCGTCGACGAGGCGAGCGAGCTTGCGCTTGGACGTGACGGTGTGGGTCAGGTTGAGCCGCGCGAACTCGGTCTGTTCGGGCTGCTCCTGTGGCAGGTCGAGGTTGTCGAGGCACCAGTCGTAGAGCGGGCGATGGGTGTCGAACTCGAGCGTGCAGATCGAATGCGTCACCCCCTCGATCGCATCGGACTGCCCGTGCGCCCAGTCGTAGGTCGGGTAGATGATCCACGAATCGCCCGTGCGTTGATGGTGCGCCCGGCGAATCCGATACAGCACGGGATCACGCATCTGCATGTTCTCGTGGTTCATGTCGATCTTGGCCCGCAGCACCTTCTCGCCGTCGGCGAACTCGCCGTCCCGCATGCCGCGAAACAACGCCAGGTTCTCCTCGGGCGTTCGGTCACGCCACGGCGAATCAACTCCAGGGGTGGTGAATCCGCCGCGGTTGAGTGAGATCGTCTCGGCGTCTTGATCGTCGACGTACGCGAGGCCGCGTTCGGTCAACGACTCGGCCCAGGCGTAGAGCTGGTCGAAGTAGTCCGACGCGTAGACGACTTCGGCGGGTTCGAAGCCGAGCCATGCGACGTCCTCGATGATGCCGTCGACGAAGTCCTGATCTTCGGTCTCGGGGTTCGTGTCGTCGAACCGGAGCTTGCAGACGCCGTCGTAGTCGGCCGCGATCCCGAAGTTGAGACAGATCGACTTGGCATGGCCGATGTGGAGGAATCCGTTCGGTTCGGGCGGGAAGCGGGTCTGCACCCGGCCGCCGAATGTGCCGGAAGCGTTGTCGGCGTTGATCTTCTCGCGGATGAAGTCGACCGAACCGGTCGTGGTGGTGGTGTCGTCGGGCTCCGAACTCACCCCGACAGGCTACGCGCCGTGGCCGAGAGGGGGACGTCCGACTTGTCGGCCGGGAGCGTACGCAGCGCTCGATCACCGAGATTCGACGTCACCCCGAGCCAATAGTGCTCGTTGCGGTAGTGGTGCAGGCGGTGGTTGACCGCCAGGCGTCGGTAGAGACGCGACGTCGGCCGGTACGCCGTGTGCACCAAGAGGTGCACCCACTCGTAGTGCGCGAGCGCAACATAGGCCGCCACGAGCGCCGTGAGGAACGGCCCGAGAAGGCTGCCGCCGAAGATCAGCGCCACCGGAATCGCCCACGCCGCCGTCCATGCAGCGATCAACATCGCGAACGCCGCCGCATCGGCGCCCGACAAGAGGATCCAGCCGACATCGTGTGGATCGAGATGATGGCGTCGATGCCCACTTCCGGTTCCGAGGCGACGCATCCGAAACGACTCATCCGGGGCATGCAAGAGCGTTCGGTGAAGAACCCACTCGACCGGACCGATGAGGGCGATCGTGAGTGCGACGACGGCGAGGTCAGCCCACCCGAACGCCCGTCCCGTCTGCGCCGCCACTACCCGCCCCACGAGCGAGAGCGCTACCGCGGCGAGCATCACCTGGGGCGAACGCATTCGGATCCACGTTCCGAACGCCTCCTGGCGCGTCCGCAGCGTGTTCGACCGCGCGTCCGAGGTCCGATCGATGACGAAGACCATGCCTCCACAAGTACCAGATCAGGCGGGGTGACTACGGCCCCCTGCCGGGAGGGGATTCAGCCGAGCGCTGAGTGGAGGCGCGCCCCGACCTGCTCGGCGATGGAGTCGTGCTCGGCGGCGGTGACTTCGACGATGACCCGCAGCGTGTCGCGTTCGAGGCCGAAGCGATCCTCAGCCAAGGTGACCAGGTCGGACCACAAGCGAGCTTCGAACGTCGAGCGCACGTCGGGGATCGACACGATCAGTTGGGCGCCGTCGGCCCGAAGCGCACCGAGATCGGCGGCGATGGCCGTGGTCAGATCGAAGGCCGGACCGGGAATCGCACGGCCGTCGACGAGGACGGCCGGGTCGGTGACGTCCCATCCCCGGAGCGCGACGACGCCATCGATGCCATGCCGATCTGCGGTGACGGGAACGGTGTGGGTCGTGACACGGTCGAGTTCGGCGCGACGCAGCAGCAGGTCGCGACGCTTCGACCAGAAGCGACGGTGCAGCACGCCGAGCATTCGACGGGTGTGCGGGTCTCCGAGCAGGTCAACCATCGCCGGGTCGTCCGGAACGACGGTGATGTCCACGCCCGGGGCCGGGTCAGAAAAGTCGTCTCGATGACGGGTGTCGGTGCTCGTGATGTTGTCGACGACGGTCATTGCCAAAAACCTCGTTGTCTTCAGTTCGTCCGATGTGGTTTCGCCCGATGTTGCGTCGGAGCGAACCCGCCCGTGGGAATGACGGATCACAGAAATCCATCCCTCCATAAGAATCTCGGCTCCTTTTCGCTTGATCCAGACCCGAAAGCCGCGCAAAAGTGGAGAGAAGCGGCATTCAGCCGAAAAAAGAACTGTTCTTGGCTTTGGAGAACGGATACGCAAATGGCAGACGAACTCGACCTCGGTGTTCTCGGACACCGCATCCGGCACTATCGAAAGGCGAAGGGCATGACGCTCGGCGACCTCAGCGATGTCGTAGACAAGCCGGTCCCCTACCTGTCACAACTCGAGAACGGGCGGGTCGAGCCGAAGATCGGGCTCCTCAATGCCCTCGCCGAGTCGCTCGATGTCGGCGTTGGCGAACTCGTCGAACAGACTGCGCCCAACCGTCGCGCCGAGCTCGAACTCGCGCTCCTCAAGGCGCAAGACGACCCGGCGTACAAGGCGCTCAACCTGCCGCACATCAAGCCCACGGCGAAGATCAGCGACGATGTTCTCGAGCACCTGACGACCTTGTGGGATCAGATGCCGCGTGGCAGTGCTGGACGGGCGCTACGTGCTGAGGACAAGGCGCGCCTCGCGAACGCCGAGCTCCGACGAGAGATGCGTGACCGCAACAACTATTTCGAGGAGATCGAGAAGGTCGTCAACGAGTCGTTGGACGCCATCGACTACCCCGGTGTCGGTCCGCTCTCCGAACGTCACATCACCGACCTCGCATCACACTTCGGGTTTCAGGTGAAGCGGGCGCGGGGCATGCCGAGCTCGGCACGGTCGGTCACCGACCAACGCAACCGCATCATCTACATACCGCTTCGAGAAGAGGTCGAACTCCGGGCCGCTCGATCGGTGGTGCTTCAAACGCTCGGGCACTACGCGCTCGATCACTCGGTCACCCACGACTTCTCCGACTACCTCCGTCAACGCATCGAGTCGAACTACTTCTCCGCCGCAGCCCTGATCCCGGAGAAGGCCGCCGTCGAGCTGCTGCAACGGAGCTACGACGACGACGACGTCTCGATCGAGGACATGAAGGAGTCCTTCTATGTGTCCTACGAGATGGCCGCACACCGGTTCACCAATCTGGCGACCCAGCACCTCGATCTCCCGGTGCATTTCTTGCGGTGCAGCCCAGTCGGTGTGGTGTCGAAGGCCTACGAGAACGACGGCATCGACTATCCCTGCGACTCCGACGGCACCGTCGAGGGGATGCGCGTGTCGCGCCACTGGGGTGTGCGTCAGGCGTGGCAGGCCGGCGAGAGCTTCATGTTGCACTATCAGCACACGACGACCGACGGTGGCGACTGGTGGTGTGCGACCTACATCGAGGACGCCGCATCGAAGCCCTACGCGGTCAGCATCGGCACGACGTCGAAGCTGGCCAAGCACTTTCGGGGTGGCGACACCATTCGACGGATCGACGCCAGGTCCGAGTCGACGGCGGCGGATCCGGCCCTGATCGAGCGGTGGGAAGCGGTCGCTTGGCCGTCAGCGGCCCAACGAAGTCACGTCCTCACCGCGCTCCCCCCCAGCCACAGCGAGTTCAGCCCCTTCCCGGGAGTGGACCTGGTCGACGTCTACCGGTTCCTCGACCGGCAACGCTGAGCCCCCGTCATCCGAGTCGGCCACGAGGCTCGAAGTGCTTCTTCGAGCGCGCCAGACTCGTCGAGCGAACAACACGACGACCGCCGTGATCACAACGGCCTGAACGCTACGAAAGACCGGGTGAGATGCGTCGGTACCGGCCAAGAACAGGTGGATCGTGGCCGACACCCACACCGCGAAGCTGGCGAAATGCACCACTCGCCACACTCGATGGGGGATCCGCCCTCGAACGAGGGACGTGATCTCGACGCACACGACCAACCAGAACGCGACGATCCCCCACGCAACCGCACCAGGTTTCCATTCGGACGCCATCGGAACAAACAGCTCCGCCCACGCGAAGTGGATGAAGTTGTCCGGAACGAGAGCGACGAGATGGATCGTCAAGAAGAGCAACGACAGCGTGCTCGTGAACCGGTGGAGGTCGAGCACCCACCCGGCTGGCAAGACGCGGGTGCCGCGAGACGACAGAGCCAGCCCGGCAACAACCGACACGCTGAGCAGCACCCACGCCAGGATCCCGGCCGAACGCGACGTGTACCACCAGATCTGGCTGACGAACTCCACTTCCCCGACGGTCACGATTGGAGATCCCAACGGGTGGCCGTGACTTCATGGTCATGCCCGAACGCGAGGATGGCGGCATTCCACTGCTCGGCATGCTGCACCGCATAGGCATGGTCGATCACCGCCACCTTCGCGACGACGTCGGCCCACCAGCACTCGTCAGCGGCGACCGTTGCTGCGGCGATCGGTGATCGCGCAGGAGATCCGCTCCTCGGGTCCAGCAAATGGTGCTGCACCGATCCGGTGGAGTCGACCCAACGACGGGTCTGCGTCGAGCTCGTGCAGATGGCGCCGCCATGTACCGGATGCTCGCCCCACACGGTTCCGAGACGGAGAGGATCTTCGATCTGGAGTCCCCAGCCGCGTTCGGCGAGCAGCGCCCCACCGAATCGAAGGTCGCCGCCGAGCGAAACGAGCGCCCACTGCGCTCCCGCATCGAGGAGGTCAGACATGGCGATGTCGGCCGCGAGACCCTTCCCGAGTCCGCCCGGATCAAACGCGGTGCCGGGCGCGACGCGGATCGCGGCGCCGTTGATGTCGATGTCCCATTCCGTCGGCTCACGAAGTTCGACGGCGCCGGACACGGTCTCGCTGGTGTCTCCTTCGGAGACGGTCTCGAGCTTCTCGTGGCTACGGTCGTAGCCGAGCCCAACCAACGTTCTGCCGAGCCGAGGATCAAATCGGCCGCCTGTTCGTTCGTGCGCGAGGCGAGCTCGTTCGATCAGATCCTGGGTGACCGCCGAAACGTCGGTCCAACGGCCAGCGGCCAGGTTGGCACCAGTGATCTCGGAATCCGTCCGAAAACGACTCCACCGCGCTTCGAGGTCCTCGAGCCGCTGGATCGCGGCGTGGACCGACGCCGCACTGATGTCCGAGACCACGCGACACTCGGAGCCGAGCGCCCGAAAGCGCGCCTCATGGAGAATGTGATTATCGCTCAATAGCTTCCTCCCGTCAGCGGCGGAAGCGTCGTGGCGGGCGACGACGTCGTGGTCGTGGTGGTCGGAGCGGCAGTCGTCGTCGGCGGTGCAGTCGTGGTGGGAGCCGCAGTCGTCGTCGGGGCCGCAGTCGTGGTCGGGGCCGTGCTCGTGGTTGGCGCCGTGCTCGGAGCCGCAATGGTGGTTGGGGCCGTCGTGGAGGTTGGCGCCACCGTCGTGCTCGATGCTGCTGTCGCTGGAAGAACAGTCGTCGTTGACGCCGGAACAGCACTGCTCGGCGCGGATTCGGTAGCCGTCACCGTGCTGGTCGGGGCGGACGCAACGGTTGTGCTCTCTTGCGTCTCTGCCCTAGGCGTGGCGGTCGTCTGTGGCGCGACGGTCGCCGGCAGGCTGCTCGACGGCAAGACAGTGGTCGTCGGCCCGAACACCGTCGTCGGCGTGTCGATGACACCTCCGGGAATGGTCGACGACGAAGCCAACAGATCTTCGGCCGCTAGGGCGGTCGTGGTCGGACCGGCGAGGATCGACGATGTCGATGTCGGTCCGGCAAGTTGTCGAGTTGCATCGACCGATCGTTCGAGTTCTTCGGTGGAGGCGAGCGCCTTCGGGATCGATGTCGGCGATGCGGTGTCGGCCGTGGACTCGTCGGCGGTGGCGAGTTCGTCGACGGCGGCGAGCGGGCCGAGGGATGCCACGACGCCGACGAAGCTCGCAGTACTCACCGCACCGATGGTCGCGCGTGTTGCTCGTAGCCCCGTCGATCTGCGTCGGCCCACCGTCGGTCCTCTCGTTCCGTTCTCGCGTGTGCGTCACCGACATCGCCGACCGCATTCGCCGTCGTGATCGCAACACAACCGTAACACTCAGCTTTAGTGATCGGCAGGCCGGGCCGTCACCTTGACATGCAGACACGTACCGTTGGTCACGTGCCGACGACCACGCCCGAACTCCTCACCCCCGTCCAAGGAATCCGACGAGAACTCCGAAACGCGGTCATCGGCTACATCGGTGGCGCCGACTCGCCCCGAACCCGAGACCACCCGTCCGACGAGGGTTGGTTCGCTCCCGACAGCGTGACCCGTCGAGTCTTCGCCGATGCATCGACCATGGTCGGTGGTGTCGAAAGTCTGCTCGTCCAGACCCTCCATCCCCCGACGATGGCCGGCGTCGCCGACCACTCCAACTACAAGGCGGATCCCTTCGGCCGCCTCCACCGAACGGGACGGTTCATCGGTACGACGACCTTCGGCTCGGCCGAGCAGGCGCAGCGTGCCGTCGACGTGGTGCGTCGAGTCCACGATCGTGTCGAGGGCACGACCCCTGACGGCACCCCGTATCGAGCCAACGACCCGCACAACCTTCAGTGGGTTCATGTGACCGAGGTCGACGGCTTTCTCCGCGGCTATCAGCGATACGCGTCGACACCGCTCAGCGCGGACGAATCCGACACGTTCGTCGAAGAGATGGCCGTCGTCGCTCGGGCGCTCGGCGTGCCCACACCACCCACGACCGTGGATGAGCTCGATGCGACGTTGCAGTCGTATCGGCCCGAGCTGGCCTTTGGCGCGCAGGCCCGAGAGACCGTCCGTTGGCTGGCATTCCCACCGAACACCCTGCCCGCCATCGGCCCCTACGCCGTGATCTTCTCCGCGGCCGTCTCGTTGCTGCCCGGCTGGGCGCGCCGCAAGCTCTGGATCCCGCCGTCGGCGCCCGGCGTTGACCGTCTCGTGGTCCGACCGGCCGCCAAGACGATGCTCCGGACTCTCGGCTGGATTCTCGAAGAGGACCCGTCGCTTCGGGCTTGACCCGACGAACGTGGGCACCGCGGACCTCGGCGACTGATCGGCTAGATCGGTGGATTGTCTCGATATCTCGCCATGGCGTCGTCGAGGGTGAGATCGAGTTGGTTGGCAAGTGATGCCAGCCAGGCGAGCACATCGCCGAGCTCGTGGAGCTGTTGCTCCTTCGTGCCCTTGCGGGCTGCCTGAGCCAACTCGCCGAGCTCCTCACAGAGCCAAGCGACCGTCGCCGCCTGTCCCCGCGCACGATCGGCCTCGCCGTACAGGTCTTCCATGAGTGCCTGTACTTCGTCGAGGGTCATGGCCAAATCAGCCGACGCTTCGGAGGTCGACGACGAAGATGAGGGTTTCGTTCGGGGCGATCACACCGCCGGCGCCTTGAGAGCCGTAGCCCATCTGCGGCGGGATGGTGAGCCGCCGACGTCCGCCAACCTTCATCCCTTGCACTCCCTGATCCCACCCCTGGATGACCTGACCGGCGCCGAGCCCGAACGAGAACGTGTCGTTGCGGTTCCACGACGCATCGAACTCGCGACCGCTCGACCAGCTGATACCGGCGTAGTCGACCGTGACCTGCATGCCAGCCGTCGCCTCGGCACCATCACCGTCGACGAGATCTTCGATGAGGAGCTCGGTTGGCGGGACCCCCTTGGGGACCGTGATGACGGGCTTGACGTTCGTGTCTTCCATGGCTGCCGAGACTATCGGCCTGCCGGAAGGCGACGGTCGCTCAGCCGCGGGCGATGAGTGCTTCGGCGATCTGGATGGTGTTGAGCGCCGCGCCCTTGCGAAGATTGTCGCCCGATACGAAGAGTGACAGGCCGTTCGGCATCGTCTCATCGGCACGGATCCGACCGACGAGCGACGGGTCGATACCGGCGGACTTGAGCGGCGTCGGAATGTCGTCGAGCTGGACACCGTCGGCGGCCGAAAGGATCTCGGTGGCACGCGCAGGACTCAGCTCGTTGGCGAAGCCAGCCGTGATCGCCAACGAGTGACCGGTGAACACCGGCACTCGAACGCAGATCCCCGAAACGAGGAGTTCCGGAATCTCGAGGATCTTGCGACTCTCGTTCCGCAGCTTCTGCTCTTCGTCGGTCTCGTCGAGACCGTCGTCGACGATCGACCCGCACACCGGCACCACGTTGCAGGCCAGTGGCTCGGCGAACTTGTCGGGCTGACCAAAGTCAACCGATGACCCGTCATAGGTGAGGCCGGTCTGACCGTCGGTTCCTTTGCGAAGTTGTTGATCGAGCTCGTCGACGCCAGCGAGCCCAGCTCCCGACGCCGCCTGGTAGGTAGCCACCACCATGCGCTCGAGACCCGCTTCGGCATGAAGCGGCTTGAGTACAGGCATCGCCGCCATCGTGGTGCAGTTGGGGTTGGCGACGATCCCTTTCGGGATGTCGTCGAGCGCGTGCGCGTTGACCTCGGGCACGACGAGCGGGACCTCGGGGTTCATCCGCCAGCCCGACGAGTTGTCGATCACGGTCGCGCCCTGCGATGCGACCTTCTCGGCGAGAGCCAGCGAGGTGGTCTTGCCGGCCGAGAACAACACGATGTCGAGACCGGTGTAGTCGAACCGCATCGACTCGACGGGGAAGGAACGCTCCTGGAGAAGCGTCCGCATGACACCACCGACCTGGCCGGTGGCTCCGACGATTCCTACGTTGACCATGACCTAAGGCTACGGGCGGTGTCGTGGCCGCCCACCGGTCCACCCGACCGTTGCGCACCGGAAAGTGGCGGACTGATCTCTCCTCCGTGGGCGACCCGCCGCTTCGTTGCGACGCAACGTGGTCTGCCAGAGTGAGGGGGCAGTGCCTTTCTGCGGCAAGAGGCAATTCTTGGAGGCACTGATCGTCCCATCCGAGCAGTTCGCTGCCGTAAACAAGAGTTTGCCGATGACCTCCCGACCACGGGGTCGACCACCCAAGTATCCGCCTGCCGAAGTTCGAGCGCGACTCATCGATGTCGCCATCGCTCGTCTCCACAGCAGCGGCATTCGAGGCGGCCTCGATGCGGTCATCCTCGACGAGGCCATCTCCGAGTCCGAAGTGCCCCGCGGAGCGGCCTACCGGATGTGGCAGGCCGACGGCGTTTCTCCACAAGACGCCTATCGGACAGCGGTGATTCTCGAGCTGCTGTCGATGCCGGCAACCGAGGGCCTTCCCGCAACGCGCGAGTTCGCCCTTGCCGAACTCGAACGTCACGCCGAGCAGATGGCGTCGGGAGATCCGCGGCTCGTCGAGCAGGTTGCACGCGAGATGATGCGTACGGTCGGCGAGTTCAACTTCCGCAATCTCGATGAGTCCGTCGACTGGCACATCTACACGGCCCTACGGACCGCAGCGCACACACGCCCGGACACGCCGGCCGGCGTTCTCGACGTGCTTCGACGCGGCGAGGAGTACCTGATCGATCGCTACGCCGAGTTCTACGACGAGATGACGGTCTTGTTCGGCCTTCGGCTTCGGGAGCCGTACACAATGCAGGAGTTCTCGGCCGCGATCTACGCCGCGAATGAAGGCCTCGCCGGGAGATCTGCCCGAACGTACCGCCGGTACGGCATTCCGCGCCCCACCGGTCCGAATGGCGAGATGCAGGACTGGACTCTGCTTTCGGTCGTCTTCGAGGCGTTGGTCGATCAGTTCTTCGATCGACCGTGATCAGGGCCGCACACCGGGCGGCGGGTTCTGGGTCAGCCACTGACGGAAATCCTCGGCTGAGGCGGCCGGCTCCGAACGGGGCAGGGTTACCCACAGTGTCGGCTTCCATTGCGATGACGCTCGGTGGTACGTGCCGATACCGGGTCCAGGAACCTTGGTTCCCTGACCACCGGTCGTGTTGTAGTAGTCGATGCCACACTGGAAGAGCACGCGGACCCGAGACAGATCGACGGTCCGGCCATCGGGTTGCTGAAGTCGAACCTCTGCACTGAGGAATTCGGCAGTCTGTCCAGCAGCAGGCGCCTGTCGCTTTCCGGCCCAGAAGTGCATCATCAGCGAGGCGGAGTTCCAGGGCGCCGAGAAGCTGCCATCGGACTCGCGGCGCCACTCGATCCGCCCATGTCCGCCCGACGAGAACGGGTCCTGGTTCACCCTTCCTGCCTGACCCAGATATCCCCCGTTGTTCGTGGAGATGAGGTCTACGTCGAAGGCCTTCTGCCACTGGCCGTTGACGAACTGGTGGTACGCACCGGCACGGACGTTCACGCGAAAGTCGACTGGCGGTACGTGACCGCTTTCGGGGATGACGGCGCAGCGCCACTCCGCGAATCTCGATGACCCCGTGCCGAGCGTGCCCCAGGCCGCGTTGCGTGTCGGGCCTTGGGCCCAGTTCCACGATTGCGGAAGATACAGGGGGGCGTCGTGTCGACCCATCGGTGCTTCTTCGTTCGGGTTCGACCCGTCTCCTGCGGAGATCGTGCCACTGATGACCTGCGCGATGGTCCAGCGAGCGTTGGGATCCGGCGCACGCGTCGTCACGATGCTCGAGGTCGGCGCATTCGTGTTCGGCGAGATCGTGGTTGCCGTGTTCGTGGTTGGGGGCGCCTGGCGACTACTGGTGGGCGATGTCGTTGTTGGGGTCGGTGTCGTTGGAGTCGTTGATGTTGGGCGGGATGTCGTGGTGGACGATGACGTTGGCGAGCTCGCCGCTTGTTCCGGCTCGGCCGCGGCAGATGCTGTCGACGGGAGCGAGGTGGCCGACTCCACTGGCTCCGTCGACAAAGCCAGATCGACTGCGTCGGATCCATCGATGGCGTCGGATCCATCGACCGCGTCGGATCCATCGTCTGCGTCCGCCGCTGCGGAATCTGTTGGGAACGTGCCGGCGCCGGCGACCGGTGCCGCCGGGACATCCCCAGCCGACGCCGGGCGGGCGTCGCCTTCGTTCGCACTGGGCTCACCAAGCGATCGACCGGCCTGTGCCGTCGTCGCCGACCCGCCGCCGGTCACGAGACGGGACTCGCCTCCGACGGGTTCCGCCGTGGAGCGATCACTGGCGATGATGAGCCCGCTCGCCAACGCCACGCAGAAGATGGCGATGCCGACTGTGGGTCGAATGTCGAAGGGACGCCGTGCGTCTCGCATCGAAACTCACTTCCTGCCGCGCGCCCTTTCGAGGTTGCCACACAGTGTGGCGATCTTCCACGCGCCCCCCCCACGAATCGCTTCATCTCGTGTCGGGACATGCCGATTCGACCGGTATGGACCGATCTCCGTCTTCGCTGCGCCTTGTTGCTGCTGCAGCGTGGATCGTGCCAGTCGTTTTGCAGGCCGTCGTGGTCTGGCGATTCTCCTCGACGGTCGTCTACGACGCGCCGACCGCGTTGTTCGTGATCGTGTTGATTGCGGCCTCGCTGTGCGCCGTCGCAGCGGCGGCGGTCGTGGGGCGTGCATGGCGGCGCAACGAAGCCGAACTCGCGCTTACCGGGGCCTTCTTCTGGGCGGTGTCGGTCTTGCCGCTGGCGCATGGAGTGACCACGCCGGGCGTCCTCTACGAGGACAATGTCGCAACGAGCGCCCCCGTCTTCTGGGCAATCCCCATGGCGCTGCTGTCGGCGTCCCCACTCGTGTTCCCGCGTCGCCTTCGGGGTGCGCTCTTGGCCCGGTGGCGGCTCTGGACAATCGCCGTCGCCGGAGCGACAACCACGATGGCAGCAATGTCGTTGATCAACACCGACCTGCTCCCCGGTCCAAACCCTGGTGCCACATGGACCACAACGGTGGCGGTGCTGTCGGTCATCGGTTGCTTCATCCTGGCGATACGACACGTTCGCTTGGCGGAGATCGCTCGCTCTCGCATCCCGCTCGTCGTGTGTCTCGGGTACGCGTTCGTCGGGAGCTCCGCGCTCGTCTGGCTCGGCGCCGTCCCGTACTCGACA
Source organism: Acidimicrobiales bacterium (assembly GCA_020629375.1). Lineage (GTDB taxonomy): Bacteria > Actinomycetota > Acidimicrobiia > Acidimicrobiales > SHLQ01 > SHLQ01. The sequence goes on from JAHDDK010000003.1 coordinate 89,636, forward strand.
GGATTCTGGGCCGCGCACGCCCTCGACATCGCCGGCGTCTTCGCCGGCGCCCTCGGAGCGCTCTTCGCCTACCGACAGACGGGCACCGTTCGGGCAGTACTCGATCCTGTCTTGGTCACCGATCCCCGCGCCGCCTTCGAGCTCGGCCTCGACCCGACGGTGCATCGATTCGTTGCGGACCTCGAAGCGAAGGATGCAAACACCCGCGATCACGTGGTCCGCACCGCCGAGCTGGCGATCGCCGTCGGCGAAGCGATGGGACTCCCGTCGCACGAACTTCGTGTGCTCGGTGTCGGCGCGATTCTTCATGACGTCGGCAAACTCGAGATTCCGGAGTGGATCTTGACCAAGCCTGGGGCACTCACCGACGTCGAGTTTGAAACGATGCGCCAGCACGTGATTTGGGGGCATCGACTCGTGGTCGGATCCTCTGTCCTCACCGAGGCCGCACCGATCGTTCGAGGCCACCACGAGCGGATCGATGGCGGCGGGTACCCCGACGGCCTGTCTGGCGACGACATCCCTCTCGGCGCACGAATCGTCTCCGCCTGCGACGCCTTCGATGCGATGGCACACTCGCGGCACTACCGCGAAGGTATGGGCCGAGACCGTGCCATCGAGATCCTCCGACAGCACGCGGGGAAGCAGTGGGACACCGAGATCGTCGAGGTCGTGGTGACGGTGTCGGCCACCCTCGGAATCGATGGTTCAGACAGGCCGCAACATCTCGATCAGGTCGGACGAGTCGGGTGCGACTGCCTCCCCGAACAGGTCATCACCACCGAGGACTCGGTTCCGTTCGCCGCCTGAGTCTTTGTCGATCAGGATGATCGACGACGAGGCGGAACGGCGATCGCGGCCAGCTCGTCGGCGGCGACGACATCAGAATGGTACGCAGACGCCTCCTCAGCGAAGACCGCCGAATCTGGATACCTCGCAGAGAAGTGGGTGAGGAGCAATCGACGAACGCCAGCAGCGGCGGCGAGTTCGCCAGCCTGGCGAGCCGTCGTGTGCTTGTAGCGCCGGGCCAAGTCGACCTCGGCGTGCAGGTATGTCGACTCCATGATCAACAGGTCGACGCCATCGGCCAGCCGCTCCGCTCCCTCGCACGGCACCGTGTCCATGACGAAGGCGAGCGACTGACCTGGGCGGCGATCGCAAACCTGCTCGCGGCCGACGGTGCCGTGAGGGGTCTCGATCGAACCCGTCCGAATCAGTCGACCGACCGCCGGTCCTTCGATGCCGTAGTGGGCCAACCGTGCGGGGACGGCCGTCCATCCATCGGGCTCGTCGATGCGGTAACCGAACGTCGTGTCACGGTGCTCGAGCGGTTCGGCGCGCAGCGTGTGATCGCCGAGCTCGAGCACGTCGCCCGCTGCCTCGACGCCAACCGGCACGATGTTGCTTGCATCATGGAAAATCGACGCCGTCCGCAGCCGCTCCAGATATGGGCGGCCATCTGCGGGATGCACGATGGGCAGCTCGGCAAGTGGCGACGGTCCACTCGCCGACTCGTGAGATCGGCGCTGGATCACTCCGGGAAGTCCGAGGCAATGATCGCCGTGGAAATGAGTGATGCAGATGGCTGTCGCCTTGGCAATCGACACGCCGCCGAGTATGCAACCTCGCTGAGTGCCTTCGCCGGGGTCGAACAGGATCAGCTGGTCATCCCAACGGACGGCGACCGAGTTGTGCGCCCGAGCGCGCGTCGGCGCCATGCTCGCCGTCCCGAGCACCACAACTTCTCGCATGCAGAGATGTGTAGCGGTCGCCAGTCCCGACCGAAACGCTCATTCCACGTCGTCGGCGCCCGGGCCCACCTGCGCGCCATGGCGAAAGTCGAAGTTGTAGTCGACCTCGCGCTGCTGCAGCGACCGTCTCGCCGTCGCAGCGCCGGCTGCTGCGGCCGTCAGCCCGACGGGTATGAGCGCACTCGGCACGCTGATGGCCCCGCGAGCAGCGAGTGCCAAGGCGACTGCGGTGATCGTCCCGAGCGACACGACTCCCACCATCGCGCCGGTGGCGGCGACCGTCCGGCGGTCGGTGTGGGCCCCGCGACGAGTGTGATTGGCGAAGTCGAGCACGATCACCACGACGAAGCTGAGCAGCGAAGCAAACGTGTACGAGATCAAGCCTGGTTCGTCCCAGAGATCTGACACCATCGCCAGCCCGAGACCGACCATCGTTCCGGTCACCGATCCCGCGGCAATTCCGACCCACGCCAGTGCGACTCCGCCAACGATCACCGGAACGAGTCCACCAGACGACCACAGCACGGCGCCGATGATTGCGGACAGGACCGCAGCCGAGGCGCGCAGTCCAACGTCACCGGTTTGGAATCGTCCATCGATCTTCATGCCCGCACCTTCTGTCGGCGCCCATGACGAATGAGCGCACCGACGGCAACGGCCATCGGTTCGTCATGGCGCCACGGTGCCACCACGAGTCCGCGATCTCGGAGGGTCCGGCGGCGAACTTCGCGGCGCAACTCGTGGAGGCGGCGAGCCGAGTCGACGGTGGTGCCATCGCCGTAGATCGACACGAGCTGATCGGCCGGAATCGACGGTTCGATCACCGACAACGTCCGTCCACGGCTCCGGATCGACGCGAGGACCGGCAGAATCCGCTGATCCTCGAGCGCCGTCACGGCGACGACGATGGCGTCGGCCGGAATGACACGCAGAGGATCGATGGTCCCGTCGTTACCGCCGTCTCGCACGGTCGTATCGAGCAACGTGTCGACGATGCGATGCAGGTGTCGACTACCGAGTTGGGGCTCGACCCAACGCTGTTTGCGTCCGACGATCAGAAGACCAACTCGATCGTGAATCGCAAGATGCGTTCGGGCGATGTTCTCGGCGACACGTGCTTGTGCTCGCCCGCTCGCACCGTCGACGCCGAATCCGTCGACGACGATGACGAGGGTCGTCGACAGATCCGGGTGGCGGACGGTGACCCATGGTTCGTTTCGTCGATTGCTGATCCGCCAGTTGATCGCCTTCAACGGATCCCCGGTCCGGTACTCGCGGACGTCGGCGAGCTCGATGCCTTCGCCACGTTGCGCACTCAGGTGTCCGCCGACGATCTGCCGGTACCGGTCGGGGGCGAGAGGCTCCCGAAGGTGCTCTTCGCGCAGGCTCACCCGAAGCTGACCATGTATCGAGAAGCGGTAGTCGCGGGACACGAGGCCAAGCGCATCGGTGGTTCGGAGCGTTAACGCGCCGAGCGAATAGACGCCCCACTCGGTCATCTTGACGGGGAACGTGATTGCGCGTGGCAACCGCGGCCACACAGCGACGACGGCCCGCATCGATGACGAATCGGGACGCAGACCGGCCGGCAGGTCCAGCTCGACGGCGCACCGTCCCATGCCCGAACGGCTCCGTACGAGAACGGTGACGTCGGCAACATCGCCTTCGACGAACGTCGTGCGGTCCAGTGCAAGGCGTGGCTCGAACTCGTCGTTTCGGTGGTTGAGTACGGCGAGGGCCAGGGCCAGGACACCGGGGGTGCCGACCACACCCGCTGCCGGAACGCGGAAGAGCATCGAGATGACGAGCGCCACGACGGAGAAGACGAACAGCGACACCGCGAGCGGGGTCAACCCCGGCCTGGCGCGCATGCTGCTTCCGGCGGAGCGCAGTTCGAGCTCGACAGGGTCGGCCATCAGCTCGTCCGCGGGGCGGGCGACACGGCCTGTGGCCGGATCGATGGAGGAGCGTCGACTCGATCGAGGCTCTCGGCGACGATGTCGGCGGGTTGGGCTCCCCGAAGCCACTCGTCAGGGTCGAGCACAAGGCGGTGGCTCAGGGTCACCGGGGCCATGACCCGAACATCGTCAGGCGTGACGAAGTCTCGTGCCATCAATGCGGCGTGTCCGCGAGCGGCCTTGAGCAGGCCAAGAGCACCTCTCGGACTCGCCCCCGCTTCGAGCTTTGGGTTTTTCCGGGTGTCCCAAACCAGCCGGACGATGTAGTCGGCGACGCTGTGGTCGACGTGAATCGACTCGACGATCTGTTGCATGAGCCGGAGTTGCCCACCGGTCACGACCGTGTCGAGCTGCACGCGCTCGGTTCGTCGGGCGACACGATCGAGCAGGATGCGGGTCTCGTCGGCGGGCTCCGGATAGCCGACGGAAAGCTTCAACAAGAACCGGTCGAGCTGTGCCTCTGGCAGCGGGTAGGTGCCCCCTTGCTCGATCGGATTCTGCGTGGCGATCACCATGAACGGGCCGGGGAGTTGGTGCGACACACCGTCGACCGTCACCTGACGTTCTTCCATGGCCTCGAGGACGGCGGCTTGGGTCTTCGGTGGGGCCCGGTTGATCTCGTCACCCAACACCAGGTTGGCGAAGATGGGACCGGGGGTGAAGACGCCGCTCCCGGTACCCGGGTTGTACACCGTCGAGCCGGTGATGTCGCCGGGCACGAGATCGGGGGTGAACTGGACCCGCGAGAACGCCATGTCGGTCACCTGCGCGAACGATCGGGCGATGAGCGTCTTCGCCAAACCAGGAACGTCTTCGAACAAAACGTGTCCGTCGGCGAGGGCAGCGATGACGAGTTGTTCGAGGACGGCTCGCTTGCCGACGACGGCTCGCTCGAGCTCGTCGACGATGCGACTGCAGTGAGCGGCAACGTCGGCGACTGTCGCCTGCGGCGCTGGCGGTACATCTGGTGTGGTCATGAAGCACCTTTCGGAGAACGGGAAGGCTGAACGTTTGCCTGCTCGATGGCGGTGATCCGCAGGTCGAGGTAGTCCTGATCGAACTTCTTGGGGATGCCGTTGCCGTCGACCGGGATCCAGAACCGGCGGCCACGGCGCCACGGCGTGTTTGGCCCGATCGGGCCGCCGCGCGATTCGAGTGCCCGGCCAACGTCGTCGAGCTCGACGAGCAATCGCTCCCACGCGCGTGGGTCGTGCCTGGCACGATCGATCAGTTGAACGAGGCGGTTGAACGAATCCTCGGTCGACATGACCCGAGTGCTCGGCGTCGGTGCCAGAACGGGTCCGGCATCGAAGTTTCGATACGGGTACCGGGTCGACGCCGCGTAGCCGAGCTGGGCAACAGCGGCGACGAGAACAACTCCGACAAACAGGGCGATACCGAGGATCACGGTCGTTGCGCTTTGTTGATGAGGACGGGGTTCATGAGTACGGAGTCGACGAGCACGGCGTCGCTCGGGGCAGCTCGGGTGGCCCAGGCGTCGCGAATGTCTCGAAGCGCGTCGATCGCGTCGCTGCGCATCTGTTCGGTGATCGGGGTCGTCGAGTACCGGGCAAGTTCGAAACGGCTCGTGAGTACGCGCAACGGCTGGTCGACGCCGGCCACCATTCCGATGGTCCGATCGAGATAGGTGGCGCATGTCTCGCTTCGACGTCGAGCGAGGGTGGGATCACCGAAACCCGTTTCGAGCGTCGCATAGGCGCGCTGGATGGCGCGGGCGGGCTCGTCGTCATGTCGGAGGTCGCGCAACAAGTCGTTGATAGTGCGAACTTTCGCTTCTGCGTGCGCTCGGGCGACTTCGTCGTCATCGTCGATGTCAGCGTCGTCGTCCGGATCGATCGCCTCGTCGTCGTCGAGTTCGTAGATCCGTAGCCCGATCGATCGTTCGGATCGTTCTCCATCGCCTTTGTCCTTGTCGGACCGCGTCCCGAAGGCGACGAGCAGCAGAACACCGACGAGGAGCGGAATACCGATGAGCAGGGCGTTGGCCACGACAGCTCCGACGATGACCGCAAGCCAGTTCGGCCCGTCGTCGACTTCGGTCGGAGCCGGGGTGAGCCGGCGTGGCGTCGTGGTCGTCGTGGTCTCCGTCGTCGGCTCGGTGAGCTCGCTTCGCTGGATGGTGACCTCGGGGTCACCAACAAGTTCGACGTCGATACGTCCGTTCGACTCGCTGAACACGATGTACCCGCTTGCCGACTCCGACGACTCGAGCCTGACGAGGCCGGTCTCGTCAATCGTGTAGCGGACGGGGTTGCCGTCGACACGGGTCAACGAGTCGATCTCTCGGACATACCAGTCGGGCGGCAGGCAGGCTCCCACGCACAGGTACTCGGTGGTGTCCCAGGTCCCGGCGACTCGGGCGCGACAGACCTGGTTGTCGTCACTGCCTGCGAAACAGGAGACAGTTAGGAGATCGTTGGCTTGAACGGTGACGGGGGTTGGTTCGTCTTCGGCTGCGAGAGTCGGAGCGCCGTAGAGGTTGTTGGTCGATGCGCCCGATCCGATGAGCCACAGTGCTGCGAGGGCGACGACGGCAGCGAGGATGACCGGTGTCTTCGTGAGGACGGGCGGAAGTCCCTTGGGTTCGGGCGCGTCGGCGTGGAGGACGTCCTGGACGTCGACGTCGCTGGAGCCAACGGAAGAGGGTTCGAGTAGTTGCACGGTAATGACCAGTCTGTCTCACTGGACACGCCCACGAGCACCTGGCGGTTCCGTGCAATCTCCGACATCTCCGCCGTCATGTAACGAGAGGGTCAGACCCCGGAATTACGTAGTCGTCCGACGCCGTGCGGCAGACAAACCAGCAACGATCCGGCTACGCCGGCCGTTGCGGAGCCGGCCTCCGGCCAACCGCAGCGCGAGCCCCTACCAAGGCAGTTCGGCAAAGCCGAACTGTGTAAGGACGACGAAGTCGTCCGACGCCGTGCGGCAAGTATCAGCCCAGGTCGAAGGCGTCGTGCAGCACCTGGGTGGCTCGGTCGACGTCGTCGGCCCGGACGGCGCAGCTGATCCGGATGGCCGAGGTCGAGATCATCTCAATGTTGATGCTGGCTTCGGCGAGGGTCTCGAACATGGTTGCGGCGACACCGGGGTTCGACTTCATACCGGCACCAACGAGCGAGACTCGACCAATCGAGTCGTCGGTGATGACGGTGCACTCGTGCTCGGCGAAACGGGACTCGGTGATCGACGTGGCTGTGGCTGCGTCGCCCTTTGGACAGGTGAAGCTGATGTCGGTCACGCCGTGGTCGATCGAGACGTTCTGAACGATCATGTCGACGTTGACGCCCGCTTCGGCGAGAGCACGAAACAGCCCAGCCGCAATACCGGGCTCATCGGGGACGCCGCTGACGGTGACCTTTGCTTCGGAGGTGTCTGGCACGACGGCAGAGACGACGGCTTGTTCCATGTCGGGATCCTCCTCGACCACCCAGGTGCCGGGCTCCCAGGTGAAGGCTGAACGCACGTGCAGGGGCACGCGGTAGGTGCGGGCGACCTCGACGGATCGCATGGCGGGCTTGGGGCATCCGACGGCGGTCATTTCGAGCAGCTCGTCGAAGCTGATCTGCGGCATCTTGCGGGCCGTCGAGACGACACGTGGGTCGGTGGTGAATACGCCCGAAACATCGGTGTAGAGCTCGCAGGCGTCGGCGTCGAGCACGCTTGCGAGCGCGACGGCGGTCGTGTCCGAGCCGCCGCGCCCAAGGAAGGTGACGTCCTTTTCGGTCGACACGCCTTGCGAGCCGGCCACGATCGGCACCATGCCCGCGTCGATCGCTTCGCGAACGCGGTACGGGTTGATCTCGAGGATCTTCGCGTTGCGATGATTGGCGTCGGTGATGAAGCCGGCCTGGCTGCCCGTGAACGACGCCGACGGCACGCCTGCGTCGTTGAGCGCCATGGCGACGAGGGCACAGGCCTTCCGTTCGCCTGCGGTGATCAGTAGGTCCATCTCGCGACCGGGCTGAGTGGTCGACACCTCGTCAGCGAGGCGCAACAACTCGTCGGTTTCTTTGCCCATGGCGGAAACGACGAGCACGACGTCGTCGCCTCGCCGTCGGCATCGAGCGACGTGATCGGCGACCTCACCGATCCGCTCGGCATTGGCGACGGAGGTTCCACCGAACTTCTGAACGACGAGAGCCACGGCCCGTCACGGTAACGTTGCAGCGTGTCTCCCGAAACTCGCCGCCGCTGGGTCCTGATCATCGGCATTCTGCTCGTGGTCGGAATGCTCGCTCCACTACTCGGAATCGTCTTCGCCGGATAAGCACCGTTTCGACGATCGACCTCTCCGATCAATCAGGGGTTCTCGTCGGGTGAGGTGGCGTCTGTCGGCGTTGCCGCAACGATGGCGGGCAAGTCGAGCAGCCGCGCATCGATCCACCAGCTTCCCTGTTCATCGACGAAGCGCTCGATGGCGGCGATGGTCCAACCTGCGTCTCGGATGGCGAGCACGGTGTCTCGGGTGGTCTGTTCACCTGATGCCGCGCCGCGGGCGACCCGACGGACTCGGGATTGACGTCGTAGCGGGCGAGTGGGTTCGACGATGCGGATCTCCGCACCGGGTTGCATGACCTGTCGCCAGCGCCGCAGCGTCGCCGTGGTGTCGCGAGCGTCGGACGGAAGGGCGTCGACAACGAGCACGCGGTCGTAGCGAGCGTCGGGCTCCGCCGACGTGTTGTCCCATTCGAGACCGTCGTTTCCGAGGGTGGCTCGATGCGTTGCAGCCCGAAATCCGACGGCGGTGGCGCGGTCGAAGCGGCTCATGCGATCTGCACGGTCCGAAGCCGACTCTCGAGGTCTTCGTGATTGAGATAGGCGCCGTGGAAGACTCGCCGCCCGCTGAAGCCCATACGTCCGTGAAGACATCGCCAGTTGTCGAGCATGAGGCAGTCGCCGGGTTCGAGCCTCATTATCCACCATGAGGACCGGTCGTTGATGATCTCGTGGAAGGCGGCGTAGGCGTCGTACCAGGCAGAGAGGTCAGGTTCGGGAAGGACGAACGGAGCGCGGTCGTAGTTGTTGACCGTGATCTGTTCGACTTCGCCCGTCGCATCGAGGCGGATGGTTGGACGCCTGGAGAGGAGGCTCACGCCATCTTCGAGGTATCGACCGGGGACATCGACTCGCGTCAGGATGTCGAAGGCGTCCGGGTCGCCTTCACGGAGGGCGGCAGCTGCAGCGAACCCGTCGACGAGCACCGACTCACCACCGGTGCCGGTTCGTTCGCTGCACAGAAAGAACTGCAGCCCGGGTGCATCGTGACTGTACGTGCCGTCAGTGTGGGGCAACAGTGTGTCGGTCCCGTACGCCGAGTCGGCGTGGGGGACCTCCTCGGCGGACAGCGTGTACACACCGCCGAAGATGGTGTGTCGGACGTACCCAATGCGGTCGGCGAGTGCTTGGGCATCGTCGAGCGTCGTCGGGGCATCGTGCATCAGCGCGAAGCCGTACCGGTCGAGGTCCGCTAACCACGCCGTCCAGGCGTCAGACGGTTCGGTCTTCGCTCCAGACATCACGTCTGCCCACGGCTGGCTCGTCGCGGTGGCATCGGCTGGATCTCGCCAGCGCCGTTGGCGAATGGATCTGTCGTCGGACACGAGCGGACCGAGGGTTGCCAGGCTCAGTAGCGACTCGGGGTCGTCGCCCGCCCAGCTCACTCGGATCACTCCGTCAGCCAACGACACCGACTCGGGGCGAATCGCCCGATCGATCGAGAACGTGTCCACATTGCGTTGACCAGTTGCCGGATCGAATGACTGGAGATCCTCACTGTGGTCTCGAACCCAGAACCACGGAAGGTCGAGTCGCTGCCCGTCATCGAAGGTGATGTGCAGGTGGCCGTCGACGATGTCGGCGGCCGATATCCGCGGAACGACCATGCGCGCCACGGTAACGGCCGCGTGAACAGCCGGGGCGCGCGATATGCGTCGGACGGAGTGCGCCCGGTAGCGTCTTCCGGCTAACAGGAGGAACCCGCCAAATGAAACTCATCAAACTTGCGATCGCGGCACTCGCACTGAGCCTCGTCGCCGCTGCGTGCGGTGGCGATGCCGACACGAGCGAATTCGGACTCGTATCTGCCGACACCCTGACCGTGTGCACCGACGTGCCCTACCCACCGATGGAGTTCGAGGATCCGAGCACGGACTCGGGATACTCGGGCTTCGACATCGAGCTCGCTGACGCGATCGCCGACGACCTCGGTCTGACGCTCGCCGTTGCCACCCCCGGCTGGGAAGCGATCACGTCCGGACTCGCCATGGAGACCGATCAGTGCGACATCTCGGCCGCGTCGATCACGATCACCGAAGAGCGTGAAGAGAACATCGACTTCACCGACTCGTACTTCACGGCGGAGCAGTCGCTCTACGTACTCGCCGACAACGGTGGCGCAAGCGCAGCCGACATCGGTGCGATCGCTGTGCAGTCCGGCACGACCGGCGAGATCTACGCGCAGGAGAACCTGGGCAACGAGCTGATCTCGTTCGAGGACGCCGGCGCGCTGTACCTCGCGTTGCAGGCTGGCGAAGTCGACGGCGTCATCACCGACCTCGTCGGCAACCAGGGCTACGCCGACGAGAACCCCGGCGTCGGCAAGGTCATGGAGACCTACGCCACCGACGAGGAGTACGGCATGGCGGTTCAGGAAGAGGGCTCCGAAGCCCTTCTCGAAGCCGTCAACGCCAGCCTCGCCGAGCTCCGCGACAACGGCACCTATCAGGACATCTTCGACAAGTGGTTCTCGGCCTGATCGTCTGAGTCCACGGATCGAACGTCGATTTCAATGCGTCTTGCCGGGCGGGCCCAGTGGGTCCGCCCGGCGGCGCTTTTGACCGGCTGAGCCTGCACGACGCCTCCCATGAAGAACCTCACACCCCGTCAACGCACCCGGATCTACGTGGTGTCGATGTACACCCTCGCCGCGGCGATTGCCCTGTTCGTCGGATTCGCCGCCGACTGGGAACGCATCGGCCGCAACTTCTTCAACACCGAGATCATGCGCGACATGTTTCCGGACGTGATCCTGATCGCGGCGCGCAACACGATCATCTACACGGCGTTGAGCTTCACGATCGGCCTCGTGCTCGCGTTGATGTTGGCGCTCATGCGGTTGTCGAGCATCGGCCCGTTTCGGGCGTTCGCGATCGCCTACATCGAGCTGTTCCGCGGGCTCCCTGCACTGATCACGCTGATCTTCATCGGGTTTGGGATCCCGCTTGCGTTCCGCTGGTCGATCCCTGGCGGCACCCTGGGCGCCGGCTCGGTCGGGCTCGCGATCGTGGCAGGCGCCTATATGGCCGAAACGATCCGCGCCGGCATCGAGGCCGTCCCGAAAGGCCAGACCGAAGCGGCCCGCTCACTCGGCATGTCGAAGAGCCGGACGATGTTCTCGATCATCTTGCCGCAGGCCTTCCGGATCATCATTCCTCCGCTCACCAACGAACTCGTGCTGCTCATCAAGGACACGTCACTCTTCTTCGTGCTCGGCTCGACGCCGGGTTCGAAGGAACTCACGAAATTCAGCCGGGACTTTATGAACTCGGCGAAGAACGCGACGCCGCTGACGGTGGCGGCGATCGTCTACCTGATCATCACCCTGCCGCTGACGTTCCTCGTCAGACGGCTCGAGAAGTCGGCGGCCAAGGCTCGATGAACGACACCACATTCGACGGCCCCGCCATCGCCGTCCGAGATCTCCACAAGAGCTTCGATGAGCTCGAAGTCCTCAAGGGCATCGACTTCCACGTCGACGCCGGCGAAGTCGTCTGCGTGATTGGGCCGTCGGGGTCGGGCAAGTCGACGCTGCTCCGCTGCATCAACCGGCTCGAGGAGTCCCAGTCCGGCCAAATCCTCATCGAGGGCGAGGACATCACGCACCCCGACGCCGACGTCGACAAGCTCCGCACTCGGATCGGGATGGTGTTCCAACAGTTCAACCTGTTCCCGCACCTGACCGTGCTGAAGAACCTGACGATCGGCCCGACCGGCGTGCTCAAGCGCGACAAGTCGGAGGCGGCCGACTACGCCCGCGAGATGCTGAACCGTGTCGGCCTGGCCGACAAGATCGACGCGTACCCGTCGCACCTCTCCGGTGGCCAGCAACAGCGTGTCGCGATCGCGCGAGCGTTGTGCATGCAGCCCGACATGATGCTGTTCGACGAGCCAACCTCGGCCCTCGACCCCGAACTCATCGGCGAAGTCCTCGACGTCATGCGTTCCCTCGCCGACGAGGGCATGACGATGATGATCGTCACCCACGAGATCTCGTTCGCCCATGAGGTTGCCGATCGCGTCGTCTTCATGGACGGCGGCGTCGTCGTCGAAGAAGGCTCCCCCGCCGATGTCCTCGACAACCCCCAGACCGACCGGGCCAAACAGTTCCTTCGCCAGCTCGACGAGCACTGACACCCGCCGCAATCGCCAGCTTCGCCGATGCGCACCCGTCACCGGTCGCTTGGTCGTTCGGTTCGGTCGGCGAGTGGACCGGTGGTGTCGGGATGTGTGTGTCTCTCGTGGTGAGCGGCGTGGCGGTTCGGACCGGGTTGAGGGCCCCCGATCCAACGCGATGAGAGTGTTCCGTGAGGCGAACGAGGCGAGCTTCGCGTGGAACTACACAAAGACGATGCTGCAGACGGTGGTGATGTGGTCCACATTTCTGGTCGTCGGCCCGTGGCTTGTTCATCGCCTCGCCGAGGCAGTCAACGTCGTGTCTTTCAACGGGTCGACCACGATCGGCTTGGCGCTGTTCATCGCTGGAGGAAGCCTTGGTCTCCGATCCGGCTACGTCATGGCCAGAATCGGTGAGGGCACTCCGCTACCGGTCGACACGGCACGGAGGCTGGTGATTGCCGGCCCGTACCGATGGATCCGCAATCCCATGGCCGTCGCCGGGACAATCCAGTCTTTCGCCGTCGGCATCGTTCTGGGCTCGCCCGCGGTGTTTGTCGCAACCATCTTCAGCGCGTGGCTCTGGCACGTGTGGGTACGACCCGCAGAAGAAGCCGACCTCCAACGGCGATTTGGCCAGCCGTACTCCGACTATCGCCAAACCGTCCGCTGTTGGATCCCCAAGGTCCCACAAGGCGCATAGTCGACGCAGCTCGTCAAAGGCCCGGAGCCATGGGTTCCAAGACTCGCGAGCCGACGCAGCTCGTGGAGGGGCCAGCCCAGCGAGGCTCGAGTCTGAAGAGGCCGAGCAGAAGGTGGGCGCAGGCCGACGTGGGCTTCAGGCAGGAGGCCGGAGACCGCCTTCTGCTCGGCCGGGCGCAAACACAGCAACCCCGTCATCAGCAGGCAAACTCAACGAGATGGGTTCCGGCTCGTTCGACACGTCTTGGGTTTTTCCGCCGGCCGACTCGGCGGATGAACACGGTGTCGTGGGCGTTGGCGCGGACCTCGAGCCCGGGACGATCCTGACCGCCTATGCGAGCGGGTTGTTCCCGATGCCGCTCGAGCCCGATGGCCCGATTGCGTGGTGGTCGCCGGATCCCCGAGCGATCATCCCGGTCGATGGGTTGTACGTATCGCGTTCGTTGAAGAAGTCGATGCGCCGTTTCCACTTCACGTCGAACACGGAGTTCGTCGAGGTAATGCGTCGATGCGGGGATCCGTCGAGGCCGCACGGGTGGATCGATTCGCAGATGATCCGGGCCTATACGGCGTTGCACGAGATGGGGTGGGCGCATTCGATCGAAACTCGCAACGACGCTGGCGAGTTGGTTGGTGGGGTGTATGGGATCGGCATCGGGCGATTCTTCGCAGGCGAATCGATGTTCCATTCGGAGACCGATGCGTCGAAGGCCGCGTTGGTTCGGCTCTGCCAGGTTCTCATCGAGTCAGAGGTCGAGTTGTTCGACGTGCAGTGGATGACGCCACATCTCGAGAGTCTTGGCGCGATCGACCTATCACGCAGCGACTACCTTCGACGACTGGAGAGTGCGGTCTGAAGTTTCTGGCCAACCACGCCGAAGCCCAAGACTGCTCAGTCGCTCGAAAGGAACTCCTCGAAGTTGGATCCCCGTGCTTTCGTTTCTCTCTCGGTCGGTGTGACCGGTTTCGTGCTCGGCGTGCTCGCCACGTTCCAGGGCGCGTTCCTTGGCGTGTTTGCCGGGGTGGCCTCACTCGGCGCGGGCTTGATCGGCTGGGTAGTGACCCGCCAGGCGGCCGATACCGAACGGCGGTTGGCGCTCGAACAGAAGCAGATGATGGGCCTGGAGGAGACCGTCACGTCGCAGGTCCAGGCGCGGATCACGGCCGAAGACGCCGTGCGGTCACTGAGTGCGGAGCTCTCGGCGACGCAGGCGGCCGAAGTGGAGCGCACACAACGGGTCGAAGACCAGATCCGCGAGGAGATGACCGCAAAGAACACCGAGGCAACCACCGGCCGCAATGCGATCACCGATCCCGAGACGGGTCTGTACACGGAGAACTATTTCCGTGCTGCGGTCGAGGCTCGGGTCGCCGCGGCTCGGCGTCATCTGCGCCCCGTGGCGGTCGTGTTGATGGAGGTTGTCCGGGTGACGGCGGACGGCGAGAAGCGCGCCGCAGACCCGCAGCCGGTGGCGGATCATCTGATCGCGACGTTGCGAGAGTCGGACACGACGTGTCGAACCAGCCGCGGCCTGTACGCACTGGTTCTCGAGGACACGCCGGAGAACGGTGCCGTGTGGACGATCGAACGGATCCGTCGCCGTCTGGCCGAGGAGCGCGACGACCTGATCGTTTGGGCCGGCATCGCCTGCTATCCCGCGCACGCGTTCGAGGTGCGTGATCTGGTCGGCAAGGCAAGCGAAGCGCTCGAAGCCGCAACCGAGTGGCATCAGGACCGTATCGAGGTCGCGCTCGCCGACTGAGGCGCACGTCGTGACGAGCTCTACACGTAGCGGGCCTTCGGCCGGAATCGGAGCTCGGCCTCGCCGTACTCCTCCATGGCGTGGGCGAGCCACCCGGCCGTTCGGGCTATCGCGAAGAACACCTCTCCGGCGCTTGGCGCCATCCCCGAGAGCCAGGTGAGCGAGCCGATCGCAAGGTCGATGTTCTCAATCGCGCCGGTGCGAGCGTTGACCGTGTCTCGGATGCGTTGAATCGTGTGGATTCGGCGATCGTCTCCCCAGGCGTCGAGCACACGAGCCATGAGCAGACCGAACCGAGGGTCGGCGGTGGTGTACACGGCGTGACCCCATCCGGGGGTGCGTCCCAGACGCTGCTGGGCTCGTCCGATGGCCGACGACACGTCGGTCTCCTGGGCGTCGACGAACAGGTCGTGGACGGCGGCGCTGGCTGCACCATGAAGAGTCCCGCCGAGGACACCGAGCCCAGCGAGAACTGCGGAGTATGGGTCGGCTCGCGCGGATGCGGCCACGCGCACGGCGAAGGTACTGCTGGCGAGACCATGGTCGACGAGAAGGGCGAGCATCGTGTCGACCGCTCGGATTTGGGCGCTGGTCGGCTCGTCGTCGCTCAGTCCGCCCCAGAGTTGGGCGGCGATCGTCGACGACTGGCCGTCGGTTGGCGACCCTGTGCGTGGGGCGACTGCGTGGGTCATGTCGACGATCATCGAGCGGCCCATCGCGGCGACGGCTCGGCTGGATCGGTCATGTCGTATCGGGTCCGCGGCGCCGCCGAGCACGACCGCCATTCGGAGGGCAGCGATGGGGTCGAGCCCAACGGTCTGGGCGAAGGTACGCGGCGCGGGCCACGGTTCGGGATCGACTCCCCACAGGTGTTCGACAACGTCGACGAATCCGTCGGCACTGCGGATCAGGTCGGCGATGTCGGTGTTGCGGATTCGGAGCCCGTCGTCGCCGACCTTCGTGATCGAGGTGGCGATCAAGGTGTGCAGCTCGCCCCGCGTGTCGGTCCGTCGACCGGCGCGAAACGCGTCGATGTCGGCAGGCGCGTACAAGCTGGTTCGGCCGTCGGGTCCGGTGATCCGGTCGAGCAGGCCGCGGCTCACATAGGCGTAGAGCGTTGCGGTCTTGACGCCGAGGCGCGCTGCGGCTTCGGCCGTGGTCAGCAGCCGGACGCCGGTGTCGGTGGACCGGTGAGCGTCGTCCTCGGAAACAGCGGATGCGGAGTTCATGTTTCCACGGTGACCGAATCTCGGTGGTTGATCAATGTTGATTCAGACAAGATCGATGCCGACAGAGCGGCCGTGTCCGACCGGGTTGGTACGGTCGCCAACCGTGGATCAGTTGTTCGAAGACGAACCGCCACCACCACCTCGTGGTGAGGCGAGCTATTCGGTCGCCGAGATCGGCGCGCTCATCACCAACGCTGTCCAACAGCTCTTTCCCGACGACCTGTGGGTCGAGGGCGAGATCTCGAACCTCAATCGATCTCGAGCAGGCCACGTCTACTTCGACCTGATCGAACCTTCTCAACCAGGGACGCCGTCGACGGCGCGGATCTCCGTCGTGTTGTTCGCGCAGACCCGCCAGATCGTGAACGCCCAACTCAAGCGCCAGAACGTCGGCCGGCTCAGCGACGGCATGGCCGTGCGTATTCGAGCCGCTGTCGACTATTACGCCCCCCAGGGCCGTCTGCAGTTGCGGATGACCGGAATCGACCCCCGCTACCTGCTTGCGGCGATGGCTGCCGAGCGCGACGCGCTCATCCAGCGACTTCACATCGAGGGCGTCACCGCACGCAACAAGGCCCTGCCCGTCCCGCTGGTGCCGTTGCGGGTCGGCCTGGTCACCAGCGCCATCAGCGCCGCCGCTGGCGACTTCCTCACCGAGCTCGACGCGTCGGGTTTCGCCTTCCACGTGACCGCAGTCGACGCCCGGGTCCAGGGCGAACTCGCTCCGTACGCCCTGACCGCCGGACTCCGAGCGATGTTTCGTGAACCCGTCGATGTGATCGCGCTCATCCGCGGCGGAGGATCGCGTGGCGACCTCTCCGTATTCGACAACGAACAGCTCGCCCGCACGATCGCCGAGGCCCCCGTCCCGGTGATCACGGGCATCGGCCACGAGATGGACCGTTCGGTTTGTGACGAGGTCGCCCACACAAATCTCAAAACTCCCACCGCCGTCGCCGCCGCGTTGACCCAGATGGTGGGCCGCTACATCGAAGCGGCGGAGCAACGTTGGGCGGCAGTCGAGCACTACGCCCGTCTCGCGCTCGACCGTGCTGACGAACACGTCGTCGACTACGCCCGCCGCAGTGCGAGGTCCGGCCGTGACGGGCTCGTCGTCGCTGATCTGCGGCTCGACGCCCGTGCCGCGCGCGTGCCCGAATGGGCCCGTCGCTCGCTCCGCGACGCCGAACACGCCCTCGACACGTACCAACTCCGCCTTCGAGCCACAGACCCCGCCGTTCTCTTGGCGCGGGGCTGGTCGATCACCCGCACGGCCGACGGCACGCTCGTTCGGTCGGTTGCAGACACCTCCCCCGATGACACGCTGGTCACGCGGGTCGCCGATGGTTCGATCATCTCCACGGTGAGCATGACCGACCCGACACCCGCCGACGGAAGAGACTGAACTCATGGCCCCAACAACCGATGCCGCTTCGGCGGACGAACAGCTCGCCTACGCCTCGGCGATCGACGAGCTCGACTCGATCCTCGCCGAACTCGAGGATGAGGCGCTCGACGTCGACGTTCTTGCCGAGCGCGTCGAACGTGCGTCGACGCTGATCCGGTTCTGTCGAGGCCGCATCACGTCTGCCCGAACTCAGGTCGAGCAGATCGTTGCTGATCTGGACGACCTGGCACACGCCACAGGCGAGACTTCCCCGTCGGCGGACGACTGATGACCGGACTCCCCGAGGCACTGACCATCCCCGCTGCCGCGGTCGACGCCCGACTGAGCCAGCTGTTCGACGAATGGCGCATCGAGTGGGCCAGCGTCGATCCCTTGCTGGGCGAGATCGTCGACCACCTCGAGCATCTCATCGGTGCCGGCGGCAAGCGGGTGCGCCCGGCGATGGCGTGGTGGGGTCACGTGGCGGCGGGAGGATCGAATGGCGATCCGATGATCATCGAACTCGGCGCGGCCCTCGAGCTCCTCCAAGGCTTCGCCCTGTTCCACGACGACATCATGGACGACTCTCCGACACGGCGAGGCGCGCCGACGGCACACATGGGTGCAGCGGCGATGCATCGTGACGCCGAATGGACCGGCGACGCACGTCGCTACGGCGAAGCGATCGCGATCCTCGCGGGCGACGTGTCGCTCGTCCTGGCCGACGTCCTGCTCGCCGACGTCCCGTCGAGTGTCCGTCGGCTGTGGAACCAACTGCGGATTGAAGTGAATCTCGGACAGTTTCTCGACGTGGCCGGTTCGGTCCGAGGGCCGGTCGGGGTGAGCACTGCGCGACGCATCGTCGAGCTGAAGACCGCTCGGTACACCATCGTCCGGCCGCTTCAGATGGGAGCGGCCCTCACGGGATCCGACCATCTCGAATCGACCTTCGAACAGATCGGCGTGCCGCTCGGCGTGGCGTTCCAGCTGCGAGACGACCTCCTGGGGGTCTTCGGCACACCGGGCCAGACCGGCAAACCCGTCGGCGATGACCTACGCGAAGCGAAGCCGACGGCGCTGCTCGCACACGCGCGTGCAGAGGCGTCTCCCGAACAACGAGCGATCCTCGACCGTGTCGGGCCAAGCATCACCAAGTCCGAGATCGCGGCGATCCATGATGTGATGCGCACGACCGGCGCCGTGGACCGCATCGAATCGGAGATCGGTGCCCTGACCGAGAAATCTCTCGATCTACTCAACGCGACCCCACTGGCTGCCGATTCGTCTGTACAGCTGGGCAGTTTGGCCCACTTCCTGGCGGGAAGAACGTACTGACGGGAGACACGGAGCCCATGACGGCGATGCAACTGACGGAAGCACCTGACGCTCACCGCGTCGAGCTTCCGCGCGCATCGACGAACCCACCGGTTTCGGTCGCGGATGCGGCGTCGGCCCTCCAAGTCCTTCGCCACGGCGGCGCCGACGACTCGACTCTCGAGTTCGAACTACCGCCAGCGGTCAAGGCCACGGTCTCCCCCACCATCGCTGCGTTGCGATGGACAGCGGTCCTGTTCGGGATCTTGTTCGGCGCCGCACGGTCGGCCGATGGGGATCTGGCGATCGTCGTGACCACGACGCTGGTCCTGTTCTTCACGACCTGGCGCTCGATGTTGCCACTCAAGTTGGCGTCGCACCGAAAGCTGCACCGCATCAAGCCGATCACCGACGGCGCCATCCTCGGCTTGGCGATCGGCGTGTCGGACGGCCTGGCAAGTCCATACGCCTTCTGCCTTCTTGCTGCCGCCACGGTGGCGAGCTTCGGATGGGGAGCAACGTCCGGAACGCTGAGCTTCATCGTCGGTTTGGTCGGCATCGTGATCACCGCCACGCTGACCGGCGCAGCTGCCGAATGGACCACGCAAGGCGCCGTCGGAGTTGTCGTGGCCACAATCGTCGCCATCTTGTTCGCCAGCTTCGCGCGTGCCCGTCTGCTCGACGCCGAACGTCGACGGCTGGCCCTCGCCGGCCGAGTCGACACCCTGGCCGAGACCAACGACCTCTTGTCGATCCTCAATCGCGTGGCTCGAACGATCCCGACTGCTCTCGACCTGCGGGACGCGCTCAACACAACCCGCGAGCAGATCCACGACGCAATCGCGCCCGACGTGTTGTGCATCTTGTCGACCGACGACGGGACTGCGTTCGACGCGCAGGTCACCGACGGCTGCGCCTTCAAGCCGTCGACGCCGCGGGTTGAGCTGCCAGCGATGCTGGCCGATGCCGTGGATTCCGGATCGATCGTGCGGCGCAACGCCATTCGGGGTGCCGGGCTCGATCCCGAGTCGACGTCCGGGATCTATGCGCCGCTGTGCACACGCGATCGAGTCGTCGGCGTGTTGGCGGTCGAACGGATCGATGAGCCGTTTGCGGAGTCGGCGGCGACGCTGCTCGCCGGCCTAACCGATGTCGTCGCCTTGAGCATCGACAATGCCCGACGCTTCGGCCGTCTGCGCACGCTTGGCGCGGAGGAAGAACGCTCGCGAATTGCCCGCGATCTCCACGATCGCATCGGGCAATGGCTCACGTACATCAGCTTCGAGGTCGAACGGCTCGCGGCCGACGACGAGTCCGACGAGCTCACGCGACTCCACACCGACGTCCAGACCGCAATCGACGAACTGCGCGAGACGCTGCGATCGTTGCGGACTTCGGTGACCGCCGAACGACCGTTCAAAGAGGTCGTCAGAGAGGTCATCGACCGATTCACGAGCCGTCGCGAGATCGAGATCGAACTCCTCGTCGAAGGCGAGGACGCGGCATTGCCGGTCCCGGTCGAGAACGAGCTCTTGCGGATCACTCAAGAGGCGCTCAACAACATCGACAAGCACGCTCGAGCGTCGTTCGTGGAGATCCTGTGGCGCGTCGAGCCGCACATCGCCACGCTACGCATCACCGACAACGGTCGAGGTTTCGATCTCCAGTCGGGCGTTCGTGACACCGCGTACGGGCTCGTCGGCATGCGCGAACGTGCCGACGCAATCGAAGCGGCGATCGACATCGACAGTGCACCCGGCGAAGGAACATCCGTCACTGTTCGGGTCGATCGAGCAACAGTGGATGACCGGAGGAATTGACCATGCCACTAAAGATCCTGCTCGCTGACGATCACCAGATCCTTCGGGAGGGCGTTCGACGAGCGTTCGAATCGGCGGGCGAAGAGGTGGTCGGCGAGGCCGAGAATGGCGAAGAAGCCGTTGCCCTGGTCGAGCAGCTGTCACCCGACGTGGTGTTGATGGATCTGTCGATGCCGGTCCTTGACGGTGCGACCGCGACGAAGCGGATCACCGAGCGATTCCCCGACACCAAGGTCGTGGTCTTGACCATGCACGATGATGTCGCCAAGACCCAAGAGGCACTGCAGGCGGGCGCTGTCGGGTTCTTGACGAAGGGTTCGTCGTTCTCTGACGTGCACCGGACGGTGACCGCAGCCGGCGAAGGCCTTACGGCGCTGACACCCGAACTCGCATCATCGATGCTCGCGATCTCGGACGGCGCCGAAAGCCCCGACGACGACGACTTGTTGTCCGCTCGCCAGGTCGAGATTCTTCAGCTGATCGCCGATGGGATGACGACGAAACAGACAGCGCGTGAGCTGGGGATCGCCCAAAAGACGGTGCACAACCACCTGAACGCGATCTATCGCCGACTCGACACGCAGAGCCTCACGCACGCGGTCTTGAGCGCTGTGCGACTCGGAATCATCGACCTCAACTGATTCTCCGACGGTATCTCGCGCATGGATGACGACGAACGCTCAGGACGCCTGAAGAAGCTGGTGGTGCTGCTTCTTGGTTTCTTCTCGCTACGCGTCGTCGTCGCGCTCACGATGAGCGCTGGCGTCACCGGCGCAGTCGCCGGGCCGATGGCGGTGCAGGCCATGAACGCCCGCAACTCGACGACGACCACAGCCGCAGCTACGACGACGACCGCCGCGCCGACAACCACGACGACGACCGCCGCGCCGACGACGACAACAACGACCACGACAACGACCGTTCCGACGACGACCACGACAACGACTGTTCCGACGACAACGACGACCACCACCACGACCGTCGCGCCGACGACAACGACGACCACCGTTGCGCCGACGACAACGACGACCACGACCACCGTTGCGCCGACGACAACGACCACCACGACAACGACCACGCTTCCGCCGGCACGGCTGTCGGTCGACATCGCCGTCGGTGGACCGCTCGGCGCCGACCCGGTCGGCGTGACGGTGACCTTGGTCAACCGGGGCGGACCCGCGGAGAACGTCACCGTTCTGGTGAGCGAACTGGGCCTCGACATGACCGTCGCCAACGCAGCCGGATGGTCATGCACCCCCGAGACCGACGCGCTGCGGTGTCAGATTCCATCGGTGCCAGGCGCAACAGCAGCTGGCGACGCACGGGTCCCGTTCGAGTTGAGCGTCGCGCGCGACGACACGTCGCAGGTCTCGCTCGACGCAATCGTGATCTGATCAGCGACAACCGAGGTTGCCGTACGCGGCGACCGCGGGTTGGCTGGGCGGGTGTCCGACGTCTCCCCAGCGGAAGTGATCGACGAAGCAGCTCGTCGCCGAACCTTCGCAATCATCTCCCACCCCGATGCGGGCAAAACCACCCTCACGGAGAAGTTCTTGCTCTATGGCGGTGCTCTCGGCGCCGAAGCCGGCACCGTCAAGGCACGTGAGGGCAGGCGATCGGCGACCTCGGATTGGATGGAGCTCGAACAGCAGCGGGGGATCTCGATCACCTCGACCGTGCTGCAGTTTCCGTACCGAGACCATGTGGTGAACCTGCTCGACACGCCTGGTCACCGCGACTTCTCCGAGGACACCTACCGGGTGCTCGCGGCAGCGGACGCCGCCGTGATGGTGCTCGACGCTGCGAAGGGCATCGAGCCGCAGACGCTGAAGTTGTTCGAGGTGTGCCGAGATCGAGAGATCCCGATTCTGTCGTTCATCAACAAATGGGACCGACCCGGGCTACAGCCGCTCGAGCTGCTCGACGACATCGAAGAGCAGTTGGGTCTGACCCCGACCCCGTTGTCCTGGCCCGTCGGGGCCGACACCGAGTTCCGCGGCGTTCTCGATCAGCGAAGCGGCGACTTTGTTCGGTTCACACGAACGGCGCGCGGGTCGACCATGGCTCCCGAGGAAATCGTCGACCCCGAACGTGCCCTCACCGAAGAGGGCTCGCTCTACGAGGATGCGGTCGACGAAGTGGGCCTGCTCGAAGCGGTCGGTTCGAGCTACGACGAGGAGACGTTTCTGGCCGGAGTGACGACCCCCGTGTTCTTCGGGTCGGCACTCACGAACTTCGGGGTGCGGTTGTTGCTCGACGCCGTGGTGGACTTGACGCCGGCACCAACGCCGAAACCGGCACAAGGCGGCGAGCCTCGTCCGCTCGACGCGCCGTTCTCCGGATTCGTGTTCAAGGTGCAGGCGAACATGGACAAGGCTCACCGCGATCGGACAGCGTTCTTCCGGGTGTGCTCGGGGCGGTTTGAACGCGGGATGGTGGTCACCCACGAGGCGTCAGGCAAGCCCCTGGCGACGAAGTACGTCCACACCGCTTTCGGCACGGATCGGGAGACGCTCGATCAGGCTTGGCCAGGAGACATTGTCGGCCTCGTAAACGCCAACGATGTGCGTATCGGCGACACAATCTGGATCGACGAGCAGGTTGCGTACCCGCCGATCCCGTCGTTCGCTCCGCAGCACTTCGCCATCGCCCGCACCACCGATACGAGCCGCTTCAAGCAGTTCCGGTCCGGCGTGTCCCAACTCGACGAGGAGGGCGTGGTCCAGGTGTTGCGCGACCGGGACCTCGGCGATCAGGCGCCGATACTGGCGGCAGTTGGGCCGATGCAGTTCGAGGTCGCAACCCATCGACTCGAGAACGAGTTCGGGGCGCCAGTCGAACTGTCGATGACCAGCTATTCGGTTGCGCGCCAGACCGACGAGGCGTCGCGGGCGGCGCTCCGGATGATGCAGGGTGTAGACGTGCTCGACCGCGCCGACGGATCGATGCTCGCGCTGTTCGAAAGCCCCTACTGGCTAGATCGTCTCGTGGCCGAACGACCCGAGCTCACCCTCGAACCGTTGATCGCTGGGGCGAGTTGAGATCGATCGTCTGATCGAGATCCGCAATCAGCGCAGCGAATGCCTCGGCGACACGATCACGTTGGCCGGAGCTGAGCCAATCGACAATTAGTCCCTCTACGGTGGCCCACAGCAGTGAACCTTGGAGCACCGAGTAGCTGGAGTCAGTGATGCGTCGGGGGTCGACTCCACTGACCCGTTCGGGGGTCTCGGCGTTGATCACGTCGCGGAATGTTCGGAGTCCGATTGCGATGCCGCTCTCCAGACGGATGCGGTGGAACGACTCGCCTTCCTCGGTTCGGAGGTCGTCGAAGAGTGCTTGGACACGCTCGGCGGTGCTGAGACCGGGAGCGTTGTAGGTCTGTCCGCGCTCGGCCTCGTGGATCCGCTCGACGAGGGCCTGAATCATGCCGTCCTTCGAACCGAACTGGTAGGTGAGGGTGTACGTGCTCACGCCGAGAGCGTCCGAAAGCGGCCGCATCGACATCCCGCCGATTCCGTTCTCTTGCGCGAACCGCAAGATGTCGTCGAGCAGTTCGTCTTTGCGTTGGGGGTTTGGTCGCCGTCCCATAGATGATCGTACTTCCTCGCTGTGGTCCGTCGGTACCGCCTACCGACCCCGAATCCAGAATCCACCGGGTCCGCCCGAGCGTGAGTGTACGCAGCCGCAAGCTCACGGAAACAAGCGGGAGCCCGGAAGTTGACTCTGCGGTAACTTTTTTCGTGCCGTGAAGTGACGAAACCACGACGGGGTCAACGCCTCTCGCTACCATGAGCGCCGCATCGCCGACCAGGAAGCGTGGAATCGAAACATGAGTGGATTGCTTGACGGACGTGTGGCCATCGTGACCGGAGCCGGCCGCGGGATCGGTAGAGAGCACGCGCTGTCGCTCGCTTCTCGGGGGGCCAAAGTGGTCGTCAACGATCTCGGCGGCGATGTCGACGGCAGCGGAGGAGAGCTGAGTCCTGCGCAGTCGGTGGTCGACGAGATCGCGACCCTTGGCGGCGAAGCTGTGGTGAATGGCGCGAATGTTGCCGACTTCGACGGAGCGAAGGCGATGATCGATCAAGCGATCGACACGTTCGGCGGCCTGGACATTCTCGTCAACAACGCCGGCATCCTCCGGGACCGCATGGTGTTCAAGATGGAGGAATCCGACTGGGACGCGGTGATCAACGTGCATCTGAAAGGCACGTTCGCTCCGACGCATCATGCGGCGGTCTATTGGCGGGAGCAGTCGAAGGCGGGAGCAGCCCGCGACGCTCGGGTGATCAACACGTCGTCGCCGTCGGGCATCTATGGCAATGTCGGTCAATCCAACTACGGCGCAGCTAAAGCCGGCATTGCGGCCTTCACGACGATCACCGCGATGGAACTCGCTGGCTACGGCGTGACCTGTAACGCGATCGCTCCGGCGGCGCTGACGCGAATGACGGAGAACCTCCCCGGATTCAACGAGCTGACCGATGAGCAGAAGGGCCAGATGCATCCTCGCTGGATTGCCAATCTGATCACCTGGCTGGCCTCGCCCGAGTCCGTCGGCATTACCGGCCGGGTGTTCGACGTCGTCGGTGATCGGGTCGCGGTTGCAGAGGGTTGGGTGCTCGGCCCCCAGGGTCAGCAGACCGACGACCCGGAGGATCTGGGCCCGGTGATCGTCGAGATGTGCAATGCGGCACGCCTCAACTCGAACATGTTCGGTCAGCCACAAGACGGCCCGGGTCGCCCGAACAACGAGGTCACCATCCCCGAGTAATTCGGGGGTCTGACCCTCTCATTACATCCTCCCGTCATTGCATCGACTGCGGCGCGCCCAAGCGATGCGCGAGACGTTCCGCGGTCTCCAGAAGCTCCGGGTCCGACTCGATCGCCTGACGTGCACGATGAAGAGCAACCGATGTCGACTGCTTGGAGGGCAGCCCGACGACATCGCGTAGGTCATCGATGCTCGCACCGGCCTGATCACGTCCCAGGGTGAGGATCAGTCGCACCGCGATCGATGATCTCGGCATTGCGGAGACTGGAGAATGAGCTTCTCCGAACTCATCGACGACGAGACGCACGATGTCTTCGAGCGATGGGGCGTGGACCGGTCTCCGGTGGTCGCTGGTGATGTACCCGGTCGAGAGCCACCGAGGAACGCGCGCCGTTCCCGCAAGGGCGTCGAAACTGGACCACTCGTAGCCGGATCGAATCCGCCCATCGCCGAAGGGGTTGGCATGGATGTAGTGGGCGACAATGTCGCTGTGCCCTGGTTCATTCACGTGCACCGAGCCGAATCGCCCGCGAAAGAGCGGTCCATCTCGATCGTGTCGACGGTTGTAGTGCAACGTGTATCGCTCGGAGAGCGTCTTCATCGCTGTGCTTAGGTCTCCGATCAGGGACCGCACGAGCAGGTGGTAGTGGTTGGCCATCAAACAGTACGCGTGGACTTCGATGCCGGTCTGTACGACCGCGCAGTCCAAGTCATCGAGGAACGTTCGGCGGTCATGGTCGTCGACGAATATGGACTGTCGATTGACGCCGCGGTTGAAGACGTGATGCCAGGCATCCGGATGGTCGACACGAGGTGGTCTCATGGGTCTTGTCTCGGGGAACGTGAGGCGGCGTTCGAACCGACGGAGAACGCGATAGGCCACCCACCATCGCGCACAGGTCTGACAACGCGATGCGCATACTCGGACGACGTGTCCAGGATGTCGAAGACTCGGCCGGTAATGAGAGGGTCAGACCCCAGGATTACAGACGGGGGTTGATGTAATGAGAGGGTCAGACCCCGGGATTACTGCCTGGTGGCGGTGCCGGGGCCGGCGAGAACCACCCACGTCTGACCGGGTTGGAGGGTGACCGAGGCCCCCGCGTCGTCGGTGAGTGCGTAGGGCGCACGGGGGCGGGACCGATCCCATCGGCCCGTGGTGATCGTGCCGTTCCGGAACAGCCACATCTGGCCGGATCCGACGGTTTTTGCATCCACCGACGACGAGTCGATGGCCGAGGTGACGTAGTCGACGAAGAGAACCACCACGTTGTCGGCAGCGAGCGGGGCGCCACTGCGGGTCGTATGAACCGTGCCGCTTTGGCTCCGGATCCAGCGGTTGCCGTCCCAATCGAAGCGGTACGGCGATCGGGCGTCGAACGACACCGACGAGGCGGCGGTTGCCGACGCAGGCGGTATTGCGCCGTAGCCGAAGATCGACGTGGGCGTACCACCATCTCCGCAGCCGCCGAGGGCTGTCGGGTCGACGAACAAGTTGTCGGGAGCGCGATAGCGCGAGTCACGTGCGAACGGCGCACGGTCGGTGTTGATGACCGGAACGAGCAGACCGAGGTCAGCGGCATGGCGAAGCTGGCCGGCGACACCCGGGTTGCTCCCGGAGTACCCGAAGACCGGCTGGCCGAGGTTCGCGACGACCTCGATGTCGGTCGTGCGGCCCGAACGAATGGGGCCGACGTTGTTCGGGAGTGACGAATGGAAAACGGCGGCGAAGCGGGTCGCATTTGCTTCGATTCGTTCTTCGAACACGATGTCGGCTTCGTCGAGCCCGATGAGGGCTGCCCGGCTTGCTGACGAGTTGTTCGAGACCTTGATCACGACAGCGGGGAACCCCGCCGGCGCAGTCGCCGGCCGCCCTGTGAACGGACCGGTCGAACTCACGGGACTGCCGACAGCGCCGCATGCTGCGGCGGGGATGCGAACCGGAGCGGATCCACCAGCCGAAGCCGTCGTCCCAGATCCGTCGTCGGTCGTCGCTCCGGTGTCGGCGGCATCAGCGTCGGCAATCGACCCGGCGGTCTCGTTGGATGGGATCGTGATGGCCGATTCGGCGATGAGATCCGCAAGTGAGGGACGGTCTTCGTCGGCGGCTTCGCTGTCGGATGGTTCTTCGGTCTCCGACGGCGTTTGGACACTGCGCTC
Source organism: Acidimicrobiales bacterium (assembly GCA_020629375.1). Taxonomy (GTDB): domain Bacteria; phylum Actinomycetota; class Acidimicrobiia; order Acidimicrobiales; family SHLQ01; genus SHLQ01. Next base: position 116,912 of record JAHDDK010000003.1, read on the forward strand.
TTGGAGCGGTGGCGCAGTGGTCGGGGTGAGAGCGGCCGTCTCGACGGCGTCCTCGGGGGTGCCAACCGAAGTCGCGGCGATCCAGATGACGAGCAGGCCGGCAACAAGAGCCGCGGCGAGTCCGCTCCGAATCATCATGGTTGCCAATCGGCCGTTGTCCCGCATTTCGAAGTCCGACGGTACCGATTCAGCGTCGTTGGTGCACGAGCGTGCTGACCGCGTTGAGGTACTGGCCCTCTCGGAAGGTGACCGGATGATCGACGGCGTGTCCCCAAACGGCCTGGTCGGACAGCACCGCACCCCGATCACGCACCGCCGCGGCCACCACATCGACGAGATCGTCTTCGGTCACCCGTGACGAGCACGATGCCTGCACGAGACGTCCGCCGTCGACGAGAAGATCGAGCGCGAGCTCGGACAGCTTTCGGTATGCCCGTAGTGCGCGGTCGCGGTCGCGGGCACGCGACGCGAACGACGGCGGGTCGACGACGATGACGTCGTACTCTTCGCGGCGTGCGGCAAGGTCGGCCATCACCTCGAAGGCGTCGCCGACGGTCGTTCGGTGGACCGTTGCCGATGTTCGGTCGATGTTGTGCGCCATGTTGCGACGAGCGGTCTCGATCGCGGGACGGGCGAGGTCAACGCTGTGCACCTGGCGAGCGCCCTGGGCGGCGGCGTGGACGGAGAAACCTCCAGTGCACGAGAAGACGTCGAGAACCGTTTTGTTGGTCGACCATTGGCCGACGCGTTGCCGGTTGTCGCGTTGGTCGAGGAAGTGGCCGGTCTTCTGTCCGTTGATCGGATCGGCCTCGAACACGAGTCCGTATTCGGAGAAGAGCACCGGCCCGCTCGGTTGTTCTCCGACGACGACCATGCCGTCGTCGAGACCGATGGCTGTCGCATCGGCGATGACGGCGCGAGCGAACCGCAGAACGATGCAGCCGATTCGCGGATCGGCGGCCACGGCAGCGATGAGCGACCGGAGATGCGGAAACCAGGCGGTCGAGTAGATCTTCATGACGGCGGTGGTGTCGTACCGATCGACGACGAGGCCTCCCGTACCGTCCGCTTCGCCGTGGATCCATCGCCACCCGGTCGTGCCGGTCGCGTCGAGACCGGAGCGCGCCGCCGCGGCGTCGACGACGATGCGTTGCCAGTGGGCGTCGTCGATCGTGTGCGGGTCGCCCGCATGCAGTACTCGCACCCGGATCGGGGATTGGGGGTCCCACAGGCCGATGGCGACGAAGCGACCCTTGTCGGAGAAGATCACAGCGAGCGAACCCGGGGCCGCGTTGGGGTCGGACACCGAGGTGATGGAGTCCTCCCAGATCCAGGGATGCCCGCGCCGGACCCACTTCAGGGTGTCTGGCCGGACCCGAACCGCTACCCGGGATTCGGGCACCGCAGGTAGTCCAGCGAGGAGGTCGGTCACGGTCTGCTCCGATCGACGGACCGTTATGTGGAGCCAGGGAGAATCGAACTCCCGACATCTTGCTTGCAAAGCAAGCGCTCTACCAACTGAGCTATGGCCCCGGGAAGTTCACCAGTGTACCTGGGATGTGAACAGGTCCGAACAGCATCGACGTCGGGGAATGTTGGTGCCCTGATCCGGACTTTCAATTCGGTACGCAGACGACCGATTGGAATTGCCATGACGGTTACCGAAGAACCCCTCGCTACGGGGGACGTCGAGCCTGGGCGAGTCGCTCGGGAAAAGCATCCTCGTGCAATCCGGTGGATGCACTGGATCAACTTCCCGGTGCTCACGATCATGATCTGGTCGGGGCTGCGGATCTACTGGTCGTTCGACGTGAGTCGCGTTCCGTCGATTCGGTTTGGGGAAGAGACACTGTTTCCGGAGGGCTTCTACGACGTCCTTCAGCTCGATCGCAAACTCGCGCGGGGCATGGCGTTCCACTTCAGCTTCGGCTGGATTTTCTTGATCAACGGGCTCCTCTACGTGGCCTATCTGGCCGCGAGCCGAGAGTGGAAGCACGTCGTCCCGGGCCGTCAGGCCTTCAAGGACGCGTGGGGCACGCTGCTCCACGACCTGCGCATCCGCAAGGAGGTGCCAGTTCACGGCAAGTACAACGCGCTGCAGCAGATCGCGTACACCGGGGTCACGGTGCTTGGGTTTCTGGCCGTCGCGACCGGCTTTGCGATCTACAAGCCCACACAGCTCGCCTGGCTTACGACCATGTTCGGCGGCTACACGTCGGCACGACTCATCCATTTCGTGGTGACGATGTCGTTCCTCGCCTTCTTCGTGGTTCACATCATCCAGGTGGTCCGAGCCGGGTTTGGCAACTTCTGGTCGATGATCACGGGCTACGAGCTCGACCCCGCGACGGTCGCGGTGACGAGCAACGAGGATCGGGAGGTGCACGATGTCTGATCACGGAGTCGAGAAGACCATCACCGAGGCGGAGTTTCGGCGCCGATCGCGCCGATCGTTCCTGACTGGTGTCGCTGGGGTCGCCGCGGGCTACGGCAGCTGGCGGTGGATCCAGAATCAGGCGACCGATAACCGCATTCCGGGTGTGCTGCGCGACGTGCACGAATTGAATGGCGACATCTGGCAGGCCCTCTACGACCCGGACCGGATGGCCCCGACCTTCGATCCGTCCGAGGCCCGGCCGCTTCGGGTCAACGGTCGTCACGGCGTGCGCGAGGAGATCGATCTCGACGCCTGGGAGATGATGGTGATCGGCCGCAACGGCGACACGATCGGGACCCACACGATGGCCGATATCCAAGAGTTGCCCTTCGTCGAGATGACGGTTGAGCACAAGTGCGTCGAAGGGTGGAGCGAGATCGTCACGTGGGGCGGCACGCCGTTCGCCGGGTTCGCTGCGTGGTATCCCGACGAGGCCGAAGCGCCAATCGTCGGCATGGACACGCCGAATGAGGAGTACTACGTGAGCCTCGATCGCGATTCGATGCTCCACCCCCAGACGCTGCTCGCGTGGGAGCTGAACGGTGAGCCGCTCACCCAGTTGCACGGCGCGCCGCTGCGGTTGGTCACGCCGCTGAAGTACGGGATCAAGCAGATCAAGCGGATCGGCCGGATCATCTTCAGCGACGAACGGACCCCTGACTACTGGCACGAGCGCGGCTACGACTGGTACTCGGGCCTGTAGCTCGGCGCTCGGGTTCGTACACTGCGGCCATGGAGCTGTTCGGGATCTCGATCTTCAACTGGTTCCTGGCGTTCCTGTTCGGGTATGCGATCATCCGCACCGGCCTCGTCATGTTGCGCGGCATGGCACGCCCAATCCCCGAGCCACCACCACCCGGGGAGCTGCGCAAGGTGAAGATCATGTACCGCTGTGGGATTTGCGGAACAGAGGTGCGGATGACAGTCGCTCCGGATCAGGAACCGGATCCGCCCCGGCACTGTCTCGAAGACATGGATCTCGTCGCGCCCATCGAGTGATACCGCCTATCGAGTGGATCCGCCCGCGGAGAGAGCCTGTGCAGATTGGCGAGTTGTCCACAGATTGACGGTTTGGTGTTCCACGTTGTGGAACAACACAAACAACATCAACAACATCTGCCACTCCACGCGCCTTGAACCCATAGGTTTCAAGGGTCGCGGCGATTGTCCCCCACCACGAAGCCCCCTGTGGGAAACGTTGTGGATGCTGTGGATTGACGGGCCAGAAGTGCCTGAATCCCGCAGGAGTTATCCACAGCCTGTGTGGAACTCTGGGGAGAATTACAACCCTGTTGTTTGCCACACAGCCGCAGCGCGAGCCTGTTGCTCGCCTGCGGGATGGGTCAGCGCAGTCGGGTGGCGGTGATGATCCCGCCGAGGATGAAGAGCAGCCCGAGGAGGGTGTATCCGTTGTGGGTCGCTCCGGGCAGGATCACTCGGGTGTAGTTGAGGAAGATCACGATCATGCCGGCGAGCAGTAGCCCGAAGAGGGTGTAGGTGACCCACGGCGGCGACGGAGTGGTGTCGATCTCCCGGACGGTTTCGACCTGCTTGATGTTGTGCGGCTGGGTGCCCTTGGGGGTCACTCGACCGCCTTGGACCTTGCGCTTCTTCGGACTGGCCATGAAGGCCATCGTAGCCCGGCCGCTAACCTCCACTCGTGGCTGACATCCTCGTGATCGACAACTACGACTCGTTCGTCTACAACCTCGTCCAGTATCTGGGGGAGCTCGGGGCGAATCCGATCGTGCATCGCAACGACGAGATCGACCTCGCAGGCGTCGAGGCATTGGATCCGGATGGGATCTTGATCTCGCCGGGTCCTGGTACGCCCGACGATGCCGGCGTGAGCAATGACATCATTCGGGCGGCTCCAGGGCGATGGCCGCTGTTCGGTGTGTGCCTCGGCCTGCAGTGCATCGGCGCGGTGTACGGCGGCGACGTGGTGCGAGCGCCCGATGTGATGCACGGCAAGACGTCGTCGATCACGCACACCGACACGGGCGTGTTCGCGGGACTCCCGAATCCGCTCGAGGCGACGCGCTATCACTCGTTGATCGTCGAACGAGACACGGTGCCCGCTGAGCTCGAGATCACGGCCGAATCGTCGGACGGGTTGATCATGGGCCTTCGTCATCGAGAGCACGATGTCGAAGGAGTGCAGTTTCACCCCGAGTCGATCCTGACCGCAGCCGGTCACGACCTGATCAACAACTTCCTGTCCCGCGCTGCCTAGTCCTCGCCAGAAGTGCTCGTGGGTCGAATGTGAAGACTTCTCGAACACTGCGTCAATGTGCTTGATCCCGCGGCGCTGCCTACCGATGCTGAACGCATGATCACGCGGAAGACGACCTCTAGCGGCGCCATCAAGGTGACCTTCGCCCTGCCTCTCGACGCAGCTCCCGAACCGACCTCGGTGACCGGTGACTTCAACGGCTGGGACCCGATGGCACATCCCCTGAAGAAGCGCAGTAACGGCACCCGAAGCGCGGCGATCGAAGTCCGACCCGGAGATGTTGTTCGATTCAAGTACCTCGCCGACGGCGGCCGGTGGTTCGCCGACACCGACGTCGACATCAACGACGACGGAGACAACGTTCTCGCCGCCTGACAGTCATCGGTAATGAGGGGGTCTGACCCTCTCATTACACGGTCTTAGCCGTCGTCGGCGGGGGCTTCGGTCGTGGTTGTCGTCGTTGTGGTAGTGGTTGTTGTCGTCGTGGTCGGAGCGACGGTCGTGGTGGTTGTGGTCTCCTCGGGCGGAGCTTCTTGGCCGATCACGATGGTGACGATGTCGCCTTCCCGCAGTTCGATGTTCGCTGGCGGGGTCTGGGCGATCACCTTGTTGACGAGGTTGGGGTCGTCGGTGGGCTCGAAGTCGATGGCGACCTCGAAGCCCAACGCCCGTAGCTGCTGTTCGGCCGAATCACGCAGGAGGTTCTCGACGGCGGGCACCTGGATTCGGGCCAACCCGCTCGAGACGTAGATCGTCACCAGCTCGCCGCCTCGCAGCAATGCGCCGGCTGCGGGTTCGGTGCGGAGCACGGTGCCCTCTTCGACCTCGGCGTCGGGTTCTTCGACCTGCGTTGATCGGAAGTCGAGGTCGAAGAGCTGCGAAAGCGCATCGTTGATCGACAAGCCCGTGAGGTCGGGAACGGTGCGTTCGGACGGGCCAAGCGACACTTCGAGGAACACGATGGAGCCACGTTCGGCGGTCAACCCCGGAAGTGGGTCCTGTCGGATGACTTCGCCTGCGGGCAACACGTCGTCGTCGACTTCGCTGATGTCTGCGACGAATCCGAGCCGTCCGAGCTGTCGGACAGCGTCCTCGCGGCTCAGCGCGACGAGGGCCGGGACTTCGATCTGGCCTTCGGCTTCGGAGACGGTGATCAGCACCGTGGAGCCGGCGGCGACGATCGAGCCGGCGACCGGCTCCTGTCGGAAGACTCGGCCTTCTTGGACGTCGGAGTTAGCTTCGAACGCGATCTCGGGCACGAGACCCTGTGCTTCGATGAAGCTGATGGCTTGATCCCGCTCGAAGTTGACGAGGTTCTGCACCGTGACCTGCTCGTCGGCGAGGGCCGGCACCGTCGTGTCGCTCGGTTCGGCGTCGTCGTCGCGGAGCACGTCGATGAAGGCCTGCGCAAGGAAGGCGAGCAACACGAGCAGTACCATGAGCGCACCGAAGAAGAGGATGTTGCGCTTCCAGGTGTCGTCGTTGCGGACGACGACCTGTTGGGGCTGGCGCACGGGTTCGGCGTCGATCGGGGTCGGCTCGGGCCGGGCGGCCGTGGCGAGGACCGCTGGCTGGGCTGCCGGAGCCGATGGCGCCGCACCTGGCAGGACTTGGGTGCGGTCGTGGTCCTCTTCGGGTGGGGTCGACCGTCCGGTGACGGGTCGGGCCGGCCGTTCGAGGACCGGGTCGGGCGTGGCGGCCGCCGCACCGCCTGCCGCAACAGCGCCGGCCCCTCCGCCGGCTGCCGCAGCGCGCTTCGGCGACGACGTGGCGCCGTCGCCGTGGAGCGAGTGTGCTCCCCCCAGGTACCGCTTGAGGTCGGAGGCGAAGTTGCGCACCGACGGGTAGCGGTTGACCGGGCTCTTGGCCAGGCCTTTGAGGGTGATCGCTTCGAGTGATTGCGCGATGTCGACGCCGAGCTTGCGTGGGGGCTGGGGTGCCTCCTGGACGTGCTGGCGGGCGATGTCGACCGACGAGTCGCCGATGAAGGGCGGGCGGCCAGTCATCATTTCGTAGAGGACGACGGCGAGCGAGTAGACGTCGCTGCGGGGATCGACCTTGTGGCCCTGCGCTTGTTCGGGTGAGAGGTAGGTGGCGGTGCCCATCACCGTGCCGGCCTCGGCGGTGAAGTCGGTGGCGGTGCCGTCGCTCATGGCTTTGGCGATACCGAAGTCGGCGAGCTTGACCTGCCCGTCGGGAGTGATGAGGACGTTGCCGGGCTTGACGTCCATGTGGACCATGCCCTGGCGATGGGCCGCGTCGAGGGCGGCGGCGACGTCGACGGCGATGGTTGCGGCCCGGTCGGGATGGAGTCGTCCTTCGGCGCGGAGGATCTCGGCGAGGCTGCGGCCTTCGACGTACTCCATGACGATGAAGGGGGCGCCTTCTTCTTCGCCCTGGTCGAACACGGCCACGATGTTCTGATGGTTGAGGCTGGCGACGAGTTGGGCTTCGCGGCGAAGGCGTTCGACGAAGTCGGCGTCGGCGGCGAGTTCGTCGCTCAGGACCTTGACGGCGACCGGACGGTTGAGGAGTTGGTCGCGAGCCAAGAACACATCAGCCGAGCCGCCAGTGGCGAGCTGCCGGTGCAGCTCGTAGCGGCCGGCGAGGACTTCGTAGGGGGCTTCGGACATGACCGCACGATGGTACAACCGCTGCTTTCGAAACGCAGATCGAGGCGACATGACGACGCTGCGTCGCGAATCGGGCGGTCCGAGTCGAGACCTACCGCTGAGCGTCCGCCCAGGCCTGGAGCACCTGTTGCGCGACGGGTGCGGCGACGCGTCCGCCGGTCTGTTCGCCGGCAACTTCGGACGCTTCGACGATCACGGCGACCGCGATTTCGGCTTCGTCCACGGTCGGACCGGCGAAGGCGATGATCCAGGCGTGGGTGGTGTCGATGCCCTCGCCGAGCTGGGCGGTTCCGGTCTTGGCCCCGACGACGTATCCGTCGACGGCGGTTCGGGTGGCGGTGCCGGACTCGACAACGCCGACCATTGCTTCGCGCAGGGTGCGGGCGGTTGAGTCGCTCATGACGGTCCGCCATGGCGATGGGTCGGCTTCGTCGATGACTTCGCCGTTGGCACCGACGACGGTGTCGACGAGGTGTGGCCGTGGCAGGTCGCCGTCGTTGGCGATCGCTGCGGCGACGAGGGCCATCTGCATGGGGGTGGCCTTCACCTCGAACTGGCCGGAGGAGGACTGGGCGAGGACGGGGATGTTGTCGGTGAGTTCGACGGGTTCGATCCGGTCGGCGCCGAGTTGGTCGAGAAGCCGTGGGTCGACGTCGACGTCGCGCCCGAGTGGTTGGCCGAAGTCGGTCGGCATGGCCGACTCGACCACGACGGGGTAGTCGAGTGGGAGCGGCTCGTTGAAGCCGAAGGCTTCGGCCATCTCGATGAGCGGGTTGGGGCCGAGGAGTTCGACGGCGAGTTGTGCGAATCCCGAGTTGCACGACCGCCGGACCAGTTCGCGGAGTGGGCCTCCACAGGTGGACCCGCCGTAGTTGCCGAACGCCCGGTCGGTGAGGGGCGGGGTGTAGCCGGTGGCGTCGGGAAAGATCGGGGTGTCGAGGTCGGCGGTTCGGGTTTCGATCGCAGCGGCCGCGGTGACCATCTTGAAGGTCGATCCGGGGAAGTAGACCTCGCGCACGGTTCGGGGAAGTAGCGGTTGGTCGGGGTCGCCCAGGAGCGTGAGCCGGGCGCTAGTGGCCGCCGCCGCGTCGATGTCGGCGAGGGTGTTGGGGTCGAAGGTGGGCCACGACCACATGGCCTGCACGGCGCCGGTTCGTGGGTCGAGAGCGACGACTGAGCCTTGGCGATCGCCCAACGCGTCGCGGGCTGCGGTCTGGAGGTCGACCCGGAGCGTCGTCTGCAGGTCGGCCGTGCCAACGTCGGAGCCGAGGAGTTCTCGAAGGCCGTCGCCGAGCGAGTTCGCTTCGCCGCGGAGTTCGTCGTCGTAGTGCCGTTCGAGCCCTTCGTTGCCCGCCTGGAACGACACGTATCCGGTGACGTGGGCGAAGAGCGGGCCGAGGGGGTACTCGCGCCGGCGGTCGACGGCGCCGTCGTCGAGTTCGACCGATCGGGCGATGACGGTCCCGTCGGCGGTGCGGATCTCGCCGCGCGGCGCCCCGAAGTCGTCGACGAGGGGCCGTCCGTTGGCGGGGTGTTCGGCGTGGGCGGCGGCGTCGAACACGTGGATCCGGTTGAGTTGGACGAACAGGACGACAAACGCCACGAGGATCCCGACGCCGAGCCGGCCGATCTGTCGGGTCATGAGGCGTCCCCGGAGTCGACGACGGTCGCCCCGACCGGAAGGGACCGCTCACGTTCGACCGGAAGGTTGGGTGCCGTCGCACCTTCGTGGGAGATGCGGAGCAGTAGCGCGACGAGCACCCAGTTGGCGACGAGTGAGGATCCGCCGTAGCTGACGAACGGCAACGTGATGCCGGTGAGGGGCACGACCCGGATGACGCCGCCGATGATCACGAAGGCCTGGACGGCGAGAAGGGTCGACAACGCGGTCGCCAACAAGGTGCCGAAGTCGTCGCGGGCGCCGATCGCGATCCGGAGCCCGCTGGCGGCGATCGCAACGAACGCGATGAGGACACCTGCGGAACCGACGAGGCCGAGCTCTTCGCCGATGGCGGCGAAGATGAAGTCGGTTTCGATCTCGGGGATCCGGTACGGCTGGCCGCGGCCGGGTCCGGTGCCGGTGATGCCGCCGTTGGCGAGAGCGAAGGTCGCTTCGACCGGTTGGAAGCCGTCGCCCTTCGGGTCGGACCAGGGGTCGATCCAAATCGTGATGCGGTCGTTGACGTGCCCGAATGTGCCTGCCGCCACCCACCCCCCGAGAGCGAACACGCCGAGCCCGCCGACTAGGTAGGCGATTCGGTCGGTCGCCACCCACAACATGATGATGACGAGGAGGAAGAACAGCAGTGACGAGCCGAGGTCCTTCTCGGCGACCATGACGACGAGGGAGATGCCCCACGCCGCGGCGACGGGGGCGAGGTGTCGGGGTTCGGGGAGTCGGCTGCTGCTGCGCGATGCCGCCAGCAGGTCGCGCTTTTCGGCGAGGTAGCTCGCGATGAACACGGCGAGGGCGATCTTCGCGAATTCGCCAGGCTGGAAGTTGATCGGCCCGAACCGCACCCAGATCCGGGCGCCGTTCACTTCTCGACCAATCATGGGCAGCAGCGGCATGACGAGAAGCACGAGACCGCCAACGGCGGCGAGCCACCGGTAGGTGTCGAGCATGGTGGCCCGTCGGACGAACACGAGTGTGGCGGTGAAGGCGACAACGCCGACGGCGGTCCACGTGGATTGTTGACCCGGTAGCGAGCCGGCGTTGGAGATGTCGCCGGCGAGCCTGGCGATGAACACGTACCCGATGCCGTTGAGTAGGGCGACGAGCGGAAGGATCGTCGGGTCGGCGGCGGGAGCGAACCGTCGGACGACGAGATGGGCGCCTCCGAGCAGGCCGAGGACGACGCCGAGGAAGGGCACCAGGTCGGCGGGCATGGTCGCCGTCCGGCCGAGCGTGGCCAGGGCGTAGGCGCCGATCGTGATCGCCCCGGCGGCGATCAGAAGGGTCAGCTCTCGGTTTCGGGGGTTTCGCATGCCTCGTCGGCTTCTTCGGCCTGGTCGCCGATCACGTCGACCACGAGCACGGTCACGTTGTCTCGCCCGCCTGCCCGGTTCGCCATGTCGACGAGGTGCATGGTGGCGAGCTTGGGGTCGGCGACTTCGCGCAGCACGTGGGCGACGTCGGTGTCGGACACTTCGTTGATGAGTCCGTCGGAGCAGAGCAAGAAGCGTTGCCCGGCGCGGGCAGGGAAGAGCCACGTGTCGACGAGCACGTCGTCGTCGGCACCGAGGGCGCGGGTGACGACGTTGCGTTGGGGGTGCGTGGCGGCTTCTTCTTCGGTGATCTGCCCGGCGCGGGCGAGCTCGGCGACGAGACTGTGGTCCTTTGTCAGCTGTTCGAACTCGCCGTTCTCGAGGCGGTAGAGGCGGCTGTCGCCGACGTTCGCTGCGGCGAACTCGATCGGCAGGTCGCCATCGGGGGAGACGACGGCGAGAGCGACGACGGTGGTTCCCATTCCGGCGAGGTCGGGGTCGGTGGCGGCGCGGCCACGGATGAGGGTGTTGGCGCGTTCGACGGCGTCGGAGAGCTCGTCGGCGGACGACACGTCTTCGATCTGAATGAGGTGCCCGGCGGCGATGTCGGAGGCGACCTCTCCGCCGCGATGTCCGCCCATACCGTCGGCGACGGCGAAGAGTCGGCCGTTGGCCATGCCGGCGTCTTGGTTGACGCGGCGGACCCGTCCGACGTCGGTGCTCATGCCCCAGCGCAGCTGCTCACCGCTCATGCGAACTCCATGACGGTGCTGCCGATCTGGACGCGGTCACCGGGGCGAAGAACGACGGGCGCGGTGATGCGTTCGCGGTTCACGAACGTTCCGTTCGTTGAGCCGAGGTCTTCGACCAGATGTTGTCGATCACGCCGCACCAGCCTTGCATGCTGCTGCGAGACGAACGTGTCGTCCAATGTGAGCGTGCAGGCCGCCGCCCGTCCGATGGAGAGTTCGTCGCCGATTTCCATGGTCGAGCCGTGGAGTTCGGGCGGTTCGAGGATGGTGACGTTGCCTCGAGGACCAGTGCTCGCACGGATCGGCGTGGCCGCTGCGGGACGGTTCGGTTCGCCTCGAAACTGGCGGTAGGCCGCCCAGAGCACCCAGGCAAAGAAGCCGTAGAGCGCGGCGAGCAGGCCGAACTTCAGCAGCGTCAACACGGCGTCGGACACGTCTTCAGGATGCGTCGAAGAGGAACGCAGTTGCACCCAGGGTGATTTGATCCCGGTCGGACAGCAGTTGGGCCGAGGTGCGGAAGCCGTTGACTCGGCTGCCGTTGGTCGAATCGAGATCTTCGAGGATCCAGCCTCGGGAGCTGGGTCGGATGAGCGCGTGGTGTCGAGAGGCCTTGGGGTCGTCGATGACGATGTCGTTCTCGTCGCCGCGGCCGAGCGTGATGCCGTCGGGGCCCGAAGCGACGAGGTCGAACCGGTAGCCATTGGGGTAGACGAGCGTGCCGGGCGGGATCCCGGCGATCGAGTGCTCGGCGGTGGCGAACACCGCGATCGTGCCCTGCTGGGTTTCGCCGTCGGCCTCCACTCGGACAACGAGCGGACCGTCGAAGGCGCACTCGGCTTCCCGGGCGTGGCGACGGGCTTGTTCGAGGAGCGAGCGCTGGAGGTCGGCCTTGCTCGTGTCGAGCGCTCGGGCATCGTCGGGGTGGATGCGGACCTCGATGTCGTTGGGCATGACCCGCTTGCCCGACGATCCTCGACGGGTACCGGCGTTGAGCTCGCGTTCGATTCGCTTGGCGATCTCGAGCTGGCTGACCTCGGCCCGGAACACGCGGCCGAGCACGCCGTCGACGCCCCGCTCGATAGCGCGCTCGAGATCGCGAAAGACCATCGAATGACGCTAGCCTCGTGCTTCGCTCACTCGCGCGAGTGGCGGAATTGGCAGACGCGCAGGCTTCAGGTGCCT
>JAHDDK010000042.1 GCA_020629375.1 Acidimicrobiales bacterium
TCCCATTCCGAACACAGAAGTTAAGTCCAGCTGCGCCGATGGTACTTGGGACGATTGTCCCTGGGAGAGTAGGTCGCCGCCGGTTTCGCATCACACAACCCGCCCAATGGGCGGGTTGTGTCCGTTTTGGCCCCCCCTGGTCTAGCCTCGTCAGGTGCCTGAGCGTCGAGATGGTGGTAAGCGATCTTCGTCCCCGAGGGGCGGGAGACCGTCCGCGGGTTCGCGATCGGCGGGAGGGCGCTCTCGCGGCCCGAATGATCGGTCATCGGGGGGCCGTGGTCGGGATAGCGATCGCCGTCGAGACAACCGGTCAGACAAGGACGACAAAAGCCGTTCGAAGGGTGGTCGGCGATCCGACAGCCGGACCCGTACTGGAGCCTCACGCGGCAGAGACGGCGGATACCGAGGATCGTCGAGGGGCGAGTCGACCCGTAATCGTTCGGGCGGTACGTCGGGCCGCAGCGACGGCCGCTCATCTGGAGGTGCCCGTGACCGGCGAACTGACGTTGACCGCTCACCGGCGCGCGCCGAACGTTCGGGGTGGGGAAGTGTCGCACAGCACGGCGCGGCCGGTGCAACCGCGGGCCAACGCAAAGACGAAGCGGAGCGACGTGAGTTTTCACCAGAAGAACGGGCGGCATACGCGAAACGACAGGCAAAGCGTGATGCGGCGGCCCAGCGCACCTCCGCTCTTCGCCAGCAGGCGAAGAGCGCCATCGGACGCGGCGCAACCGCCTCGCCTCAGTCATCCCATCCCGCGCAACCGACAGTCGATCGTCGCCCCCTGCCAGGACGCCCAGCATCGCAGCGAGATGTGCACAAGGACCTTCGCCGCGCCCATGGTCCGGATCGAGGTGACCGGATGTGGAAGCTCTTCCTACGGGCGGCGCGCGAGTTCGAGGGTGAGCAATACGTCGACGCTCGCAAGACGCTTGCTCCGCTTGCGGACGCAAATCCGCAAGCGGTGGACATCCACGAACTGTATGGCTTGAGCTTGTACCGGCTCGGTCGCTGGGACGACGCGATCGAGATCCTCGAAGCGGTTCGGGCGCGATCGGGAAGTGCCGAGCAGAACCACGTACTGATGGACTGCCACCGCGCTCTTGCGCACTGGGCCGATGTCGACGAGCTGTGGGCAGAGCTCGGCGATCATTCACCATCGGCGGAGCTCGTGGTTGAAGGACGAATCGTGCTGGCTGGCGCGTCGGCGGACCGCGGGCGACTGGACGACGCGGTCCGGATCCTTGAGAAAGGCTGGAAGCCACCTCGCGAACCCCAGGTCTGGCATCTACGCCGCGCGTACGCACTTGCGGACATGCTCGAACGGAGCGGCTCGGTCACGCGGTCGGCTCGAGTATTCGAGTGGGTGGACGCCGTCGCACCGGCATTCAGCGACGCCGGAGAACGTGCTGCACAACTCCACTGAACAAATCGGCCCGGTGTGACAACAGTCGCTTCTCGCGGTCTAGCGTGAAGGTGCTGCTCGACGGTGAGCAGCGTTGAGGTCAGGAGGTGTCGTGACCGACCTCGCAGATGCCCCGAATGTGCCAGACGTCGAGCGCGTGGTGATCCGCTTTGCCGGAGACAGCGGCGACGGCATGCAGCTCACCGGTGATCGGTTCACGAGCGCCAGCGCGCTCTTTGGAAACGATCTCGCAACGCTGCCAGAGTTCCCCGCCGAGATTCGAGCGCCAGCTGGAACGTTGGCTGGCGTGTCTGCCTTCCAAGTGCAGATCTCTTCGGAGCCGATCTCGACTCCGGGCGATGAGCCGACCGTGTTGGTCGCTATGAATCCAGCGGCCATGAAGTCGGACCTCAACCGACTCGCCGCTGGAGGAACGATCATCGCCAACGAAGACGCCTTCGAAGAGCGCAACCTCGAAAAGGCCGGCTACGTCGACAATCCGCTCGACGATGGATCGCTTGACGGCTACACGCTGATTCGAGTGCCGATGACGAAGCTCACCCGAGAGGTGTGCGAGCCACTCGGCGTCAAACCTCGCGATGCAGAGCGGTCGAAGAACTTCTTCGCACTCGGTCTGGTCTCATGGATGTACACGCGACCGGTCGAACCGACGCTCGAGTGGATTGCGTCGAAGTTCGCCGGGCGAGATGCAGTCATCGCCGCGAATACCGCCGCATTCAAGGCTGGGCACGCCTATGGAGAGACCGCAGAGCTCGGAAGTCATGTCGTTCGAGTTGCGCCGGCCACGCTCGAGCCGGGGGAGTACACCAACGTCAACGGCAACACCGCGCTGTCGTGGGGTCTCATCGCCGCATCAGTCCAGTCCGGCTTGCCGTTGTTTCTCGGTTCGTACCCGATCACCCCGGCGTCAGACATCCTCCACGAGCTGGCGAAGCACAAGAACTTCGGTGTTCGGACGTTTCAGGCGGAGGACGAGATCGCGGCCGTGAGCGCGGCGATCGGGGCGGCATATGGCGGACATCTCGCCATCACGACGACATCGGGTCCCGGTGTGGCGCTCAAAGGCGAGGCCATCGGCCTTGCCGTGAGCCTCGAGCTGCCATTGGTCATCGTCGACATCCAACGTGGCGGACCCTCGACGGGGCTGCCGACCAAGACCGAGGCGTCGGATCTCATGATGGCCGTGTATGGCCGACATGGAGAATCGCCGATGCCGGTCGTCGCCGCCCACAGCCCAGCGCAGTGCTTTGACGCGGCTATCGAGGCGTGCAGGCTGGCGCTCGAGTACCGCACGCCGGTGATGTTGCTCTCCGATGGCTATCTCGCCAATTCGTCGGAGCCGTGGAGGTTGCCCGACGTCGACACGCTTCCGTCGATCGACGTGTCCTATGCGACCGAACCGAATCAGACGAACGAAGACGGCGATCCGGTCTTCTGGCCCTATGCGCGTGACGAGAAGCTCGTACGTCCATGGGCGGTTCCCGGCACACCCGACCTGATGCATCGCGTCGGCGGGTTGGAGAAGTCTGACGGTCCCGGAAACGTGAGCTACGACCCCCAGAACCACGGACGCATGACGGATATTCGGGCAGAGCGGATCGCCCGCATTGCCGACGACCTTCCGGAGGCGTCGGTCGAGGGCGACCCCAACGCAACGGTCTGCCTCGTCGGATGGGGGTCGACGTGGGGCGCCATTCGTGGGGCGATGCGCCGACTGGGCGCCGATGGTCTTCCGGTAGCGCATCTCCAGCTGTCGCACCTGCAACCGTTCCCGCATGGGACCGGTGAGCTGCTTCGGCGATTCGATCGGGTCCTCGTGCCCGAGCTCAACATGGGACAACTCGTCAAGCTGCTCCGTGCAGAGTTTCTCGTGGATGCCCACGGAATCAACAAGGTGATGGGCCAACCCTTCACTGCTGCAGAGATCGACCGGGCAGCGCGAGCGGCGCTTGCCGAACTGGAGGAGACGTCGTGACCGACCTGCAACCGACGACCACCCGCAAAGACTGGGCGACCGACCAAGAAGTTCGGTGGTGCCCCGGTTGTGGCGATTACTCCATCCTGACGGCGATGCAGCTCATGATGCCGGACCTTGGGGTTAGCCGCGAGGACACGGTGTTCATCTCGGGGATTGGCTGCGCAGCACGCTTCCCGTACTACATGAACACCTACGGGATTCACTCGATTCATGGACGCGCACCCGCCTTCGCCACGGGACTTGCTCTTGCCCGGCCAGAACTGTCGGTCTGGGTGGTGGGCGGAGACGGTGACATGCTCAGCATCGGCGGAAACCACCTGATCCATGCGCTTCGGCGCAATGTCAATGTCAACATCTTGCTGTTCAACAACATGATCTACGGCCTCACAAAGGGTCAGTACTCGCCGACTTCGGAAGTCGGCAAAGTCACCAAGTCATCGCCGTACGGGTCCGTCGATACGCCGTTCAATGCCGTCAGCGTTGCATTGGGCGCTGAGGCGTCGTTCGTGGCACGCACCCACGACATGGATCGCAAGCACATGCAGGAAATGTTCACCCGAGCGTGGGAACATCCGGGCGCGTCGCTCGTGGAGGTGTACCAGAACTGCAACGTGTTTAACGATGGAGCCTTCGACACGATTTCGAAGCGGGCAAATCGTGACGCGAATCTGATCAACCTTCGCCACGGCGAGCCGATTCGGTTTGGTGCGGATCACGAGCGCGGCGTGATCCTCGCCGATGCCGAAGCCGTGATTGTCGACGTCGCCGACGTTGGCGAGGAGGCTCTGGTCGTCCACGACGAAACACGACCGAACCCGGCGGTCTCCTTTGCGCTTTCGCGATTGGCCTCCGGGCCGACCGAGCCCACGCCGATTGGCGTGTTTCGCGCCGTCGAGCGTCAGGAGTACGCATCGGCGAACGCGGCGCAACTGCTCGAGGCCCAGGAGCGGTCTGGTAAGGGCGACCTTGCAGCGTTGTTGCGTTCGAACCCGACCTGGTCGGTCTGACTGGGCCGAACGACCTCTATGGATGAGCGGCAGAGGCGGGCAGATTGACCGACGGCTCCTCGTAGACCTCCCCACCTAGACTGGGTGTGGGCGTGAGCCCAGCTATCCGTACGTTTCACGCGGGGCTGGCTCGTACCTGGTCGAAGGAGTGCCGTGTACCGACGTAGTGCAGGACGATGGGTGTGGATGACGGCTGTGGCCGTCGTGATCATCGCTGCACTCGTACTTGTCTTTCGGCTCGGAAATCAGGCTTCTGCGGGTGTGAGCCTCGACGACCCCGTTATCTGGGTCGAGCACGGACTGCGCGGAGAACTCCTCCAGGTCAACGGGGCAACCCAAGAGATCACCGCACGCGTCGCAGTGGGCGAACCCGGTGATGACCTCGTGGCCATTCCACGTGACCGAGACGCCGTGTTCCTAAATCGCACGACCGGCGAAGTCGGGGTGGTCGGCGCCGTCAGTTTGCGAGTCGACAATGCCGACGAACTCCGACTCGGCAACGGTCAGCTCCTCACCGGTGCGTCACTCGACCTTCGCGCCGATCTGGATGCGTCGACCGACGCATACGTGGTCGGCCCAAATTCCGTAGTCACGATCGAGCCAGGTGCAGGGATCCGACGAACGACGGCGATATCCGCCCTCGGCGACATGGCCGTCGATCGGGATGGGCGACTTGTCGCTGTCACGGAGAGCGGCCAGCAGCTCGTTCGGAGTGATCCAAATGGGCTGGTTTTGCTTGCGGATCTCGAAGATCCCATCGACGAGGCTCCGTCTTTGCTCCGGAGTGGAAGCGACCTATTTGTCGTGGATCCGGGACGGCGCACCGTCCAGTCCATTACCCCGGACGGAAGCGTTGCGAGCACGACTTGCGTCGCAGGCTCCTTGGCTGACGTAATCGTCGGCGGATCGCCGTCGTCGTCAGACACCCCGCGCGTGGTGATCCACGATCCTGCGGCGGGCGTGGTGAGCGTGTCGGACCCCGCAGCCGCCGACTGTTTCCCGATCGAAGCCGACGTTCCTGGGGAAGCGTTCGGCCCGGCCGTCGCCGTCGGGAACTTTGCGTACCTTCCGAACTACTCGCTCGGACGAATTGAGGTTCTCGACCTCGCCGAACGTGCCCTGGTAGAGAGCATTGCCTTCTCTCGTCTCGACCAACCGTTCGAGCTCGAAGTCTTCGACAATGCCGTCTGGGCCAACGAGCCGCAGGGGCGCCGAGCAGCCATCATCCGCGGCCGGGAGATCGAGCGTATCTCCAAGGTCAGCCAAGGCCTGGTCTCCGAGGCAGCCGAAGGCAACGGCGACGTGGCCGTGGCGGGCGAAGCCGAGACCGACGATCGAGTATTCGGCAACGAAGGCGATCTTGTCGGTGGCGGACAAGGTGACGAGGATCAGGTCGGCGGGGGAGAGGCAGGGGCCGGTCCCGACGAAGGTCTTGGACTCAACGGCGCCGGGGCTGGGGCAGACGGAGATGAGCCCGTCGTCGAAGACCCGCTCCCGGGCGCTCCACCGCTGGTGGTCGACGTCATTGACGCGACGGCGACGCCGCCGCCCGAGGATGAGCTCGTTGCGAACTTCGAGTTCACCTCTTCGCAGGTCAACGTCGGCCAAAACGTGACCTTCACCGATACTTCGACGGGTGCCCCGACGTCGTGGAACTGGGACTTCGGTGATGGCACGGGAGCCGACGGTCCCGAGGTCACCACCTCATGGGATGTCGAAGGCCTGTACACGGTGACCTTGTTCGTTACTGATGCGAGGGGGCGGGAATCCTCGCAGGCGCTCGACGTGACCGTCCTCGCCGTCGATGTTCTGACCGAGCCGACGGCCTTCTTCGGCTTCCGATCCGGAACCATCGAGGTGGGGGAGACCATCGTCTTCACCGATCAGTCAACTGGCGAGCCCGAGACGCTCCTGTGGGACCTCGGTGATGGCACACAGGCCTCCGGGACCGTTGTCGAGCATCAATACGACCAGGCAGGAATCTTCGAGATCGAGTTGACCGCGTCGAATGCCGCCGGTTCGGACTCGACCCGCGCCACAGTGACGGTCGTTGATCGGGTAGCGCCGCCCGAAGCCATCATCGGCACCTTCCCACGGGTTGTCCAAACGGGTCAGAGCGTGACGTTCACGAGCGAATCGACCAACTCGCCCACGTCCACAACATGGGACTTTGACGACGGGGAGACCGGACTGGGCGCCGAAGTCCGTCACGCCTGGGAAGAACCGGGAACCTACCGAGTTCGCTTGTTGGTGTCGAACAGCGCAGGCACCGACGAGATCTTCGCCGACATCGTCGTCGAACCCAGCGTCATTCCACCCGAAGCACGGTTCTCCGAATCGACGCTCGAAGCCATTGTCGGCGAAACCGTCAACTTCACCAGCCTCTCGCTCAACAACCCCACCTCTGTCAGCTGGGAGTTCGGCGACAACTCCACGGCGGCGGGGCCGAACGTGAGCCACGCGTGGGATACCCCCGGCACGTATCGGGTCACACTCACCGTTGCCAACGACGCCGGAACCGATGACCTCTCGAAGACGGTCACGATTTCGCCGCCACCGCCGGACCCGCCCGTTGCCGCCTTCACGATCGCCGATGCAACCGTCCCGGTGAATGCGGTCGTCGACTTCACTGACGCCTCCACCAATGCTCCGGCGTCCTGGCTGTGGGACTTCGATGACGGAGCGACCTCCTCGGCGCAGAGCCCACCGCATGCGTTCTCCACGCCGGGAACCTACGAAGTGACCCTCACGGTCACGAATGTTTCCGGCTCCGACAGCGTGACCCGAACGATCATCGTCATCGATCCACCGCTGGCCGCCTTCTCCACCTCAGTGGACGAACTGGCTGTCAGCTTCGCCGACGGTTCGACGAACGGGCCAACCTCGTGGTCGTGGGACTTCGGCGACGGAACCACGTCGACCGCACAAAACCCCTCGAAGTCCTACACAAACCCGGGCACGTACACCGTCGTACTCATCGCCAGCAACGCGGCCGGATCATCAGCCCCCGTCAGTCAAACCATCGAGGTCGCCGCAGCTCCGAACGCGGCATTCACGTCTGCGACCTCGGGCCTGACGGCCCAGTTTGGCGACACCTCCACCAATGCGCCCGACACGTGGTCGTGGGACTTTGGCGATGGGACGACCTCGGCCGCTCAGAATCCACAACACACGTATGACCTCGGTGGTACCTACACCGTTGTGCTCACCGTTTCGAACGCAGGTGGGACGGATACGTTCAGCGACGACGTCACGGTCATGGTTGCCCCGCCAGTCGCAGACTTCAGCTGCCAGGTCCTCATGGCGGGGGTCGCATGCGACGGGTCGACGTCGACTGCTGCGGTGAGCTACCTCTGGTCCGCCACCCCGGCGCCCGTTGTTGCGAGCGGGCTCAATACACCGAACCCGATTTTCACGTTCGGGACATCAGGGAGCTATGACATCTCGTTGACGGTTGAGAACACCGCCGGGGTGACCGACACCGACACCCAGACGTTCGTGGTCACCGTTCCAATGGCGCCCGAGATCTCCGTGATCTCGGTCGTCAGCAACACCAACGGTGTGGTCGAACTGCAAGGGACCGCATCGGAAAACCCGACAAGCTGGGCGTGGACGGCGACCGGTGGAGCAATCACCAACGCCACGACCGACAACCCCACGATCACCTACGCCTCGGCCGGCACGTACACCGCGACCGCTACGGCCACGAATGGCGTCGGCACCTCGCCCGCAGAGTCGGTGACGTTCACCGTCGTCATCAGCGCGCCGCCGACGGTGACGAGTGTTAGCGAGACGGCCAACAGCGGAGGGGTCGTCGCACTGTCCGCCGCAGCGACGGAGAGCCCGACGTCGTATACCTGGTCCATTCCGGGCGGAACGGTTGTAGCCGGAGCAGCGACGTCGAGTCCGTCGTTCAGCTTCGGAGCGAACGGCAGCTACAACGGCACCGTCACCGCCACCAACGCCGATGGAACGTCTGCACCGTTCCCCTTCACCGTCACGGTCGCCGACGCGCCGCCGGTCGTCACCGCCGTTGCCGACGTTGCTTCGGGCCCGGGAGTTGTCGGGCTTACGGGCACGGCCACCAACAGCCCGACCACCTGGACCTGGTCGATACCCGGCGGAACGGTCATCGCCGGAGCGGGCACCTCGAATCCGACCGTGCAGTTCGGATCGAACGGAACCTTCACCGGCACTGCGACCGCCACCAACGCTGGAGGAACGTCCGCCGCCTTCAGCTTCAGCGTCACCGTGGCATCGGTCCCACCAACGGCCGCCTTCACCTGGGCGGAACTCCCTCCGTCCGGCCGCGTCCAGTTCACCGATTCGTCTACAGCTCTCGCGGGCGCAAGCTATGTCTGGAACTTCGGAGGCGGAACACAGACAGCCGGCTCGCCGGAGTCGCCCCGAGTGACCTTCCCCGGGCCCGGAACTTATACCGTGACGCTCACGATCACCGATAGCGCCGGGACGGATTCGTTCACCGACTCCGTCATCGTCGTGGACTGACCGACTGGCGATCTGCAGCCGGATCAATCGTCATCGGCATCGCGAAGGGCCCGACCGATCTCGACTGGGACGGTCCATTGCTCTTCGGGAAGGTGATGCTCTCGTGCCCACGCGCTCGTCAGCGGATCGGCGTCAGCCATCTCGAGCATGTCGCCCCCGATGGCGGGGTGTGTGAGGTACAAGCCGATTCGCCGTGTCACCCCAGACGAGCGCACCCACAGCTCCGCGGTCTCGCGGCCGGCCACTGCTGCGCTGAGCGTTGCCGCTACACGCCTGAACGTGCCGAGCCCCGATTCGAGCTTGCCGACATCGTGGAGAAGGGCTGCGGCAATGACTTCACGTGATGGCTGATCCAGCAGTTGATCAACTCGGCGTGCCACGCCGTGACTGTGGCGGCGGTCGGGAGCACTCATTCGGTCCCAGAGCGTTCGTTCGCCGGCAAGTAGATGTTCGTGCGCCCACAATGTGTCGCCCGTCGACGGGCCGAACGGCCACAACGAGCCGACGAATCGTCTGGTGAGATGCCACGGCGAACTCATGACCGTCTCGTCGCCCGCGGATGAGCAGACCGGTAGGTCCGGGCCAGGAGATCCTGAGAGACCGCGGTGTAGATCTGTGTCGTCGATACCGAGACATGGCCCAAAAGCTCCTGCACCGTTCGGATGTCGGCTCCGTGGTCGAGCATGTGAGTCGCGCAGCTGTGTCGGAGCACGTGAGGGCTCAGCCTGCTCGACAGGCCAACTTCGGCGCCCCGCTTCTTTAGGACGCCCCACATGCCCTGTCGCGACAATCGAGACCCTCGCTGATTGAGAAACACGGCGCGTTCGTCGTTTCGGCTTCGCCACCGCGCCGGGGCGAGTGCCGTACGGCCAGTGGCATCAAACCAGGAGCGCAGCGATTCGTCGGCATATCGGCCAACGGGCACCAGCCGCTGCTTGTCGCCCTTGCCCGTGACTCGGAGCAGCGCCGCGTCGAGATCGACATCGTCGAGTGAGAGGTGCACACACTCCGAGATGCGCATCCCGGTCCCATACAAGACTTCGATGATGGCTCGGTCGCGGCGACTGACCGGGTCGGAGGCGTCGACGGTTGATAAGAGCGCATCGATCTCGTTCTCGGCGAGACCCTTGGGCAGCCGGCGCGGCACCTTCGAGATCTCCACATCGGCCGTTGGGTCGGCGACGAGGATCTCCTCGGATGCCATCCATCGATAAAACCCACGAATCGCCGTCATCGCCCGGGCCACGGATGCGGGAGCGAGTCCGGTCTCTTCGAGAAGTCGGTGATGATCCTCGATGTGCTGTGCACGCACGTTGCGGAGTTGGCTATTTCCTACGGATTCGGCGAATCGTCGAAGGTCCCGTTCGTAGCTCGCGATCGTGTTCGGCGAACGGCCACGTTCGACGCGGAGATGGACGAGATAGTCGGCGAGATCGACCGGTAGTCGTGCGCTCTCAGAGGCCTCGGCCATCGCTCATCGACGACGATCGATCACGTGTAGGGCAATGATCGTCTTCGCATCGGTGATGACACCTTCGGATACGGCAGCGAGCGCCTCGTCGATCGACATTCGCACAACGGTCATCTCGACTTCCTCAGGGCTGTCGGTCAGGACGCGCTCGACCGAGGTGAGCCCAGTCGCGACGAAGAGGTGAATGGCCTCGTCGCTGAAGCCGACCGAGTTGTGGACGACACCGATTGGTTCGAGCATCGCCGCAGACATCCCGATCTCTTCGATCAGCTCTCGTCGTGCGGTCTCGATCGGTGGCTCGCCCTCGACGTCTCGTAGTCCGGCGGGGATCTCCAATGTCTCCGTGTCGATCGCCGGACGGTACTGACGGACGAGCAACACGTCATCGCCGTCGAGAGGAAGCGCAGCAACCGCGCCGGGGTGGCGAACGATGTCTCGCTCGAAAAGGGAACCGTCAGGTGCCTCGAATTGGGCGACCGTTGTGGCAAAGACGTAACCCCGATGGACGGTGGATTCGCCGAGCATCCTGAACTCGGTCATGAGACCGTGTCAGACGTGTCCAAGGTCGGGAGCTGAGGATTACGGCCTTCGAGGCGATCGAGCGCCGCACCGATGAACGAGTCGAAGAGCGGAGCGGGCCGTGTCGGACGGCTCTTGAACTCGGGATGGGCCTGCGTGCCGACCCAGAACGGATGTGAACGAAGCTCGATGAACTCGACAAGCCGGCCGTCGGGAGACTCGCCACTTGCCCAGAAGTCACCGTCATCGAACCGGTTCAGGTACTTGGAGTTGAACTCGTAGCGATGACGATGTCGTTCGGAAACGACTTCCTCTCCGTAGGATTCGGCGACCTTCGACCCCGACGCCAGCTGAGCCACATACGCCCCAAGACGCATGGTGCCGCCCTTCTCGGAGACGTCATGTTGGTCTTCCATAAGGTGGACGACTGGATGTGGTGTCTGGGGGTCGAACTCCAAACTGTTCGCGTTGGCGAGCCCAAGGACATTCCGCGCGTACTCGATGGTCATCACCTGCAGGCCGAGGCACAGTCCCAAACAGGGAATGCCGTTCTCTCGGGCAAAGGCGGCGGCGGCAATCTTGCCTTCGACCCCTCGCTCACCAAAGCCTCCCGGGATGACAATGCCGTCGAGGTCTCGGATGCGGTCGGCGAGCAGACCCTCGACCTCCTCAGCCTGAATCCACTCGATGTCGATGTCGGCCCCGTGGTGAATGCCCGCGTGCTTCAGCGCCTCGACCACACTCAGATACGCGTCGATCAACGAGACGTACTTGCCGATCAGGCCGATTCGGACACGGCGGTCAGTGGAGTAGACACGTTCGACCAGCGCAGACCACTGCTGAAGGTCGGCATCAGGGACGTCGAGTCGCAGATGGTCGCAGATGAAACGATCCAGGCCTTCGTCGTGGAGCACGATCGGAATCTCGTAGAGCGAGTCAGCGTCGGCCGCGTTGACGACTCCCGCGACTGGGACGTCGCAGAGCCGGGAGATCTTTCGCTTCAGCTCATCCGAAATGGGTTCGTCACTGCGGCAGACGATCGCGTCGGGCTGAATTCCGCGGGACCGAAGTTCGGTGACGCTGTGCTGGGTTGGCTTCGTCTTTTGTTCGCCGCTCGGTCCGATGAACGGAACGAGGGTCACGTGGAGATAGAAGACATTCTCCGGTCCGGCATCCAGGCGCATCTGCCGGATTGCTTCGAGAAACGGAAGAATCTCGATGTCGCCGACCGTGCCGCCCACCTCGGTGATCACCACGTCGGTGTCGTCCGATGCCAGCTGTCGCACTCGATTCTTGATCTCGTCGGTGATGTGCGGGATGACCTGCACAGTCTTGCCGAGATACACACCCTTGCGCTCGGCCCCGATCACCGACTGGTAAATGCTGCCGGTCGTTGCGTTGGAACGTCGGGTGAGATTCTCGTCGATGAACCGCTCGTAATGGCCGAGGTCAAGATCGGTTTCGCCACCATCGTCGGTGACGAAGACCTCCCCGTGCTCGAACGGGTTCATCGTCCCCGGGTCGACATTGAGATACGGGTCGAGCTTCTGCATCGTCACCCGTACGCCTCGCGACTTCAGTAGTCGACCGAGAGCGGATGCCGTCAGGCCCTTCCCCAATGAACTGGCCACCCCGCCAGTGACGAAAACATGTTTGGTCACGGGATCTCACCCTATCTCCCGAACAGCGGCGCTGTTCGGTTCAGCGTCCTTGAGTTGAAGAAAGAAGTTCTTGCGCGTGCTCGCGGGCAGCGCCGGAGTCCGGCGATCCCGACAACATGCGGGAGACCTCGACGATGCGTTCGTCGTCGTCGAGCACACGAACCTGGCTAACCGTGTCGGAAGCGTCGGAGGACTTCGCGATGACGATGTGTGTGTCGGCCATTGCGGCTACCTGCGCGAGATGCGTCACGACGAAGGTCTGGCCTCGTCCACCGACCGTCGAGAGCGCTTCGCCCACGGCGCGGGCGGTCTCGCCGCCAATGCCAGCATCCACCTCGTCAAAGACCTTGATCGGTGGGCCACCAGAAACGACCAACCGAAGCGCCAGCATCGTCCGACTCAGCTCGCCGCCCGACGCGCCCTTGCCGACGGGGACCGCCGCGAGTCCAGGATTGGCAGCCAGGAGCAGCTGAACGTCGTCGCCGGCCGGCCCGGCGACAGCCACGTCGACCCGTGCTCGCGGCATGGCGAGCTTCTGGAGCTCGGTTTCGATCGCGTGTGCGAGGGGCGCGGCCGCGGCCGTGCGCTCAGCGCAGATGGCGGTTTCGGCCGCAACGAGTTCGGCGTGGGCGACCTCGCGGCGCCGGTCGAGCTCGAGGGAGCGCGCATCATGGGACTGGAGATCATCGAGTCGGCTGCGGAGATCTTCACGAAACGCAATGACATCCACGATCGACGGGCCATACTTGCGGCGCATCTCCGCGAGGAGCTGTCGCCGAGCGCGAACCGCCTCCCGGCTCTCCGGGTCGTCGGTGATCTCCTCTGACAGCGTCCGGGCCGTCGACGCGAGGTCCGCCACTTCGTCCTGCACCACCGTCAGGCGAGACGCGAGTTCGGCGAACACCGAGGATTCGTCGGCAATCGACGCCGCGGACGCGATCGCCTCGGCGAGCGCGCCGTCGGAGCCGAGAAGTTCGGTCAGCTGTGCTGCAGCCGTTCGATCCTCGAACGCCGACGCAAGTCGGTCCTCGCTGGCCCGGAGTTCGTCGTCCTCCGCCGGATCGTCAATCTCGGCATCGTCGAGTTCGCGGAGCTGATAACTCAACAGATCAATCTGGCGTGCTCGCTCCGTGGCGTCTCCGCCGAGGTCGGCGATCGCCGCGTCGATCGCGGCGATCGATGTTCGAGCGAGCCGCAGCGGCTCGGTATCGATTTTGGCGAAACGATCGAGTGCCGAACGCTGCGTCGCCGGCTGAAGCAACGATTGTTGGTCGTGTTGGCCGTGCACGTCGATCATCGGGCCGACCGTCTCGGCCAAGGCGGTGGCTGTGGCTAGCGATCCGTTGAGATAGGCACGCGATCGTCCGGCCGACGCAATGACCCGACGCGCAATGATCTCGCGCCCGTCGTCGATGACGATCCGACCTTCGATGACTGCTTCGTCAGCGCCAACCCGGACCATGTCTGGGTCCGCTCGGCCGCCCATCAGCAGCTGTATGGCGCCGACGACCATCGTCTTGCCGGCGCCGGTTTCGCCCGTGACGGCGATCGACCCACCCGGAAGCACGAGCGACAGCGATTCGATCACGCCGAGGTTCTGGATGCGGAGCTCGTCAAGCCGCGCGGTCGCGCCGGTCAGATCGATCGGGTCGTTAGCGTCATCGTGGTCCACAGAAGTCATCGGCTCGGCCTCTTGTATCGAGGGGACGGGAGGGGGTGCCGCCCCTCCGATTGGCGACCCGGTCATCGCGGCGACAGGCCGAGCTTGGACGTGAGCACGCCAAGGTGGTCTCGCCTGCCAAATGTGACAAGGCGAGCGGTGCGGTCCGAGCGGCTGATCACGATTCGGTCTCCAGGTCCCATAGACCGCATCGTATGGCCGTCCACTGACACCACGGCGTTCCGGTGGCCGCCGACGGTCAGCTCGACACAACTCTGCGGAGCGAAGACGATCGTCCGATCGAACAACATGTGGGGACTGACGGGGGTCAGCTGGAGCGACTCGTGGGTGGGAGCAACCACGGGACCTCGGGCCGATAGGGCGTAGGCGGTGCTCCCCGTCGGGCTCGCCACGATCAGGCCGTCGGCGGAGTACGTCGTGAAGTGCATGCCATCGATCGAGACCTCGATGCTCACGGTCGTGTCCCCGGGGGATCGCTCGACAACGATGTCGTTGAGTGCGTGGAACGTCGCATCGTCGCCGTCGACGCGGCCAGCGATCAACATCCGATGTTCGATTTCGTGTTCGCCCGCAAGAGTTCGTTCGACGGCCGCCTCGAGCTCGTCTGGCTCGATGACCGTGAGATACCCGAGATCCCCGAAGTTCACGCCAAGCACCCGAACGTCTGCGCCGTCGAGCAGCCGGATCGTGCGCAGCATCGTGCCGTCGCCGCCGAGGCTGACGACGAGGTCGAGCCCGTCGGCGAACGACGCCGCGTCGACACAATCCAATTGGGTCGAGCGGTTCGCGTCCTCGACGACCGCCACCACTTGGTGGCCTCTCGAACGCAGGTTGGCGGCGAGGCCCTCCGCGTGCGAGAGGGCGTCGTCGTCCGCACCGTGAAGCACGAAGCCGATTCGTGCACCGATCTGGCCGTTGACTTCGACGTCGCTCACTTCGACCGACTTCCGCTCGACATCACGGAGCCAGTATGTCGCTCGTTCGGAGGTGCGCGAGAAACTCGACGTTGCCCTTCCCGCCGACGATCGGGGACAACTCCATGTCGACGACCTCCAGACCGGCTGCAACGGCTTGATCGATGAGTCGATGTAGCACCTCGACCCAGACGTCTGGGTCCTTGACGATGCCTCGCCCGCGGGAGACGACCTGCCTGCCAGCTTCGAACTGTGGCTTGACGAGCACTACGAGATCGCCTTGCGGGCCGAGGAGCTCGACAAACCGAGGGAGTAGCCCGATCGTGGAGATGAAACTCAGGTCGGCGACGACGAGGTCGAAGGGTCCGTGCCCATCGATTACCTCGGAACGGATGTCGGTCTGCTCGAGCGACGTGACCTGTGCGTGCCCTCGAAGCCGTTCGTGCAGTTGGTTCGTGCCGACATCGACAGCAACGACTCTGGCGGCTCCGGCTTGGACGAGAACGTCGGTAAAGCCACCGGTCGACGCGCCGGCATCGAGGCAGCGACGACCGGCGACGTCGAGCGCGAAATGCTCGAGTGCTGCCTCCAACTTGATGGCTCCGCGTCCGACGAACTGGGCCGGCGGGCCTTCGACGACGAGCGCCTGACCGGCGGCGACCTGCCGAGTCACCTTCAGAACCGGTGCCCCGTCGACCACCACCCGCCCGGCCTCGACGAGCGCGCGCGCTTCGCGGCGAGACGATGCGAGCCCACGATCGACCAGAACGGCGTCGACTCGGCGGCGCGGCTTCGGCATACTCCACGGTAACTCGGCGCGGTCATCCACAGGGTGGTCTTGCCGGACGGTGGTCGGACTGGTCAGAATGGCCCTGCCGAGCACCTCGGCGGGTGGTTGTACTCTCGAAGTGAAACGCGGGCGCACGTGCGCCACACTGGACCCTGTACGTCCCCGACCGGAGATATCACGTGACCACCACCAATGCTGTCGAGGATCTCGAGCTCGAAGTTCGCACCTACGCAGATCGTTTCCAGCAGCTCGTGAACAACGTCGAGCGGGTCATCCACGGCAAGACCCGTGAGATTCGCATTGCGTTCCTGTGCATGCTTGCGCAGGGGCACCTGCTGATCGAGGACGTTCCCGGCGTTGGCAAGACGTCCCTGGCGCGAGCCCTTGCCGAATCGGTCGATGGCACGCTCACCCGAATCCAGTTCACGCCAGATCTCCTGCCCACCGACGTCACTGGCGTGCAGATCTTCAACCAATCGAATAGCGAGTTCGAGTTCCATCCCGGCGCCGTATTCGCCAACGTCGTCCTGGCTGATGAGATCAACCGTGCCTCGCCAAAGACACAGTCCGCATTGCTCGAGGTGATGGAGGAGTACCAAGTCACCGTGGACGGGGTTCCTCGGCCGGTTCCGAATCCGTTTCTCGTCGTCGCCACCCAGAACCCGATCGAACACGACGGCACCTATGCGCTACCCGAAGCGCAGATCGACCGGTTCATGATGCGCGTCGCCCTCGGCTACCCAAGCGCAGTCGCCGAGATCGACATCATCGATTCGGCGCCTGCAGGGCGGACCCGAGTCGACGTCGAACCTGTTCTGTCGACCGAAGAGGTGCGGCAGATGGCCCGCGTCGCCGATGTCGTCTACATCTCGCCTGCTGTTCGCCAGTACATCGTCAGCGTGGTGCGCGCTACCCGCGAGCTTCCTGAGCTTCGTATCGGGGTTTCGCCGCGCGGGTCGATCGCGCTCGGTCGTACGGCGAGGGCGCTCGCTGCGGCCAACGGCCGACCGTTTGTGACCGCCGACGACGTGAAGGACCTGACCGAATCGGTTCTGGCACATCGAATGCTGCTCAAGCCCGAAGCCGAGTTCGAGGGCATCGATGCCGTCGAGCTGCTCCGAGCGGTCCTCCAGGAGATCCCGACACCCAAAGAACGCGTCGAACGTTGAGTCGATGCTGACCACGAGCGGCAGGACATTCCTGCTCATCGGGGCTCTGGCGCTCTTTGTCGGAATCGCCCTCGGATACCACACCCTGACCGCGCTCGGAATCGCATTCCTGATCGCCGTACTCATTGGTCGGCTGTGGATTGTCCGCCGTCCCCGCGTGTCCGCCTCGCGGGTAGTCGTCCCAGAGCGCGTCCGGTCCGGTCGGGTCGCCCGATCGAACCTCACGATCACGAACCAAGGCCGCCGTCGGACTTCCGGTGGAGTCGCCCTCGAGCGGTTCGGCGACACCCGCTTGCCGATCGACCTGCCGTCGCTCGAACCGGGGGAGTCCGTCGTGATCACGACCGAGCTCCCCACCGACCGGCGCGGCGTCTTTCGCGTGGGCCCTCTCGATGTGACCCGTGCGGACCCCTTTGGTTTGATGCGCTCGGGAGAGCCCGACGATGGTCTGGCAACGCTGTTCGTCCATCCAGTTGTCCATGAGATGGAACCGTTTCCGAGCGGAATCGCCCGAGACCTCGAAGGCCCCGACTCAGGTGAGGCACTCGAGGGCGGAGTGACCTTTCACAGCCTCCGCGAGTACGTGCGGGGCGATGATTTGCGGCTGATCCATTGGCGGTCGTCCGCCCGGTCGAACAAGCTGATGGTCCGTCACAACATCGACACGCACCAACCGCGCTCGCTCGTTGTGCTCGACACGCGTGCGACAGCACACACGGCCGATGGTTTCGAGGACGCCGTGCGGGCGTCGGCGTCACTGGCTGCGGCCTCGGTGAGTCGGGGCTTCGACTTTCGGTTGATCACGACCGATGGACTCGAGCTCAACAACATGATGCCCGCGGCCACCATCATGGATCGCCTCTCCGAAGTCGGGCTGAGCCTCGTCGGATCGATCGACTCCGTGTTCGACGAACTGATGGCCGATCTCGGCGGCGTTTCGTTGACCCTGCTCACCGGTGTGACCTCTGCCGAGGAGATGGCGTTTCTGAATCGGTTCCGCGGGCGATTCGACGTGATCACGGTCGGACAGTTCGTTGCAGGACGCAATGAGTGGGAACGAGGCATTGCGGACGGAATCTTGTTGACCGCTTCGAGCAGCGAAGAGTTCGCTCGAGCCTGGAACCGGACATCGCAACGATGAGTCCGACGAGGGAGAGGACGCGATGAGACAGCAAGTGGTTCTCGGTCAGATCTCGGCAGGTGGGCTGCTGCTCACCGTGTCGGCACTGTTCTACAGCCGAGTCTTTGCGGGACCGGGCTGGGTGGGTCCGGTCATCGGCGCGGCGCTTCTCGGAGGTGTGCTCGGATGGGTGATCTCTCGGACCGGCTTGCACCTCGGCGTCCGTGCGGTCGTGCTCGGAGCGATTGGCTTCTTGTTCTTGTTGCTCACCGTGCTATTGCCGGCGACGAACTTCGGTGGCTTCGCCGATCTCGCCGGAGCACTTCGGGGAGCGACCTTGGACGGTTGGCGGAACGCGCTCGCGTCGACGCTGCCGATTGACACCGGCCTCGCCGAGCCCCTCGGATTCGTGACCGTCGTCGCGTGGCTCACGGGAGCAGCGACTGGGGGCATGCTGCGCAACAGCGACTTCGCCGTCGGTCCGGTGATCCCGGCGATCGTCTTCGCTGCGCTTTCCCTGCCGCTCGCCGCGCCGAACGGGGTGGCTGCGTACATTCTCATCGTTGCGCTCGTCGCCGCAGCCCTGCTGCTGGCGCTCGTCCGGGCCGTACCGCAACACACCACCGACGTGGACACCGAAGTCACGGAGTTCGTCGGAGAACGCATGCTCACCGAACGGCTCATCGCCGGAGCGCCGATCCTGGTCGGCCTCGGTCTGCTGGCTCCGCTCGCCGCCGCCGCATTACCCGGAGGCCCCGAGGAGCCATTCGACCCTCGTCAGCTTCGCGTCGAAGAAGTGCAATCGACTTCGGCGATCAACCCGCTCGCCGAACTCAAGGCGCAGCGTGAGGCCGCAGAGCGTGCCTTCCTGCTCGATCTGCCGGTCGAACCGCCCGCAGCGTTTTTCGATCGGGTCGGTCTCGTCGCACTCGAGACGTTCAACGGGTCGAACTGGACCACCGATGCGACTTACCAGGCGACCTCTGCTGACCTTGCCGCGGAAGAAGCCCTTCAGGTCGAGTCGCTCGAGATTCGTCAGCAGATCGAGTTGTTGGATCCGAGCTTCCCCTGGGTACCCGCCGGAAACCGACCGATACGGGTCAACGGCGACGACATCTGGTTCGACGACGTTTCGGGAACGCTCCTCAACCGAGACGGCGGTGACATCACATACGAAGTGGTGAGCCAGGTGCCCGCACCGACGACCGAAGAGCTCCGTGCGGCGTCGCCCGACCTCTTCGATGCTCGCTACCGCGAGCTGCCGCCAATCCCCGACAATTCGCCGCTCGTTCAGCTCGCTGACGTCATGGGCGCCGGCGAGACCGACTTCGATCAGCTTCTTCTTCTCGAAGAGACGCTTCGAGATGGCTTCACGCTCGTGCTCGACTCGTCCTCAGGCACGTCGATCGGACGCCTCGAACAGTTCTTGGTCGAGGGCGAAGGATATCGAGACCAGTTCGTGAGTGCCTTTGCGGTGGCCGCCCGCCAGCAGGGCTTCCCGACGCGGGTCATGGTCGGATATCGCGTCGCCGAGCAGACCGATGACGGGACGACGATCTTCCTCGACACCGTTGGCTCGGAGCAGTACGACGCCTGGCCAGAGGTTCGGTTCGAGGGGATCGGATGGGTTCCGTTCGACCCGGTGCCGCCGACCTCGGGCGAGGGCGGCGGGAGCGGGGACGATGACGCGACCCAGATCCCTGAGGGACAGGCGGTTTCTGAGGGTCCGACGCCGAGCGAGTCGGACCCGACCGAGGACGACGAAGTCGAACCCGAAGACGAAGCCGTCGGTGCGACGGTTCGTGTGCTCGTCGTCTCCGGTCTTTTCCTCGTGCTCTTCCCGGTCATGCTCCTGTTCATGGTGCTCCTCATCAAGCTGCTGCGTCGCCGCTACCGGGAGAACATCGAAGATCCGACGGCTCGTGTGCTCGCCGGCTGGCAGGAGAGCAAGGATCGTCTCGTCGAGGCTGGCGTCGACATCCGCCCGGACATGACCGTCAAGGAGATCGTGGCGGCCTCTCGTCGCGATCTTGGTGTCCACGCTGCGTCGTCGTTGTCGGCGCTCGCACCGCACGTGACGTCGACCATCTACGCGTCGCGTCCGCCGACGACCGAAACCGCCGACATCGTCTGGGATGAAGTCGACGTCTTCGATCGGCAGCTCAACGAGAGCCGCGGCCGGTTGCAGACAGCGAAGGCACGCGTCGATCCTCGTCCGTTGATCGAATCTGTCTGACCGGGTTTCCGCCTCTCGTTGTCGAGGCGGTCACTGCGGTTTGACGGCTGCTTTATACGCCGCAAGCGTCCGCTCCCGGGCCATTGCGTGATCGACGATTGGTTCGGGATACGTGTCGCCGAGGATCACGCCAGCCGATGCGAGGTCGAGGGGTCCCGCTTCCCACGGGGCATGGATCGTCGGCGCCGGCACCGTCGCCAGCTCGGGAACCCAGCGGCGGATGTAGTCGCCGGCCGGGTCGAACTTTCGGCTCTGCGATACCGGATTGAAAATTCGGAAATACGGGGCGGCGTCGGTACCGGTTCCCGCGACCCACTGCCAGTTACCTGCGTTCTGGCTTGGTTCGGCATCGATGAGAATCTGGCGAAACCATCGTTCGCCGAGCCGCCAGTCGATCAACAAATCCTTGACGAGAAACGATGCGGTGATCATGCGGACCCGATTGTGCATCCAGCCCGTGGAGGCGAGCTGGCGCATGCCGGCGTCGACGATGGGGTAGCCGGTCCGTCCCGCCTTCCACGCCTCGAAGCCCTCGTCGTCGTCGAGCCACTCGATGGCGTCGTATTCGGGCCGAATCGCACGGTTTGCCATGTGGGGCATTTCGACGAGAAGGTGCGCGTACCAGTCGCGCCACGCGAGTTGCCGGGCGAATGCCTCGCGGCCCTCGCTCGAGGTCCCGACGTGGTCGAGTACTCGGCGGGGCGACAGCGTGCCGAGCCGTAGCGACGCGGACAGCTGCGACGTGCCGTCTACGGCAGGGAGGTCTCGGGTGCTGGCGTAGTCGTCGACGTTGTCGAGCCACTCGATCAACCGGTGGGTCGGATCGGGCGAGGGTTCGACGTCGTCGACGAGCGACGTGGAGGCCCGGGCGACGATCGTCGTCTCCTGTGCCTCAGGCCACGGCGTCAACGGTGTCTTCTCCCAGACCTTTCGGAATGCCGTGTAGACACGGGACAACGTGCCCTTGCCGGTTAAGACCGAGCCGGGTTCGGTGACGAGCGTCCCCCATTCGGCGATCACGGGCACGCCGTGTTGAGCGACCTGCTCGTCGCGCCGTCGGCCCCATGCGCTCGTCGCGGCGTTGACGTGCAGCGACGAGGCACCCTCGAGGACGGTTGGAAGCGCAGAGGTCGCCGGGCCAACGAGAATGGTGAGGTCGGCGCCGAGCGCTCGGAGTTGGCGCCGGAGTGCGGCGACGGCGCCAAGATACCGGTCCCGGCGGAAGGGGGCGGAGGCGTCGAGAAGGGACGATTCGAGGACGACGACAGGCTCCACAGACGAGGCCTGAAGGGTCGCTCGAGCCCACGCAGGGTTGTCGTCGAGCCGAAGATCGTTGCGAAACCACATGATGGCGCGATCGGTCACGGGCGGAACGTAGATGGTCCCGCCGTGGAGTGTCGGCCCGAGCAGCGGTACAGTCGCCTCGATGGCCGACACCGCGTCGAACGCGTCTTCCTATGAGGTCACGACCGAGGTCTTCAACGGCCCGTTCGATTTGCTCTTGCACCTCATCCTGGCCGAAGAGGTCGATCTCTACGACATATCGCTGACGAGCATCGTCGACGCCTATTTGGCCGAGATCGAACGCATGGAGCGCTGCAACCTCGATGTGGCAACGGAGTTTTTGCTCATCGCTGCGACGCTCGTCGAGCTGAAGGCTCGACGGTTGTTGCCCGACGACGACGCCTTCGACCTCGATGACGAGCTCGCGCTGTTCGAGGAACGCGATCTACTGCTCGCTCGCCTTCTGGAGTGCAAGACGTTCAAAGACGCGGCATCGGTCCTGCGGTCGCTCCACGAGGCCGCCGCACAGAGCTATCCGCGGGTCGCTGGTGTCGAGGATGCCTTCGTCAACCTTGCGCCGGATCTGCTCGAGGGAATCGACGTGGACGACCTTCGGGCGGCGTGCATCCGGGCTCTTACCCCGAAGCCCAAGCCGGCGCTCGACCTCTATCACGTGAGTCCGATCACGGCCTCGGTCGACGACGCCATCCGAGAGATGGCCGACGAGCTTCCGGGTGCCGGACGAGTCAACTTCCGTCGACTGACGGCGGGTCTCGTTGACCGCATCGACGTCGTGGTGCGGTTCCTCGCCGTCCTCGAATTGTTCAAGCAGGGAATCGTCGAGGTCCACCAGGTGCGGGCGTTCGGGGACATCGAACTCGAGTGGATCGGCGGCGAACCCCAACAGGCGTTGGCCTCGATCGCAATCGATGCATACGAAGGATGACGGGCCAGTGCCCATCGAAACAGAGGATGGTGTCATGAGCGACACGGTGGACACGACCGAGAACCGCGCCGTTGAGCCGAGCGAGACGACTTCTGATGATCTGGCCGTGCTCGGGGACCGGCGCGAGCTCTCGGCGGCGATCGAGGCCGTACTTATGGTCACTGAGGCGCCGATCGAGCCACGGTTGTTGGCCCAGCTGGTCGATTCGACCGTCGACGTCGTCGAAGAGGTCTGCGCCGAACTCGACGCGGGGTATCGGGCCGATGGCCGCGGATTCGTGCTGACCCGCGTGGCTGGGGGCTACCGCTTCCAGAGCCATCCCGACCAGGCGGCCTATGTTGAGCGCTTCGTGCTCGAGGGCCAGTCTGCGCGGCTCTCGGCTGCGGCACTCGAAACGCTCGCGATCGTGGCGTATAAGCAGCCGATCTCGCGCGCCCAGATCGCATCGATTCGTGGCGTTTCGGTGGATGCGGTGGTCCGAACGCTCACCCAGCGCGGGTACATCGCCGAGATCTCTCGAGACTCCGGCCCGGGTCAGGCCGTGCTGTATGGCACCACGCCGTCGTTCCTCGAGCGGATGGGTCTCGACTCGATCGCCGACCTCCCCGACCTTGGCGCGTTCGTGCCCGACGCAGAGGTGGTCGAGGCGCTCGAGCATGGCTTGCGGTTCGACCCGGATGAGGCAATCGAGACCGCCGACGTCAACGACGCCGATGAGGCAATCGAGACCGCCGACGTCAACGACCCGGATGAGGCAATCAAGACCGCCGAAGTCGACGACGCCGATGAGGTCGACACCGAGGACTCTACGGATGTTGCGAGCGATGACGTGATCATCGATCTGCGTGAGCTCTGAGCACGCGGGCGAGCGGCTCCAGAAAGTGCTCGCCCACGCCGGGATCGCCTCACGTCGTGTCTGCGAGGACCTGATCGCCGAGGGCCGCGTGACCGTGAACGGCGACGTGGCCCAACTCGGCCGACGGGTCGAGTCGGACCGCGACGAGATCCGGGTCGACGGGGTCGTCGCGCACGTCGATCCAACCCGCCGAACCGTCTTGCTCAACAAACCGACCGGTGTCATCACAACGGCCAAAGACACACACGGGCGCCCGACGGTGGTTGAGCTGGTGGACGCCCCCGAACGGCTCTTCCCGGTGGGGCGCCTCGACGGTGACACCGAAGGACTGTTGCTCCTGACCAATGACGGGGGTCTGACGCAGCGACTCACGCACCCGAGTTTTGGCGTCGAGAAGGAGTATCTGGCGACCGTGGAGGGCTCGCCATCCCGTGGAGCGCTACGACGCTTGCGAGAGGGCATCGAACTCGAAGACGGGATGACCGCGCCGGCGCACGCCTCACAGCCGACGCCGGGCGTTATCCGGTTGACGATCCACGAAGGACGTAACCGTCAGGTGCGACGTATGTGCGAGGCGATCGGCCATCCCGTGACCAGACTTGTGCGGGTACGGATCGGCAACCTCGCCGACCGGTCACTCGCTCCCGGTGCCTGGCGTGACCTGACGCCGGGCGAACTCGCCGACCTCGAACGCGCCATCGACGGCGCTCGGTAGGCTCGACGGCCATGTCGAATGGCGAACCCGTAGTCCCGATGACGGCGGGCGTGATTGGGCTCGGACTCATCGGGGGCTCGGTGGCGTTGGCGCTCCGTGAGCTCGGCTACGACGTCTGGGGAACCGACGTCGACCCCGATGTCGAACGTCACGCGCTGGAGCGACAGATCGTCTCTCGAATCGGAGTCGTCGAAAGCAGCCGGATCACGGTGGTCGCCACCCCGGCTGATCACATCGCCGACGGTGTCCGGAGCGCCCTCGATGCCACTTCGGGCGTCGTCATCGACGTTGGCTCTGTCAAGGCACAGATCGCCGAACGCTGCGCCGACCCGCGTTTCGTGCCGTCTCACCCGATGGCCGGGTCCGAGCAGTCGGGGCTCGCCGGTGCACGCCCCGATCTCTTCCGGGGGGCCTCATGGGTGATCTCGCCGACCACGTCGACCAGTGACGACGCGTTCGCGACTGTCCACGAGCTCGTCGCGGCGCTTGGTTCGGACCCCGTCACGTTGTCGCCCGAGGCGCATGATCGGATGGTTGCGATGGTGTCGCACGTTCCGCACCTGGTGGCGGCGACGCTGATGAACATCGCCGGACGTCGTTCGGACGAACACCTCGCGATGCTCCGGCTCGCGGCGGGTGGGTTCCGAGACATGACTCGCATCGCGTCGGGTTCCCCGACGATCTGGCCGTCGATTTGCTTCCAGAACGACTCCGCGATTCTCGAAGTGCTCGATCAGGTCATCAACGAGCTGGGCGACATGCGAAACCTCGTCGCCGGCCACAAGGCGCCGGAGATCCTCGAACGGCTTGAGCGGGCACGTGATGCGCGGGCCAATCTTCCGACGACCTATGCGCTGCCGCCGAACCTCTCCGAGGTGCGAGTGCGCGTGAAGGATCAGCAGGGCGAACTTGCGGCCGTCACGGGCCTCGCTGCCGAGCTCGACGTGAACATCTACGACCTCGAGATCGCGCACTCGGCTGAAGGGCCGACCGGTGTTCTCGTGCTCCTCGTCGGCTCGAGTAGCGCCGACGTCCTCAAGGGAGGACTTCTCGCACGTGGCTACCGTCCGTCACTGAGGCCACTGACATGACGCACGAAAAGGCGACAGATACGTCGATTGTGCACATTCGTCCGATCGACGGCACGCTCGACAGTGTCGTTCGTCTTCCGGGTTCGAAGAGTCTTGTCAATCGCGCCCTGATCATCGCGGCACTGGCCGAGGGGGAGAGTCGCTTGTCCGGGGTGGGGTGGTCTGACGACATCGAGGCGATGACCGGGTGCGTGACGGCGCTCGGTGCGACGATCCGGGTCGACGGCGATGTTGCGCAGATCGAAGGTACGGCCGGTCGGGTGCGTCGGCCTGAGCAGTCGCTCGACGCTCGTATGTCGGGGACGACCGCCCGTTTCGTGCTCCCGCTACTCGGTTTGGCCGGTGCCGGCACGCTCACGGCTCACCCACAGATGCAAGCGCGGCCGATGGCCCCGCTCGTCGACGCCATGCGCCAGCTCGGTAGCGCAGTGTCGACCGACGTACTTCCGATCGAGGTGACATCGGGATTTGGGAACGCGGATCGATGCGTGATCGATGCGGGCGTCTCGAGCCAGTTCATCAGTGCGTTGTTGATGGTCGCCCCGTGCCTCGACGATGGTCTACGCCTCGATCTCCACGGTGACGCGGTCAGTCAGCCCTACATCGACATGACCGTCTCGTTGATGCGGGCCTTCGGCGCCGGTGTGGCGAAGACCCCAGAAGGCTTCGACGTGGCACCCGGTGGTTACCGAGGTGGGAACCATCTGATCGAGCCCGATGCCTCCACAGCGACGTACCCGCTCGCTGCGGCCGCCATCGTGGGCGGCCGCGTCGTCGTCGACGGCCTCGGACACGACTCGATCCAGGGCGACGCTGGCTTTGCCGATGTGCTCCGGTCGATGGGTGCCAGAGTGTGGGTCGATGCGGATCGCACCGAGGTCCGCGGAAGCGGGATCCTGCGTCCGATCGACGTCAACCTCGGCGACATGAGCGATACCGCACCCACCTTCGCTGCGCTCGCCGCTCGGGCGGATGGCGAGAGCCGTGCCACCGGAATCGGATTCATCCGGACGACCAAGGAGAGTGACCGTGTTGCGGCATCGGTGACCGAGCTTCGTCGACTGGGCATCGACGCTGAGGTCGAAGAGGATGGCTATCGGGTCACCGGCGGCCCCCACGAACGTGTTGCGGTCGAAACCTACGAAGATCACCGAATGGCGATGTCGCTGGCCCTTCTGGGGCTCGTGGAGCCCGGCATCGACGTCGTCGATCCAGGCTGCGCCGACAAGACGTTTCCGGGGTTCTGGGATCTTCTCGACCAACTGCGGGCCGAGGCTCGCACGACGCCGCTGGTCCTCGCGATCGACGGCCCAGCCGGTAGCGGAAAGTCGACGGTGGCGGCGGCGGTCGCGGATCGGCTGCACTTGCCGCACCTCGACACCGGCGCGATGTACCGCTCCGTTGCGCTCGCTGTGCTTCGATCCGGCGTGTCGATCGACAATCATGCGGCGGTGACCGCAGCCGCGGAGCGCAGCGACATTCGGGTTGGCGGTGGACGGGTCCTCGTCGACGGAGAAGACGTCTCGGTCGCCATTCGCACGCCTGAGGTGACGTCGGCGGTATCGCCGGTCGCGGCGATCCACGGCGTTCGGGCCATCCTGGCCGATCAGCAGCGATCCTGGGCTCGGCGCCGGGGAGCTGCGGTCATCGAAGGACGCGACATCGGCACGGCGATCTTCCCCGATGCCACGTGCAAGATTTTCCTGACCGCCTCAGTGGAGGAGCGTGCTCGGCGCCGGGCTGCGGAGACTGGCGACGTGGACCTCGACGACATGATGCAGCGCATCGCCGAACGTGATCGCATCGACTCGACCCGCGAACACGATCCGCTTGTGCAGGCGGACGACGCGATGTTGCTCGACTCGACCGGAATGACCATCGATGGCGTCATCGATCAGGTCGCCGATCACTGGGAACGTGTCGTCGACGACGGACCTGGCGGCATGTCGCGATGAGCGCGCAGAGTGCGTACGGCGAAGGTCTCAGCAGCGGACAGCGTCTTGCGTGGACCGTCACACGGTTCTTCATGCGTGCCGCTGCGAAGCTGTGGTTTCGCTACGAGGTGCACGGACGGGAGAACCTTCCGACGGCCGGCGCCTTCATCGTCTCTCCCGTGCATCGATCGAACCTCGACACTCCGCTCTTGCCGGTGATTCGGGCGGAGCCCATCCGATTCATGGGAAAAGAATCGCTGTGGAAGGTCAATCGTGCGGCGAGCTGGTTTCTGACCATGCTGGGCGGATTCCCGGTCGAGCGGGCCACTGCGGACCGGAGTGCGCTGCGTGTCGCCGAGGAGATCCTCGAGCGCGGCGAAGCTCTCGTGATGTTTCCGGAGGGAACACGACGCGACGGCCTCGATGTGCTCGAAGAGAACATGTTCGACGGGCCGAGTTTCCTGTCCGGCCGTCAGCAGTGTCCGATCGTGCCAGTTGGAATCGGTGGAAGTGAGTATGCGATGCCAGTGGGCCGCAAGGTGGTGCTCCCGAAGAAGATCGTGTTCGTGATCGGAGAGCCGATTTTGCCTCCGACGCCGAACGAGAACGGGCGTGTGTCGCGCAAATCGGTGAAAGCGCACACCGAACTGCTCCGACAGACGATTCAGACGCTCTTCGACGACGCTCTCATCAACGGCGGGTACGAGACTCGGGCTCTCAACACAGGTTCAGGAGCCGAGTAGCCGGAGAACTTCGCTCGCGCCGAGCTGGCGGTCCCCGGTCGCTGGAACGTCGGAGCGTTGGGCGCCAAGGGTGAGTGCGGTGGCGGCGTCGATCGAGGTGAGCAGATCCCGGAGGTTGCGCGGGGGAGGGAAGTACTCGTCCTCTTCGGTAATTCGGATCTCGCTCACCCCCTGCCTGGGCGCAAGCCGGGCGAGCACCGACTCGACGAGTTCTTCGGAGGCCGAGGCACCGGCGGTCACGCCGACAACCCCGTCCAGATCATCGGGTAGCTCGTCGGCGGTGTTCACACGCAGGACTCGGGAACATCCCGACTCGGCGGCAAGCCGGGCCAACGCCATCGTGTTGCTCGAGTTCGATGACCCGATCACCACCATGGCGTCGCACCTGGGCGCGATTTCCACGAGCGCTCCCTGGCGATTCGTGGTGGCGAAGCACAGATCGGAACGTCCCGGCGTCCACATGTCGGGCCAACGGCCGAGTGCGGCATCTTGGACATCGGTCCAGTCCCGATGCGAAAGCGTCGTCTGCGCTAGGAGCGCAGTCGGACCGTCGAGTTCGTCGAGTGCCTCGACCTCGGCGACCGACTCGACGCGGTGAATCGCATCCGGGGCGACCGCCATCGTTCCGACCGCTTCCTCGTGCCCTTCGTGGCCGACGTACACGATTTGATAGCCCTTGCCGGCACGAACCTTTACCTCGTGATGCACCTTGGTGACCAGCGGGCACACGGCGTCGACGACGTACCCGCCGGTCGAGCGTGCTGCATCCACCACCTCCGGCGCCGAACCATGTGCAGACAACATGATCGGGGCCCCCGTGGGCACCTCGGCGATGTCATCGACGAAGATCACCCCCATGTCTTCGAACCGCTGAACGACGAGCCGGTTGTGGACGATCTCGTGATAGCAGTACACGGGCGGATCGAACGATCGCACCATGGCAGCAAGTGCTTTGATCGCCATCTCGACACCGGCACAGAATCCGCGGGGAGCAGCGAGTAACACCTGGTCGACAGCCATGCCGCGAGTGTATTGAACGCTCGACGTCGGTAACGGCCCAGCGACCGCCGTGTCGTTTGAAACACCGAGATCGCGATGCTGGCTCGTACCCTTGGCATGATGACGACGGCAACGACTCCCGGCGCAATCGACGCCCTTCCGCGTGTTGTCGCCGTGGAACCGAATAGCGAGGCGTCTCGAGCGGGAGTTCGTCTGGGCGACGAGGTCTTGTCGATCGACGGCGTACGGCCCCGCGACATCCTCGAATGGCAGACGCTCGTCGATGGTGATGAGTTCGTCATCGAGGTCCGGCGCGACGGCATTCAGCTTGAGGTCGAGATCGACAAGGCCCCCGGAGAGCGACTCGGGCTCGAAGTGCATTCGGCGTTGTTCGACGAGGTGCGTACCTGCGACAACCATTGCGAGTTCTGCTTCATTTACCAGCTGCCACCGAATCTACGATCCAGCTTGTATCTGAAGGACGACGACTACCGCCTCTCGTTTCTGTTTGGCAACTACACGACCCTGACCCGTTTCACCGAAGCCGATTTCGAGCGGGTCGTCACCGAGGGTCTCAGCCCACTCAACGTGTCGATTCACGCCACCGACCCCGACGTGCGCTCGGAAATGTTGCGCAACCGTCGGGGTGCGTCGAGCCTGCGTTGGCTCGACGCACTGCTCGATGCCGGTGTCGCCGTCCACGGACAAGTCGTCGTCTGTCCAGGGATCAACGACGGAGCGGTTCTCGACGACACCCTGGCGACGATCGCCGACCGGTACCGAGCTCTTGAAACGGTGTGTGTCGTTCCGCTCGGGGTGTCCCGCTACTCGACTGAGGCTCGGATGCGGCCCCACACAACTGCCGAGGCTGCGGCGGTGTGCGATGCCGTCGAACGGTGGCAAGACGTTCTCGTTGCGTTGACCGGCCGACGGGTCGTGCATGCATCCGACGAGTACTACCTCGCTGCCGGGCGCCCGTTTCCTTTACGCGAGGCGTATGGCGACGTGCCGATGTACGAGGACGGTGTGGGCATGGCGCGGACCTTCGAAGCCGAATTCACGGGAATCTCCGACGACGTCACGGGGCCCGAGGAAGGCTTCTTCAGCTGGGTCGACGCCGCTCCGGCCGAAGGGTACCGCGCCCCTCGAATGGCCGACGGCGACGGTTGGGCGTCGGTCGCCATCAGGCCGCGGGCGTCGGCACCCGTTGGCGTCTTGTCTGGTCCTCTCGGAGCGGCCGTACTCCGGCCACTCATCGCCGAGCTGGGCCGCGACGATGTGCGCGTGATCGAGGTCGAGAATCGGTTCTTTGGCGGAAACGTTGGCGTCGCCGGCCTGATGGTCGGCGAAGACATCGCCCGAACACTCGCCGAGCAACCCGAAGGACACCGCTACCTCGTTCCCGACGTCTGTCTCAACCGAGGCGTGTTTCTGGACGGCACGAGTCCCGAGGACCTTCCACGGCCCGTCGAGATCATCCCGACCGACGGTGCCGCGCTTCGCTCGGCCCTCGACCCCGACAGCATCGGCGGTGCCTCATGACGGCATTGCCAACCGTGGCAATCGTGGGGCGACCGAACGTCGGGAAGTCGACGCTCGTCAATCGTTTTCTCGGTCGCCGCGAGACCATCGTCGAAGAACGCCCCGGCGTCACTCGCGACCGCAAAGAGCTGGTCGCCGAATGGCAGGGGCGCGAGTTCACCATCATCGACACCGGCGGCTGGATGGCCGACTCCGATGGCGACGACCTCGACGCCAAGGTCTCCCGACAGAGCGAACGGGCGATCGCCGAAGCCGACGTCGTTCTGATGGTGGCGGACGCATCGGTCGGCGTAACCGCCGACGATCAGCTCGTCGCCGATCTCGTCCGTCGTATTGAGCGACCGGTATTCCTTGTGGCGAACAAGACGGACTCCGAAAAGCAAGAACACCAAATCTGGGATCTCATGAGTCTCGGTCTGGGCGAGCCGCACGCCGTCTCCGCTCTTCATGGATTCGGGGCAGGAGATCTTCTCGATCGGGTACTCGAGGTGCTTCCCGAACCCGTCGAGGAGGTGCCGGAGGACGACGAGGAGCGAATCTTCGCGGTCAGCATCGTCGGACGCCCAAATGTGGGGAAGTCGACGTTGTTCAACCGGTTGATCGGCGAGGATCGCTCGGTTGTGCACGATCGAGCGGGGACGACCAGAGATGCGATCGACACCATCGTCGAAACGCCTGGCGGTCCGATCCGCTTCGTCGACACCGCCGGGATGCGACGCAAGGCCCGGGTCGATGAAGAGACCGAGTACTACTCGCTCGTTCGGGCTCTGCGGGCCGTGGACGAGTCCGATGTCGCCCTGCTCGTGATCGATGCCACGATCGGGGTCACGGCCCAGGATCAGCGACTCGCTGAACGTGTTGACGCGGCCGGATGTCCGATCGTCGTGCTCCTCAACAAATGGGAGCTGCTCGACGCGGAGGAGCGGCGAGACACGATGCGAACCCTCGAGCGCAAGTTGCACTTCATCGGGGAGTCCCCGGTCCTGCGAATCAGCGCGCTGACGGGCAAGAGTGTGCAGAAACTCTGGCCTGCGCTCGAGGAGGCCATCACGGACTACTCGACACGAATTCCGACCCGGAAGGTCAACCAGTCGATCCGCGCCGCCCAGGTCGCGCAGCCAGCTCCAGAAGGCGGCCGTGTGCTGTACGCCACTCAAGGAGCCACGGACCCACCGACGTTCACCCTCTTC
Organism: Acidimicrobiales bacterium; assembly: GCA_020629375.1. Taxonomy (GTDB): domain Bacteria; phylum Actinomycetota; class Acidimicrobiia; order Acidimicrobiales; family SHLQ01; genus SHLQ01. The sequence continues at coordinate 31,782 of JAHDDK010000042.1, forward strand.
GCCAACAAGGAGCTCCCGAAGACGTACCTCCGGTACCTCGAGCGGCGGCTTCGCGAAGACTTCGAACTCGGCAACACGCCGATCAAGCTGCGGGTTCGACGCCGGTCAGACTGAACGTTACGGCTGGTTGCGAAGCACACGTGTGACGGTCGGCTAGCCTTGAAGAATGAAGACCGTGGTCCTCATCGGTCTCGGCATCGTGTGTGTCGTGGCGGCGATCAGCTGGGCTCGCTCGGCCCGCTATCGGCGTCGGTTCCTCACCAATCTCGAACAGGACGCCGACAATCCGCTCCAGGAAGGCGCTCTCAGCCTTGCCCGGTCAGCGTTCCGCAAGGAAGCGCATTCGGCGATTCTGTATTCGGTGTTAGCCGCTGCGGCGTTCTTCACGGCATTCTCCGATGACGACCGAGTCGCCATGGTCTTCGCCGTCGCCGCCGCACCTGCGCTGGTATCGGTCTACTGGTCGCGAGGCGCAGTCCAAGAAGCACGCCTGAGCCGACAGCGATTCTTCCTCGAGCGACGGGCAGAAGAAGCGCTCCAGCAAGAGGACTTTGCGCCGAAAGCCTGGGCGTCCCGACTCGCCCCCGACGCGCTCCCCGACATCACCGGGTTCGAGGTCGGGCGCGTCTACGAAGCCGGTTCGGGTCTGATGGCCGGCGACTTCTTCGACGTGTACCGCGTCGGCCCCAAGCGCATCGCCGCGGTCATTGGCGACGTCGCTGGTCACGGAATCGAATCATCGATCACCGCCTTCCAGGCGAAGTACCTCCTCCGGGTCTTCCTCCGCCAGTTTCGTGACCCTGCACAGGCCCTCGAAGAACTCAACCAGCAGATGGCCGAGATGGATCGCGGCGAGGAGTTCATCTCGATGATCGTCGTGGTCTTCGACACCGAGGCCGGAACGCTCCGCTTCGCCTCCGCCGGTCACCCCGCCGGATGGCTGTGGCACGACCGAGAAGTTCGCCCGCTCCGTGCAACCGGCCCACTCTTGATGCTGGATCCCAAGGCGACCTACTTCTCCAAAGAAATCCCGCTCTCGCTCGACGACTTCGTCCTGCTCTACACCGACGGACTCACCGAAGCTCGAAACGGTGACGAACTGTTTGGCGAAGAACGCATCGCGATGGCGATCCGCCGCGATCCCGGCGCTGCCCCAGACGTGCTCGTCAAAGGACTTCTCGAAGAAGCTCGAGACTTCGCCCACGGCGTGATCGACGACGACGTCGCCATCCTCGCCGTCCGCCGGAGTTGACCGGTGCCATGGTGTGACACGTGCAGCGAGTATCGGACGCCCAACTCGCTCGCCGAACACGGTCAGTGCGAGCAGTGCGGCAACGACGTCGCCGCCACGGCCGAAGACTCGTCCAGCGCCCGTAGCGTCGGCCAGTCTGCGCCGTGGCACTTCTGGCTGGTCGTCGTCGCCCTCGGCATCTATCTCCTGTGGAGACTGATCGACGGCATCACGTTGTTGGTCACGTGAGCTTCGACCAGTACAGTGACGGGCCGAACGGGCTGTGGCGCAGCTTGGTTAGCGCGTCGGTCTGGGGGACCGAAGGTCGGA
>JAHDDK010000043.1 GCA_020629375.1 Acidimicrobiales bacterium
GCCGCGGCCAATGGGAAACAGTCGTCGATTGGGAACCCGACGACGATTTCGACCCCACCCTGATCGGTGACCTCGAAGAGGACCATCCCATCCGAGCCGCCTACGAAATCCACCTCGCCCGCCAACGAGCCCACAAACTCACCGCCGCCTGAATGGGCGAGGCAAACCCTGTGGTCCGACCGCATACGGTTTGGCAATGCGTCGATCTCGCCGGGCAGCCGCAGTTGTCCTCTCCACCTTCTTTCTCGCCGCATGTGGAGGTGAGAGCGCCGATCTGGCAGACACGCTCGACGCCACAACCACCACCGGCGCGGCTGCCGCCGAATCCGAGCCGACCACGACGATCCCCTCCCCGACGACCAGCGACCCGGCAACAACCACCACGACCACGACGACGTCTACCTCAACCTCAACGATCCCGGACGTTCCGCTCGAACGCATCTCACTCGGCCTCGCCCCCGTGTCCGATCTCTCGGGGCCGGTCGCCGCAGCTGTTCATCCGGGCACCCGAGAGCTGTGGGTGGTCGAACAGCGTGGCCGAATCGTGCGGCTCGGTTCCGATGGTGCCGAGGCCGTCCTCGACATCGCCAACCGGATCTCCACCGGCAACGAACAGGGCCTGCTCGGCATCGCCTTCTCGCCAGACGGCTCGGCGATGTTCACCAACCACACCGACGGCAACGGCGACACGATCATCTCCCGGTTTGCGATCACCGACCGCAGCGTCGACGCCGGTTCCGAGCTCACGATCATGGGGATCGCCCAGCCGCGGGGCAACCACAACGGCGGCCAACTCGCCTTCGGGCCCGACGGCTACCTGTGGATTGGTTTGGGCGACGGTGGGGGAGGAGGCGACCCCTTCGAGACCGGACAGGACACCGGCTCTCTTCTCGGATCGATCCTGCGGATCGACGTGAGCAACTCGACGGCCGACACGCCCTACACCATCCCGGCCGACAACCCGTTCGTCGACGGTGCCGCCCCCGAAGTGTTCGTGTGGGGCATCCGGAACGCTTGGCAGTTCTCCTTCGATCCGGCCAACGGCGACCTGTGGGTCGCCGACGTCGGCCAAGACCGGTTCGAAGAAGTCACGGTCGCCCGAGCCGCCGACGGGCGCGGCAACGGCGCGAACTTCGGATGGAACGAAATGGAAGGCGCCGAGCCATACCGATCCGGAACCGAACCCGCCGACCACGTGCGCCCGATCGTCACCTACGCGCACACCAACGACCGCTGCTCGATCACCGGTGGCCAGGTCTACCGAGGCGCAGCGATCCCGACCCTTGTCGGCACGTACGTGTTCGGCGACTTCTGCACCGGCGAGATCTTTGGCATCCGAGCCGACGGATCGACCGGCCTCGTCGAACTCGACATCGGCCGCGTCGGTCAGCTCTCCAACATCGTCACCGACGCCTCCGGCGAACTCCTCACCATCAGTCGTGGCGGACAGATCAACCGCATCACGGCCGGGTGAATCAGGCCGCCTTCCCTCGACGGCGAGCGAGCCAGCCGACGCCCGCGATGGCGCCCACACCCGCAGCCACGGCGGCGCCGGTGCGGGCGTGCTCGTTTACGCGATCGCGCAGCGGCACCGTGTTGGTGAAGGTGCGGATCTCCCAGCCACGCTCATCGGCAACCTTGGCCAGGGCTTTGTCGGGGTTGACCGCAATCGGGTGGCCGACCGCTTCGAGCATGGGCAGGTCGGTGACCGAGTCGGTGTAGGCGTACGAGGCCGACAGGTCCAGCTCGTGTTCGAGGGCGAGCGCCTCCATGGCGTGCACCTTGTACGGGCCGTACGAATAGAACTCCACCTCACCCGTGTATTTTCCGTCGGCGTCGACCTGTGCGATCGTCGATACCGAACCGTCGGCGCCGAGATGTCGGGCGAGCGGCCGGACGATCTCTTCGGGAGACGCCGACACCACGAACACCTTGTGGCCGGCAGCTCGATGCGCGTCCATCTCGGCCACCGCATCGGCGAACACGATCGGATCGATCACCTCTTCCATCGTCTCGTTGACGAGCTCGGTGATCCGTCGCTGATCCCAGCCGCGGCACAGCTTCAGTGCCGAGTTGCGCATGTCCTCCATGCGGTCGTGATCGGCACCCAGATACTTGAAGACGAGCCGGCCCCACAGCGCCCGCACGATCGTGTGCGGACCCAGCAGACCTTCGGACCGAAGGGTGCCGCTGAAGGCGAACATCGACGCCGTGGCAATGGTTGTCTTGTCGAGGTCGAAGAACGCGCCGACTCCCGCGTCGGCACCCCGGGGGATCGGGGGCGGCTGCATGTCTTCACCCTAGAAGAACCGCGCGAGTTGCCAGTGCCGCCTCACCCGCGCGACTGTCACTCCAACCACTTCCCCCGTGGACCACCGCGCCGCCTCGAGGCGCAGGAAGTTCTGTCCCGTGTTCTGGAGTGTGTATTCCGCCAAAGGCGGATCGGGCGTGTCCGTGTTGGCGTGCGCCCTTGCCCTCGAAGCCGCACAAGACCGGTCGGTGCTGCTCATCGACTGGTGTGGCGACGCCGCCGACATCTTGTCGGTCCCCGATCTTCCGCCCGAAGGCGTGCGCGACTGGTGCCGGGCCGATCCGTCGGTCGACGGCGAGGCCGTGGACCAGCTCGCCCGACCCGTCACCGACACGCTTCGGCTGTTGGGCCCCGGCGCCACCGACCCGACCCAACCGGCCGACGCTGGACGGATCGCGGCGTTGTCCGACGCTGCCCTGCGCTCGGCGAGCCTCGTGATCGTCGACCTCGGAGCGATCCCACCCGCACAGATCAGCGACCAAGCGGTAGTGGCCAGCGTGAGCGACCGGGCGACCCTCGTCGTGCGCGCGTGCTACCTCAACCTCCGGCGTGCGACCCGAGTCCCGGTCGAACCAACAGACGTGGTCGAGATCACTGAACCCGGCCGGTCGCTCAAGACCGTCGACATCGAAGGCGTTCTGAAACGCCCCGTCGATCTCCGCATCGCCGAAGATCCACTCGTTGCCCGAGCCGTCGACATGGGGCTATCGGTAAGCCGAGCACCATGGGCGATCCGCCGAGCGTGTCGCACCCTCCACCGACTCGATCGAACGGAGGCGTGGCGATGAGCGTCGACCCTCGCCTCGTCGACCGGGTGCACGACCAACTCTGGCGAGCCGACGACGTCCCCACCGATCGCGACGGCTTCCCGGCCCGCGCCCGAAGCCTCATCCGTCAGCTCGAACCGCTCGCGTCGGATCACACGATCGCCGTTGCGGTCGATGCGTTGGATGCCCGCATGCACGGCCTCGGCCCGGTCCAACCTCTCGCCGATGATCCCGACGTCACCGAGATCATGATCAACGCCGATGGCCGTGTCTGGGTCGAACGTGCGGGCCAACTCTCGTGCACCGACGAACGCCTCGACCCTTCGGATCGTGAGCATCTCGCCCGCCGGCTCGCCGCCACGGCCGGCCGCCGCATCGATGCCCGCACGCCCATGGTCGACGTCCGGCTCGCCGACGGCTCGCGCCTCCATGCGATCCTGCCGCCACTGTCGATCGACGGTCCATGTCTCACCATCCGACGCTTCGCCGCGTCCGCGATGGCGCTCGGCGACATCGCGTCGAGCGACGACCGCGACCGCCTGGTCGAGGCCGTCCACAACGAGCAGTCGATCCTGGTGGCTGGCGGAACGTCGTCGGGCAAGACCACGTTGCTCAACGCCCTCGCTGCCCACCTACCGCCCGACGCTCGTGTCATCACGATCGAAGACGCCGCCGAACTCCGGCTGCCCGGCGACCACGTGATCCGCCTCGAAACCCGCTCGGCGACGACGGCCCTCGACGGCATCGGCATTCGCCAGCTCGTCCGCGAGGCCCTCCGGATGCGACCCGACCGAATCATCTGCGGGGAGGTCCGCGGCCCCGAAGCACTCGATCTCGTCCAAGCGATGAACACCGGCCACCGCGGCTCGATGTCGACGATCCACGCCAACTCGTCGGCCGGGGCGCTGCGGCGGCTCGAAACGCTCATGTTGATCGCCGACGCCGACCTTCCATTGCCCGCCGTTCGTGAGCAGATCCGGAGTTGTATCGACCTGGTCGTGCACGTGAGCCGAGCGGCCGATGGTGCCCGGGGCATCCGAGAGATCACGACCATCGAGGAGCTCGAATGGTGAGCGTCACGCTGCCCGACGCGCGGCTCGACCTCGACGAGCTCGGGCTCGCCACGGTCGTGTCGCCGACCGTCTTCATCGGCGCTTCGCTGGCGGTCACGACGCTTGTGGGCCTTGCGTTCGCCGGGCCTGTTGGCGCACTGGCGGTGGTCGCCACGCCGGTTGGTCTGGCGATCGTGCATCGGGTCGCCGCGAGTCGACGCACGCGCTGGGCGCGGGTCGCAGTGATCGACCTCTGTCGTCAGCTCGGCCGCGAGATCGCCAGCGGCACGCCGCCTGCCGCCGCTCTTCCTCGCCTTGTCGCCGACGACCCGGTCCTCGCCGCTCGGCTGTCGCCTTCGGTCCGTGCAGTCGCCGCGCAGATCCAGTCCGGTCACGACGCGCTGCGGTCCCTCGACGGGTGGATGGCGTCGGCATCGGACCTGCACGAACGTCGTGTCGCCCTCGCCCTACGACTCGCCATCGACAGTGGGGCGGACATCACCGCTGGGCTCGACCGAGTCGCCGACGACATCCGTCTCGAACACGAACTCGACGATCGCCGAGACGCCCTCACGGCACAGTCCCGCATGCAAGCCTGGATGCTCGTCTCGCTGCCTCTCGTGTTCGGGGCGCTCACCACGATGCTGAGGGGCTCGGCGCTCCCGAGTGACCCGCTCTCGATCATCGCCCTCACGGTCGGCGTGGGGCTCGACCTCATCGGACTCTGGTGGCTCAACCGGCTGTCCCGGGCCGTCGAACGGCACGCCGACGCGGAGGTGGCAAGCCTTCCCGACGTCGTCATGGTCCTTCGCCTTGCCGAGCAGACCGGGGCGACCGTGCGGGCGTCGATCGCGTGTGCCGCCACGCACGCACGAGGCGCCGCGGCCGATGCGCTCGAACTCGTGAGTCGACGCGTCGCCGCCGGGGCCGACCTCCGCGACGCCGTGTTCGTCCTCGAGGACTCGACCGTTGCCGCCCGTCTTGGCGACCTGCTCGTGCGATCCGAACGGCACGGCGATCGATTCGACCTGCATCTCGAATGGCTCATTCGCGACCTTCGCCGCGAACGAGCAGCGGCGATGGAACTCGCCGCGCAACGAGCCTCGATCACCGCCCTGGCTCCGCTCGTCCTGTGTGTGCTGCCCGCCTTCGTCCTGATCTCGTTCGTCCCGCTTGTGCTGTCGGCTCTAGGCGACCTCTCGCTCTGAGCCACGCCCGATGGGGCCTCTCGATGGCTGTGCGCCGTCCGCAACTACAACACGACAGGAAACACCTGCCATGACCATCATCAACCGCATCCAACTCGCCATTCTCCGGCTCGTTTACGCCGACACCCGCGACCGCGGCCAATCGACGGCCGAATACGCCCTGCTCCTGCTCGGCGTCGCCACGATTGCGTTGCTCGTTGTCACCTGGGCAACAGGCACCGGCAAGATCGGCGAGCTGTTCGACGCCGTGATCGACTCGATCATCGGCCGAGTCTGATGCTGCGGACACCCCGGTCGTCGACCGGCGACCGGGGCCAGTCCACCGTCGAGTTCGCGCTGATCCTCCCGCTGCTGATCATCGGCGTACTCCTGATCGTGCAGGCGGGTCACCTCGTGCTTGTCGAGATTCGCGTCGAACACGCCGCTCGTGAGGGTGCACGGGCCGCTGCAGCCGAACCGGCCTCGGCCCTCACGTTGGCCACCGACGCGGTTGCCCGGGTCGACCCAACCGCGAGCGTCGCCGTGGACGTCGGTGCCCGGTGGGTCACCGTCGACGTCCGGCGCGAGGTCGCCGTGATCCCCGGGCTGAATATCGGAGCACGAACCGCAACGGCCGACGTGACGATGCGCCGCGAGGACGTCGGAACCCGCGTCGGAGGCTGACGGGCGTAATGGGCCATTCGGGCCTCCAGTTCTGACCCGTTTCCACCGATTCGGATGCGATGACCGAGGGGCCCACCCGCGGCGCTGAAGACGCGAGTACGAACTGGAAACGGCGGCCGATCCTGGCCTGGACCGTGCGCGCCCTCATCTTCGTGTTGCCGATCGTGTTGGCGTGGCTCGCGGTGCGGTACACGAGCGAGTGGTATTTCCGCCCCGAAGGCTGGGTCGGTACCGCCGCATGGATCGGCCAAGCCGTCGTCATCGCCACGGTCGTCGCACATGCCGCGTCCGTCGCCGCCAAGAAGTTGCTGCCGTTGACGACGCTGCTCAACATGACCCTCAGCTTCCCGGATCACGCGCCATCACGATTCGGTCTGGCCCTCCGGTCGGGCACGCTCCGCAAGCTGCGAGACGAAGAAGTCCACCTCGTCGGCGACCATCAAGAGGCGGCCGAGCAGGCGATCGAACTGGTGAGCCAACTCGGCCGACACGAACGTCTCACCCGTGGTCACACCGAACGGGTGCGCGCCCATGCCGAAACGATCGGCATCGAAATGGGCTTGAGCGACGAAGACCTCAACAAACTCCGATGGGGTGTCCTGCTCCACGACATCGGCAAGCTCGTCGTCCCCGCGGAGATCCTGAACAAGGACGGCCGCCCAACCGACGACGAGTGGGAGATCCTGAAGCAACATCCCGCCGCCGGCGGCCGGATTCTCGAGCCCCTCGAACCGTGGCTCGGCCCATGGGTCCTCGCCGCATCCGAGCATCACGAACGCTGGGACGGCACGGGATACCCGCGCGGACTGTCCGGCACCGACATTTCCCTTGCCGGTCGCATCTGCGCGGTCGCCGACGCCTACGACGTGATCACCTCGAAGCGCAGCTACAAGGAGCCGAGCAGCGCTGCCGATGCCCGCGAAGAACTGGTCCGGTGCTCCGGTACTCAGTTCGATCCTGTGGTCGTCCGGGCGATGCTGCGGGTTGGCCTCCAAGAAGAACGCCGATCGGTCGGCATCTTCGGCTGGGTGTTCGAACTCCCCGCCATCTTGCGTGTGGCCTCGACGGCGACCTCTGCCGCCCCGGCCGGTGCCGCTGGAGCGGCAGCAGGTGCGGCGGCCGTCTCGGTGGCCACGGTGGCGGGCGGGCTGGCCGAGCCGACCCCCGAAGTCCTCGCCTTCGAAGATCCGCCCGTCCTGACCATCCCCGAAGCGAACACGCTTCCGGACCCGACGACGACCACGATCGACCTCCTGTTCGACGAGCTCGAGGAGTCGACGACGAGCTCGTCGCCAGCCCCGAGCTCGACCACTGGATCGACCGACGCGCCGACGACGACCACCACAACCACCACGTCCACCACCACCGTGCCCCCCACCACGACGACTCGCGCCCCAACCACCACCGAACGGCCCACCACCACGGCTGCACCCACCACCACCGCTGCACCCACCACGGCGCCGACCACCGCCCCGTCGACGGTGCCCCCGACGACCGAGCCGCCAGGTCCGACGGTGCGCGCCGACAACGTGTTCGTCGAGTCCGGCAAAGACGTGAAGATCAGCGTGCTCGGAAACGACCTGCCCGGCGCCGCGGCGATCGACGCCGACTCGATTCGGATTGTCGGAGCTCCCGCCAACGCCGTCGAGTATCGGATCCACAACGACCACCTCCACTACGAATCCGACGACGACTTCTTCGGAACCGACACGATCGTCTACGAGGTCTGCGACACCGACGGTCGTTGCGCCACGGCGACGGTCACGATTCAGGTGTGGAGCGACGACTGACCCGGTCGTCGACCTGCGAGAATCACGAACGGCGGGTCTACACCCACGACGTCCCCTGCCGATAGGTCTCTCATGTCCGTACTCGCTCGCCTGATGATCCTTGCGATCGTCGTCGTCACCGCAGCCTGCACCGGCTCGGATGGCGGAACTGCGTCCCCTGATACGTCAACGCCCGAGTCGCCGACGACGACCGAAGACATCCCACCCGAGACTCTCCCGATCATCGATGACGCACCAGGCGCCCCCGCCAACGTGATCGTCGTCAACACGTCCGACGGCTCGATCGAGCTCGCCTGGGACCGCGCCCGAACCGACGATGTCACGGGCTACGAGATCACCCGCGTCAGCCCGGCCGGACGTACCGAGACGTTCGAGGTCGGCGGCCCGTCGTTCGTCGATTCCGGGCTCGATGACGGCGACCTCTTCACCTACCAAGTCGTTGCGCTCGGACCCGGCGGCCGATCCGACCGGAGCGAGGCCGTCACCGCGCAAGTTGGCGTCGACAACAATCCGCCGACTCCGCCCGGTCGTCCCCAGGTGGTCGCCGACAGTGATGCGTCCATCGAACTCGAGTGGAGCCCGTCGTCGGACATCTCCGGCGTCGAGAACTACGTGATCACGAGAATCGTCGGAGACGAGACGACCGAGATCGAGGTCGCCGAACCGACATGGACCGACGACGTCGACGCTGGTGTCGTTGTCACCTATGCGGTGCGTGCCGTCGACAGTGCCGGCAACAGCTCGGAGACCTCCCGAGCGATCACCGTGTTGTCCGGGAATGCCTCCGACACCGTCATCATCGTGGTGTCCGCCGTTGCCGATCCCGCGACGGACACCCAGACCGCACGGTTGAGCACTGCCCTCCTCGACGCCGGATTCGCCGTGACCTGGTTCGAGGACGACGTGTTCGACGCAAACGTCACCCGGTCCGAAGACACCGTGTTGCTGCTCGGCGACATCGAGGGCGAACGTTTCGACTGGAACATCTTCGCCACCGATTCGACGATCATCGGTCTGAAGTCGCTCTTCGTGCAGGCGGCAAACATCACCGAGAACCCGCCAAAGCTCGACCGCCTCGCGCAGGTCGACTACACCGCACCTGGTGGCGAGAGCCGCGAAGTCATCCTCACCAACACCGGACGTCCCAAGCCAGCGGCCTACATTCCGGTGATCGAACAAGTGCCGGACCTCGAGATCTGGGCGAGGCCCGTGTGGTCCGACGAGATCGCCGTCGCCGGCCTGATCCGCGAGGGCGACAACCTGGCCAACGACAAGCCCGCAAAGGGTTGTCGCGCGTTCTTCCCCGGCAACGCCGGAAGCCTCGCCGAGCAAACCGACGACGCATGGGATCTCCTCGTCGAGTTCGTCGGTGAGATCTCCGAAACCTGCCGCTAAGCGCTTGCAGACATAGGCTCCGCCGATGCGGATCCACCGGCCGCTGCCGCTGCTCTATCTGCCGCCCGAGGTCGGCGTTGGACTCACCCGTCTGAGCGGCGTCGAAGGGCTCGCGCGGAGCTTGATCGTCACCACCGTTCCGCTGGTCGCGCTCGACCGGCTCGGCGGAAAGGAAGCGGTCTCCCAAGGCTTCACGATCGGCGCTGTGCTCACCCTCCTCGTGACGCTCAACATCGGACGGCTCGAGGCCTTGGTCGCTCGGCGCTGGGTCATGACCGGGGGTATTGTCGCTCTTTTCGGTGCGGCGATCATGTTCACGACGTCGGCGCCGGCCACCTTCATCGTCGGCATCGGCCTTCGAAGTGCCGCAGCCAGCACGTTCTCGGTGCTGCTGACCATCTATGTGATGGAGTACATCGGCAAGGGCGAGCTCACCCGGATCGAGTCGACTCGCATGCTCTACAACGGGGTCGCATGGCTGATCGGACCGCTGCTCGGCGTGCAGCTCGCGGCGTGGTCCAACGACAATGCCCCGTTTCTCTTGTCGGCCTGCCTCTCGATCGTGCTGTTGGCCTACTACTGGTGGCTCCGGCTCGGGCGGTCCGAAGTGATCACCGAGCCTCGGGGGAAGGCGCCGAGTCCGATCGCCAACGTGCCACGGTTCTTCCGTCGTCGATCGATGCGCATTGCCTACGGAATCTCGTTCATCCGCGCGACCTTCTGGGTGTCGCTCTTCGTCTACGGGCCGATCTACGTGGTCGAAGCCGGTCTCGATCCAGCCGTTGCCGCGCTGATGCTGTCGGGGGTGGCCGGGCTCCTCCTCTTCAGCCCGTTTATCCGACGCGTCGCCGATCGGGTCGGGTCGCGACAGGTGATCGTCGCCGGCTTCGGCACCATCGCCACCGCCATGCTTGCCCTGGCACTCATCGGCGACCCCCGACCCGCCGGTCTGATCGCGTGGGGCATTGCCGCGTGCGGCGGTGCGGTCATCGATGTGGTCGGCAACATTCCCTTCATGCGCATGGTCAAGCCACGAGAACGTGTCGCGATGGCGACGGTCTTTTCGACGTGGCGCGAGATGTCGGCGCTACTGTCGCCGTTGCTCGCCACGATCGTGCTCACCGTCGGACTCGCCTTCGAGTGGTTCTACGTCGCGATCGCTGTGCTCTGCCTGATCACGGCGTTGTCGGCGACCCGGCTACCCCGGCGGCTCTGACCCGAGGATCGTCGACAACAGCGCGACGGCTCCCGCTTTGTCGAGCGGCTCGTTGCCGTTGCCACATTTTGGTGACTGCACGCACGACGGGCACCCTGTCGCGCAGGCGCACGCCCGGACCGCATCTCGGGTCGCCCGGAGGAGTCGCTCGTGCTCCTGGTAGCCGAGCTCGGCGACGCCCGAACCGCCGGGATGCGCGTCGTAGATGAAGATCGCCGGTCCGCCTGCCGCCGAGTGCCACGGCGTCGACACCCCACCGACGTCCCAGCGGTCGCAGATGGCGAAGAGCGGCAGCATGCCGATCGCGGCGTGCTCGGCGGCGTGCAGCGTGCCGGCCGCGTCCGAGGGCGACACCTTCGCTGCGTCGAGGACGTCGGCCGGGATCGTCCACCAGAAGCTGCGGGTGCGCAGCGTCGATGGGGGCAGGTCGAGCGATTCGTGGGCGAGGATGCGCTTGCTGCGCACCTCGCGGCGGGTGTAGCCAGTCACCCGACTGGTCACCTCCACATCACCGACGTGGACTTCGATCGGGCCGAACGTCGCCGAGCTGTTCTCGTGCACGACCGAGATGTCGACGCTGGTGCGGGCCTGGGTGTAGTGCTCGCCGTCGGACTCGACGACGATCGCCTGGCGGTCGTGGAGGTCGAGGGACTCGACACGCCAGTTGGTGCCGCGGTGTAGGTAGATCGCGCCCTCGTGCACGACCGACGGCGCCCGAGACGCATCGACCGTGCCGATCGCCTCGCCATCGAGGTCGACGATCTGGATCTCGTCGGTGCTGCCCGAGCGCAAGCCGATCGATCGACTTGGTCGTCCGGCGATCGCGGGGACGGCGACGGGCGCTCCCGACCCCGACGGTTTGAGCGTGAGGCGTTCGGCGATCACGAGATCCCGAATGCCGTCGTCGAGCGCGTCGCCCCACCACTGGTCGTCGTCGTGGGACAACGGCAGCTCGTGGGCGGCGCACGTGAGGTGCGGTCCGAGGATGAACGGGTTATCGGGGTTGATCACCGCCGGCTCGGGCGAGCGGCTCAGCATGTCGACCGGGTGGTTCATGATCCATTGATCGAGCTGATCCTCGCCCGCTACCAAGACCGCAAGTGATCGCTCCGCGCCGCGTCCCGCCCGACCGATCTGTTGCCACATCGACGCGACCGTGCCCGGAAAGCCGTTGAGCACGCACGCGTCGAGGTCGCCCACATCGATCCCGAGTTCGAGCGCGGAGGTGGCCACCACGCCACGAAGTTCGCCGGAGAACAGCCGCTGCTCGATCTCGCGCCGCTCGGCCGGGAGGTAGCCCGCCCGATAGGCACAGACGGCGTCGGCGGCGTCGGGCACGGTCCGGCCAATGTCGGCGGTGACGAGCTCGGCACCCTTGCGGCTGCGGGTGAACACGATCGTGCGATGCCCACCCCGGATCAGCGACGACGCGACCGACGCCGACTCGGAGTTGGCCGAGGCGCGCAGGCCCATCGCCTCGTCGAGAACTTCCGGGTTGACCAGTGCGAGGAGGCGTTCGGCCTGCGGCGAGCCATCCGCGGTGACCGCCTCGATCGGCAGGCCGCACAGACGGGAGGCCAACGTCTCGGGTGCGCCGATCGTCGCCGACGTGAACACGAACGTCGGGTCCGAGCCGTAGTGGGCGCACAGCCGGCGCAGACGACGCAGAACGTGCGCCACGTGCGTGCCGAACACCCCTCGAAGCACGTGGAGCTCGTCGATCACGACGTGTTCGAGCCGTCCCAGAAAGCGCGACCAGCGCGAGTGGCTCGGCAGGATCCCGTTGTGGAGCATCTCCGGATTGGTGAGGACCACATTCGCCCGGTTCTTCACCCAGGTGCGTTCTTCGGGCGTCGAGTCACCGTCGTAGGTGCCAGCGGTGACCCCGGCATAGTCGGCCTTCAGGAACGAGCGCAGTTGGTCCTGGGCGAGCGCCTTGGTCGGAAACAACAGCAGCGCCGTGCCTGGCCGGCGGGCGGGTCGGCGACCGGCAGCCTCGGCGATCGGTAGCTGGTAGCAACGCGACTTGCCCGATCCCGTGCCGGTGGCGACGACGACCGAACGTCCCGCCCGGATGTGGTCGATCGCCTCCGCCTGGTGGGTGTAGAGCGGCGCCTTGTCAACCGACGCGGCGAGCGCATCCGGGAGGGGCTCGGCGAGCGTGGCGAAGCGGGCGTGCCGCTCGGGAAACCGTTCGACATGAACGAGTCGGCCGGCATCGTCGAGCTCACGAAGCACCTCGTCGAGATCGATCCGATCACGGGCGATCTGCGCGTTCGCCGAAAGATCGACCACAGCCATAGCCCGAGTATCGCAGCGACCTGTGACACGGAGAGGGAACCCCGTAGGGTGGTTTCGATGCAGGTTCGTTCACTCACCGACGCCACCGGCGACCGGTTGGTCATCGAGTGGGACGGCGATCTCGACCTGCACACCATCGTTCCGGTGCGTACGGCGATCCATCGGGCGATCGACGACGGCTGGACCGACCTCACGATCGACCTCCGCCGATGCGGTGTGGTCGACTCGGCTGGGCTCGGGGTGCTGGTTGGCGCGCGACGTCGCACCGCAGAGGTTGGTGGGCGGTGCAGTCTGCTCGTCACTCCCCGGATCGAACGCCTCCTCGAGGTGGCCGATCTGTCGCGTCTCTTCATCATCGAGGTGTCCGTCGCCGATGGAGCCCTCGATGGCTGAAGAGATCACCCTGCGCGTCCCGGCCAAGGCCGACTACGTCGCGGTCGTCCGCGTCATTTTGGCGGCAGCCGCCGCGATCGATCCCGACTCGCGCGACGACCGGGTCGACGATCTCCGGGTCGCCGTCTCCGAAGCCGTCACCAACGCCGTTGAGTCGCATCAGCTCAATGGGACCGACAGCCACATCGAAGTTCGGTGCGTCACCGAAGGCAATCGGGTCGAAGTGACGGTCCAGGACCGCGGTCCGGGCTTCGATCCTGACTCGGTGCCCGTCATGCCACCACCGGAGAATCCGGAGCGTCTCTTCTGGGAGAACGGTCTGGGGCTCCCGCTCATGCGCCGCCTCGTCGACCGGACCGATATCACGTCGGGCGACGACGGAACGTTGGTGCGCCTGGTGATCGACACCAGCGCAGAGGGGATACCATCAGCCCTTCATGATCCTGCCGAGCTGCCGATCACGGCATCAGAATCGGGCGGGTTGAACGACTGAGGAGCGTAAATCGGTGACCGCACTGGTGATCGTGGAGAGCCCAGCCAAAGCGAAGAAGATCGGCGAGTACCTGGGCGACGACTACGTCGTCGAGTCGTCGATCGGGCACATTCGAGACCTGCCTCGCAACGCCGCCGACGTGCCGGCCGCGTACAAAGGTGAGTCGTGGAGTCGGATGGGCATCGACGTCGACAACGACTTCAAACCCCTCTATGTCGTGTCGGCCGACAAGAAGGATCAGATCAAGAAGCTGAAGTCACTCCTGAAGGACGCCGACGAGCTGTATCTCGCCACCGATGAAGACCGCGAGGGCGAAGCGATCGCGTGGCACCTGCTCGAGGTGCTCAACCCGCGGGTCCCAGTCAAGCGCATGGTCTTCCACGAGATCACGAAGAAGGCGATCGTCAACGCCCTCGAGAATCCGCGTGAGCTCGATCGCCACCTCGTCGACGCCCAAGAGGCCCGTCGCATGCTCGACCGCCTCTACGGCTACGAGGTTTCGCCGGTGCTGTGGAAGAAGGTCATGCCGCGCCTCTCGGCGGGCCGTGTGCAGTCCGTGGCCACCCGGATCGTGGTCGAGCGCGAACGCGAACGCATGGCGTTCATCAAGGCGAGCTACTGGGATCTCGAAGGCGTCTTCGCGGCCGCCAAGGGATCCGAGGACGGCACGACGTCGTTCGGCGCCAAACTCCTCGAACTCGACGCCAAGCGCGTCGCTACCGGACGGGACTTCGGCGACGATGGTCGCCTCGTCAAAGACGACGTCGTCGTGCTCGACGAAGCCGGCGCCCAAGGCCTCGTCTCGGCCCTCGACGGCGCGGCCTACACCGTGCGCTCGGTCGAGCCGAAGCCCTACCGGCGCCGTCCGTCCGCTCCGTTCATGACGTCGACCTTCCAGCAGGAAGCAGGCCGCAAGCTCGGTATGAGCTCCGCAATGGCGATGCGTGGCGCCCAGTCGTTGTACGAAAAGGGCCTCATCACCTACATGCGTACCGACTCGACCACGCTGTCTCAGACCGCCCTGGATGCGGCGCGGTCGGCGGTCGTGTCGGAGTACGGCCAGAAGTTCTTGCCCGACGAAGCACGCGTCTACTCGACGAAGTCGAAGAACGCACAGGAGGCACACGAAGCGATCCGCCCCGCTGGCGAGAGCTTCAAGACTCCCGCAGAGGTCGCCAAAGAGGTCACGAAGTCCGAAGCGTCGGTCTACGAACTCATCTGGAAGCGAACCGTCGCCTCGCAGATGACCGACGCTGTCGGCGAGACGGTCTCGGTACGCCTCGGCGCCGGCACAACTGATGGCCGCGACGCCGTGTTCTCGGCGAGTGGCACGATCATCACCCACCAGGGCTTCCGTCGGGCCTACGTCGAAACCGACGAGTCGGGCAGCGACGACGCCGACGGCGGCCAACTGCCCCCGCTCGCCGTCGACGATCAACTGACCGCCGACGAGCTCACCGCGGATGGGCACGAGACGCAGCCGCCCGCCCGTTACACCGAGGCGTCGCTCGTCAAGAAGCTCGCCGAGCTCGAGATCGGCCGCCCGTCTACGTACGCGTCGATCATGGGCACGATCCAGGACCGCGAGTACGTGTGGAAGAAAGGTTCGGCCCTGATCCCGTCGTTCACGGCGTTCTCGGTCGTCAGCCTGCTCGAACAACACTTCCCTGATCTCGTCGACTACGACTACACGCGGCGCATGGAGAGCGATCTCGACTCGATCGCCGGCGGTTCGGCCGAGGCCATCCCGTGGCTCCGTCGTTTCTACTTCGGCGAAGAGGAGACCGAGGGCCTGAAGAAGAAGGTCGACGAACGCCTCGGCGAGATCGACGCCCGGGCCATCAACTCGATTCCGCTCGGCGTGTCCGAGGACGGCGAGATGGTCGTCGCCCGGGTCGGCAAATTCGGACCGTACGTCCAGCGAGGCGAAAGCGACACCGCGTCGATCCCCGACGACATCCCGCCGGACGAACTCACCGTCGACCGTGCGGTCCAGTACATCGAGGACTCGGCCAAAGGCCCGCAGTCGCTCGGCAAAGACCCCGAGACCGACATGGACGTCTACGTCATGAACGGCCGCTTCGGGGCGTACGTCCAGCTCGGCGAGATGGTCGACGGCGAAGACAAGCCGAAGCGCGCATCGTTGTTCAAGTCGATGACCGTCGACACGATCACCCTCGACGAAGCCCTGAAGCTGCTCGCCCTCCCTCGCACGGTCGGCGCTGATCCCGCCGACGGCGTCGAGATCACCGTCCAGAACGGTCGCTATGGCCCGTATCTGAAGAAGGACAAGGACTCCCGGACACTCGACGCCGAAGAGTTGCTCTTCACGATCACGCTCGAGCAGTGCCTGGCGATCCTCGCCCAACCCAAGCGTCGACGCGGTCAGACCGTCAAACCGCCGCTCAAGGAGCTCGGCGAGGACACCGAATCCGGCAAGCCGATGGTCGTCAAGGACGGCCGGTTTGGTCCGTACGTGACCGACGGCGAAACCAACGCGTCGCTCCGCAAGGGCGACACGGTCGAAGAACTGACCGACGAGCGAGCCTCGGAGCTCCTGGCGATGCGCCGGGCAAAGGAAGCCGCCAACCCGAAGAAGAAGAAGGCTGCCGCCAAGAAGAAGGCGCCCGCCAAGAAAAAGGCTCCGGCGAAGAAGAAGACAGCCGCGAAGAAGAAGGCGCCAGCCAAGAAGAAGACCCCAGCCAAGAAGACCGCTGGCGATTAGGCCAAATTCCTCACGAACGTGGGGGCATCTGCCGATCAGGTTCTCGAGCGCGGATTGTCGCGCCGTCCGGCCTGATGGGAGGTGACGTGGCCGCAACGGATCCGATCGACATGACCGTCCACGGCGACGGCCTCGACGCCATTCTCGAACGACTTCAATCACTCGGCGACGCGACCGCCCAGCTCGACGAAACCGTGCCGAGCTTCGACGACCTTGCCTCGTCGATCATCGGAGTCGATCCTGCGCCCGTCGCCGACGAACTTCCGGAGGCACTGCCCGACCCGGTTGAGCTCGAGCCCGTCCTCGACGAGGAGCCCGTGTTCGACCAGCCGGTCCTCGACGAGCCAGTCCTCGAGGCCACGGTTGGCGATGAGCCGGTGATCGACGGTCCGATCAACGAGCCGCTCACCGAGGGACTCGTCTTCCCGTTCGAGGAGCCCTTCGAAGGCGAACCCATCGCCGATACTGCTGTCGACACTCCTGCCGCGTCGGCCGATGATTTCGGGGTCGAACCCGACGAGGTGCTCGACGATCGCCGTTTCGCCGTCATTGTGGGCGATGGCGAGTCCACCGACACCGCCCCACCGGATCTTCAGGTGCTCGAGGGCGACTTCGACGAGCCGTTCGTGGCGACCGAGTACGTCTCTGCAGCACCGAGTTCGACGCCAATGACCCACAACGTCGCCCCATCCCCGAACCCGGTCGACGATGTCTGGGATCTCTCCGCCATCAGCCTGCCGTCCTCGACGCCAGCCATCGACGAGGACCCCGTCGACGAGATGGGTCTTGTCTCGCTCACCCGGGCGGACCGGCGCGAGCTCGAAGAACTTCGACCCTCCGACGACGAGGCGAACGTGGCCGTCGAGGCCGTCCGGCCACGCATGGCCATCGGAGCGCTGGTTCTGATCCTTGCGATCGCTGTGCTCGGCTGGCTCGTCATCAACCGAAACGAATCGACGCCCAACGTTCCCCAGCCACAGCCCGCTGCGGTCGATGACACGCCCGAAGCCGCCGAAGTGGGTGGGGTGACCGAACGCGTCACGTCCCCGGCGAACACCGAGTCCGAAGTCGCCGACCAGCTCGCTTCGCTCGAACGCCTCGACGCCCTGCATCTTCGGGCCGACGCGTTGCAGCGGGCATCGTCGGCCGTATCTGGCCGTATGCAAACAATCGAGGGGCTCATCGCTGCTGAGTCGGCAACGGCGAACCCCGAACGGCTCACCCAACTCGACGCCGAACTGGCCCAAGAGGCCGACGCTCTCGCAGAGCTCGAGGCCGAGGCCGACCGCATTGCGGCGGAGATCGACGGTCGGCCCGCCCCGACGGCGAGCGAACTCGAGGACTTGCGGGCTCAGCTCGCCGGCTGAGCAGCTGCGGTGTCGGTCGTTCGGCGCGGATATCGGCGTCGAAACGCGAGCCAGGCGATCAGTCCACTGGCGATTGGCAGCCACAAGGACATCACGCGGTAGGCCAAGAGGGCGACGGCGGCCTTGTCTGCCGGGATCCCGGAGAGCGTCAACACCCAGAAGAGGCCCACTTCGACGAACCCGAAACCGCCGGGAGTGATGGGGATCATCGCAAGGACGGCGCCCGACGCGTAGGCGACCATGACGAGGCTCAGGCGCGGGTCGGCGTCGACTGCGTAGAGCGCGAACACCAAGACGAGGTAGTCGAACATCCAGTTGAGGGCTGACGCCGCGGTGGCCGACAGCCATCGAGCTCCGAGAAGGTCGGCGAGTCGGTCGCGCTCGCGAACGAGGTCGTTGGGGTCGACGGTCCACCCTTTGCGCAGGATTCGTCCGAGTCCGCGAGCGACGCGATCGATCTGGCGGCCGACGACTTCGAGCGGGGTGGTCGTTCGCAAGGCGACGGTCCCGACGAGAATCAGCAGGCTGAACAGCACTGCCGACGCCACGGCGATCGGGGTGAGCCCTTCGGGGATCGGAGCGCCGAACACGGCGATGAGGGCGCCGATCGCCGGTATGGAGAAGAGCGCGGCGGTGGAGAGGAGCGAGGTGGCGGCGAGGGCGCCGCCGGCTTGGGTCGGGTGGACGCCGCTCACCGCGAGCATTCGATAGAGCGTTGCGCCGCCGACGGCTGCGCCACCGCCGGGGACGATACGGCTCACCGAGTTGGCGGTGAGCTGGCTCGTTGCGGCGACGAACCACGACACCTTTGGCAGCAGCAGCTTGGTGAGCCACCAGATACAGGCGAAGCTCGCGACTTCGGCAGCGAACATGAGCGCAAACCACGTTGGGCGAATCGTGAGCAGGCGTGGTGCGTCATCGAGCACTTCGAGCAGGTCGCGAAGAAGGCTCGGGGCGATGATCGATAGCGTGATGATGATCAGCGCAATGAGGACGGCGCGACGGACCGCAGCGCCGATGTAGTCCAGTTCGCCGATGGCAGGCATCGACCAACCGGAGCGCTCCTCCTCCATGGTCGAAGCGTATCGGTGGTGTTGGTAGCGTCACCTCGATGTCCGATCCGGTCGCCGCCTCAGCCCGTGGTCGCTTCATCGTGTTCGAAGGGGCCGATGGCACCGGCAAGTCCACGCAAGCGGCACGGTTGGCGGAACGGCTGGACGCCGTGCTGACCCGCGAGCCGGGCGGAACCCCCATCGGATCGAAGATCCGGACACTTGTCCTCGATCCCGACCACCCCGAACTCGATGACCGCACGGAGACCTTGCTCATGGCTGCCGACCGTGCTCAGCACGTGGCCGAAGTGATCGGGCCAGCGTTGGCGTCGGGTCGCCACGTGGTGAGCGATCGTCACGTGGCGTCGTCGTTGGCGTATCAGGGCGTCGGCCGAGGGCTCGGTGTCGATGCGGTCGCGGCGGTGAACGCCTTCGGACTCGATGGTGTCCGTCCCGATCTGACCGTTCTGCTCGTGCTCGATACGTCCGATGCGCAGTCGCGGATCGGCTCGCCCGACCGGATCGAAGCGGCCGGGTCGGGTCTCGCTCGTGCTGTTGCGGATGCCTATCGGAGCTTCGCCGCGGATCGCTCCGATTGGGTGGTGGTGGATGCGAGCGGCTCGATCGACGCCGTGGCGGAGCGTGTCTGGTCGGCGGTCGAGGAACACCTGACATGACCGCTGACGCTTTCGACGCCGTCATTGGGCAAGAAGCCGCAGTAAATCGGTTGCGCGCCGCGTCGGTTGCTCCAGTTCATGCGTATGTCTTTCTTGGCCCCCGAGGCGCCGGAAAGCGACGAGCCGCGCGCGCCTTTGCTGCCGAACTCGTTGGGGACCCGGTCGACCGAGATCGAGCACGTCGTTTGTGTGCGACGGAGGAGCATCCGGACCTGGTCATCTTCGAGCCCGAAGGGACGTCCTTTCGGGCTGAAGAGGCCGACGCGGTTATTGTCGAAGGTTCGCGTTCGCCGGCCGAGAACGGCAACAAGGTCATTTTGATCGACCGGTTCCACGACGCAACTCCGGAGGCGGCGGCAAAGCTGCTCAAACCGATCGAAGAGCCTCCTGCACGCACGAAGTTCGTCCTCCTCGCCGAAGACGTCCCACCCGAACACGTCACGATTGCGTCGCGGTCGACGGTCATCGACTTTCCGGCCGTGACCACCGAGGCGATCGAACGAGCGCTCGTGTCGCGCGGGGTCGACCCTGATCGAGCGCACGGCGCAGCCGTTGGATCGGGGGGCGATGTTGGTCGGGCGGAACTTCTCGTCGTCGACGACGATTTCGCCGCACGGCGGGACTTGTGGTTCACGGCTCCAGATCGATTGGACCGCTCGGGCCATTCGGCGGCGACCGTGGCCAGGGAGATCCGTGCAGCGATCGATGCAGCGCAGGCCCCACTCGATCAACGCCATGTCGAGGAGCAGTCGACCATGGATGAGGTGGAGGCCGCCACCGGGACGCGAGGGAGCGGCCGTCGCGCAATGGAGGCTCGGCATCGACGAGAGGCTCGTCTCCACCGAAACGATGAATGGCGGATGGGTTTGGCCACGCTTTCTCAGCGCTATCGACGAGAAGTAGTCGACGGATCGGCGCGGCGCTCGCTGGACGTGTTCGGAGTCATTACCGATGCATCCGAAGCGCTTATACGCAACCCCAACGAGGACCTCTGGTTGCATGCGTTGTTGGTTCGTTTGGCCAGAACATCCAATTCACCGGGCTGATCCACAGCCTCAACACTTCTGCAGTTTGGCGGAATGTCCTTATACTCGGAGCGCCGCTATTGGAGGTTCCCCAAATGGATGCTGATCACAAAGCAAAGCTCGCGCAAGGGCGAGCGGATGCTCGGGCCGTGAAGGCCTATCTCGAATTTCTCGAAACGAACAAGCCGAAGCGTGGGCGCAAGCGCACCCCCGAGAGCATCGGCAATCGCCTCGCCGCGATCTCGGCCGAGCTCGATTCGGCGTCGGCTTTGGCACGGCTCAACCTGTACCAGGAGCAGTCGGACCTCGAGGCCGAGCTCGCTGCTATGGAAGAGACCGTCGACGGCGACGCGCTCAAGGCGGGTTTCGTCGAGGCAGCTGGACGCTACGCCGACTCGAAGGGCCTGAAGCCTGCGGCATTCAAGCAGATGGGGGTCGATGCGGCGACCCTTCGTGAGGCTGGTATCTCCTGACGCCCCTCGATCATCGGATTGCACGAACGCCCCCGCCGGTTGGTGGGGGCGTTCGTTCGTTTTCGAGGTCCGAGAAGTAGCGGGACTCGTCGCTATAGATTGCGCGGAATGTGCCGATCGGACACCGTGTCCATCGGCGAGCAGAACAGTCATGGCGCCGTCGACGCGTTCTGGTCGCAGCTCGGTGCGGGCCACGCTCGGTTCCTTCGCGACCTGATCGATCTCCTCCCGGTGAGCGGCTTTATCAAGGACCGAGACTCGGTGTTCGTGCACGTCAATACCGAGTTCGAACATCGTCTGGGCGGCGATCTTGATCCGCTCGGACGTCGCGACTCCGACTTCGTCTCCGGGGAGCTCGCCGCCGGCTTCGTCGCTGCGGACCGTCAGGTCATGGAGGACGGAAAGCCGCTCATCGACTTCATCGACACGCAGCTCCGCAACGACGGGACGACTTCGGCCTACAGCACCTCGAAGCTCCCAATCGCACGCGACGACGGGTACGTGATCGGTCTCGTCGCCTTCACGACCGAAGTTCCCGACGCCGAACAGGTCGGAGCCGAACTCCGGACGAGCGAGCGACGCTACGCCCTGGCGGCTCGAGCATCGAGAGACGGCATCTGGGACCTCGATCTCGCCCTCAACGAGGTGACGCTTTCGCCACGCTGCTGCCAACTGCTCGAGCTCCCAGTCATTGCCGGCTCGTACCGATGGGATGTGGTGAGCGAGCGGCTCGGTGACGTCGAATCCGCACGGGTGCTCGATGCCCTTCGCCCGTTGCGTGCCGCACCATCCGGTACGGCCGAGCACACGATCGAGTTACCACTCCGCGACGGAACCACACGATGGCTCCATCTCGTCGGGACGGCGATGGTGGTCGGTGGCGCCGCGACCCGTCTGGTCGGGTCGATTGCCGACGTCACCGCCGAACGTCAACGAGAAGAAGATCTCCGACGGCAAGCGAACCGGGACGAACTCACTGGACTGACGAATCGTCGGTATCTGATGGAGCGGCTCCGTCGGCACGCTGACGAGGGCGAACCCTGTTCGTTGATCGCGCTCGACCTCGATCGATTCAAGGTCATCAACGACTCGCTCGGCCATCAGGCTGGCGATCGAATGTTGCTGACCGTGGCCGCTCGTCTTGAACGTCTTCTGCATCCGGGGGAGACGTTGTCTCGCCTCGGTGGCGACGAGTTCGCCATCCTCGTGCCGGGCGCCGACCCGGCGCGTGCTCTCGGGCTGGCCGCCGAGACGGTCGATTCGCTCGGTCGAGTCGTGCGAATCGACGGGCTCGACGTGTCCTCATCGGCGTCGGTTGGTGTCGCACGGTGCTCGGAGGGCCAGTCAGCCGCCAGCATGCTCCGTAACGCCGACATCGCGCTCTACCAGGCAAAGGATGACGGCAAGTCCTGCGTGCGTCTCTACTCGCCGGATATGGGCGAACGCGCCGACCACGAGCTCGAACTCCAGATCCGCCTACGCCGCGCGGTGGCGAATGACGAGTTTCGTCTGCACTACCAAACGATCCACTTCGGCAATGGCCATGCGGTAGCTGGCGTCGAGGCGCTTCTCCGTTGGTACCCGCCCGAACGTGAGCCCGAACCACCGGCACGCTTCCTCGACTACCTCGAGCGAACCGGCCTCATCATCGATGTTGGGCAATGGGTGATCGACGAGTCCTGTCGGCAGCTCGCCGAATGGCAGCGTGAGTACCCACAGATGGGTGGCACGCACCTCGCGATCAATCTGTCCCGAGTGCAGTTCCGGCAGCCGACGCTCGTGGAAGACATCCTCGACGCGATCGGTCGAAACGGTCTCGAGCCAAGCCAAATCGTCATCGAGGTCACCGAAACCGCCGTGTCAGAGGACCCAGCAGCGATGCTTGATGCGCTCGAACGACTTCGGGCCAAAGGAGTTCGGATCGCCGTCGACGATTTCGGCGTTGGCCAGTCGTCGCTGTCGGTGCTCTACGACCTTCCCGTCGACATCGTCAAGATCGACCGGTCCTTCACCAGTCGTTTCGAGACAGGTGACGGCGAGCTTCTCATCGACGCGATTCTCCGAATCGCCGACTCCCTCGATCTCGATTGCATCGCCGAAGGTGTCGAGTCGGCCGCACAGGACGCGTGGCTTCGTGCACACGGCTGTCGCTATGTTCAGGGCTGGCTGATGAGCAAGGCAATGCCGCCCGAACAGGTCCCGATGATGTACGGAGTGGGTCTGGCCGACGCCGCCTGATCGCCGGGATACCGTTCGAGGTGATGGTAATACGTGCCGACGACTATCCGCCCCTCGACGCCGACCGACATCGTGCGTGGAGCTTCTTTCCCCATTTCCCCGATGGGATCGAGTACTTCGTCAACGTGATCGGACTCGAAATGGAGGAGTTGCGGGATGGGTATGCGCGGATGAAGCTCCCGTTCGCCGAGACCAATCTCCAAGCCGCCGGCCTGATTCACGGCGGGGTGATCGCGTCGATCATCGACACGGTCGTCGTACCGATCATCGGCTCGCACGTGCCCGAGGGATCTCGTTGGTCCACGATCGAGTTGCACACCCAATACCACCGTCCCCTCACCGGCGACGCCGTGGTGCACGGATGCGTGGTCAAGCACGGTCGCTCGATCGTGTTCACCCGTGCCGAGGTCGTCGACGCCGATGATCGCCTCGTCGCATCTGGGACGGCGACTTATGCGGTGGCGCCGCCGCCGGACTGACTCGCGTTCGGCCAATCGCCGACCGTGCCGCACAGTGCCAGAAGCGCGACCGCCCACGCGATGAGGAGCTCGCGGACCGGTGAGTCGAGTTCGGTCTGGAAGACACGACCGACGAAGACCAACATCGCAGCCGAACCGAGTAGCGCCGCCCACGACGGGCGGCGCCGCGACAAGATCAGCAACGACATCGAGCTGAGGGTGGCCAAAACGGCCATCACGAAGAGCCGAACCGCGTCGGCGCTCATCGAGTTGACGATGAGCCGATAACCGAACGCGCCGGCCGCCGTCGAGCTGACCGCCAAGCCGACGATCACGAGGACGCTCCACACGTCGAGGCTTGCGCTCCCCGTGCTCAACTTTGCCTGCATGAGATCATGATCGGCTCCGCCGATGCCGTCCTGAATGCCCATGGCGAACCGGGAGTGCTCGTGGCACGCTCGGCGGATGCGTCGTGTTTCGTTGATCGTCTGTTCGGCCGTGGTGGCGACGCTCCTCGTGTCCGTCGCCGGGTTGGGCGCCGTCGACCCCCTCGATGTGTGCGACGCGCCGGGCCCGCCGTCGGCCTCGATGACCGGTACTACCGGTGATGACGTCATCATCGGGACCGCAGGTCGAGACGTCATCCAGGGACTCGCCGGTGACGACATCATCTGCGGCATGGGCGGCAACGACCTGATCCTCGGCGGACCTGGCCGAGATCGCATCGACGGCGGCCTCGGAGACGACAAGATCCGTGGCGGAGGTGGGGTGGATCATCTCGATGGCGGGAACGGGCGGGACCGACTGTTCGGAATGACCGGCCGTGACGTGCTCGACGGCGGCCAGGGTAAGGATCGGCTGAACGGCGGCCCCGGCGATGACGTGCTCGATGGCGGTGACGGCAACGACCGCCTCGCTGGCACCGACGGTCGAGATCGGCTGGTCGGCGGGCCGGGCCGCGACCGCCTCTTCGGAGGGAGCGGTCTCGACGAGTGCATCCAGGACCTCGCCGATGGGGTAGTTAGCTGCAACCCCGCGCCCACCACTACGACAGCGGCGCCGACCACGACGACTACGACGACGACCACGACAACGACGACGACGGTCGCTCCGCCGCCCCGAGACCGACCGACCAACATCGTGGTCATCAACCTCGACGACGCTCGGCCCGAGTTGATGGAAGTGCTGCCGTTGACGCAGCGATGGTTCGGCGACGGCGGAACCGAGTGGACGAATGCCTACGTGTCAACGCCGTCGTGCTGTCCGTCGCGGGCAACGCTCATGACCGGGCAATACGTGCACAACAACGGCCAACGAGATCAAGACACGCCGTCGACCAACGAGGACCACACGATCCAGCGGCACCTTTCCGATGCGGGATGGTTCACGGCACACAGCGGCAAGTACCTGCACTACTTCGACGTGTCCGACCGGGCGCCGCACTGGGATCGCTGGACGTACTTCCGAGGCGGCTACAGCAACGTCTGGGTCAACCGCGACGGAGCGGTTTCGCAGAGTTCGGTTCATTCGACGGTGATGACCTTCGACTCTGCGATCTCGTACGCACGTGACTTTGATCGTCGCGACGATTCGAGGCCGTTCTACCTCCACATCACCCCTGTGGCGCCTCATCGTCCGTATGACCCCGAGCCTCAGTTCGCCAACGCGCCCGTTCCCGAATGGGATCCTGCACCGTCGGTGTTCGAGACCGATCGCAGCGACAAGCCACCGGTCGTTCGCTACCAGGACAAGACCGTCGAGGACGGCGAACGCACGCGGCGGGAGCACATGCGTCAGGTCATGTCGGTCGACGCGCAGGTCGACCGGTTGTTCCGAGCTCTCGATGACCTCGGCGAGCTCGACAACACCCTGGCGATCTTCACCTCGGACAACGGCTATTTCTGGGCCGAGCACGGGCGCGGCGAGAAGTTCCTTCCCTACAACGAAGCGGTCCACGTACCGTTCTTCATCCGCTGGCCAGGTCATGTCGACAGCGGTCGGGTCAACGACGATCTCGTCAGTCACGTGGACATTGCGCCCACCGTGCTCGCCGTGGCTGGGGTCGAACCGATTCACGTCGTCGATGGGCGCGACATCCTCGATCCGTCGTTCGAGCGTGCCAATCTCCTCACCGAGTACTACGAGGATGCGCGCAACGCGAACTTCATCCCCGACTGGTCATCGATCCGCAACGAACGGCGCGTGTACACCGAGTACTACGGGGCAGACGGCGAGGTCGTCTTCCGCGAGTTCTACGACCTCCGGTCGGATCCATGGGAGATGCACAACCTGCTCGCCGACGGCAATCCACACAACGATCCCGACCTGCGATGGGTCCGGGACCGCCTCTCCAGATACCGGACGTGCACCGGATCCACCTGCGAGTGAACCATTCGGCGTGAGCCACTCGACTCATCTTCGGTGTTGTCCGGTCGACATGAACGACCATGGCGTCCTTTCGAACCACCAGCCGTGGGCTACTCGCTGGATCGGCGAGCATCCTTCTCCTCGTCGGTTGCTCATACACCACTCGCGCACCCGAACGTGCTGCGGTCGACCCGTCGCCGGACATCGCCGACGTGGTCGAAACGGAGCCGACCACAGATGAACCTGCCTCGGCAACAGTTCTCGGTACCACCGAAGCTGCAGCCGACGACGAGGCAACCGAACAAGCGGTGAGCTCGGCGAGCGCCGTCGTTGCCGCCACGGAGAACTTCGCCATCGTCGGCGTCCCCCGAGGTCTCAACCTTCGGTCGGGTCCCGGCGTCGGCTACGGCGTCATCGTCGGCGTCGAGAAGGACCGCATCGTCACATCGACCGGTCGCACCGACAACGGGTGGGTCGAGGTGAGGATCGACGATCAGACCGGATGGATGGCTGCCGACTACCTCCGCCCAACCGACGCGTCCGACCCCGGGTCGGCGACCGAGGCGGCGAGCGCCCCCGCCGAAACGTCTGAGTCGGACGACGAGGCCACCGGCGACACCGGTGTGTCCCAGGTGCTCGTGGTCGTCGACGTCCCCGCGGGCATCAACGTTCGCAGTGGCCCCGGTGTCGAGTACGCCGTCGTCACCGGCGCTCCGCTCGGCGCAACCGTCGTGGCGACGGGCCGATTCACCGACCGATGGGTCGAGGTCGACTACGACGGTGTGACCGGTTGGGCACTTGGCAGTCGCCTCCGCGCGACCAGCTGACCCTTGACTAGTCTCCGCCCATGAGCGGAGAGTCCACGATCATCGAGACGACCACCGCAGACGGCCCCATGGCCGTGGTCCGGACAACACCCTCGACCGTCACTGGCCGAGTACTGATTCTCCAAGACGCGCCGGGCATTCGGCCGTCGCTCCATGCGGTCGCATCCGAACTCGCGGCCCGAGGGTACGACGTTGCGATCCCCGACCTCTGGCATCGACACGGACGGCTCATCGGATACGAAGTTGCCGACGTCGTCGCTGATCCGTCGCGTCGTCAGCATGTGATGGAGATGCTCGCCACCTTCGACGACGTGGCGATCGACATGGATGTCGACGCAGCCATCTCTGCGATCGGCTGGGACGAACGCCCCTTCGCCACAATCGGCTTCTGCATGGGCGCCCGCGGGGTCCATCACACCATGCGGCGCCGAGGCGAGCAGGTCGTCGCGGGGGCAATGTGGCATCCGTCGTTCCTTGCCGACGACGGCGCGGGCTCACCGCATCTGTCGGTCGGGGAGATCGGTGCGCCGCTGTGGATCGGGATCGGTACCGACGATCAGATCCAGTCGATCGAGATGCATCGGCCCTACTTCGATGCGGTCGAGTCGCTCGACCACGTGACGGTCGAGATCTTCGATGGTGCCGACCACGGATACACCTTTCCGGCGTCACCCAATCATCACCGCGTTGCCGCCACGGCGAGCTGGGCAGCGACAACGGTCATGTTCGCGACCGCATTCGACGGAGCACCGTAAACCACACGACACGAGGGGGACTCGCCATGGAGGCGCACGACTTTGGGGGTAAGGACGTCGAGCTGATCGACGCGACGATCGGCGCAGTCCTCGACGAGACCATTGCCCGGCATCCCGACGGTGAGGCCCTCGTCGTGCGCCATCAGGGCGTCCGCCAAACGTGGCGCGAGTTCGGGGCCACCGTCGACGCCGTCGCCAAGGGGCTCATGGCTGCCGGCGTGGGGGTCGGCGATCGCGTCGGGATGTGGGGCCCGAACGACGCCGAATGGGTCTGGATCCAGTTCGCGACCGCACGTGTCGGCGCGATCCAAGTCAATGTCAATCCGGCCTACCGAACGAACGAGCTTCAGTACGCGCTGGCCCAGTCCGGGGCGACCATGCTCGTCACCCGGACGTCGTATCTCACGTCGATGTATGCCGACATGGTCGACGCGGTGGCCGCCGAGTGTCCCGATCTCGACCGAGTGGTGCTTCATGACACCGACGACTGGTCCGAACTGCTGGCGGCCGGCGAATCGATCTCCGACGAGGACTACGCCGCGCGCCAGGCGGCGCTGTCGCCCGCAGACCCGATCAACATTCAGTACACGTCGGGGACGACCGGATACCCGAAGGGTGCGACGCTGAGCCACGCAAACATCGTCAACAACGCGTTGCTCGTCGGCCGCAGCTGCGCCTTCGATCACACCGACCGACTGTGCATTCCGGTGCCCTTCTATCACTGCTTTGGGATGGTCATGGGCAACCTCGCGTGTGCGGTGACGGGCGCAACGATGGTGATCCCCGCTGCGACGTTCGACCCCGAGGCGACGCTCGCTACGGTCAGCGACGAGCGCTGCACCTCGCTCTACGGGGTACCAACGATGTTCATCGCGCAGCTCGGACACACCGATCTCGGCCAGTTCGATCTGACGAGTCTTCGGACCGGGATCATGGCCGGCTCGCCCTGCCCGGTCGAAGTGATGAGCGACGTCATCGACAAGATGAACATGTCGGAGGTGACGATCGCCTATGGCATGACCGAGACGTCACCGGTCTCGACGCAGACCTCCACCACGGACTCGGTCGACGTGCGAGTGTCGACGGTCGGTCGGGTGCTGCCCCACGTCGAGTCGAAGATCGTCGATCCCGACACCGGCGACACTGTCGCCCGGGGCGAACGAGGTGAGTACTGCACTCGCGGCCCGCACGTGATGCTCGGCTACTGGAACGACGCCGAACGCACCGCCGAAGCAATCGATGCCGACGGCTGGATGCACTCGGGCGACCTCGCCACGATGGACGACGACGGCTACGTCAACATCGTGGGCCGAATCAAAGACATGATCATCCGCGGCGGCGAGAACATCTATCCCCGCGAGATCGAAGAGTTCCTCTACACCCATCCCGCCGTCGCCGACGCCCAAGTGATCGGCGTGCCCGACGCACGGTACGGCGAGGAGATCATGGCGTGGGTGCAGCTTGCCCCCGGAGCTGAGGCGACCGCAGACGACATCATCGAGTTCTGCCGGGGATCGATCGCGCACTTCAAGGTGCCGCGCTACATCACCTTCGTGACCGAGTTCCCGATGACAGTCACCGGCAAGGTCCGCAAGGTCGAGATGCGGGACAAGTCGATCGCCGATCTCGGCTTGCAAGCCGTAGCCGACACGACGACCGCCTGAACCGCCGTCGACGAAAAACACCGAAGCGCCGGCGCCTCGATGGGCACCGACGTTTCAGCGGAGGGGGTTCTTGAGGGCTCAGGTCGAGGAAATCTCTTCGGCCGGGGCATCTTGGGCGCCGCCGCGTGCGCCACGCTGACCACGCGCACCACGCTCGCCGCGCTCCCCACCGTTCTCGAGACGGTTGGTGATCCGCTCGTCGAGACCAGCGATCTTCTCGTCGGCCTGTTCCTGAGTGATCGCTCCGGCGTCGACCTTCTCCTGGATCTTTGCGGTCCGTTCGGAGACGAGATGGTCGACGAGGGCATCGAGGTCATCGCCAGCGAGCTCGGCGAGGGTCGTGCCTTCTTCGCGGGCGGCCTGGAGGTCTTCGACGGTGATACCGAGCACATCGGCGATGCCCTGGAGCTTCTCGGCCTTGCGGGCCTCACGCTCGGCCTGCACGGCTTCACGGACTTCAGCGAGCGTGTCGGCCTGATCCTGGGTGATCACACCTTCTTCGACGAGACGTGCTGCGGCGTTCGGGCCGAATCCTCGACGTGCCCGGCGACCGTCGTTCGACTCGGGAGCTTCTTCGGCCTCGACGTCGGGGGTGTCGAGGGTCGGATCCTCTTCTTGGGCTCCGGCGAGGCTGGCGCCGCCGATGGTGATGGCGACAGCTCCGAGAGCTCCGGCGCCGGCGTATCCGATGGACTTGAGGGACTTCATGGTGGAGGGGGGTTTCCTTCGTGTGGGCAAACGCCGGCTTTCGGCGATGACCACATGTTCGGGGTGGTGACGCAAACGAACCTGAGCCGTCGATCAACCCTCGCTGAGGGTTTCCTGAAGCGTCGGTAAGCACGCCGATTTCCTGAAGCCGTGGCCGAGTTTTCATCCTCTGGATTAAGCATCCAGACTTGTGCCGCACATCAGGGGGTTGTCGCATATGCACGATGGACGGTTTGGGTTGCTTCTCGCGTACGGACGACGACGCGGTCGTTCGCTTAGCGCCGGGCTCGCAGTCACGGTAGGGGTGCTCGCCGTTGCGAGTTCGTTCGCGTCGGCGCAGGTGCCGACCGGCTTCGTGGACGTGCCGGTGGTGACCGATATCTGGCAGCCCGTGCAGCTCGCGATGGTGCCGGACGGTCGACTCGTCGTGCTCCGGACCTCCGGGATCGCCGAGATCATCAAGGACGACCAGCGACTCTCGACGCCGTTCCTCGACATCCGCAATCGGGTGAACGACCAGGGCGACCGGGGCCTGCTGTCGATGGCGTTCGACAACGACTTTGCCGCCAACGGCTATGTGTACGTGGTGTACGTGCACGATGACACTGCTGGCGATGCCGACCCGGGCAATGTCCGTCTGTCGCGCTTCACCGCAGCCGGCGATGTCGCACCGGCAGGATCCGAGGTCGTGCTCTTCGACGACTTCCCGGTTGCCGACGTCGACCTCCACTACGGCGGAGCGGTCGAGCACGGCATCGACGGCAAGCTCTACGTGACGGTCGGCGACTACCTGATCGGGCCCAATGCCCAGGACAACTCGACGATCAAGGGCACCGTCCTCCGCCTCAACACGGACGGGTCGATCCCGACCGACAACCCGTTCTACGACCAACTGACGGGTGCGAGTAAAGCGATCTACGCCACCGGTCTACGGAACCCGTGGCAAACCGCAGAGCATCCGGTGACCGGCGAGATCTTCATCAGCGACGTCGGTTCGAACTTCTGGGAAGAGCTGAACGTGCTCGAGGCGGGCGCCAACTACGGCTGGCGGATTCATGAGGGGCCCGAAGACGTGCCCGATCCGGCGTACGCCGACCCGTTGTGGGCGTACCCGCACCTTGACTCGGCGGATGCCGGCACGCCGATCAAGGGCTGCGCGATCGTCGGCGGTGCGTTCTACGAGACACCGGTGCCGAGCTTCCCGGCCAATCTGCGCGGCCGGTACTTCACCGCCGACTACTGCACGGGCGAGATCGTGTCGATCGATCCGATGTCGGGTACGGCCGAGTCGTTCATGACGCTGTTCGACGACGGTGACGCGGGCGTCTCCGCGCTCGTCGACTTCGCCGTCTCGCCGGTCAACGGCGACCTCTACTACCTCGATCGGGTCTTCAAAGGGGATGGCACTTGGCCGAAGGGCGGGGTCGGCAAGATCTCCTACGTCGGTGCCGACACCGACATCGACATCGTCGCTCAGCCTTCCGACGTGTCGATCGCTGTCGGCGAGGCAGCATCGTTCTTCGTCGGGGCGTCGGCTCCCGGTGACGTCACGTACCAGTGGTTCCGAGATGACGTTGCGCTGACGGGTGAGGTGTCGCCTCGCTTGGTGGTCGACCCGATCGGCCCGGGCGACGATGGTGCGGCGTTTCGTGTCGAGATCTCGAACGGGGTGGGCACCGTCAGCTCGGACGTCGCCTCGATCATCGTGTCGAACAATTCGGTTCCTCAGCCAACGATCGTCATCGAACCGTTGCCCGATGGGTACGTGGCTGGTCAACCGGTGATGTTCTCGGGGTCGGCGGTCGATGCCGAGGACGGGACGATCGCGCCTTCCGACCTGCGTTGGGAGGTGCGACTAAACCACGACGACCACGACCACGCGCTGACCAGTTCGATCATTGGGGCGAACGGCTCGTTCACGGTGCCAGCGGCGATCGAGACCGACACCAACGTGTGGCTCACGATCTACCTGACGGCGACCGATGCCGACGGGACGTCGGCGACGGTGTCGGCGCGCGTCGACCCGAAGATCGTGACGGTCACGCTCGACACCGCTCCCGCCGGCTTGTCGGTCGAGCTCGACGGGCAAGCTCAGGTCGCGCCATTCGGCTTCGACTCGGTGGCCGGGGTTCTTCGGGAGATTTCGGCTCCGGCTTCGCAGACGGTCGGCGGCTCGACGTTCGAATTCGATAGCTGGTCCGATGGCGCGGTCCGGGATGCCGTGCGGCCAACGCCGCTGCAGAACGAGACGATCATGGCGACCTACAACGAGGTCGTCGTGCCGCCACCGGCGACAGGATGCACCGTCGAGACCCGGCCGGAGGGCGGTGTCTTCGTCCAGTGGACGAACGATCCGGGCAAGGAGAACCTGCGATATGCGTTTGGCAAGAGCGGTGGTGACGGTTGGGTGGCCACGCCTCCAGCCGGAACGACCGAATATGTCGACGCCGACGGGCACGTCGATCTCGGCTACTACGTCCGTCGAGTGAACCCAACGAGCGAAGAGACCTGCACCCCCCTCGACGATGGTCCGCCACCGCCTCCTGCGGGTGAGGTCTGCACGGTCGACGCGCAGGCAACCGGGGTGATCGTGGAGTGGTCGGACCTGCCCGGCTCCGAACAAATTCGGTTCCAGTTCGGCAAGAACGGCGGCGACGGGTGGGTGGCGACCGCGTCTGCGGGCTCGACGAGCTATGTCGACGCCGACGGCGAGCTCTCGTACGGGTACTACATCCGACGAAACGGCGTGGACGAGGTGTGTGAGGTCGGCGACGCCCCGCCGCCTCCACCTCCACCTCCACCTCCGCCTGCGGATCCGACGTGTCAGGTGACTGCTGCACCGGTTGGTGTGCTGGTCGACTGGGATGCGGTGCCTGGCGAAGATCGCTATGCGTTCCGAGTCAACGGTGGATGGGTCCAGACGGTGTTCGGGCAGTCCGAGGTGACGTATGCCGAAGGATCGCTCGCCGATTCGTTCGTGATCCGATACGACATCGGCAACGGGCGACAGGACATCGCTTGCGAGAACATCGGCGAACCGCCAGTGATTCAGGTGTGTTCGGTGACGGCGGTGCCTGGCGGTGTACGCATCGATTTCGAGGATCGTCCAGGGACCGAACAGATCCGCACCCAGTTCGGGAAGAACGGTGGTGACGGTTGGGTGGCTTCTGCCCCGGCCGGATCGACGATGTATCTCGTTTCTGGCGGTGTGGTCAGCGACGGTTACTACGTGCGCCGCAACGGCGTCGACGAGGTCTGTGAGTGAACCCGAAGGCTCGGGTTCAGAAGAGGGGCTCGACCTGGTGCTGCTCGTAGAGCTGTTGGCGACG
>JAHDDK010000044.1 GCA_020629375.1 Acidimicrobiales bacterium
AAACCACTGCACGCGTCCCGAGGGCAAGAACTGGTGTCGCATGACGTCGTCGAAGTAGGCGGACACCGCGGCGCCACTCGACAGTTCGGCGAGCCCGTCGTTGAGCCCGCCGTGCTCGAGGATTCCGCTCGACAGTTCCCGCGAGCTGACGCCGTAGAACGCCGCGGGCTGATGCAAAGTGACGAACGGGTAGGCCACGTTCCAGTGGCCCCCGGGCTTTGCGTAGCGATCGATGATCGCGACGGTGGCATCAGAGTCCGTGACGAGAACATCGGCAAAGGCCATGCCGACCGCGCCGCTCCCGGCGATCACGTAGTCCGCTTCGATGCGTGTGCTCATGACCGCAGTCTCACACAACGCGGCGAACCGGCGAACCTCAGTGTGCGAGCTCCCCGCCGAGGTACGCGGCGATGACGTCGGGGTTCTTCTGGATGTCGTCGGGGAGGCCTTCGGCGATCTTCTGGCCGAAATCGAGCACCAGAATGCGATCCGCGATGTCCATCACCAAGCCCATGTCGTGCTCGACCATGATCATCGCGATGCCAAGCTCACGACGAATATCGAGGATGAACCGAGCCATGTCCTCGGTTTCTTCCTGGTTCATGCCGGCAACCGGCTCATCCAATAGCAAGAGCACGGGATCCATGGCGAGCGCCCGGCCGAGCTCGACTCGCTTCTGGATGCCGTACGGGAGCATCGCCACCGGGCTCTTGCGATGTTGCTCGATCTCCAAGAAGTCGATGATGTCCTCGACCTTGCGCCGGTTCTCCATCTCTTCGTTCTTTGCCGGGCCAAACCACAGCGCGCCCGTCAACCAGGAGTTCTTCATGCGGACGTGGCGGCCGGTGAGAAGGTTGTCGACAACGGTCATGTTGGCGAACAGCTCGATGTTTTGGAACGTCCGGGCGATGCCCATCTCAGCGACCTTGTCGGGTCGCATGCCCATGATCGAGTTGCCCTTCCACCGGATGTCGCCCTCTTGGGGGCGATACACCTGCGAGAGCGTGTTGAAGATCGAGGTCTTGCCGGCGCCGTTCGGGCCGATGATCGAGAACAGCTCGCCATCGTCGACGTGGAACGAAACGTCGTTGATGGCGGTCACGCCACCGAATCGGAGCGTGATGCCGTCGACTTCGAGAATGCGTTCGGACACGTCGGCCTCCTAGGACAACCAGCGCTTGCGGCGCTTGTAGTGTTTGACGTCTCGGAAGCTCTTGCGCTCTCCGGACTCGTCGGTGTGCAGGCCGAGATAAAACTCCTGCACGTCTTCGTCGTTGCGGAGCTTCTCGGCGTCGCCGTCCAAGACGACCTTGCCGGTCTCCATGATGTAGCCGTAGTTGGCGATCGAGAGCGCCATCGCCGCGTTCTGCTCGATGAGCAGAACGCTCACACCGGTCTTGTTGATCTCGACGATGATGTCGCGGATCTGCTCGACAAGCAGCGGGGCAAGACCGAGCGACGGCTCGTCGAGGATCAGAAGCTCCGGATTGGCCATCATCGCACGGCCGATTGCGAGCATCTGCTGTTCGCCGCCGGAGAGGTACCCAGCGGTTTGGGCCCGGCGCTCCTTGAGCACGGGGAACAGCTCCATCGTGCGCTCATATGCTGCGTCGACCGACGCCTTGTCATTGTTCGTGAACGCGCCCGTCTGGAGATTCTCGTCGACGGTGAGCTCGGCGAAGACCCGGCGGCCCTCCATGACTTGGGTGATGCCCGACTTCACGATGTCGGCCGCGTTGCGACCGGAAATCTGCTCACCTTTCCACGTGATCGTGCCCTTCGTGACGTCTCCTTCGTGGACGTCGAGCAGACCCGAGATCGCCCGCAAGGTCGTGGTCTTCCCGGCGCCATTGGCTCCGAGCAAGGCAACGATCTGTCCGTCCGGGACCTCGATCGACAGGCCTCGCAGCACGAGGATGACGTCGTTGTAGACGACCTCGAGATTGGCGACTTCGAGCATCAGCGTTCTCCGATGATCACAGGTGAGCGGTAGTGAGTGGGTGTTCGGTGGGCGGTGTTCTGGGATGCACCCGCCCGGGCGTCACGTCGACGCCCGGGCGGGTGGTCACCCAGGAATTACAGAAGGATCAGCCTTCGCTGACGAAGCAGGGCTCGTTGAACTCGAAGCCCTCAGCAACCGAACCGACGAAGTTCTCCTTCAGGAGCACCAGGCCGCTCGATCCGTCTTCGGTGATCGGCGTGGTCGGGGTCGCATCGGCGAGCACGATGTCGTAGATGTACGACGCACGGACGGCGAAGTCGTTCGGGTCGCCCTGCCAGGTCTGATCCGGGGCGAGGCCCTGGAAGTCAACCGTGACCTGGTTCGCCGCAGCGACCACACCAGCGCGGGTCATGTCGCCATTGGCGGCAGCCTGCTCGAGCACGGCCTCGGCGAAGATCGCCTCGGTCCAACCAATCGTGTACGTATCGGCCTGGGCGTAGTTGCCCTCGGGGATCCGTGCGGTGATCTCGGCGACCATGTCCTGCATACCGGCCGAATCATTCGAGTTCCAGAGCGCCTGGTAGGTGCTGTGGAAGTAGAACGCGTCGAGCGCCGGGCCGACGGGCGTGTCGAGGAGAGCGACGTTGTAGCTCGGCGAGCTACCCGACCAGATCGCCTGGAGACCGCCGGCGGCAGCGCCACCGAAGATCTGTGCGAGTTCGGTCGGCGACGAGGTGATCCAGACAATGTCGGGGCTGCTCTCGACGAGCTGGCTGATGATCGGGGTGAAGTCGTCACCGGCGATTGCGCCTTCGCCGTCGTAGACGATCTCGAGGCCGAGCGCTTCGGCGGCGATCTTCGCACCTGCAGCACCGTCCTGGCCGTACTCACCCGGGCGGGTGACGATGGCGATGGTCGGGTTTGCCTGGCCGGATTGCTCGACGAGGAACTCGACGCCGTTCATGCCTTCGAAGCAGTAGTTCGTGTAGAGCTCGAACACGTTCGAGCCGAACTCCTGATCGGCCCAACCGGAGTACCACGACAGCGGCACGGCGAGGAGGTCGTCCTCAGCGAGGTCGGCCGCGATGGCCGACGTGTGCGGCGAACCGGTCGACTGGCTGATCATGACCACGCCGTCTTCGCTCTCATCGGCGAGCTCTGCGTAGTTGTCGAGCTGTGTCGGCACGTCGTACGCGTTGTCGAGAATCACAAGCTCGACCTCACGGCCGGCGATGCCGCCGTTCTCGTTGACGCGATCGAAGTACGCCGTCTGGGCGTCGACGATGACCGAGGTCAGCGAGGAGAACGGACCCGAGAGGTCGGCCGAGAGGCCGATGCGGATCGCGTCTTCCGTGACGCCGAAGTCGGTTGCGAGCTCGGAGTGAGACTCCTCTTCCATCGCTCCGTCGTCTTCTTCTTCCATGGCGCCGTCGTCTTCTTCTTCCATGGCGTCGTCATCATCGCCGTCGACGACGTCTTCGACGGCGTCTGCTGCGTCGCCTGCAGCGTCTGTGGCGGCGTCCGCAGCATCACCTGCGGCGTCGGTTGCGGTCTCTGCCGCGTCCTCTGCTGCCGAGCAAGCCGCTGCGAACAGGCTGAGTGCGGCGACCAGCGCCACCAACCATCGCATTCGTGTCATGTGTTTCCCCTCCTGGGTTACGGTCCCGGGTTGCCCCGGGGGTTCTCTGCGGGACAGGTGTCCCGAGACCAGTGTTGTGGAGTGACGCCCGTCATGGGCGTCACCCCGGACGAAATCAGTACGAGAAGGGCCAGCCCTTCCAGTAGTTGCGGATCTTGATCCAGATGCCGAACAATCCGAGCGGCTCGAAGATCAAGAAGACGACGATGAGCACGCCGTAGATCACGACGTTCCAGTCGAAGACGTTGAGCGCCCATCCCGGCGCCACGGCCGGTTCGGAGATCGGGCCGAAGTCGCCAGCGCCCTCGGTCAGCAGGAAGTCGCCGACGGCGCCGCTGATGCCGCTGTCTTGTTCGGCCAACCATTCGGTTGCCTTCTCCACGAGTTCGGGCAGCAGAATCACGAAGAAGGTGCCCATCAGCGCACCCGACATCGTGCCGGCGCCGCCGATCAACAAGATGGCGATGAACTCGACCGAGATGAACAGGCTGAACTGGCAATTCCGGCGTAGAACGACGAGATGGCGAAGGCGATCATCTTGTACTTCGCTTCGTTGACGCCCATCACCTCGGCCGCGA
Source organism: Acidimicrobiales bacterium (assembly GCA_020629375.1). Lineage (GTDB taxonomy): Bacteria > Actinomycetota > Acidimicrobiia > Acidimicrobiales > SHLQ01 > SHLQ01. The sequence continues at coordinate 4,160 of JAHDDK010000044.1, forward strand.
TGTCGCGGTCTCGGATCGCCTGGAGTGCCCGACCGGTCCGTGAACGCATGAGGTTCTTGCCGAAGAACGCCATCACGATCAACACGATGAGGCAGAACAAGTACACCTTCTGGCGTTCGGTGACGGTGAAGGCGTTGAGGCCGAACCAGCCGGTGACGGTTTCTTCGGATGAAATGTTGATGAGTGGGCTTTCTTCTTGCCACACCTTGACGTCGAACTCCGGATACCGACGCCCGGACTCGGTGTCGCCTGCGATTTGTGGGAACACGCGGGCGAGGTGGATGCCGATGAAGACGAGGCCGAGGGTGACGATGCCGAGGTACAGCCCACGGAGCCGGACAGCCGTCGGCGACACGAGGATCCCCACGAGTGCAGCGACGATGCCCGATGCGGGCAGCCACACCCAGATCGGCATGCCGAATCCCCAGAAGAGGTCGCTGTCGGTCGGTCCGCCGAGGACGGCGGCCGTGCAGGCGCCCGCTCCCATGAAGAAGGCGTGTCCGAGCGATACCTGACCAGCGACGCCGGCCAGGATGTTCAGCCCGATCGCCGCGATGGCAAAGATCAGCACCTCGGTCATCGGCCGAAGCCAGTTGCTGTCACCGAGGAATCGGACCAGCGGTATGCCGTCCTGCAGGATCGGGATCTGCCCGAGGAGCGTGTAGCGGCCGCCGAGCAGTGGCCAGCTGTCCGGGAAGGCCCGCGGCACCGGTCCGGTGAAGAACGGAATGTCGAACGGCAACATGAACAGCAGGAGGATTCCGGCTGCTGCGAGCCATCGCTGGAGGTTGGTGGGGAAGATCGCCGAGTCCGCCTCGTACGAGGTAAACATTTTCGGGCGGCCGGGTAGCCCCGCCGTGAGCAACGATTTGAGCGTGTTCATCGTCTAGACCCTCCTCACTTCTGGCGTGCCGAACAGTCCGTAGGGTCGGATCAGCAGCACCCCCAACATCACGACGTACGGAACGATGGTCTGATAGCCAGCACCGAGCGTGTCGGTGAACGTCGCCAGGTACTGTCCGGCGAAGATCTCGGCAAGGCCGATGAGCAGCCCGCCGATCGCGGCGCCTTGAACCGAATCGAGTCCGCCGAGGATCACGGCCGGCAAGGCTCGGAACGCCACCAGAGCCGTGAGCACCGTCACGCTGGACTCCTGCGAAATCGGTGGCTGCGTCGCAAACACGCCACCGAGGACGGCGAGCCCCGCACCAAACGCCCAGGCGATTGCGAAGACCTGTCCGACGTTGATGCCTTGTGCCATCGCGGCTTCTTGGTCAAACGAGACCGCCCGCATCGCCACCCCGAGCTTGGAGCGATAGAAGGCGAACACCCCGACGAAGCACAGCGCTGCGGCAGCGAGGATCACCAGCCAGCTCCAATTGTAGAAGGCCCCGCCGATCACAAAGCCTCCGTCGGAGGCCGGATCGAGTGGATCGCCCTCCCAGGGTGCGAGCACCGGACGGCTAAGGATCTTCACGGAGTCGTTGGCGAACTGTCGGATGGCGATCTCGAGACCGAGAGTGATGACCGCCATCGAGAAGAGCGGCTCGCCGACCATCGGCCGGATGGCCACCCGCTCGAGCACCATGCCGAACAATGCTCCGAGCACCACGGCGATGATGAGGTTGCCGAACCACTCGATCCAGGTGTTGTCGATCGCCGCGATGAGAACCAGCAGCACGAAGGTGATCGCGGCGCCGATCGGCAGCCGCGTCGAGGGTTCCCAACCACGGGCGACACCAACGCCGAACCCGATTGCGAGGGCGATGATCAGCGAAATGAGGGGCTCGTCGAGCCAGGTGAAACCCTGGCGGGTCGCCAGCCATCGACAGGCGAGGAACGACGCGAGCCCGGCAATGATGACCCAGCCCGATATCGGTCTGCCGACGAGCATCGACCACACGACCCCAGCGAGCACGCTGATGAGCAGGATTGAGGCCCATTGTTCGCCGAAGTCCGGGAAGCCGTCGCCAGCGAACGGTGCCCGCCACCACGTACCGGGCGTGATGCCTTGGGGCGCATCCTGGTTCGGCTTGTCGAACACGAGGAACGACAGGAACAGACCGCCAGCGGCAGCGAGCGCGCCCTGAGCGAAGTTCAGGACCTGCGTAGCCTTGAAGATGATGACGAAGCCGAGTGCAATGATTGCGTACACCCCGCCGAGGGCGAGACCCTTGACGATCGTGTTCAGGAACGTGGCGAATCCGCCCGCTCCTCCGGCTTGAGCGAGAAGTTCGATCATCAGTACATCGACTCCACGAGATCGCCGAACATGTCGGTCATCGCCGACCGCTTGAGTTTCTGTGTCGCGGTCAGCTCCCCGTCCTCGTGGTCGAGTTCCTTCGGGATCATCCGGAACTTCTTGATGCCCTCGACGCGAGCGAACTTCGTGTTGCAGTCGTCGACGATGCCTTGCACGAGTTCGAGAACCTCGTCCTTCTCGGTGAGGTCGCGGTAGGTCGTGTAGGGGATGTTCTTGCGCAACGCCCAGTTGCCGACCGTGTCGAGTTCGATACCGATGAGCGCTGTCAGGTACTTGCGCTTGTCGCCGATGACCATCGCCTCTTTGATGAAGGGTGAGGCCTTGAGCGTGTTCTCGATCTCGGATGGCGAGATGTTCTTGCCGCCCGACGTGATGATGATGTCCTTCATCCGGTCGACGATCTTGATGTGGGTGCCGTCCACCCACTCCCCCACATCGCCGGTCTTGAGCCAGCCGTCGTCGGTGAAGGTCTCCGCCGTCTTCTCCGGCTTGTTCCAGTAGCCCTTGAACACGCCTGGATGCTTCGTCTGGATCTCACCGGTCTGCTCGTCGATCCGTAGTCCGATGTCGTCGTAGGGTTCGCCGACCGTGCCGAGCTTGAGTCGACCGGGATAGTTGACCGTCGCGACCGCCGAGTTCTCGGTCATGCCGTAGAGCTCGTACACGTCGATGCCGATGCCCATGAAGAACTGGAGCACCTCAGGGGCGATCGGCGCCGCGCCGCTCGATGCCCGTCGGCAGTGACGAAGGCCGACCCGCTCCTGAAGCGCACGAAACACCATGGGATAGAAGATCCAGTGGAGGATGCGGCTCTTGGCAGTGTGGTTGCCGCCATTGGCCACTTTGTCCTTGCCGATTGAGTCCGCGGCCTTCAGCCCCATGTTGAGCATGGCCTTCTTGATCGGCGTGGCATCACCGCCGCGGATCATCACTCCGGCGTGCAGCCGCTCCCAGATACGGGGGACGGCGAAGAACAGCGTCGGCTGAATCTCGCGGAGGTTCATCGCCACCGTCTCGATCGACTCAGCGAAGTTGAGTGTTGGACCGCCGGCCAACATCGTCCATGTCGAGAAGATTCGCTCGGCCACGTGACATAGCGGCAGGTAGGTCAGGATCTGGTCGTTGGTGTTTGGCGACGTGTTGTCGGGATATGCGCTGCGCTCGGCGATGATCTTCTCCATCGCATACATCGAGTTCGCGTTGGTGAGCATCGCGCCCTTCGGGGGGCCCGTGGTGCCCGACGTGTACACGAAGGTCATGACGTCGTCGTCGAGGGCCGCCGACATCCGTGCCGCAACGGCGCCGGGGTTGGCGCTTCGGTGCTCCCGACCCTTCTCGAGGAAGTTGTCCCAGAAGATCAATCGGTCGTCGGTGAAATCCGAGAAGCCTCTCGGCTCCAGGTAGATCAACGAACGGACCTCGGGGATCGTGGCGCGGTCGATCTCGAAGACCTTGTCGACCTGCTCCTGGTCCTCGACCACATGCACGACCGCACCGGAGTCGGTCAGCATGTACTCGACCTCGGCAGCCGGGTTCGTCGGGTAGAGACCAACGGTCGTGCCCCGAACCGCGACGGTCGCGAGATCCATGATCACCCACTCCGGGCGATCCTCCGCGTGGATCGTGACCCGATCGCTCACATCGACGCCGAGCGCCAGAAGACCGTGCGCCGCGAGCTCGATCAGCTCCCACACGTCGTCCCAGGAGTATTCCTTCCAGATGCCGAAGTCCTTCTCGCGGAATGCGACATGGCCGGGTTTGGTGTTCGCCCAATCCTTCGCCATCGACGCGACGGTCTTCGCGCCGCTCCCTCCGGACGACACCGAATCAGGACGTTCCTCGACGATGGTCATCTGGGCCCCTCCCTCGTCGCGGCGCCCCACGCGCCCGACCGGGGCAAAGTAGCACGAGGTGTGACGGCCGTTACAAGCTTCAACGGGTCGTTTCGAGACAATCTGCCAGTCGACCCCTGCCGTTCGGCAGTAGCGCTACAGGACGTCCATTCCGGCGGCGATCATGACGGCCTCGACCCGATTACGGGCACCGAGCTTTTGGAGTATCGATTCCATGTACGCCTTGACCGTTCCGTGCGCCAGATAGAGCGTGTCGGCGATCTGCGCGTTCGTGGCACCCGTCGACGCGAGGCGAATGACTTCGGTTTCGCGCGGCGTCAGCGGCGAATCAAACGATGGTGCTCCGACGGCGAGCTGGAGGTCGTCGCCGATCGACGCCTGGGCCTCGATGGTCTGACCGAGGAGTCGGGAGGCCTTTTCGACGATTGCAGGGTCCGCATTGGGGTCGCAGAGAATGTCGCGAATCCCATCGACGAGCGCGCCGAGGTGCGGGTCGATCGCGTCACGGAGTCCGGCCAGGACCTGGTCGCGCGCCGCATTCGCTGCCTCTTCGCGCATCACCCGAGCCCGGTCGGCAAGCGACATCGCCAGGGACGCGGCATGCATCACGTCCATCACTTCGGTGACCGCCGCGTCGCTGAAGCTGAACTGGCGACGAAACCCGACATACGCGACCCCGACGAGTTCGTCCGACACGACCAGCGGCACACTCAGAAGTCCGCGAACACCCTCTTGTTCGACTTCGGCATCGTGCTCATGGGTGATCTCCGTGGACCGCACGTAATCCTCGACAGCGCTCGGCGCCCCGGTGGCGAGCACGTGTCCTCCGAGGCCGTTTCCCGACTGGACCCGCATGCCATCAAGTGACCCCGACCGGGCTCCCGACACGGCCCCCAGCGTCAGCACCGCGTCATCGTCCGCGAGTCCAACGAAGCCGACATCGGCATCGAGGATCGTCCGAAGGGGTGAGCCAATTGCGTTGGCTACTCCGTCATGACTCAGATCGGCGCAGAGGTACCCAAGCCGGTCGACGCTTGCCGCGGCCCGCGACGGATCAACAGGTTGACCAACGGCGGTGTCACCGCTCGAGTCGTCCTCTTCGACCACGAACTGAAGCGTAGACGTGCAAACCGATTGAGTGTCAGCTGGCGTCGTCCCAGATGCGTTTCGCGTTGTCCATGAAGTTGTTCAGTGCGTCGTTGACGTACTGGTCGCTGTCCTCGAACACCTTTCCGGCCTTTGCCGAGAAGTGCTTGCCAGCAGACGCCCAATCGATCGCAGACGAGTACGGTTCGCCGCGTCGCGGGTAGACACCCGAAAGGATGTCCTCGTAGTCGCCGCCATCAACCCAGTTGTGCAGTTCGGCCACCCGAATGACCGGGAAGTCATGCGACCGGCCAAGCGTCGCCATGACGCGGTAGTAGGCCGCGAGCCCCTCGAGATTGCGATACTCCTCCGCCTGCTCGACGAACGCCTCGACACTGAGCTCGTCTCGGCGACCGCGGATCCCGCCAGCCATTGCGCAGTGAAGACCTTGAGCAGACTCGAGTTCTTGTACGGCGAGCAACCCGGCTCGGTCGCAACTGATCTCGGCCTTTCGGCTCCATTCGAGCAGCGCCAACATGATGGGCAATGCCGCCTGACCAACGACCGGGTTGACGCGGCCAGACAGCATCAGGAGCAAATTGAGAAGCGTTCGGTACAGGGCGTGTTCGCTCATGATGTGACCGACCTCGTGGCCGAGCACGACCTCCACCTCCTGGGGTGAGGCGATCTCGATGAGGCTCGAGTTGAGCACGATGAACGGGTGGTCCATGCCGACGGCCCCGGCGTTGGCGATCGGGGTCTGGCTGATGAAGAGCGGGGGCACGTCCGTGTCCAGAACCTCGCAGACGCGCACGAGACCCTCATGGATCTCGGGGTACTGGCGAGAACCAACCTTCACCGAGGCTGCTGTGTAGATGGTGTTGATGTTCTTCTCGCCAAACATGCCGACGAACTTCCGAAGCAGACCATCGAAGCCCGGGAGCTGTTTGAGCGATCCCAGCGCAGCACGATCGGTCGGATGTTCCCATGCTCGCGGACTGATCTCGTCGAGGATTCGCCGGCCGGAGGGATGGAGGTCGAGTTGACGGGGTTCGATCGCCGTCACGTCACGCCCCAGGGCCGAGGTTGGCACGGGCGATCAGATACACCCCGCCGATGATGGCGAACACGCCGACGGCGAAGGCGATCGGCGAGAGAACTCCACCGATCACCCAGATCGCACCGACGATGTGGCGCACGATGAACACCAGGACGAGGCCGACGACGAGCAAGGAGACTCCGGGCCGATTCATGAATGTCTTCATGCCCAGATGATCGGTTCGTCCGACCTCCGACCTGACCATCTTCGTGCAATTGGCCGCAATGGCGTCGACCGGGCCGAGTAACTGTCAGAGCTGATCGCCAGACTGGCCGTGTGCGCATCGTCTCGTGGAACGTGAACTCGATTCGGTCTCGTCTTCCGTTGGTCGAAGCGCTCGTCGAGGATCTCGAACCCGATGTCTTGGCCCTCCAGGAGACCCGATGTTCTGATGCGCAGTTTCCGCACCGAACGTTCGAGGAACTCGGGTACGAATGGGCCCACTCGGGTGGCGCGCACGGCCATGCCGGGGTCGCGCTGCTGAGCCGTCGCGGACTCGACCGTGTCCAATGGGGTTTCCACGGCGAACACGGCCCGCCGTTCGATGAACCTCGACTCGTCTTCGGCGACGTCGATGGGATCCGGATCGGATCGGCCTACGCCCCCAACGGCCGCAAATACCGCTCGGCCGAATGGCGCCTCAAACTTGCCTGGTTCGCCCTGCTGACCATCGAGGTCGAGCAGACCCTTACCGTCGACCCCGACCTGCTGATTCTCGGCGACCTGAACGTATGCCCAGCCGCCATCGACCTCTGGAAGCCGATCCAGGGCAGCCGCAACCTGACGAGTGTCGACGAGCGCCAGGCTTTCGTTCGCCTCTGCGAGCCTGGCCTCGCCGACGTGGCCCGAACGCTGCATCCCGCCGAGCCGGGGTTCACGTGGTTCTCCCACAACGCCGAGCAGCTCGAACGCGGGCTCGGATATCGGCTCGACTTCGCCCTGGCTTCGGAGAGCGTTGCCGCCCAGACGCGAACGTGCCGGCCCGACATGCGGTATCGCAAGTCGGACCGGCCCTCGGACCATGCTCCACTCGTCCTGGAGCTCGGGGTCAGCCCACCTTGATCGTCTGATCTGCGGCTTCGAGGTTCGTCCGCATCTGATCAGCGGCCGTGGCCAGTTCGCCGTATCGCTCGTTCACCTGGTTCATGACATTGCCGAAACTCCCGCTGATCTCATCAACGAGGGCCTGCGCCCGATCGACAAATGCCGTCTGCTCGGCTCCGAGCGCAGTTGCCGCCTGCTCCAATACGGTTCCGACCTGGCCCTCGAGTTCTTGCTTGATTGCGATCGCGTTGTCGCGCGACTGACCCTGCCAGTCGGTCGCCTCGAGCTGGCGGTGCGAAGCCGCAATGTCTTCCTTGAGGTCAAGCGCAATCTGGTTGAACCGGGTCATGAGTGCGTCGGTCGACGTCTTGATCGCGACGGCGAGTTCGTCACCGGCGTTCGTGCTGTCCTTGGTCGTGTCGAGCGCCTTGTCCGCCGACTGCACGAGTCGCTTCGCACTCTCGGTGATCTGATCGAGGTTTCCACTGATGATGGCCATGACGAATCCTTTCAGCATCTTTGATGCATTTCATTACCTTCGGTTGCATCAGGTAATCACAGGTGTTCCCTTAATGCAACTCAAGGGCACGAAACGTATCGAAACATACGAAATGGCCCGAAGGGTGCTCTGCACGCGGCATCGGCACGGGCGCGCGAAGTCCCATACGCCGCCACGCCAATCAGGCAATCCGTCGACGCAGTTCGCGCTGGATCAGCGAGCGACCTGGATGACCGACGACACGCCGCGGCCGACGAGATGACCTCGCCCGACGATGTGGACCGGCTCAAGATCTCGAGGCAAACGGGCCCCGAGCAGCTCGCCATCGGCCGGATCCGGCTGGAGGAGGACACCGATTCCGCCTGACGCCAGGCGTCGCGCCCAATGGCCGTAGGTGCGGCGAAGCGTCGACGACGATCCGGCAACCACGAACGTGACGTTCGGACGCCCATCGGCAATCAGCCGTTCGAGACCGGACACACCGTCGATACGTTCAGCATCGTCGATGAGCACCAACCAACGCCGCTCGTCGCTTCGAGCGAGTTCGAACACGGCACCCAGCCCCTCGGGCGCACCGATTGCGTCGAACCCGTCCTCGGGGCTGAGGTGGTCCTCCGCCTCCGGGCCGATGCCCACGATCACCAACGCAGGATCGGCGCCGCGAGCGACCCGAGCGATCGTTCGCAACGTGGTCGTTCGCCCGCTCTCCCCCGGCCCCGAGATGAGCGCATGTTCGCCCGCACGCAAATCAAGAACTGCAGGTCCACGATCGTCGTCGCGGATCCCGATCGGGAGGCTGAGGGCGGCCCCGATCGTCGCAGCAGGAAGCTCATCGGCGCCAACCGTCTCGGCCAACAGGTCGACGAGCGGGGCTCGCTCCGGAGGTGCCCCACGGTCCGCCGGCGCCGTCGGTCGTGCGACGTGCATCACGACTCCGCTCGGTGCGTGCACGACGCGGCCGGGTCCGAGCGACGGAGGGAGATCCTTCGGACGGAGCCCAAACGCACCCACGTCGGTGGTGTCGGTGAGCTGATGAATCAGGGCATGTCGGCTTGTGCCTCGGAGCGGTCGGGGCAGCTCCCCATGACTCGCTGCTCCGACTACCAGCGTGATGCCGAGGCCGGGTCCGTCTCGCACGACTCGGGCGAGGAGCTCGCCGTTCGGTTCGGCCGATCCCGCAGATGCGGCCTCCACGAACGCGCCGACCCCGTCGATCACGGCGAAAATGGGAGGCTCGAGGGCGATCGCTGCCGACGGCAGGACTTGGCGTCGCTCGAGTTCTCGGCGCAGCACCGTCAGGAGCCGCTCGTGGCGGCCATCTCCGGGGCGAATGATGCTTGCGAGCCCGTTCTGGGCGTGGGAGAAGGCATCGGCGCCGGCGTCGACCGCGTAGACCCACGGTGACGATGGATGATCGACAAGCTGAGCCGCGATGGAGCCGAGGGTCGTCGATACGCCGGAGCCGAGCGCTCCGAGCACCACGAGATGTCCGTCGTCGAGAGGCCACTCCCACGGTCGCTGCGCTTGCTCGGCCGGATGATCTGCCAGTCCGAGCGCAACGCCGTCGCCGGGGTGTCGGAGCGTCGAGAGGTCGATATTCGTCGGGAGATCCGGTAGCCACGGTCGACGGGGGGCCGGAAGGCCGTCGGCCGCCCTCGTGATCGCGTCGACGATCAGCGAGAGCTCGGCGGGCCCGTCCGCAACCGAGGTCGTACCGACCGAGGGACCCGGTGCTCCCGAACCGAGCGGGACGGGCGCGACACGAACCGTCGACTCGCCGGTCGACTTGGGGCCGGAGACATACCCCGCCTGCACGGCCTGGAGATCCGACGCACCGAGCCGAACCCAGCATCGTCCAGGCCGATGCCTGGGGATGTCCGCTGCGGCGCGGTCGTCGATCACGTCCATGCTGTCCGCCCGGTCCTGGACACGGAGCGCCACGCGCAGATTCGTGTTCGCTCGAATATTGGCGTCGACGGCCCCGCTCGGACGTTGTGTCGCCAAGATCATGTGGACCCCAAGACTGCGGCCCCGCTGAGCGATGCCGACGAGCGCCGCCATGAACTCGGGTAGTTCAGCTCGCAACGTTGCGAACTCATCGATCACGACCACCAGTCGGGGCAACGTGACGTCGAGTGGCAGGTCGCCGATGCCCGACACGCCGGCTTCCCGGAGGACGAGCTCGCGATGATGAAGTTCGGCATCGAGCGACGTGAGCGCACGACTCGCGAGATGCCCATCCAGATCGGTGACCAGGCCAACCACGTGTGGAAGGTCGGCACACACATCGAACGCCGCGCCGCCCTTGTAGTCGACGAGCACGAAGACCACGTCGTCAGGACTCTGCTCGATCGCCATGCCAGCCACCCACGTCCGGAGTAGTTCGGACTTGCCGGCACCAGTGGTTCCGGCGACCAGGCCGTGAGGTCCATCGGCCACAAGGTCGAGCGTGACCACGCCGCTTGAGCCGATGCCGAATGCTCCTCGGAGGTCGCCACGACTGCGATGTCCCCAGGATTGACGGATCATCTCGGGATCGAAGGCGGCACCACCGAAAAGCCCCGAAGCGTCGATGGCGGAGGGCAGCGACGCTTCCGCCTCTTCGACGTCGGGGTCCTCCCATCGCGCCATCGATGCGGCCAGTCGCCACGCGAATTCGTCTGTCGCCATATCGGCGACGAAGGCGACGGACTCGTCGAGTGTTTGGGTGTCGGACATCATCGAAACCCCGGAGGCGTCCGAGCAGCTGATCACGGACCGAACGGTCGAGGGCAAGTGGTCTCGCTCTGTGGCCAACACGATTCCGGTTACGGATCGGTCCGCGAGCTCGAACAGGGCGCGAAGATCGCTCCCCCGTCGATGCAACAGGTCGAGATCATCGATGATCACGACGTCGGTCGGGTGGGTCGGCTTGTCGCCACCGACGGTCAGGCGACTTACCGCCCACGCGGTCGCCGCATCGCCGGTCAAGACGCGCGTTCCGCCCGCACTTGTGGCGGTGTGCGGCACGAGCGCAGCCCACTCCCACTGGGCTGCACGCTCGGGTCTCGTGATGACCGTCAGGAGGAGATCAGCGGGACCGTGCATCGCGATCAGCTGCAGGATCGCCGAGCGGGCGATCGCCGCACCATCCGTGTCGTTGGCGACGATGCCGAGCGGTCCGTCGGCGAGATCCACCAGGACAGGAATCACGAGATCGTCGAGCTCGGACACCAGACCCTGGACTTCATCGTCAAGCTCCTCGTCCATCGAACGGCCATCGGATCCGACGAACTCTGCGACGAGTGCGTCCCGCCGGTAGCCGACGCGGCAGGTCCAGGCGTCGTCATCGGCGGGCCGACGTTCCCACAGACGGTTGGATGGCGTCGAGACCCGTCGCTCGACTTCGACCAAGTCCGGACCAATCGCCCGCAGGCGCGCAGATCCGAGCTGTTGGCGCTCGATGAGTTCTCGCGCAATGCGCGACATCGCGGCAGCCCGGGTCTCGGCGTCGTCGGCCTGGGCCTTCTTCTCCTTGCGGCGTGCGGACAGGTAGTTGGCGATGGCCATGACCGGCGACAGGGCAGCGAAGATGGCGTACTGCCAGCGCCCGAGCACGAGCACCATGACCCCGGCAAAGATGATCGGCACGATGATGGCGGCAATCGAGATCGCCGGTCGCTGACGGTTGGCCGCAGCGGGCGGACGACGAATCGGCTCTGGCGTGGGAGGCAGAACACTCCGCGGCGGCCGGTTGAAGAGAATCCGGCCTCCCGGGCCCGCAAAGCGAGGATGGGTTCCGGTCGGGCGATCGTCGGCGTGACGGGAACGAACGGAGATGGCGGTCGAGCCGAGTTGCACCTGTCGGGACTGGTCGGCGCCGTCGAGGCGCACCTGATCGTGGTGGACGTCGTCGACGACAACGCCGTTGTGAGACCCGACGTCGTCGATGATCGCACCGTCCGGCGTGCCCGTGACGACCGCGTGACGTGCGCTCACCGACGGGTTGTCGACCACGACGACGTTGTCGACGGACCGGCCGATCGAAAGGGGGTGCTCGGTGACGAGCGGGGCCCGCTGACCTGCGTGGGGGCCTCCGACGATGACGACCTCGGTCATCGGTGCGTCGGTTTGGTGGTCGCTGGGGATCTCATCAAGACGGACGGTCGAACCTGAGACGAGATCGAGTTCATCGAGAAGGTCGTCGGGAATGACCCGCTCGCCGTCGATGGACACACCGTCGGAATCAGCAGAAGCTCCGAGCGCGACAAGGAGTTGTGCGACGGTCGTACCCGGGTCCGCCTCGACATCGACGAGGGTTCGGCCGGATCCGCGTTTGACGATCAGGCGCATCTCACCTCCGACTCCTTCTCGCGAGAGTAGAAGCGCGACGGGGCCCGATCGTGGGCCCACCGACTCAACCGATGTCGGCTGCCGCGGATGAGCTCCGAAAGACCATGACGTCGCCCGGGCCGGAATTTGGGCCGCGGACGGCTACGACGAACGGCAGAGCAACGTGACCGCCTCGACATGGCTCGTGTCGGGGAAGGCATCGACGAGCGATACCGACTGCGCGGTCCAACCCGCTGTCGCAAGCAGGCCGACGTCGCGTCCGAGGCTGCCGGTGTCGCACGAGACGAGGACGACGACGGGTGCCTTCGATGCGGCGAGCGCCGCCACGCCGTCGGCGCCGAGACCGGCCCGCGCCGGATCAGCGATGACGACGTCGGCTGGCGCTACCGGGGCCGTTTCGACTGGCGACTCGATGATTTCCGCGTCGAGGTCGGCGAGGTTGACTCGAGCGTCGGCTACCGACGAGGCCGCGCTCTCGATCACCTGAACCGAGTCGAATCCTCGGCCGATAGTGCCTGCGAAGATCCCGATCCCGGCGTACGCGTCGACCAGGCGGCCAGACGACGAAACCGACTGCTCGATGGCGGCCCCAACCGCAGCGACGAGTGCGTCGACCACGAGGGGCCCGGACTGGAAGAACGACCCGGCCGACACCCGCCAGCTATGCCCACCGGCATGCTCGGCCAGGTGGACGCCCGAGTCGGCGGAGAACGCCGACCGCCCGTGGACTGAAATCGGGAGCGAGCCGTCGACGGTGACCTCTTCGGGCTCGTCGACGACGACGATCGCGCGCTGCTCGGCAGTGCTCCACCGGATGAACACTTCGGGTGCCGAACGGCCGGTCGTCGCCGGGTCGAGACGGATCGACCGGATGACGGCTTCGAGCTCGGGCACGACGACGCCGCACTCCTGGATGGGGACCGGAGCATGGGATCGCCGTCGGCGGTGACCCAGCCGCCCGTCTTCGGCCGCGACAAGCCGAACGGTCGTCCGATGCGCGACCTCGTCGATCGGGACTGCGGAGATCGGCGGAATCGCGACCTTGCCAATGCGCTCGATCGCGTCGGCCACCACGTGGGCCTTCCATCCGTGTTGCGCAGCCGGGGCCAGGTGGGCGAGGTCACAGCCTCCGCAGCCGTCGTGGTGCGTTGGGCAACGCGGCGTAATCCGCTCGGCTGAAGGGTTGAGGATCTCGACCACGTCGCCGCGGCTCCATCGCTTGCGGTCCTGCGTGATCGTGACCGAAACCCGCTCGCCTGGGAGCGCCCCGTCGACGAACACGGTCTTGCCGTCGGGGCGCCGACCGACTGCGGCCGCGCCGCCACCGGGCCGGTCGACGGTCACCTCGATCGGGTCGTTGGAGTTCACCCGCCCACGGTACGTGGATAGGGTCTGGCGCCATGCGTTCGATCGAGATCGTCCCGTCGGTGCTCCCCGCAGACTTCGCGTCGCTCGGCGACGAATGTCGCCGCCTCGGCGAGGCGGGAGCGGACCGAATTCAGTGGGACGTGATGGATGGCAACTTCGTCCCGAACCTGACGTTTGGCCCAGACCTCATCAAAGCCTGTCGCACGCACACGGACGTGATGTTCGAAGCGCACCTGATGGTCACCGACCCCGACCTCCTTGCGGCCGAGTACGTCGAGGCGGGCTGCGAAATGTTGATCGTGCACGCCGAGACGTCACTCCACCTGCACCGAACCCTCGCCAACGTGCGATCGCTCGGCGCGCGCCCTGCGGTCGCACTCAATCCGGCGACACCCGCTGAGACCGTCGAACACGTTCTCGACCTTGTCGACATGGTGCTTGTGATGACCGTCAACCCCGGATTCGGTGGACAGGCATACCTCTCGACGATGGAACCGAAGATCGAGGCGATCCGGAACCGCCTGGACGTACGCGGCCTCGAGGTCGACATCGAAGTCGACGGCGGCATCAGCGCCGACACCATCGCGGGCGCGGCGAGCGCCGGAGCGAACGTGTTCATCAGCGGGAGCGCGTTGTTCCGCTACCCGACACTCGCCGAAGGAGTCACGGATCTCCGCTCCCGAGCGCAAACCGCCCAGGCGTGACGATCGGGCGCACCGGCGTGACCAGCAGCAGCGGGCGAGTCCACTCCTGATGTGATCTACATCTCGCGGCGACTGGTGATGACCTCGTCGATGATGCCGTAGTCCTTCGCCTCTTCGGCGGTGAACCATTGGTCGCGGTCGGAGTCCGCCTCGATGCGGTCGACGGGTTGGCCGGTGTGCTCGGCGATGAGCGCCTGAAGCAGCTTCTTGGTCTTGGCCATCTGGTCGGCCTGAATGGCGATATCGGTCGCCTGGCCCTGAACGCCACCGAGCGGCTGGTGCATCATGATGCGCGCATGCGGGAGGGCGTATCGCTTGCCCTTGGCACCGGCGCCAAGCAAGAACTGGCCCATCGATGCGCCGAGGCCCATGCAGATCGTTCCGACGTCGGGACCGACGAACTGCATCGTGTCGTAGATCGCCATACCAGCAGTCACCGAACCGCCAGGCGAGTTGATGTAGAGCCAGATGTCCTTCTCGGGATCCTGTCCCTCGAGGTAGAGCATCTGCGCCGTGATGAAATTCGCAATGTCATCGTTCACGTCGGTGCCGAGAAAGATGATCCGGTCCTTGAGGAGCCGGTTGTAGATGTCCATCCGTGACACGTCCTCGGTGAGGCTTGCTGCACGGACGGTTCCGGGGAGTTCGAATGCCATGATTCTCCTGTGATCGGCGCGGATCGGCGGGGGCTGAGCCGTTCGGTCTCGGATGCAACGCTGCCGAGCTCGACATGTTCCCGATCCGGCGACCACGCTAGCCCGCCTGACTCCGGTTCTCGGTGAGTCAACGGCGGCGATGTAGTCTTCTTTCTCCTCCGCGGACGTGGCGGAACTGGCAGACGCGCCAGGTTTAGGTCCTGGTGCCCGAAAGGGCTTGGGGGTTCGATTCCCCCCGTCCGCACACTTCTCATGAGCGATATCACTCCCGTACCCGAACTCTCTCCCGATCAGGTGACGACGCTGTTGTCGTCGGCGCCGTTCGGCATGCTCGTCGTCGGCGGCGACGGCCGGGTCATCGCGTCGAACGACGGTGCGACCGATCTGCTCGGCCTGACCGGCCCCGGCACGGTGGCACACCTCGCAGATCTCTTGGCCGACAGCGGCGACAGCCCCCTTCTGGAGGACCTTCTGCGGTCGGCCATGGCGGGAGCACACGCGCGGCGCGTCTTTCGGATCAACGCCGGTGGCGTGCTGCGCGTCGTGTCGATGCAGTGTTGGCCACAAGACACCGCCGACGGCCGAATCGTGCTCACGATGGTCGAGGCAGCCAGTGGCGACGACCGGGCAGAACAGCTCTCGAGCGTCATCGCCCGCAGTCCGACCGGCATGGCGCGGGTCGGCAACGGGACCACCATGCTCGACGTCAACGACCGGTGGGAAGAGATCACTGGTCAGCCGAGGGGCGATGCGCTCGGCGACGGTTGGTTCGCACAGATCGACGTTGATGGACGTGCCGATTTCGTTGCCGCTCTCGCCGACGCCTCCGCACGAAGCGAGGGCATCCGTGGGCGCCTGCGGGTGATCACGACGGCTGGCGCGGTTCGCTGGCTCGACATCTCGAGCACGCCGCTCGATGAACCCGGCGCGGCCTTGTTGTCGTTCGAAGACATGACCGAAGGCCAGGACGCCGCCCGCCGAGCCGACGAGCTCTCACGAGTCCTCGAAGCGACCAAGGACATGGTCGGCATCTTGTCACCCGACGGCGGCGTCCTCGTGTGGACGAATGACTCGCTGCACGATCAACTCGGCGATAGCTCGGTGGCGGTGCCTTTCGTCCAGCATCTCGACGAGTTCTCCCAGGCTGCCTACGTCGCCACCGGGCTTCCGGCAGTCCTGGAATCCGGGCGGTGGCGCGGCGAGCTCGTGTTTGTTCAGAACGGAGTTCGCACCCCGGTGGCGGCGATGCTCGTGACCCATCAGGACTCGGCTGGAGACGTCGAAGCGATCTCGATTGTGGCCCGCGACGTGAGCGACCTCCGCGATGCCAAGGCACAGGTGACTGCTGCCGAGGTCCGGATGCGGGCGCTCGTGGAGCATGCGTCCGATGTCGTGGCGATGGTCGGAAGCGACGGAAGGGTCGAATACGCCTCACCGGCGGTCGAACGAGTACTCGGACACACCTCAGGCGCTCTGCGTGGCCTCGACATCCTCGAACTAGTCCATCCCGATGACCTCGACCTCGCGTACGAGACGGCCGCCGCCATCTTGGAGACCGAAGGTGAATCTCGGTCTGCTCGGCTACGGATCGCCCACGTCGACGGGACGTTCCGCCACCTCGAGGTCGTGGCGAACAATCTGCTGGCGACTCCCGAAGTCGCCGGCATCGTGCTCAATGCGACAGACGTGACGGATCGAGTCGAGGCCGCCCAGCAGCTCGAGGCGCGCACCTATCACGACGAACTCACCGGCCTCCCCAACCGCACCCTCCTGATCGAGCGTCTGCGGGAGTCTCTCCGGCGATGCCGCGAGCGCCGGCTCCTCGTCGGCGTCCTGTTCTTGGACCTCGACCGCTTCAACGTGGTCAACGAGTCTCTGGGGCATCGTGCGGGAGACGAACTACTCGCCGAAGTCGCCTCCCGGATCGAGGGCGTCATCCGACCTGGTGATGTCGTGGCCCGCCTCGGCGGCGACGAGTTCGCCGTGGTGATCAGCGACATGCTCCGCCAGGGCGATGCGGTCGTTGCCGCTCGACGTTTGCGGAAGGCACTCACCGAACCGGTTCGCATCGGCGATCAGACCGCGGTCATCACGACGTCGATCGGTATCGCAATCACCAACGGGCAAGACGAGCCGGAGTCACTACTTCGAGATGCGGACACGGCGCTGCATCGCGCCAAGCAGAAGGGTCGGGATGTCGCGGTCGTCTTCGACGACAATTTGCGCGACCAGGCGATCCGTCGGCTCGAGGTCGAGAACAAGCTTCGGCGAGCGATCGAGAACGATGCGCTGGTGGTGCACTATCAACCGGTCTTGTCGGTCAGAGATGGCAGGCTCGCAGGCGCCGAAGCCTTGGTTCGCATTCGCAACGACGACGGCACACTGGTCATGCCGGGCGACTTCATCGACGTGGCCGAGGACTCCGGCCTCATCGCCCAGCTCGGGCATCAAGTGCTCGTCAAGGCGATCCGTCAGACTGCGGCGTGGACCCGAGAGCACGTGCCGGGTCAAGACCCGCTGTCGATTGCGGTGAATGTGTCCGCACGTCAGCTGACCGACGAGCGCTACCCCGACGAGCTCGTCGCGGTCCTGAACGAGGCAGGACTCGCGCCGAGTCAGCTTTCGGTTGAGCTCACCGAAAGCGCACTGATCGACGGCAACCCCACGACCGAACGGTCGCTTCAGCAACTTCGTGATGCCGGCGTTCGGATCGGGCTCGACGATTTCGGGACGGGTTTCTCCTCGCTGGCCTACCTCAAGCGATTCCCGATCAGCTTCTTGAAGATCGACAAGAGCTTCGTGAATGGACTTGGTTCCGACGAAAACGACTCGGCGATCGTTCGAGCGACGATTGCGTTGGCGCACAGCCTCAACCTGCGTGTCGTGGCGGAGGGAGTCGAAACCGAAGACCAGCTCGATCGGCTCGCCGATCTCCAGTGCGACCTCGTACAGGGTTACTTGTTCTCGAAGCCGGTGGGACCTGAGGCGTTCCGGGCGTATCTCGGCATGCGTTGGAGCAGCTGACGCGCCACGCTTCAGTCGAGTTCGAGCAGCCGGTCCTTGAGGAGCCGAAACGCGCGACCCCGGTGGCTGATGTCGTGTTTGGCGACGGGGTCCATCTCCGCAAACGTCTGGCCGTCGCCGTCGACCGGTACGAAGATCGGGTCGTAGCCGAACCCCCCAGCGCCGGCGGGCTCGAGAGCGATAACCCCTTCGACGACACCATGGGCCACGAGCTCCAAGCCGTTTGGGTGCCGCAGCATCGCCACCGTCCGAAATCGAGCGGTGCGGTCGTCGAGCGGAACCCCGTCGAGAACGTCCAGCGTCTTGGCCACGTTGTCCGCATAGGTGGCGTGTTCGCCCGCGAATCGTGCGGTATGCACGCCAGGACGTCCACCGAGATGATCGATTTCGAGACCGGTGTCGTCGGCCATGGCCACAAGGCCCGACGCTTCAGCGATCGCTCGAGCCTTGAGCCGAGCGTTGCCTTCGAGGGTCGGGGCGTCTTCGATCACGTCCGGCACGTCGTCGGGGCGTGGCACGATTCGTACTACGTCAGCCATGAGCAGCGAGATCTCGGCGACTTTGTCGGGGTTGGCGCTTGCCATGGCGACGACGCTCGGGCGGGGAAACATGCGGTCGGGCACGTCAGCGCGGCGGCAGAGTCTTGGGTGCTTCGGCGAGGATTCCGCGCTGAGCGGTCGTGATTTCGGCGATGCCCTTCTCGGCGAGGCCGAGCATGGCGTCGAGTCGATCGCGTCCAAAGACCGCGCCTTCTGCCGTGCCTTGGATCTCGATGAAGTTTCCCTCACCGTCCATGACGACGTTCATGTCGACCTCGGCTGTTGAGTCTTCGACGTACGGAAGGTCGAGGACGGGTTCGCCGTTGACGACGCCCACCGAGATCGCTGCGCACTCGGTACGAATCGGGTTCGCGGCGAGCTCACCGGCCTCGACGAGGCGGGTGAGCGCGTCATGAAGGGCGAGGTAGCCGCCGGTGATCGACGCGGTGCGGGTACCCCCATCTGCTTGGAGCACGTCGCAGTCGATGATCACTTCCCGTTCGCCGAGCGCCTCCATGTCGACGACCGCGCGCAGGGAGCGACCGATGAGGCGTTGGATCTCCTGGCTTCGCCCACTTGTGCGGCGGCGGATCCGGTCGGGCGATGACCCGGGGAGCATCGAGTACTCGGCGGTCACCCACCCCTTGCCGGTGTCTCGCATCCAACGCGGGACGTCGTCGGACACCGATGCCGTGCAGAGCACTCGAGTGCGTCCGAACGACACGACGACCGAACCAGCGCATGTGTCGACGAAGTCTCGGTGAAAGCTCAGGGGGCGAAGTTCATCGGCGCTACGGCCGTCGGGGCGTGACATGCGCGCCACCCTAGCCACTCGCCAAAACCGGTCCTCATCCGCGCACGAGACCGCGACATCGGGGTCTGACCCCGAGGTCGCGGTCTGTGCGACGGTTGCGGCTCGATGCGTCAGAAGGAAATCTCGACGAGGTCCGCGAACTCGTCGAATTGATCCGAGTCAATGTCCCGAGCGAGCGCATCGACCTCCTCGACCAGATCGTCGCGATTCACCTCGTCGGCGTAGGGGTTGTCGCGGAGGATCTCGGCAAACGTCGCAACGACGACGGCTTGCTTGAAGTCCGTTGCGGTTTCGGCCCAGCGGGCGTCGATGTCTCGCATGTCGATGTCTTCATCGATCTCGGTGACTTCGCCAGTCTCGGGGTCTTCCCAGCGAAGTGCCACGACGCCGAGCTCCGCACGAGCATCGATGTCGACGTCGCGGTCGAAGAGGACTTCGTACAGAGCAGTCGCTTGGTGGCCTGCACCCAGTTCGCCGGCGTCGACCTCGTCGTTGCGGAAGTCCGAGTCCAGAACGCCGCGGTTCTCGTAGCCGATCAGGCGGTACTCATCGACGACATCGGGGTCGAACTCGACCTGGATCTTGCCGTCGATTGCCACCGTGACAAGCGTTGAGGTCAGCTCATCGGCGAAGAGGCTTTCGGCTTCGTCGATCGTGTCGACGTAGGCGTAGAAGCCGTCGCCGTTGTCAGCGAGCTGCTCCATCATCGTGTCGTTGAATCCCTCGAGGCCATAGCCGACTGTGACGAGCCCGATGCCGTCGTCGGCGTCGCGACGGATGCGCTCCGAAAGGCGCGTCACGTCGGTGATACCGGCATTGGCGAGGCCGTCGGAAGCGACGATAACCCGGTTGATACCGTCCTCACGGAAGGCATCTCGCGCCAGGTCGTAGCCCGTGTCGAGGCCAGCCTGGAGGTTGGTCGAGCCACCCGAGTCCAAACCGTCGATGGCGTCGAGGATCTCGTCTCGGTCGCGCACACTGGTCGGCTCGAGAACGATGCCGGAGTCGCCCGAGTAGGTGACAATGGCGACGGTGTCATCGCGGTCGAGCTCGTCGACCAGAAGCGCGAGCGACTCCTTCACGAGGCCGAGGCGATCAGCACGGTTCATCGAACCCGACGTGTCGACCACGAAGGTGAGCGCGACGGGCCGTCGCTCGTCGTCGTCGACCTCGACTGCCTGCACGCCGACCCGCACGAGCCACGCATCCTCGTTGAACGGGGACGGACCCCCGTCGACTTGAACGGACAATCCGTTGCGAGGCGAGTCGTAGTCGTAGTCGAAGGCGTTCACGTACTCCTCGACCCGAACAGACGCACGCGGTGGCAAGTCGCCCTCATTGATGTAGCGGCGAGCGATCGTGTAGGAGCCGGTGTCGACGTCGAGAGCGAACGTCGAGAGCGGGTCGCGTGAGGTTCGCACGAACGGACGGATCCCGTAGTCGGTGAAGCGCGAGTCAACGGGATCCGGTTCGACGAACTCGTCGTCGGAGTCGTCGATGACGGTGCCGAAGAGGCCACCACCGTCGGTCGAGTCCTCCGAATCGCGTGAGGCGGCGGCACTCTCCTGCGGTGCGTCGATGGCGCCTTCGTCCATGGCACTCTCGGCCTCCATGGCATCATCGGACGACGCAAACGCGGCTTCGTCGTCGGAGTCGGTGCTCTGGACGAGTCCCGAAGACCCCGAATCTGCGGCGTCCGCAGCGGCGTCGGCGAAAGACTCTTCGACATCGTTCGCCGACGTCGACGAGTCGGACTCGGAGGCATTCGAGCCACAGGCGGTCGCGATGATCGACAGGGCGAGCATGGCAGCGACCAGGCGCAGCGTCACCCAGGAGCTGCGCACAGGTCGATGTGTGGTTGCAGATGTGCGGTTCATGCCGTCTGGTACGACCACTCGGAACGTCGAGTTCCCGATGAGATTGCGACGATGGTGTTGCGGACTGGCGACAACGGCGTGCGCCGGATGTCAGACGCTGAAGGTTCGGCCTGGTGCGGCGATGTCGATACGCCCGCTGAAGTCGGCCCGCAATGCATGTGTGCGGCGTTCTTCTGGGTCCTCTCCGGGAGGAACATGGGTGAGCACCAGGAGGTCGGCGTCGACCGCTGCGGCGTTGACCGCTGCCTGGGCTCCGGTGACGTGAGGGATTCCCTGGTCCTCGAGGTCGGCGGTCAAGCTCGCCTCGTGAACGACGATGTTGGCGGGCTGTCCAAAGCTCTCCGGAGACCAGCCGGGTCCGGTGTCTGATGAGTACACGATCGCCGCACCGTCGCACTCCGCGCGCATCGCCAGAGTCTCGACGGGATGATCTGTCCGCGAGAACGTGAAGCCGATGTCGCCAACGGTGACTGCGCTCGATTCGTCGATCGTTGTCCAATCGAAGACGAACTCGGTCGCTTCGGGATTCACGAAGTCGATCAAGCGCTTCGTTCCGGCGGTGCCCCACGCTGGCACATGATGGCGTTCGACCCCCCAGCGATACGCGTGATACAGCGAAGGCATCTCGCTCCAGTGGTCGGCGTGCTCGTGACTGATGATGATCCCGTCGACGTCGTGGAGCGATACGTGGCGCTGAAGCTCGATCGACGAGCCAGGGCCCGCGTCGACCAGCACGACAGTTGTCGACGATCGCACCAGATACGACGAGCACGACGACGACGAGGACGAGTAGGTCCCCGAACAGCCGAGGACAGTGATCGAGAGTTCCGCCATGGTCAACCTTCCCACACCCCGACCCGGTCGAGTTCGGGGCCGAGAAGCATCCGCCCGAGTCGCTCGAACTCCTGACGATCACCTGAGCTTAGGAACCTCGGGGCCTCGACCGCACCCTTACGAGTCATGCCGCCGTCATCGAGCTGTCGGCGAACCTGGAACGCGGTCTCGTCGGCGCTCGAGATCAGCACGCAGGACCGGCCCATCACCTCGCGAATCGTCGGAGCGAGAAACGGATAGTGCGTGCATCCGAGCAGCAATGCGTCGACCTTTGCGTCGACGACGGGGGCGAGAAGGCGCTGGGCGAGCACCCGCACCTGGTCGGACTGCAGCTCGCCTCGTTCGACGAACTCGACGAAGCCCGGACACGCAGCACACGTCAGGCGGATCGAGGAGTCAAGATCGGCGACCGCATGTTGGTAGGCGCCACTCGAGATCGTTCCGACCGTTCCGATCACACCAATGTTGCGGGACTCGGTCGCCGAGAGCAACGATCGGACGCCCGCGTCGATCACGCCGACGACCGGGCGGTCGGTGAGCTCGCGAAGATCGTCGAGGGCCGCTGCCGAGGCGGTGTTGCAGGCAACGACAACCATCTTCACGTCGTGCGAGCGGATCAGCCACTCGGTGATCTCCGCGGCGAAGCGCCGGACATCGTCGAGTGGCTTGGAGCCCCACGGATAGCGGCCGGTGTCTCCCACGTAGACAATGCGTTCTTCCGGGAGCAGGTCGATGAGCGCCCGGGCGACGGTGAGGCCACCAAAGCCACTGTCGAAGACACCGATCGGCCGATCATCCATGACGGTCCAACGGTATCTCGGTCGGGTCTGCGGGCCCGTTAGCCCCCGGGAATCGCCACAACCGAGCGGTCGGAACGAAGCCCTGCATGGAGACGATCAGATGAACGAAGGCCGAGTCCGGATCGAAGCCTGCGGCGTCATCAAGGTCGGTCGGCGATGGCACGGCCTCACCAGCCGGGTGGCTGTGCATCACCCCAACGACGCGCAACCCGGCGTCGTCGATCCGATCCTCGGCGATGAGCATTCCCGCCGGGTCGAGGGCGAACCGCCGGGGATCTGGCGAGGTGTTCGCGACCGGTTCGAGCACCTCGATCTCGATGCGGGCGCCCGTCATGCGTCCGCCGAGCAACCCACAGGCCTCTCTCGGAAGCGCGGCTCGCGCCATGGCGGTCGCGTGCGGAAGCACGTCGGCCGCAGCAGACGCGCGAACGGGAGCATCGGGGGCCGGCGCCATGCGGTGAGGTTACGTGCGTGCGCCCAGGTTGGCTCCGCACACCACTCTCGGGCACGTCGCGCGGTGGAAGGTATGCGCATTACGCTCGAAGCCGACATGGCCACAAAGAACGCCAATACCCGTGCACGTCACGGCAAGAAGAAGCCCGGAATCGTTGGGCTCGACAAGCAGATCGTCGCGACGAATCGTCGGGCCCGTCGAGACTTCGAGATCCTCGATGTCTACGAGTGTGGGATCGTCCTGCGTGGCAGTGAAGTGAAGTCGCTGCGAGACAGTCAGGTGACGATCAACGAGGCGTATGGACGGATCGACGACGGCGAGATGTGGTTGATTGGGCTGAACATTTCTCCGTATGCATCGACGGGTTCGTCGTCGTTTGGACACGTACCGGACCGGCATCGCAAGCTGCTGTTGCATCGCACCGAACTCAACCGAATCGGGCTCCGCATGCAGCGCGAGCGCCTGGCGTTGGTGACGTTGTCCCTGTACTTCATCAACGGGCGGGCCAAGGTCGAGATCGGCATCGCCCGAGGCAAGCGGGAGTTCGATCGCCGTCAAGACATCGCCCGTCGCGACGCCGACCGTGAGGCCGAACGGGCGATGTCCCGTGGCCGTGAGAAGAATCGCTGAGGAGACCGATGATCGACTCGACCCCCGAATGGGCGGCGCTGATCGCCTCGGCCGAAGAGCCGCCGGACCTCCGAACGCTGTTCGGCGCCGATCCTGAGCGCGCCGACCGTTTCACGCTCGACGTCGACGGCCTCACCGTGGACCTGTCGAAGAACCTGATCGAAAAGGCTGTCGTCGAGCAGCTCGTGGCGCTGGCGCGCATCGCGGATGTGGAGAGTCGTCGAACGGCGATGGTCGGCGGCGCACACATCAATTCGACCGAAGACCGAGCGGTTCTGCACACGGCTCTGCGGGGGCAGCCCGATGATGGGCTGGTCGTCGATGGCCAGGACATCTCATCCGACGTCGCAGCGGTTCTGGCCCACATGCGGGACTTCGCCACGCGGGTCCGAAGCGGCGACTGGGTTGGGCACACGGGTGCACGTATCCGCCACGTGGTCAACATCGGCATCGGCGGTTCTGACCTCGGGCCGTACATGGCGTATCGGGCGCTCGAAGCGTTCCGTCACGACGACATCGAGGTGTCGTTCGTGTCGAATGTGGACGGTGCTCACCTCCATCAAGCGCTCTCGGGAGCCACCCCCGACGAGACGTTGTTCATCGTCGCCTCGAAGACATTCACCACGCTCGAAACCCTGACCAACGCCCGGTCCGCCCGGGCATGGCTCGTCGACGCTCTTGGCGCCGAGGAGGCTGTCGCCAAGCACTTCGTGGCGCTGTCGACCAACGAGGAAGGCGTCGCCGCATTCGGGATCGACACGGCGAACATGTTCGGCTTCTGGGATTGGGTCGGCGGCCGGTACAGCGTGGATTCGGCGATCGGGCTGTCGCTGATGATCGCCATCGGAGCGGACGGCTTCGACGAGTTGCTCGCCGGGTTCCGGTCCATGGACGATCACTTCGTCTCTGCCCCCCTGTCGGCCAACGCTCCGGTGCTGTTGGCCCTGATCGGCATTTGGTACCGCAACATGCTCGCCTGGCCCACCCATGCGGTACTCCCCTATTGCCAGCTGCTCGATCGCTTCCCGGCCTACCTTCAGCAGCTCGACATGGAGAGCAACGGCAAGCAAGTCCGTCTCGATGGTTCTCCGGTCACCTACGAGACCGGTCCAATCGTGTGGGGCGAGCCCGGCACCAACGGGCAGCATGCCTTCTACCAACTCATCCATCAGGGCACGACGCCGGTCCCGGTCGACTTCATCGCCTTCGCCCACCCCGACTTCACCGAACCCGATCACCACGATGCGTTGATGGCCAACTGTTTCGCACAGGCCGAAGCGCTGGCCTTCGGCAAGACCGAAGGCGAGGTCCGCTCCGAAGGTGTGCCCGACGCACTCGTGGCGCACAAGGTGTTTCCTGGCAATCGGCCAAGCACGACGATCTTTGCCGAGCGGCTGACCCCGTTCGTGCTCGGCCAGCTGATTGCGCTCTACGAACACAAGGTTTTCGTGCAGGGCGCGATCTGGGGCGTCAACAGCTTCGATCAATGGGGCGTCGAATTGGGCAAAGTGCTCGCGACCACAATCCTCGCCGAACTGGACGACCCGGCTCTGCCGACGAATCACGACTCGTCGACGACCGCGCTGATCGAGCGCTATCGGAACTTCCGGAAACCCTGAAAGCCCGCCGTCAGTCGAGCTTGGTGATCAGATCTCTACCGATCAACAACAAGAACGCCTCTCGAATCGCGCCGTGCTCCTCCCAGAGCGCAACCAGCTGACCCTGTTCCCACGCATGCGTCGTCGTCGGGACGGTCGCCGCGACCGAGGCCGACGCTGGCAGGCCCCGCAGCAGGCTCATTTCGCCAACCAGGCTGAGGCGTCC
Organism: Acidimicrobiales bacterium; assembly: GCA_020629375.1. Taxonomy (GTDB): domain Bacteria; phylum Actinomycetota; class Acidimicrobiia; order Acidimicrobiales; family SHLQ01; genus SHLQ01. The sequence continues at coordinate 29,860 of JAHDDK010000044.1, forward strand.
GAGTCGAATCGCTCGGTCCGCCGTACGTACCTCGGCCTCACCATCGACGATGAGATGGACGTGCGTCGGGTGTTCGCCGGCAGCGACGAGAACCGAATCGGCGGACACCGTCTGCTGAGCGCCACTCGACCAGAGCCGCTCGAAGTCCACGCGGCTGAGCGACGGAAACAACAACGTTCGGTACGCATCGTTCTCGCCGATCCGGGTATTGAGCCGGTGCTCGTTCCACAGCTCATAGAGCTTGTAGACGTGCAAAACCCCGAAGGGCACGTTCCACAAGATGAGCGAAAACGAATCGGCGACAACCCCGTACGCGATGAACAATACCGTGGCGATAAGCAAGACGATGCGGAGCCTGACTATCGACGAGAAGATTGACGACGCCGTGTACACCGCGTACGCCACATTCAGCAGCACGAGATCCATCGGTCGGGCACCCTATTGCGCCGAGTACGCCGAGACCGACACCAGCGATCTCGAGCTACACCTGCGAAGCTGCCTTCTGCGCGACGTTTTGACCCAGCGCAATGAGTCCCGCTTGCTGAATGTGAGGATGACGTTCCCCGAGTTCGAGTAGCTCAATCTTCGACCACCGGCGAACGCGTAGCTCGGTCGTCGCTCGGACGCTTCGCGTAGCACGAGCGCCGAGGAGGAGACTCATCTCCCCGACGAAATCGAGTGCCTCGATCGTCGAGCTCTGGCCCTCAACTACTGCGCTCCCACCGAGAACGAGCACCAGGTCCTCGACGCGTTCTCCCTCGGTCGTCAGGACCGTTCCGGACGGAATGACGTCTTCGACACCAAGGCCCCAGACACGGGCGAACTCGTTCGAGTTCAGCGTCGGCATCAGCTGTGCCCTAACGGTCTCGGCCTCGGGGCCGAGGTGGCGTGAGCCACGAGGACTGATTCGCCAGAGTTGCGACAGATGCATCACCCCGAAAGGGATATTCCACCAGGTCACCGACATGACGCCGCTGCTCAGCCCGTAGGCAATGAACAACGAGGTCGCGGCGAGCAAGACCAGACGGAGCTTCACCATGGTCTTGAAGACCGGAGAGATCACGTAGACGGCGTACGCGAGATTGAGCAACCAGAACGACAGATCCATGTCCCACCCGAAGTGTGTTCGTCGATGCGTCCACCTTCGTCAAGCGCCCACGATCTTTCTGACGCCGGGTTGTCAGAACTGGGAGATTTCACCCACCGAACTGTTCTTCAAAGATCTGGAGGACCCCCGAATAGTTCGACACCCACACATTGGCGTTGTTCGGATCGACGGTGATGCCGATCGGCTTGTCGGCCGTGCGGACCTCATCAACTTCTTCCATCGTGTCGGTCAGGACCTTCGACATCGTGTTCGAGTGATAGTTGACGACATAGAGGGCCGTCCCATCGACAGAGATCGCCATCGACCTCGGGGCGTCACCGGTTCGGACACGTTCGACGACCTCGCCCGAGGCCAGGTCGATCTTGATGACCCGCCCTTCGCCGTTGAGCGTGGCGTATAGCGTCTGGTCGTCGGGGCTCAACACGACGCTTCGGGGAGCCGAACCGACGTCTCGCAGCCATCGAACGTCGAGCTCGTCGATGTTCCAGCGGATCGTCTGCCCGCCTGGTCCGGTAAGGCGTCGTTCGATCTGGTCGAGGGGGATGATGGCGATGTCGGAGCCGCCCATCTCCGTCACGTATGCCGTCGATGAGTCAGAGCTGATCGCGATGCCGCGTGGGTGCCGGCCGATGTCGATCCGGCCGATCTCGACACCGAGTTCGGTGTCGACGATGCTCAGATCGAAACTGCACCAGTTGGAGACGAGCACCCACCGATCGTCGGGGGACACGCCCAAGAACTTTGGGACGGCGCCAACCTCAATCACCTGATCGATGTCGAGCGTGCCCGTGTCGACTCGGTACAGAAAGCTGTTGTCCCATCCGGTATCGCCGCAACTGTCGCCAGGTTCGCGGCCGAACCCGGGACCGTACATGGCGTAGTTGCTGACGTAGACCTTCGAGCCGTCGCTTGTCGACGCCGCTTCGACCGGCGCTCCCCTGGCGACGACACCGTCTTCGATCCCGTACTCGGCGAGGTCGACTCGATCGGAGATCGTCTTCAGGAGCGACCCGTACTCGTCGTAGACCGTTACCGAGTGCCGATACATCATGTTCTGTGCGAAGAACAGGCCGTTCGGTGTCGCCACAACCGACTTGGGCGCGATGTTGCCGCTGACCGAGTCGATTCGGGCGAGCGTGCGATCCGCGAGCGGAATCGTCGTTGTTGTCGTGGTCGTCGTTGGGACGGTGGTGGTCGTTGTCGTGGTCGTGGAGGTCGTGGTGCTCGACGATGTGGTCGGGGCCACCGTGGTCGCCGCGCTGTCGTTGGGACTCGTCGTGTTCGGAGTCGTCGTGCTCGACACGGCAGTCGACGACGGCACCGAGGCCACGACATCCTCGACTCGGTCATTGAAGACTGCACCGGCAACGCCGACAACGAGTAGGGCGCCGATCAGTGCGGCGTACATCGCTGCATAGGTCCGCCGGTCGTCCATCGCTCCAAGGCTACGCAGCTCGGATGGTGCTGGGGAAGGCGGCCGCAGGCCCGGTGACACTGTGCGTTGTAGACGCTACCGTTGAGGCCCCGCCGGATTCGACCGATGGTCGACAACGGCGGGGAGTCTTTTGACAAGCGAGGCGTTGTTTTGCGGCGACTGCCGCCGAACAACACTTGCACACGGGGCTGATCGGTTTCGACGTTGGAGCCGGAAGTCATGTCGTGCGACCGGAGTTGCTCAGACTCCTTAAACGGGGCAAACACAGAGACGCCAATCAGGACGATCTCGCTCTCGCCGTCTGACCTAGTCAGATAGC
>JAHDDK010000045.1 GCA_020629375.1 Acidimicrobiales bacterium
GATGCCGCTCTTCGCCGCCTACGGGTTGCTCACCGCACTGATGATCATGATGGCCCTCGCCGCCACCCTCGTGGTCCTCCCGAGCCTGCTATACGTACTCACCAGTGATGCAGCCGCCAACCCGTCCGCTGGCAAGATCCAGCTCGAGACGGAGATCACCGTGGTCGCCGACAGCTCCCCTCGGCATGCGGTGATGACGCCCTGACTCGACAGACCGAAATCACAGCGACCACCGTTTCGGCGCTCGTGCGTCGCCCGACCAGGCCCGGATCACCAGGGGGGTGACCTCGATCAGCGCCTGAGCGTCTGGTGACGGGTCCCACCCGTACTTCTTTTCGAAGATCGGCGCGACCGTCGCCAGTGAATCGGGGGCTTGCGTCGCCCAGCCGTCGACGATGACGACATCCATCGGATCGGGGAGGGTCACGACAACACCAGGATTGGTCTTGATGTTGCGTACCTTCACCGAGCTCGTCGGGGTCGCGAGGTAGATCCGGTTCCCGTGTTCGACATGCCACATCGGCACTGAATGCGCCCGGCCATCCGACGTACACGACGCGAACCAACTGAACTCCGCCGACCTGATCTGTTCGATCACCGATGTCAGGTCGACGTCATCGGGAAGTTCGAGGGGCGGAGCTGCCTTCGGCCCTCGGACCCGGTCGAACCAGTCGCCGCTGTCGATCACCGGTCGATTCGAGAGCAACGACGCGGGCGCCCAGTAGACCCAAGCCTCTATCGGGCTGCCATCGACATCGATCGTCTCCAGTCGGCGCTCGTAGAAGTCCGGATGTCCTTCGATCTCATCGGCACGCGCGAGCACCGCATCATCGATCTCGAACACCTCGCCCTGCACCGTGCCGGCGCCGGGGGCGATCCCGGGGTACGCGCCGAAGTCGAAGAGCTCTGCATTCGCGAGCACGCCGCGAGTCGCCGACGTGATCGACGCGGCGATCTGGTCGTGATAGGCCGTGTCCTCGGCCGGGCCACCAACGGGGGTTCGGAGTGTTCCGTAGACGAAGAGTCGTGGCATCGGCGCAGATCCTACGCGCGTGGGCATCGACGCCAGCCGGGACCTCCTAGGGTCTTCGGTCAGTGCTGTTCAACTCGTTCGCGTTCGCGATCTTCTTGCCGGTGGTCTTCGGCTTGTACTGGGCGCTCGGCCGAAGCCGACGCGCCCAGAACGTGTTCCTGCTCGTCGCCAGCCTGTTCTTCTACGGCTTCGGTGGGCCCTGGTTCGTCTTCTTGATCGTCTTGTGCGCGCTCACGGCGTACATCGCGGCGCGCGTCATCGAGGATCGGCCCGAATCGGCCCGGGCTGCGCTCGTCATCGGATCGCTGATCCCGCTCGCGATCCTGTTCGTGTTCAAGTACTTCGACTTCTTCTTCGACACCGTCGACTCAACCCTGCGGACCCTTGGACTCCCCCAATCTGAGGTGACGCTCCGCCTCGCGTTGCCGATCGGCATCTCGTTCTTCACGTTCCAGGCCGTCGGCTACATCGTCGACGTCCACCGTGGACGCATACGGGCCGAACGCGACCTCATCGACTTCGGACTGTTCGTCACACTGTTCCCCCAACTCGTCGCCGGACCGATCGAGCGAGGCGATCACCTCCTCCCACAGCTCAAACGGCGGCGAACCTTGAGCGACGCCGATATCGGAGCCGGCACCTTCCTGATCGTGCAGGGATTCGCGAAGAAGGTCCTCATCGCCGACAACCTCAAGCCCATCGTCGACACGTTGTTCGACCTCGAGGGCATCTCCGGACCGCTGATCGTTGCGGGCCTGATCGGGTTCACCTTCCAGATCTACGGCGATTTCTCCGGCTACTCCGACATTGCCCGGGGCACGGCCCGTCTGCTCGGTTTCGAGCTACTCGAGAACTTCCATCGGCCGTACTGGTCCCGAAACCCGTCGGAGTTCTGGCGGCGCTGGCACATCACTCTGTCCAACTGGTTCCGTGACTACGTCTACATCGCGCTGGGTGGCAATCGGGCCGGTCCCCGACGGGTGCTCGTCAACCTGCTGGCCACCATGGTGCTCTCCGGCCTGTGGCACGGGGCGTCGGCCAACTTCGTGCTCTGGGGCGCCTTTCACGGACTCCTGCTCGTCGCTCACCGCCTCTGGAGAGAACGCCGACCCGGCCAACCGAGTGTGCTGCGCGACACCGTCGCTCGCGCCGCCATGTTCGCCTTCACCGTGTACGGATGGATGTTGTTTCGCATCACCGACTTCGACGTCGTGCGCTCGTATACCGGTGCCCTGCTCACCGACCTCACCCAAGGCAGCCTCGCTCTCGTCACGCTCGTGACGCTCGGGCCGTACGTCGTCGTATCGATCATCATCGACATCGTCGAGTCCCGGGTTCTCCCGGATGGTGTCGGCGAACCACGCCGGCATGTCGCCGTCCTCCCGTACCTCATTACCCTCACCCTTCTGACCATCTTCTTCGGAGCCGAATCCGGTGGCGAGTTCATCTACTTCAAGTTCTGAACGACGGTTCGGCTTCTGGACCGTCGGCCTCGTTCTCGTGCTCGGCGCCGTTGTGGTTGCCGAGCTCGTATCGCGAGCAGTCGTCGACGCCGAACCCGAGGCGATCTCGCTGCTCGAGAACCCGCCGAACGACGACGTCTTCATCATGGGTAACTCGATGTTCCACACCGGTGTTGACATGGTGCAACTCGCCGACCTCACCCAACGAGACGTCGCGTTCTCGTATCACAACGGCCACTATTCGAGCCTCTGGTACCTGCTGTCGACCAACGTGCTCCCGGACGCCGAGACGGATCCACAACTCGTCGTGTGGGGATTCCGGCCGGCGTTCGCCGAACGCCCGGCGTTCCGTCAGAACCGGACCAACGACAACGACCTCTTCGAGCCGGGCGACAACGTGTATCGGTCGTTGACCTTGGGCTCCGGTGATGTCGTCGAATGGTGGGAACTCGACACTCGCCTCGGCGACACCGTCCGCGACGACAGTCGAATGTTCTCGGCCCGACCAGACCTCACAGACGAACTGTCGAGCACCACTGCGACGCTCGGGATTGACCTGATCGAACTCGCCCGAGCCGACGCCACCGCCGACTTCCGCGAACGGCTCGATGCCGGCTCGACATCGGTCACCGACGAGATCCTCCGCATCGCGACGGGCGGAGAGATCGAACGTGCAGAGGAGCGTGTCGTCGACACCGAAGGCGACTTCATCCGTGGGCCGTCAGCAACCTTTGCCGATTCGTTCATTCCTCAAACTGCCGAGCAGATCGCCGATCTCGGACTGAACCAGCTGGTCGTGATCTGGAAGCCCGTCTCGACGATCAACGAAACGGTCACCGACACCGAGCTGGCCTTCAGAAACGACGCCCGTGCATGGCTCACCGACAACGACATCGACTTCATCGACTTCTTCGATGATCCGGGGATCACACCCTCGATGTTCGCTGCCGGCGATCACTACAACGCGGACGGCCGCGACTACATCACCCAACAGCTCGCAGACGCGATCCGCTGACCGATTGCCAAACCAGGACCAATCAGGAAGACCTTTGCCGTGAACACACCGATCGCAGCGCTCGTCCCGATGCGCCACAACTCCGAACGCGTCCCCGGCAAGAACTACCGGATGTTCGGCGACGCCCCGTTGTTCCATCACATCGTGCGCACGCTGCAAGCGAGCGAGCTGGTGACCGAGATCATCATCGACACCGACAGCCCGACGATCATGGAGCAGTGCGCCGAGACGTTCCCCGATGTGGTTGTCGTCGAACGACCCGAGGACCTCCGGGCCGGCGAGATTCCGATGAACCGGATCATCGAGAACGACCTTCACTACACCAAGGCCGACATCATCCTCCAGACGCACTCGACCAATCCGTTGCTGTCCGTCGAGAGCATCGACTCGGTCATCCGGACCTACCTCGACGAAGACTGTGATTCGGTCTTCACGGTGACGCGCCTGCAACAGCGTCTGTGGAAGCACGGCGAAGGTGGCCTCCCCGCTGCGGTGAACCACGATCCCGAGGTGCTGCTACGGACGCAAGATCTCGAACCGCTCTACATCGAGAACTCGTGCGCCTTCGTGTTCTCTCGTCAACTGATCGTGGAGACCGGTGTGCGCATCGGTTCGAACCCGCGCATGATCGAGACCAACCCGACCGAGTCGCTCGACATCGACGAGGAGCCCGACTTCGTTCTCGCCGAGGCGATGTGGCGACTCCACAACAGCCAAGGAGACGAACGATGACCCGAGTCGCGGTGACCTGCACGCACCTCCAACGAGACATCGAGGGATACCGGCAGCGCTTCGCCGACGCCGGACTCGACCTTGTCGTGCCGCCCGTGCCCGGCCAGGAGCTCGCCGGGGCCGAACTGGTTGCGGCCATGGATGGCATCGTCGGCGTCGTCGCCGGAGATGATCAGTTCACTCGCGAAGTGATGGCGCAGCTCCCCGAGATGAAAATGATCTCCAAGTGGGGCATCGGTCTCGACGGGATCGATCTTCCCGCCGCCGCCGAGCTCGGAATCACCGTGTCGAACACTCCCGGCATGTTCGGCAACGAGGTTGCCGAACAGGGTCTCGCCTATCTGTTCGCGCTTGTCCGCGGGATCATCGACGTCGATCGCACGGTCCGTGCAGGTGGTTGGCCAAAGCCTGTCGGCCGATCCTTCGCAGCGCTCACGGCGCTGGTGATCGGCCTCGGAGACATCGGCCAAACGCTCGCGACCAAGCTCGATCTGCTCGGACTGACCGTCTCGGGCAGCGATCCGTCGGACGCTGCCCAGGCGTGGGCGGCCGAGCACGGCATGGCGATAGGTGATCCGGCAACGCTGGCTCGTGATGTCGACGTCGTGATGATCACGGCTCCCCTCAATGACGCCACGCGAGGCATGGTCGATGCCGACTTCATCGCGGGCATGCGCCCGGGTTCATGGCTCATCAACGTCGGCCGCGGCCCAGTCGTCGTCGGTTCGGCCGTCGCCGACGCGCTCGACTCCGGACATCTGGCCGGGGCAGCACTCGACGTGTTCGAAATCGAACCGCTCGAAGACAACCGACTCCGCCAGCTCGACAACCTGATTCTCGGTTCACACAACGCGAGCAACACCTATGAGGCGTGCCACCGCACGCACGATGCCTCGATCACGAACCTGATTCAGGGGCTCGAAAGCTGATCAGCCCCCCGAGCCCGATTTCGAGAGTCGCTCCCAGCGCACGTCGAACGGGTGGTCTTGCCAGATCGCCATCCCGGGCGTGTACCACGACACCGTCGGGAAATTGATCAGGTTGCCACCAAATCGGTGGGTGATCTGCGCCAACGCGCCATGCACTCGAGGATCTTCGCCCTCGCTTGCGATCCGGTAGGTGTTGTCGAAGACCACGATCGCGTTGCGCGTGAGGAGCGGATGAACCGCTTCGAACTCTCGGATCACATCCTCGAGGTCATGAGCTCCATCGAGAAACGCGACACGAATCTCGCCGTCGATCGCACGAAGCACGTTCGGGAGATACTCCTTGGCGTCACCCACGTATTGGGTCACCCGCTCGGTGTGTCCCGCTGCTGCGAGGTTCTCGGTCGCCAGGTCTGCGGTCTCCTGGTCGATCTCAATCGTGTGAACGTGTCCATCGACTCCCGAGTCCTGGAGTGCCTGAGCCAAGATGATGGTCGATGAGCCGCGATTCGTGCCGGTCTCGATGATGACGTTCGCTTCGCCCGGAACGAGCGTCGTCATGACCGTGTAATAGAGAAGACCCCAACCGGGGTACCCGATCGACAGCCCTGAGGTCGCCCGAGCGTCATCAAGATTCGTGACGTCGTCGAGGGCAGCGAGATGTCGATTCGGCAGAAGCTGACGGTCGTAGTCGTATCGCCGGTGGAACTGAGGCTCACGCACGTCTCGACCCTACCGTCGCACCTGTCCGTCCCCGGTGTTCCGGCGCCTCGGGTTAGGCTGATCGACCCGACTGACGACGTCGACGAAGGACTGTGTGTGATCGTCTCTCATTCCCGAAAGATCATCATCCTCGGGAACCGGAAGTGTGGGTCGACATCGATCCACCGCTATCTCGGTCAGCTGAACGAGATGCCCCAGGACGAGTTCGCATTCACGGATGAGTCGACCCGCTTCGTGACCCACTACAACGGTGAGGAACTTCCCGCGACGCTTCGGCGGTTGATGTCGAACACGGTGCCGAGGCACTGGACGGGCTACCAGGCGCAGGCGCTGTTCGGACACATCGGCTTGGACTGGGAGTCATACCGGAAGGTCGTCGTGATCCGGAATCCGTGGGATCGCATGGTGTCGAACTTCATGTGGCAGCTGAAGTCGCGGGCTCCCGAAGGCACCGACCCGATGACGATCAAGTTCACCGGAGCGCAGGCGATGGAACGCTTCTTGCTTGCACACCGGGACATCTACTCGAACGCGTTGCCGTGGTTCACCGGTGTCGTCGACGGCGAGTACGCGAACCATGGCTTCGACGTGATCCGACTCGAGGACTTTCCCGAGGATCTCCCAAAACTGTGGACATCGATGACGAACGACCCGGTTCCTGATCGGGTGCGCTTCCTCAACAAGACGAAGCACCCCAACTACATCGACTGCTACACCGACCTCGCGCGCGACTGGGTGGCCAAGGCGTTCGCTGAAGACATCTCTGTGGGCGGATATCAGTTCGGCATGAGTTCGGCGAGAGCCACGATGCGGAACTGGATTGCGGAGAACATCCCCGGCCGCTGAGTGACGACGACGTCAGAGCCCGTTAGCTGCGGGCGAACAGCGTGGCGAAGTCGACGCGCTCGAAGACGTCGAGATTGCCCCCTGCCGTCGCATTGACGATGCGCCGACCCGAGCCTTCGTAGATCTCACGCGCCAGCTGGTAGTTGTTTCGTACCCGTTCGAGCTTCGGGTCCTTCCAGGTCTTGCCCTTACCGAAGTAGTCGGGGTGGAAGTGGTTGACGTCGTCGGTTGTCGACGTGATCAGATCGCCCTCACGTTCGGCGGATTCGGGGATCGTGTAGCTGAAGTCCATCCCGATGAGCACGACCTCCGCGAACCCCATCCAGTGGGCGAGCTGAAGGTTGATGATCGTGACCGACTGTCCGCAGTACAAACGCTGAGACGCGTCAAGGGAGAACCGGGGCACGCAGTAGTTGGGGCTCTTCTTCGAGTAGAAACCGCGGTTCATCGTGAAGAATGTGACGTTGTCGGTCGGCGCTTCCCACATCTCGCGGTAGATCGTCGGGAAGAACTTGTGGCCTGCGGTGACCTCACGGATCGCGGGCAGGTTCTCCTTCATGACCGACGTGTCCTCGACCACGTAGTACGTGAGCGGCTCCGGAAGGTCGGCGTAGAAGATCCCGTTGACGCCGATCGTCGTTTCGCCTTCGAGTAGAGACAGGTCGAGCTCGTTGAGGGACGGGCCGTTGCCGATGATCACGCAGCGTTCGCCGATGTGACGGTCGCGAAAGCTGGCCATCTCTTCGATGTCTGCGGGGAGGTGCGGGTACTCCTCGATCGCCGCAAGCGACGCCCGTTGGGCCGAGATCGTGCCAAAGTTCATCGGTTGACGATCGCGCCGTCGCGCGGCCATTGTCTCGGCAACTCCTCCGGCCTGGACACCGATTTCGGCCTTCGTACCCGGACTCTCGTCAAGGCGGTCGACGCCATCGACCAGAAGCTCGACCGACTGGCCGCCCGCCGCGGTGACCCGGTCGATGAGGTCGGAGACCAGTGGACCGTATGGCCAGGAGACGACGATGACGTCGGGGGTGTTCTCGCCGAGCAAGAACGGGTTGACGCCAACAACGTCGAGCTGGTCACGCTCGCCAGCCCCGATGCTCTGCTCGGCGTGCGGCTCGAGCGAGAGAAAGCGTGCCGATGTTTCTGGGCCGAGGAGTCCCGCCTCCGTACGCATGAGTGCCGTATGGGCAGCTGTTGTGGGGACGAACAGGACCTGCGGTCCCGAGTCCGGGGAGACCTCGGCGGCGCGCTCGCGTCGCGCCTTCTCGTACCGTGCGTCGAGACGGCCCAGAATGTCTCGTCGGATCGGCCCCGCCTCGTCTTGTCTGGCCAGATACTCGGCCGAGTCGACAGAGAACGCTCGACGGATCCCCGAGTCGACGAGATGCTCGACCCGCATGTGGCGTTTCACCGCGGTCCAGAGGAGCGGGTCGAGGCGATCAAGTGCCTCGTCGAGAGAGTCATCGGAGCGAACCGCGGCCATCCCCGAGAAGGTCAGCACACGCCGAGCAAGCGCCATCCGTGCGTCGTAGTGACCGAGCGGTTTATCCCACACGGCGGGTGTCCCGGTGAGCGCCTCGCCCGCTGCGAGGGGAGCTTGCACGGAGTGCAGCAGTCGTTCCGCCTCGGCGAGGTGGGCGCCTGGCATCGCCCGGACCATGCTCGCGGTCTTCTGTCGGTATGCCGCAAGGATTCGGTCGACCCCCCGGAACCAGTATCCGTGCCGGAGCAGTCGGAGCCAGAACTCCCAGTCCTCGGCTCCGTGACGCATCGTCTCGTCGAAACCCCCGAAGCGACGGATGGCCTCGGTGCGCAACAGCGGCGCATGACAGTTGAACGGGCAGGCGCCGCGCGCAGAGAAGTGGTCGACAAAGTGCGGGATCGCACCGGAGTGTCCGTCGAGCGGGTCGTCGATCGTTGCATCTTCCTGGCATTCGGCGATGCGGGAGAACACACCGACGAGCGCCGGGCTGTTGACGTGATCGAGCAGCGCGTCGCACCGGACAGCAAGATTTTCTGGGGCAAAGAAGTCATCGCCGTCCAAGAAGCACACGAACTCTGACCGGGCGAGGCGAAGGCCAGTGTTGCGCGATGCGCTGAGCCCGCCGTTGACGACATGGCGGATCAGCACGAATCGCTCGTCCCCGCCGATTGCAGCGTTGATCACGGCGACGGAGTCGTCCGTACTTGCGTCGTCGATGACGATGCACTCGAAATCGGGGAACGTCTGACGTTTGACCGACTCGATGCATGCGCCTACGAACGCTCGGTCGTTGTAGTTCGGCACGATGACCGTGACCAGCGGCGCACCTGGCGTCCGACCTGGGAAGGCACGCAGGGCCTTGGCCCGCAAGCTGTCGGTGTCGGGGATGTCGGGCTCGGCCGGCGGCGTGTCGCTTTGCCCGTCGGCTGCCGCGATTTCGTCGGTTCGCGTGCGTCGTTCGATCTCCCTGCGGATCTTTCGTGCACTGCGTCCGGCCACACGTTTGGCGCGCTCGATGTTCGAATTCACGAAGGTGCTCCCTCGGAGACAAGTCGGTGGATCACCTCGGCCGCACGTCGTGCGCTTGGCTCCGACGTCATGTCGACCTGTGCCCGGAAGGCGCGATCGACGGCGGATTGATCGATGATTCCCGCCCGCATCGTACGCAGCGAGTCGGCGAGCGATGCGACATCGTCCGACGCAGAGATCGCCGAGCCACAGCGATCGACGACTGGCACGTGTTCGCCGTGCGGATTGAAGTAGGCGACGGGCACACCCTTCGCCATCGCCTCGTACATCACCGTCGAGAAACGGGTGACGAGCATCGATTGTCGATCGAGCAGATCCGACATGGCGCGATCAGCGATCAGGGGCCGAAAGCGTTCGGGAAGAAGCGTGTCTGCGGGGTGGCGGGAGATGACTGGCTCGAGCGCACACGCTGCGCACGCGTTGACCGCCTGGTCGAGAAACGTCTCCCGGTGCTCGAGAAGGACCCCATAGGTGAAGTTGGAGTTGATGACGACTCGTGACCGAGGCGCGGATATCGGTCGCTCCGTTGCCCGCCACAGCGACTCGAGTTGGCTGTTCCCGACAACATGCACGTCGACCCCGGGCAGCCCTTCGACATCGTTTGAACCCTGGCCAAGCACATGTCGGGCGTGACGATACGGGTTGCGAATGGCCGGTGTGTCGACGTCGTCGAAGTCCTGAACGCCTTCGACCTTGCCGAACGTGGGAACTCCTCGCTCAGCACACCAGCCGAACAACGTCTTGCTCGGACCCCAGTCGTTCATGGCGACAAGTGCCGACGTTGCGTTCAGGCTTGCGGGGATCGTGTCGGGGAGCCACGAATCGAACCGCCGACCACCAAGTCCAGGAGCGATGTGATCCGCGTCGGCTGCGGGGACGAGCATGCGAGTTCGCTCGCCGAGCGCTTCGAGCTGTTCGGCGATCTGCGAGAGCTCGACGGCGTGATAGTGGGCGAGCGGAAGAAGCGTGATGGCGTCACGCCGGTTACGCCAGCGTCGAATCACTCGGTCGACAGCCGGATCGTTGCGCCGCCATCGACGACGAGCGTCTGGCCCGTGGTGTACGCCGATTGCTCGTTGTCGGCGAGGTGCAATATCGACGGCGCGATCTGGGCTGCGCTCGCAACGAATCCCAGTGGTGTGCGCTGCGCCAGCAGCCGCAGATTCCCTTCAGCCCCGTCGGGGTGAGGGCGCCGATCAAGGCCGTCTCGGAGCATCTTCGTGTCGATCGCGCCAGGAAGCACGGCGTTGCAGCGGACACCGTCGTCGGCGAGTTCGAGCGCCGCCGACCTGGTGAGGGCGACCAGAGCACCTTTGGAAATGGCGTAGACCGCGACGTTCATCGATGTCGCCACGGCGTGCACCGAACTCACGTTGACGACGGCACCTCGACATGCCGAGAGCAGGGGATGTGCGTCTCGAATGCACTGAAACGCTGACCGCACGTTGGTGTTGATGATCAGCTCCCAGTCGTCGTCGGTGGTTTCGACGATCGGCTTGTTGACCTGAATCGCCGCGTTGTTGACGAGCGCATGCAGCGTTGCGGTCTCCTCGCGCAGGCGGCGAAAGAGATCCCGAATCTGCTCGCTGCTGCCGATGTCGACGAGTTCGAATCGATCGACCTGAACGGAGTCGTCGGGTTCGTTTCGGTCGACCCCGATCACATGCCACCCAGCGGTGTGGAAGGCCGCAGCGGCTGCGGCACCTATGCCTCCACCCACGCCGGTGATCAGGACTTGTCGTTGCTCCACGGAAACCTCCGAAATGGCCCGATCGGAGCGTAACTCGGCCACCCGTCGGCAGCAGCCAATGCCGCCGACACCTCCGTCGGTCCGTCGCCGAGGCGCATGAGTTGTAACAACGCTGGACCGTAGACATCGATGGTGGTTCGGTAGAGCGCCGATCCGAAACCGAACAACGCAGGCGCCTCAGCTCCGAGGGCGAGTTCGGCGACGACTGCGGCAGCGTCGAATCGGTATGGGGTCGATGTCAGCAGGTCGCGATCGAGGATCAGCGACCACTCGTCGACGTCGCGGAGGGTGCGTTCGGCCTGCTCAGAGCGGTCTGATCCGGCAAGGACGATCGGCTGACCGCGGACAAGTCGAGCCGACAGAGCACGCACTGCCGCGACCTCGGACACCTCGGCGTCATGAAAGTTCTGCAGTACAGGTTCGCCGATCTGTGCCCGAAGCTCCTCCGCCGACGGAGGATGGATGACGGCGAGCTGATCGAGTTGCTCGATGATCACCGGCGACGGGTCGAAGGTCTCGAGTCGGTGCGTGTGGGGCCCGTCAGGCCGGTCGGTGTCGTGCGTCGACCGATCTCGGCCACGTCGTCGCCACCTCATTGCTCGACCGCCTGACGCCACGGCGTACGCAGTGAACGAACCGATTTCGAGATCAGTGATTCGCCACCGGCTCGGCGGATCGCATGGACCGTGTCCGGAACGATGCCGTGACGCCATCCACGATCGAGAATCTCGGTGTTCCAGCTCCAGTCCTCGAATCCGAAACCCTCGGAGAGATGATTCGGGCGGTACGGGACATCGCCAAGAATCCACGAGGGGCAAAAGCACAACGCGGTCCACGCATTGTGCAGACGAAACCGGGTGCGGTCGAACGCCGGGTCCGCCGAATCGGGGTGGTGAACCACACGAGTGGTCTCACCGAAATACGCGCTCATGGCGGGATGCCACACAGTCGGCACGCTCTCTGGTTCGTCCTCTGCTTGCGCTGCCCGCGCCGCTGCGGCTGCGAGCCAGTTGGGGCTCCACAGATCATCGCCGTCGAGAAAGGCGACCCACCGGCCGCGTGCGTGGCTGACCCCGGCGTTGCGTGCACGACCGAGATCGCCGACGTCGACACGGAGGACCTCTGCCTCTGCTGATTCCGCGACACGAATCGTCGCCTCATCGGCGCGGTCGCAGACGACGATCACTTCGACGCGCCATCCTGCAGCGCGTGCGTCTGCCGCCGCAGCCGACACCGACGACAACGACGGTTTCGCATCGTCCCCTTCGTCATGAAGATTGACGACCGCCGACACGTCGACCGCCCAGTGATCTTCAGACACGCGGTCACGGTAGCGGAAGCCCCTACGATGTCGCCCGATGCAGGCTCTCGTGCACATCGGCGCCCCGAAGACGGGGACGACGTCGGCGCAGCGGTTCCTGTCGGCGAATCGTGCGTCGCTCGCTGATCAGGGGATCATCGTCGGCACCGGCCTTGGAGATCCCGTCCACACCAAGCTCGCCATCTACGCACTCGACGAGCATGTGTCGGACTCGCTCGCCGCCCAGGAAGGTGTCGACGATCCAACAGCTCGCCTCGACCTCCGCCGATCGGTGGACGACGCGATCGATGCCGATATCGCACGGGGCGAGGCCATCGGGGCCACCACATGGATCACCTCGTGCGAGCATCTGTTCAGTCGTGTGCGTTCGACCGACGAGATCGAACGACTTGCCGAGCTCCTGAATCGCCGGTTCGAATCCGCCACGATCGTCTGCTGGGTTCGGCCGCAACTCGAGGTCGCCGTATCTCGAGCATCGAACATCAGCCGAGACGGCTACCGAGTGACCCTGGACTCGTTCCGCCGGATCACCCGCGGCGACCCGCTGTACGACTATGCGGAGACGCTCGGCCGTTGGGCAGATGTCTTCGGCGACGACAACATGATCGTGGTTCCTCATCGCCGATCGCCCGACACCATCTCCTGGTTCGTTGAGCACCTCTCGCTGACACCGCCGCTCGAGATTCCCCCCCGAGCAAACGAAGCCCTCGACGTCCGGACGATGGCGGTGACAAACGCACTCCGCATCGATCAACGCGGAGCACTTCCGTGGATACGCCACTTGCGCGACGAGCCTGCAACGCAGCGCCTGCAGCTTCCGCAGAGCACAGCTGATGACCTGCAACGCCGATTCCGCTCATCGAACGATGCGCTGTGCATCCGGTTTCCTCATCTGGAACTCGATGACCTCGAAGTGTCGACGGACGACCTCGACCGCGCGGGCAACATGGCGATCCTGCATTCGATCGACCACGTGGCCCCTCAGCTCCAACGTCTCGCTCGCGGACTCCACAGCGACGCAGTCGTCGAACGTGCACATCGACACCTTGCGGAGGCACACGCAGCCGCATTGACCGGTCGCACGACCGCCGCCATGGTGGCGATCACGACAGCTCGCGAGGCTGCGGACGAGGTCGACACACTCGGCGTGGCCGAGTCGGCTCGGATTCGAGCTCGCGCGGACCAACTCCAAGAACTGCTCGCTCGGGGGAGACGGTTCAAAGCCGTTGCCGCACTGCGTCGCGTCGGCACCGCGCTGAGCGGATCCGTGACCGCGACACGCAGTTCTGTCGCTGCGACACGCAGTTCCACCTCGCAGGACGACCGGTCATAGACTTCGCCGAGGCGATGGTCCGAACGGACGCGCCCCCTCCACCATGTCTGGCCTTCTCCACGCTCTCGTTCATCAGAGCCGAACCACTACCGGGATGCTCAACATCCTCCTCTGGGTCGCGGTCGCTGTTGCGTTCGCCGCCACCGGAGGCTCCGGATGGGTGCTGCTGGCCGGGGTCGTGGTATTCGCCATTGGTTGGGTGCCGCTCAAGTTCCATGTGCTCGGAGCTCAGCTCAACCAGCGCGCCGTCGAAGGCCCTGTGTCCCACGACCCAGCGATGGGCGCAATCGACGCCATGCGTGACGAGATGATCGGCGTGATCCGGGGTGTCGAACGGTCGCTTCGGGCCGACATCGACCAGCGCGGCCCCTCAGGACCCATCGCCGACGCCCCGAATCCGACGATGTCGATCGTCGGCACGGTGATCGCGTCACGTCTCGACCCCATCAAAACTCACCTGATCGTCGAGTTCGGTGATGCCGGCAGCAGCACCACAATCGAGCTCGCGTCGGCGATTCGGTCGATCGATGCCGATGGCATGGTCGTATCGATCATTCCCGACACCAACACCCGGTTGCTCACCCTCGACGACCTCCCGAAGTCTGGCGTCGGCGACCTCGTCAACATCATCGACGGCGTCTCCGCCGACCCGCGCGCCATCATCACCGCCGCCATCGATGGGGCCGTTGCGGCGTTGTCGATCGGGGTCATCGACGTCGGGAGCGCGGTCGACCGTGCACTCGACGCAGCCGACGCGATGGTGCCCCGACTTCGCCACGACGGGCTGCTGATTCTGCTGAACACCCCCACCGGAGGCGACACGACATTTGTCGAGCAACTCTCCGATCGGCACGGCGGCACCACGCTCGATCTACCGCATGCACCCCATGGCGGCGGAATCGCGCTGTGGCAACCGAACGCGTGAAGATTCTCCTCGTCAACCCGTCGTTTGGCTCCCGCCCTGAGCAACACGCCTGGGCGTCGCTTGCCAGCTCTGCCGAAGCTGGGCATTGCGAAGTCCATGTTTGGGCGGCCAGGCCAGTCGAACCGCCGAGTGACTTCCACACGACGACGCGCCCAGCGCGGCTCGAAGACTACGGAGCCCAGGCGATCGACGAACGGTTCGGGGCGTCACGCGTTGCCCCGGCTCCACCGTGGCTGTCGCCCGAACGAGCAGCGCTTCAGACGGATTGGGAGCAACGCCGCCACGCGGACGTGCCCGATGCACTCCTGTCGTTGCGGGCAGTCCACCTGCTCGCAAACGAGGCCGAATCTGTCCTGACCGATCTGGCCCCAGATCTCGTCATCACGACGAACAAGCTCGATCATCCGTGTGCACTCTTCCGGCTTGCCGCACAACATCTCGGCATCTCTGCGGGACTCGTCGAGCGGTCGCCGTTCGCCGGGCTCTGGTTCGAGCCTCGGGGGATCTTCACCGAATCAACGATCGCCAATCGATGGGCCGAACACGACGCCTCGGCATCGCATCGAGCGGTAGGACGTGAGGTCGTCTCCGAGCTCCTCCGTTCTCCTGCGACCTTCCGGGCGCGGGAGGACTATCGCGGCGATCGCTCCGATGGGCCGCCACATGTGCTCCTGCCGATGGACAACGTCTTGTGGACCGGATGGGCCCAGGCCGCGCACCCACAAGGCAAGATCGACTATCCGTGGCTCGACGGACCACAAGCGGCGATCGACACGGTCGCCGACGTGGCCGCCAGTCACGGACTGTCCGTGCGGCTACGTCCCCACCCGAGTTGCCGGGAGGTCGATCATTGGCAGCTGCCTGCCAACACCACGATCGACCGCACCCCGCTCGCCGATGCGATCGAGGCCGCCGTCGGGATGGCCGCGTTCAACACGAAGGTCACCTTTCCCGCAGTCGCGGCAGGACTTCCGGTCATCACCTGTGCGCCAAATCCGCTCGAACCGAGCGGGCTCACATTGACCGCTCGCTCTCGAGAGGAGCTCAGTGACAGGATCGCCAGCCTGTCCGAACATCACGTCGACCCGGCCGACATCGAGGCGTACTTCGGCTGGATGGCCAGCGAACACATGGTCGCAGAGGCCTGGCTCACCGAGAATCGCCCGGACGAGGTGTTGCATCAACTGCGCGGCCTGGTCGACACCGCACACGACAAAGAGCCCCGGCGCGCAACAACTCCAGATACCGCCGATCTCGAGAGTCCACTCACCGTGCTCGACGTCTCGAGGCTGCAAGAGGGCGGCAGCCGTCGCTACAGCGGCATTGCGGAGTTCCAACGTCAGTTGATTGCCGCGCTGCCCGACGTCTCGAACCGTCGCGTCGTTGGGGTGATGGAAAGCGTGGGCGCGAAAGCGCCCGATCTCGAGCTCGCCTCGGTATCCGAGCTCGCAACGGCGCTCGACGGCGGACTCCTCGTGTGTCCACCTGGCGCGCTGCATCACGCCGACCGGTCGCCGACCACAGCGCTCGGCCCACTCGACTGCTACCACTCGTTGCATCCGGCTCTTCCTCCGACGCAGGCAACCGGACGCGCCGCCCGCGTCCTCACCGTGCACGACGTGATTCACGAGTTTCGCCCCGAGCTCGATCAGCGTCCCTCTCCGGAGATCACCGCAATCCTCGACGCGTCGCTACCCCACGTCGACCACATCGTGTGCGACAGTCAGCAAACGCTGCGAGACCTCCACCAGACTCGCCGAATCGATGGTCCCGGCACGTCGGTCGTCCAGCTCGGCGCCATCGGACCTCGGGTCGACGAGGATTGTGCGCCTCGGTGGTTCGATGGCCGCCGCTACATGCTGCTTGTCGCACAAGAATCGTCACGCAAGAACGTGGTCAGCGGAATCCGAGCGATCAATCGTGTTGTCGCAGCCCCGGACTTTAGCGACGTCCACGTCGTTCTCGCCGGTTCGAGGAACTCCGTCGATCGTGCGGCACAACACCTCTCACCGGGAGCGCAGCGCCGAACAACCCGGTTGGTCGCCCCGAGCACCGACGACCTCCGAGCGGCGTACCGAGGGTGCGAGGTCCTCGTCTTCCCGTCGCTCTTCGAAGGATTCGGCCTCATTCCCCTCGACGCGATGGCCCAGGGGGCCGCAGTCGTCGCCGTGTGGAACAGCTCGATCGCCGAAGTGTGCGGCAGCGGCGTTGAGTACGCCCTCGGAGGTGACCAGCGAACGTTGGCTCGGGCCATCCTTCGTCTTCTCCGAAACGACGAATACCGTGACGAGCTGCGCCAGAGCGCACGATCTCGAGCAGGCATGCTCACGTGGGACCGGTGCGCTCGGGGATATGCCGAAACCTACGAACGCGTCACCGCGGCCGTTCGTCCTGCTCTCCAGTCAGGAGCCCAGCCATGACCGACACCCCGAGCTTCTACATGAAGGTCGACCTTCCCGACGGCACGACGACCGACGGCCGAATCGACTATCGGCACCTTCCCGGCGTCCTCGGGCTCGATCAGATTCCCGCGGAGGACCATCGAGTCCTGGACATCGCCGCCAACGACGGCTTCTGGGCGTTCTGGTACGAACAACACGGTTCACGCGACGTACTGGCGATCGATGTCGATTCGTACGAGGGGTACGACTGGGGATGGGATGGTCCGCCGAGCTGGATCGGTGAGGCCGCCAAGCGAAGTGCGTCGCAATGGTCCGGCGACGCACCCGGCTTCTGGCACCTTCATCGAGCGTTCGACTCGTCGGTACAGCGTGAACGGCTGAGCATCTACGACCTTGACCCTGGAGCGCATGGCTCGTTCGACATCGTGTTGAACTTCGGGCTGATCTACCACCTGCGTCATCCGTTGTTGGCACTCGATCGGGTGCGCGCCGTCAATCCGGGTATTCATGTCATCGAAACCCACATTCTCAACGTCGACCACGAGCTCCCGATGTCGCTCTTCTACCGGAGCGACGAGCTGAAGGTCGTCACGAACTGGACTGGGCCGACCCGCATGGCGGTCGCCAATTGGTTGATCGATGCCGGCTATCCCCACGTGTATCTTGCGCCGACCCGCACGGACACGGCGTTCTCCCGTCAGATCTTCGTGGCGTGCGCAACCGATGATTGGGCGGCACGATTCGAGCACAACCCCGAACTCACCCTCGTCGATGACTCGATGCTGCGACGTTCGTGGGAGCAGACGCGCGATGCCCTCGGTCTGCCGCATGCCTGATGATCAGGCGAACCGGTCGATCTTTCGACGGATCGCCGGGAGACCTCGGAGGAACTCCCACCGCCGCTGCCCTACATCGGAGAACTCGATCGTCGAGAAATAGTTGCGCGCCGCCTCGGCATCGCCACGATCGAGCAGATGAAACGCCATGCATGGGTCGAGCATGCTCTGCTGTGCCTGCGGGAAGCGGGCGACAAACTCGCGCCATCGCTCGATGAGTTCTGGGATTGGCGTCCTCCAGTACTCGGTTGCTTCGGTGGTGAGCTCGCCTCGCACGACAAACGACGCGGTGCTCGCCTCGGAGACGGTGTGCACCATCTCGACCCGGTCGCCGAGCATCATGGTGAGCATCGCGATCGGATAGCCGGGACTGTAGAAAAAATCCTGCAGGACAAGCAAGGCATCGGGTGCAACGCTTCCGCCGAAGGCGCGAATGCACGCCGAGAAATCCTGGTAGTTCTTGGGTGCGTCGACGAAGAGGATCTCGATCGGGCCGTCGGTCCACTCGATGTCGGCAACGTCGGCTTTGCGGACATCGTGACCGGGCAGAGTCGACTCGATGTTGGCGACCATGTACGGCATGAAATCGCCGCCGTCGGGCAGGTCGACGTCGGCCATCAGGTCGAAGGCGTCGAACGTCGACTTCCATTCGAACTTGTCGAAGGAGGTCATCTCACCCGCATGACCGGCGTCGCGTAGCCCGGCACCGAGCGCCAAAGTCGATCGACCGAACCAGGTGCCGATCTCGACGACACGCCCACGGCCCTCGAACTGGGTCGACGTCAGCCAGTACAGGTAACGCTGTTCTTGCGGAGAGATCAGTCCGTCGACCTCAGGAAGTTCGGGCAGCGCAACGTCGACGAAGAGATCGTCCAACCGAGACATCGAGCCGGGCATCAAACGAGGCGCCGCTGGAACACGCCGGTCCGGCTGACCTGACCAACGCAGACCCACTCGTTCGAGTTCTCGAGCATCTGTCCGAGCTGCACCACGCCCGGCCAATCATCTCCGCCGTAGTCATCGACGATCAGGAACCCGTCATCGGCCAGAAGAGGTGCGAAGTTGACGACATCGAGCTCGGCACCTTTGAAGCTGTGATCGCCGTCGACGACGATCACATCGAACGTCTGACCCTCGACCGCCGCTTTTGCCGCGGGATCATCGGAGCGCAAGGGATGAATCACGTACTCGTCGTCGGATAGTCCAGCGAGCTGAAGATTACGACGGAGCTGTGCCGACGTCACGGGAAGCCCCGTGTAGTCCGAACCTGCGTCGTAGTACCCCTCGAGCGGATCGATGACGGTCAGTTTGAAACCGCGATTGCGGGCCATGCAGGCGTCGGCCATCGCGACCGAAGAGATCCCGAACAGCGCTCCGATCTCCAAGACCTGTATGTCGCGTTCTCGGACCGCGATCCCGACGATCGCTCGTGAAACGATGTCGGTGATCGTGGTCGCGGCTCGCCCATACGAGCGACTCTCGACGAATCTCGAGCGGCTCGCCAGGTACTCGACGCTCTTCGCATCGAGGTCGACCTGGAGGCGACGGGCCCAAAAGTGTGCGAGTCGGCCAGCCTCACCGGGTTCGAAGTAACGCGGAAACGACTGCCACGGAGCGAGAGACTTCTCCGTGACGGCGCCGGCACGAGCCGGCGTATTCGGCGATGCGCCATCGGTGAGAAGCTTGAACTCGCGCTGGAGCTGCTCGAGGTCGGAACGCAACGTATTGAGCCGGTCGAGGTTGGCGGCATCCGCGTTGGTATCGGCAGAAAGTGCGGATTTCTCGAGTCGGCTGAGCCGCTCGGCCATCGACGCCATCGGCACATCGACGGAGGATTCGAGCCGACGCTGGCTCTTGCGCAGTTCGGCGAATCGATCTCGTTGATTGGCGACGCGACCACGGTTCGCCTGGAAACCCTTCTTGGCAGACCGGGCGATGCGAATGGCCTCTGCGGTGTCCGCGCCCTGTTTCGACAGCGTCTCGCCGATCACCGTCTCGGCGTGATCGAGCCGAGTCACCACGACAGTGTTCTTGTGGAGCATCTCGCGACGGAGCGACGACAGCTCGAGTGGAATGACGAATGCGGTCGCCGCGATCAGCACGAGCAGGCCAACGACGGGTTCGGTCGCGAGCGCGAGAATGGCCGCGAGGACCAACAAGGCTGCGAAGACCAATCCCCGCCGGGTCATGTACCAGCGGACCGGACCGCCGACGACGGATCGAAGAGTGTGCATGAGACTCATCGTTGCGCTTCTCCTAGGCGTTGTAGTGGACGGTCTGGCGCATTCGGCCGGCCATGGTTGTGAGGAGTCGATCGACGGCGACGTCTCCCGACTCGATCTGGTTGATCGATTGACCCATCCAGCCAAGCGAACGATCCCCGACCTTGCGGAAGACCGCACAGTTGCGGATGTGACGGACAAGCTCGTAGGCGGGTTCGCTGGTCAGATACTCGACGACGATGTCGACAGCGCGTATCTCGGTGTTGTCGAGGAGCAGAAGGCCGTCGCTGTTGAGGATCTGGTCGGCGTAGTGGAAGTCTACGGTCGGGAACGGGTAGCTGTGATTTCCGTCGATGAGGGCCAGGTCGATGCGCAGGTCGCTGTCGGCCAACCGCGGAAGGACCGAATCGGAGCTCCCGCTCTCCACACGAATGTTGGCGCCACCGAGGTGCTCTTCGCAGAAGGCCTCGATGAGCGCATTCGATGACGTGTCGGGGTTGACGACGACATGTTGCCCACTGGCCGCGGCGAGCACGACCGTTGTGTATCCGCCACCGGTCTCGAGGCTGATCTGGCCCGGTTTCGCCGATTCGGCCAAGAATTCGAGAACTTCGCGAGAGATCGCGTACGAACGTTGGCCGGGCGTTCCGGCGGCTTGTGGTCCGTCCTTGAACGAGTCTTCGAGCGCTCCGTCCGACACGTCGAGCTCGGGATGGAACTGCGGGCGTTCGGCATCGAGCAACTCGAGCGCACGCATCGCACGGTCAGTCATGTCATCATTTCCTTTCGACGCCACGGAGTCGCCGCTGCGGCACCACGCACGATCACCATCGAGTCGGTGAGGACGACCGTTCCGCCCGATCGAACGGCAGTGGTCACGATGCGTCGAATCGCCGCCTCACACAGCTCGGACCGAAGATGTGCCCAGGTGGTGCTGGAGCTCGGGTCGAGCTGTCTCTCGATCGTGATCCACGGCACGGCGCCTCGCGCGAACGTCGACCGACTGAAGTCACGGCGACAGATGTCGGGAACGATCCAGCTGGCGTCATCGTCCGGGCCGACGATCTCGATCTGTCCGCGACTCAGAACGGCGATCCCGCCACGCTGAGAGCCCTCGCGGAGCACGGACACCACCGACTCGAGGTCATTGCCCAACACGCGGCCATCTGATGTGAAGAAGAAGCGTCGACCCGAGTCGATGGTCGTGAGTTCGTCCAGCGTCGAGGCGACGACGGCGTTCCATCCGTCCGAGCGGCTCTCGACGGCGCGGCGACCAAATCGCTCAGCGGTGTTGAGCTGGTCTCCTCGTTCGGCTGCCACGAGGGACCCGAAGTCCATGCGGTCGAAGATCTCGAGCTTTCCCCCGACCGTCGCATTGGTGATCGTCCGACCGAGCCCTTCGATCTCCTTGCGCGCATTCGTGTAGTTGAGCGCCACCCGATCGAGCTGCGGGAGATGCCATTTCTTACCGGGCCCGAAGTAGTCGGGATGGAAGTGATTCGCGTCGGCACCGTCGGACGTAATCGAGTAGCCGTCGACTTCGACGTCGACCGGCACGTCGTAGTCGAAGTCCATGCCGATGAGATGAATCTCGCTGAAGCCCATGTACGCGGCGAGCTGGAGCGAAAGATACGTGACCGTCTGTCCGACGTAGATCACATCGGAGACGTCGTGGGAGAACCGCGGGTTGCCGTAGTGCGGCGTGTTCCGCCAGTAGAACTGCCAGTCGGTTCGAAAGAAGTTCGCCGTATCGGGTCTTCCGTCGAGAACGTCCTGATAGCGACTCGGGAAGAAACAGTGTTCGCTGGTCGCAGACCGGATCTCGTCCAGGTTGTCTTCGATGACGTGGTTGTCTTCGACCAAGTAGTAGGTCGGGGCGAAACCGCAACTGCGCGTCAGGTGATAGATGCCATTGAAACCGAACGTGATCTCGTTCCGGAGCGGCCACAGGTCGGTGCGGTTCAGCGATGGGCCGTTGCCGATGACGAAGCAGCGTTGCCCAGCGTGTGCATTCGCGAATCGTCGGAGCCCGGTCGCATCGTACGATTCGACCCGGTCCGCCGGTGCAATGGCAGAGATCGAATGCACACTCATCGCATCATCTCCGTCTCGACAGTGTGCAGCTCGACGAGCAACTCGTCGACAACGCCACGGCCGTCCGCAACCAGCTGGCGGCTTGCCGTGCGAATACCGTCAACATGGGCCCAGAAGTCGGGAGCACCATGGTCGGTTTCGGCGTTGAGGGCGTAGCGGGCGAGGAGATTCTCAATCACGATCCGGGACCACTCGTCGCCGCCGTGGCGAGCGGTGATGAGGGTGCGGCATCTCGCCATGTTTCGTTGGACGTCGTATCGGGCGGACCGAGCGCGCCGAGACTTGTGCCGGAGATCGGTTCCGTGGGTGAGGAGAATCGAGGGGTCGACGATGTTGCGCCGTCCGGACCGTCGTGAGCGAATGCAGAAATCGACATCTTCGTATCCGTACGGGCTGAACAGGTCGTCGAGCATGCCGATCTCGTCGAGAAGCGATCGATCGAAGACCTGGCAGCAACCGGCGACGTTCGACACATCGATCGCGGCCAGGTCTCCTTCGACAATTCGGCGAACGAGTTCGGCGTCATCCTGGAGATTCGCTGGCCAGTCGGAGAGATCGGAGTCCGCATCGTGTCGTTGAGCGAGTCGCCGACGGACGGCGCGGTCGAGAACGTATGTCTGGAACCAATCGGGATGTCCGCCGAGATGAAACCACTCTGTCGGGGCGATTCGCATGAGCGCGCCGTGGAGCCGATGCATCGACAACGGCTCACCGAAGTTGTCGGTCTCGGGCACGGCTCGCACGGCAGGTCGGTGATTGAGGATCGCTGGTCCGAGAACACCGATACGGTCGCTTGTCCGATACGCATGAACGAGGGCCGCGATCATTCCATCGGGCACCCGAACGTCGTTGTCGAGAATGACGAAGTACTCCGATCCACGTCCGAGCGCTTCGTCAAGGAGTCGATTCCGTCCACCGGCCACGCCAAGGTTCTCGGACGATTCGACAAGGCTCACGTGCGGGCGCTTGTCGAGGCCCCGCAAGGCGGGGGGCGTCGGTGCTCCATTGACCAGAACGATGGCCTCAACATCTCGATGGAGTTCGCGGGCCAGCGAGTCGAGGGTCTTGAGGGTCACGCCGTACTCGTGCGGTTGCGTGAGAATGAGCACGGAGACGGCGGACATCGGACCTCATGTCGCGGCTCCCTATCTCGCAGAGACGTTCTCGGCGAGTGCGACCGTTGCGAAGTCTATGGCCACGACAGGACCGCACGCTCACACTCGGGTGACGCGCTCCCAGATCTCTTCGGCGCGCCCGTGATCGACGTCGAGCTGCGCCATGCAGTCCTCGACGAGTGCTTCGGCGGGATGGGGTTCGGCGAACGAACTTCCGGAGCGTGTCGCGAGCACGTCGGCGACGTCGGCTGGCGACGGCGGTGTGACCTGAAGATGTGTGAACAGCGAGGCGAGCTGTGGTGTGTTGGAGGCGACCGCGTCAAACGGGAGAACGATCCTCCGTTCGGCCGACCGGCTGCAGAATCGGACGAGGTCGCCGTTGCGTCGGACCCAGACTCGTGCCCGACGGCTGAGATCGTCGAGCACGCGTTCTCGTCCTCCCGGACCCTCCCAATCGAAGTTTGGTCGCCCGAACGCAAAGAAGTCCGACCGAATCGTCGAGCGCAGGTCACGGACGAGGACAACAAGATCGGCTTCGGGAAAGAGCTCAAGAAGGTGCCGAAGATCATTCGAGTCGTAGCGGATCTCCTTGAATCCCCAACGGACGCCCTCGGGGCTGTGTGTGCCGAACAGGCGCGTGATGGTGTCAGCGATCTCGAGACGAAGGGTGTTTCCGTCGAACGGGGACACCCACGGCCGAAAGGGAGGGGCATCCTCAGCGGCGCCTCCAGGTTGGTCGTCCATCGGCGCCAGGACGAGCTCGCGAGCGGCGTATCCGGCGTCGAGATTGCGCCGGTGGTCAGGCACGACGGCTCCGAGTCGATACGCCTCCACAAGCGACCGGACCAGCCCGCCGTGTTCTCCCCAGATCTGGAGATCGGGGCTCGTGTTGAGAACGCGCTGAAGAAGCGTCGACCCGGACCGGCCGACGCTGATCACGAAGACGGGGCGATCAATGGCGGAAATGGCGCGCTCCGGTGAAGACCATGGCCAGACCGGCTTCGTTGGCCGCCGCGATCACGTCGTCGTCGCGTATGGACCCGCCTGGCTGAACAACCGCCGTACAACCGGCTTCGATTGCGGTGTCGAGACCGTCCCTGAACGGGAAGAAGGCGTCCGAAGCGCAGGCACCGCCGACCGCTCGGCCGTCGGCCTTCTGCGCGGCGATCATCCCCGCGTCTCGCCGGTTCTGTTGGCCAGCTCCGATCCCCACTGCCTGGCGATCTTTCGCCAGCACGATCGTGTTCGACGTGACGCTCGCTGCCACTTGCCACGCGAAGGCGAGGTCGGCGAACTCGGCGTCAGATGGCCGACGTTCGGTGACGACCTGCCACGTGTCGGGCGGGGAGACGAACTCGTCGGGCGTCTGGAGCAGGAAGCCCCCGTCGATGGTCCGGATGTCGAAGCGCGGGTGGTTCGGTTGGTCTGCTTCGAGGACTCGGATGTTCGGTTTCGAGGCGAACACCTCGAGTGCGTCCGGCGTGTAACCAGGCGCAACGACCACTTCGGTGAAGATCTCGACGATGGCCGACGCCACCTCCGCGTCGACCGGACTGGTCAGCCCGATGATCCCGCCGAACGCCGAAACGGGATCGCCCTCGTGCGCCCGACGGTACGCATCGAGTGGACTGGCCGCGACCGCAACGCCGCACGGGTTCGCGTGTTTGATCACCGTGGCGACGGGATCGTCGGCGTCGATCGTCCATGCGAGCCGCCATGCTGCTTCGGCGTCGTACAGGTTGAGGAAACTGAGCCCTTTGCCCTGGTGTTGTGTGGCGGTGTCCCACCAGCCAGCTTCACCTTGTGTGCGGTACCGAGCGCCGACTTGATGCGGGTTCTCGCCATATCGCAGATCCTGCACGCGCTCGGCAGCCACATGCAGCGAGGTGGGCAGCGGGTCCGAATCCGCAGACTCGTCGGCGATCGTCGCGTCGAGCCAGTTCACGATCGCAGCATCGTAGGCAGCGGTGTGCGCGAAGGCCTTCCGGGCGAGCCGCTGCCTCGTCTCTCGGGAGAGACCGCTACCGGACGCCTCGGCTCCGACCGTGGCGTAGTCGGCAGGGTCGACGACGACACCAACGTGTTCGTGATTCTTGGCGGCTGCCCGGACCATCGTTGGGCCACCGATGTCGATGAGCTCGATTCCCGGGTCGCTCTCGAATGGATACAGATTGACGACGACCAGGTCGATCGGCGTGATGCCATGTGTGTCGAGGTCGGCTTGATGCGCGGGATCGGATCGATCCGCGAGGATGCCGCCATGGATCGTTGGATGAAGCGTGACGACTCGATGGCCGAGCATGATGGGCGAGCCGGTGTGATCGGCGACGTCGACGACGTCGATGCCCGCATCGGCGATCGTCCGAGCGGTGCCGCCGCTCGACAGCAGCGTCCATCCGCCATCGGCGAGCTCCGCGGCCAACTCGACGATGCCGGTTTTGTCGAACACGGACAGAAGCGCCCATTTGGTGGTCATGTGGTCTCCAGTACCCGGCCGCGATCGAGGATCGTTCGGAGGGTGTCGACGTACAGCGTTCGTTCGGCCGTCTTGATCCGTTCGTGCAACGAAGACTCGTCGTCCTCCCGGCGCACGACGACCGCCGCTTGCGCAAGGATCGGCCCGTTGTCGACGACCGGTGTCGCAACGTGAACGGTGCATCCCGTGACCTTCACGCCGTAGTCGAGCGCGTCGCGCACGGCGTGCCATCCCGGAAAGCTCGGGAGCAGCGCAGGGTGGGTGTTGATGACCCGTTCGGGCATGGCGTCGAAGATGGGTTCGCCGAGGATGGTCCCGAATCCGGCCATCGCAACGAGATCGATGTGGGCGTCGGCGAGCACTTCGAGGACTCGCAGGGTGTAGGCGCGGCGATCGAACGCGGGCGACCAGTCGTGCCGCTCGACGAGCGCCGCAGGGACATCGGACGTTCTCGCGATGTCGAGTGCTCGACACGGCCGGTCAGCGATGACGCACGCGATCGGAAGGTCCTCGGCGATCATCGCTTCGAGAAGCGTTCCCGATCCGCTGGCGAGTACCCCGAGACGCACGAAGCTGGACGCTAATCGGTCTCCGATGGCGCACCAACGCCGAGCAGGGGCGAGCCCGGCAATGAGGTGTCGATCCCGAGGTCCGGGTCAACGCAGCCGGTCAGGCCACCACCTCCACCGGACGAGCGAAGTCCGAAGCTCGGCTCGGTGAATCCCGACCCCGGATCGTCTGTGCTGAACCACCGAACGACGGCATCCGTGATCGATTGTGCTTCTGCGACACGAAACCGTCGCGTGCGGAGGAGCTCGACCTCGGCCGGGTTCCCCATGAACGCCATCTCGGCCAGCACGGCTGGCATCGTCGGGGTCCGCACCATTCCGTAGAAGTCCTCACCGGTGGCCGCGTTCGGTCGCCGAGTCGCCCCGGCGTCGACACCGGCAAACCAGACGTCGTTGTCGAAGGCGCCGAGGTGTTCGATCGCCTCCTCGTGCAGCAAACCAGCGAATCGCTTCGATTCGGGACTGTCGGTCTGGTAGTAGATCTCGGTGCCCGGGGTGTCCTGCACCGGGATGTTGGTCTCGGTTCCCTGATGATGAATCGACACGAGGAGTGCGGCATCGAGCGCTTCGGCGAGCTCGACGCGTGTGCGCAGCGGAACTCGGTGATCGCCGTATCTCGTCAAAATCACCTCGAAACC
Source organism: Acidimicrobiales bacterium (assembly GCA_020629375.1). Taxonomy (GTDB): domain Bacteria; phylum Actinomycetota; class Acidimicrobiia; order Acidimicrobiales; family SHLQ01; genus SHLQ01. The sequence goes on from JAHDDK010000045.1 coordinate 26,935, forward strand.
GAGATGTTCGAGTTGCACTTCGGCAATCTTCGCGACCGCGTAGTTGAGTTCGGCCTCGGAGAGTCCGTCGCTTGTGACGGCGCCGGGCTCGAGCCCGCCATGGCCGGGATCGAGGACGACGTGAACCGACCCCAGTTGCTCGACCGCTCCATCAGGTTCGTCGACGACGAGTTCGTTCTGGCACGGCGTCGCGACGAGCGGCCGGTCGGCGGCCCGGCGCACCGGAAGGACGACCCCCGACGCCGTGACCAGTGCGTACACGGGCCGGGCCGAGAGCGGCGGAACGATGGTGGTCGAGGTCGTCGTGCTTGACGTCGTGGTGGTTGTCGTCGGCTCGGTCGATGCGGGTGACGTTGCCGGCGCCAGCTCCACTTCGGGATCGCCGACGGCGCGCGCGGATACGTCCTGTGAGGCCTGGTCGGCTGCGCGTTCGTCCGGCTCGCCCGAACCACAGGCAACGAGAAAGACGAGTGCCAACACGGTTGCGGAGAGCACAGCTGGCACGATGCGGGAGCGCACGTCTCCAGCGTTTCACAGGTCGACCAGCGAAGGTACGCACCTGATCAGAAACCCCTTTACATTATGGTTATCTTGAGGTAGCGTAACCGCATGTCCACCATCATGAAACGCCCTGGCGTATCCCTGCTCCTCACAGGTCTCGTCCTGTTCTTCATCATTCGGCCGATCGTCGACGGCATCTGGGTCATCGGTGGCCTGCTCGGCGCCTTCAGCTTCATCGTGGGCCTCCTCGGCATAGTCGGTGGCGGTTATCTCCTCTTCCGCTCGCTCGGGAAGTCCTCATGACGTCGTCCGATCTCGTCCTCCACGAGACCGGACGCTCGATCCTCACCGACATCTCCCCACGCGCCTGGGAGCATCCAACGGACCGGGCGGCACTCGCGGCGCTCCAGCAGATCCCCGGGTTCGACACGTTGCTCCGCAAGGTCGTCGGCATGTTCGGCGAGAAGAACATCAACACGATCTACACCGCCGCCGCCGTCAAGGTGGGGCCACGGCAGTACCCCGACATTCACGACGCGCTGGTGCGGGTATGTGAGGTCCTCGACACCGATGTCCCGCCGCTCTTCATCAGCCAGACACCGATGGTCAACGCTGGCGCTGTCGGGATGGACCACCCCTTCATCGTGCTCAACTCGAGCCTGATCGAGCTCGCCGACCCCGCCGAAGTCGAAGTCGTCCTCGGCCACGAAGTCGGACACATCATGAGCGAGCACGCGCTCTATCGGACGCTGCTGTTCCTCCTCCTCAACTTCTCGAGCGGCACGATGCCGATCGTCAGCCAAGCCGTCATCCCGATCACCTTGGCGCTCCTCGAATGGAGCCGGAAGGCCGAGATCAGCTGCGACCGGGCGGGGCTGCTCGCGGTTCAAGACCAGGACGCGGCGATGAGCATGCACATGGTCCTCGCCGGAGGCGTGCGCGGTCAGCGAGACGCGATGGATCTCGACGCATTTGTCGAGCAGTCAAACGAGTACCGGGACGCCGGAGGTCTGTCGGCGTACTACCGCATGATGGCGACCCTCGGCCGATCGCACCCGTTCCCGGTGATCCGGGTCGCCGAGCTGCGCAACTGGGTCGACTCGGGCGACTACGACCGCATCCTCTCGGGCGACTACCGACGTGCGAGCGACCCCGTCACCGCGAAAGACGACGTGACGGCCGGCGCGAAACACTTCAGCGAACGCGCCGAGCAGGTCTTTACCGACACCGACAAGTACGTCAATGACGCGCTGACCAACTTCATGTCGTCAGCCAAACGCATCTTCGATGACGCGGTCTGACCGTCAGCCGCGAGCGTGTCGGTCGAAGGCCGCTCGATACGAGGTCGGTGTCGTCCCGAGCGTCCGCTTGAAGTGCTGCCGCATGTTCGTCGACGTCCCAAAGCCCGAGTGCGTCGCGATGCGCTCGATGCTCGCCGACGTCGACTCGAGGAGGCGACGGGCACGGGCCAGTCGTTGCTGAATCAGCCATTGCTGAGGCGTCGTCCCGGAGGCGTTTTTGAACCAGCGATGAAAGCTCGTCACCGACATCGACAACTCCGCCGCCATGACCGGTACCGGAATCGGTTCGTGTAAGTGCTCTTCGACGAAGTGCTGCAGACCTTCGAGCGACGGCGAGTCTTCGTTGAGCGGCATCGGAGGATCAACGAACTGGCGCTGATCCCCAGGCCGGTGCGCAGGGAACACGAGCCGACGGGCGACGATGTTCACCGCGTCCTCTCCGTGGTCGATCCGTACGAGCTGCAGTGAGAGGTCGAGGGCGGCGGCCGATCCGGCGGCGGTCCAGAACGGGGCATCTTCGACATAGAGGACGTCGCGACGCAGCCGGACCCGTGGGTAGCGGTCGGCCAGCTCGTCGGCATAGCGCCAATGCGTCGTCGCTTCGCGTCCGTCGAGGAGGCCAGTCTCAGCGAGTAGCAACGATCCGCTGCAGAACGAGACGATTCGTGCGCCGGCGGCGTGTGCCGAACGCAGCGTGTCGAGGACCTCAGGCGCCGCTGGACTGCCCGGTGTCGGATGCCCCGGGACGATCACGGTGTTCATCTCCGCCAGTCGCTCCAAGGGGCTCGACGGAGTGAGCGTGAAGAACCCCTGGCGCATCCGAACCGGACCGGGCCCGCAGATCTCGAGTTCGTAGGGACGTCCAGGGAGCTCGGGCCGTTCGAGCCCGAAGACTTCGGTGGCGACCCCCATCTCGAAGGGATTCGTGTCCGCAACGACGAGCACACCGACCGTGTGCGGTTGCCACAAATCTTTCGACATAGGGTATTTCTACCACTCGATCCGGTCGTCGAGAACGGGTTGGCTGGCGTCATGAGCGACGCAACCTCACCGGACCGGCCCCCGCCGCCACCTGCCCAAGCCGACGACAAGGACTGGACATGGGTGCTCGAGCAGCCGTGCCCGGAGTGCAAAGCCGAAGTCGGCGGACTCTCCGTCGACGACGTCGCCGACAAGAATCGGGAGGTCGCGACGGCCTTCGCAAACCTCCTTCGCACCCGCCCTGACGTGGCCGACCGACCCGTCGCGGACGTATGGAGCCCACTCGAATACGGCGCGCATGTTCTCGACGTGTTCCGGCTCTTTCTGACGCGGCTCGAGCTGATGCTGGCCGAAGACGACCCGATGTTCGCGAACTGGGACCCGAACGAGACCGCCGAGGCTGACCGCTACGACCTGATGGACCCCACGCAAGTTGCAGACGACCTCGAGGCTGCGGCAGCAGCGCTGGCGTCACGATTCGAGGGTCTGACCCCCAACCAGCTCGAACGCACCGGACGACGTTCGGACGGAGCAGTCTTCAGCGTCCTCTCCTTCGCCCGCTACGAGATTCACGACCCGATCCACCACCTCTGGGACGTCACCCGCTGACGCTTTGGCTCAGAGGGGTTGCAGGTCATCGAGGATCCACGGGAGGAGTTCGCCCACCGTCGGGTGGGTGAAGACCGCCTTGCGGAACGTCCGATGGCTCTGTCTTGCGTACATGAACGGGGCGAACACATTGATGATCTCGTCGCCGCCGACGCCCAGGATTGACACACCGAGAAACTCCTCGGTGTCGACGTCCACGAGGATCTTGATCATCCCCGCTATCTCGTCCTTCTCCTTCGCCCGGGAAATTGCGGCCATGGGCCGCGTCGCCATCGCGACGTTGCGTCCGCTCTCGCGAGCTTCCCGTTCGGTCATACCAATACGACCGAGAGGCGGATCGATGAACATCGCGTGGATCGGGATGCGCCCGTCAAGCGATCGGTCGCCCTCGCCGGTGTAGGAGTCCCAGAAGGTCTCGCCGTCGTTGACCGAGGTGTGCGTGAAGGCGCCTCGACCGTTGACGTCACCGACCGCGTAGATGTGCTCGACGTTGGTTCGTAGTGCGTCGTCGACGGTCACGTAGCCCCGCCGATCGCTCTTCACTCCGGCGGCCTCCAACGCGAGGCGATCGCTGTTCGGCACCCGGCCGACGGCGAGCAGGAGGTGACTCCCCTCCACTGTTTCGAGACCATTGGGACCGTCGAAGGCGACCTCGATGCGGCCCGCCTCGGGCTGGGCCACCGACTGGACGAGCGCGCCTGTTCGCACGTCAATTCCCTCATCGACGAGGAGCTGCTTGGCGGACTCGGCGATGTCGGGGTCCTCGCGAGGCATCAACTGATCGGCGCCCTCGAGCACCGTCACCCGACTCCCGAAGCGCCGGAAGATCTGACCGAACTCGAGGCCGATGTAGCTGCCACCCACGATGACGAGGTGATCGGGGATTTCGGACAGGTCGAGCAGGCGAGCGTTGTCGAGCCACTCGACATCCTCGATACCGGCGATGGGCAGTTCGAGCGGACGTGTGCCGGTGTGGATGACGATCGTGTCGCCGGAGATGACCTCGCCGCCCACCTGGACTTCGTGCTCGGAGACGAAATGCGCGTACTCCGCGTAGAAGTCGACGTTGTCCATCGTGCGGAGCCACTGCTCCATTCCGGTGTTGTCGCGCATGGCGTTCATGCGCGTCATCACCGTCTCGAAGTTGATCGAGAACTCCGGGATCTCGACGCCGAATTCCGGTCCTCGGCGCGCCATATGCGCGGCGCGAGCACTGGCGACCAGGGTCTTCGTTGGCGTGCAACCGGTGTTCACACACGAGCCACCTACCTTGCCGCCCTCGATGAGTGCCACCCGCTTGCCGGCGGCACTCAGGCGGGGGATGACCGTCCCGGTCGCTTGGCCGGTTCCGATCCAGATCACGTCGTACTTCGTCATGATCACGAAACCCCGCTACCAACCGCGAGCTTCCCTCTGACGCCTCGGTTCGCGGAGCCCCGGCGATCGGCGCGACGGCTCGCCGGCTACGAAGCCCGCTACAGAGTGGCGACGATCGCGGCCATGAGGTCGCCGGCTTCGGTCGGGTTGAGGCCGACCTTTACACCTGCGTCCTCGAGGGCTTCCATCTTCGCCTTGGCCGTGCCTTTGCCTCCCGAAACGATGGCGCCTGCGTGGCCCATCTTCTTGCCGGGAGGGGCGGTCACGCCTGCGACGTAGGACACGACGGGCTTGGTCACGTTGGCCTTGATGAACTCGGCGGCCTCTTCTTCGGCTGAGCCGCCGATCTCGCCGATCATCATGATCGCCTCGGTGGCCGGGTCTGCTTCGAACGCGGCGAGGCAGTCTATGAAGTTGGTGCCGGGCACGGGGTCACCGCCAATGCCGACCGAGGTCGTCACCCCGATGTCCTTCTCTTTGAGTTCGTACACCGCCTGATAGGTCAGCGTGCCCGAACGGCTGACCACGCCAACCGGACCCCCGGCCTTGGCGATGTGGCCCGCGGTGATGCCGATGTTGGCCTTACCGGGGCTGATGATCCCGGGGCAGTTGGGACCGAGCAGACGGGTGTCGGGAAAATCGGCCTTGAGCTTGTTGTAGAACCACGCCTCGTCGTGCATCGGCACACCCTCGGTGATCACCACCACCAGCTCCATGCCGGCTTCAGCGGCCTCCATCACGGCGCCCTTGACCGCAACCGGCGGCACGAACACACAGCTCGCATTGCAGCCGGTCGCTTCCTTCGCCTCGGCGACGCTGGCGTAAATCGGCGTGCCGTCGACATCGGTGCCCGCCTTCTTTGGATGCGTGCCGGCGACGACCTGCGTGCCGTACTCCTTGTTGAGGTTGCCGTAGTAGCGG
>JAHDDK010000123.1 GCA_020629375.1 Acidimicrobiales bacterium
CGTGTTGGCCAATGCGATGCGCCACGCACGTTCGACGGTCACCGTCTCGGTGGCCGAGCTCGACGGCCGGGCGCAGGTCGTCGTGGATGACGACGGGGACGGCATTGCCCCCGAAGACCGCGAGCGCATCTTCGAGCGGTTCGTACGCCTCGACGAAGCCCGCAGCCGCGACGCCGGAGGCTCGGGGCTTGGCCTCGCCCTCGCGCGTGAAGTCGCCGAGCGGCATGGGGGCACTCTCGTCGCGCAGGCCAGCGACTCGGGCGGAGCCCGGTTCGTCCTCGACCTTCCTGGCGGCTGACCTCGCCCCGTCGCGTTCAGCTGCTGGTGAAGCAGGCCTCGGTCGGGAGCGCTCCGGTCGATGCGAGCACCGCACAACTGATCGTGGTGCGGATGCTCGGAGCGTCGGTCTCGCCGAGATCGACGTTCATCGCGAAGACCCACGTCGACCCGTCGTACTCGGTGTACCCGACCAGCCAACCGAGCAGCAGCTCGTTCGCCGCCGCCAGCCCGGTCTTGTGTCCCCACGACCACCCCTCACCCGAAGCGCGGACGAGGATGTCGCGGACGGCCGCCTGATGTTCGACCTCGAACGGGAGGTCGTCCTCCATCAGTTTCGTCATCAGGTCCAGTTGCTCGACGGCCGAGATACGCAGCTCACCATCGAGCCAGAAACGGTCGAGGTCGCCACCGATGTCTGCGTTGCCGTACTCCGTGGCAGCGACGAGCGACGCCATGTCCTCCTCGCCGACTCGGCGGGCGACCTCTTGATACATCCACACGGCGGAGACCTGGATGCCGCTGCGGAGCGAATGGTCGCGATCCCATCCGTCGCTTCGGGCCACGCCGTCCCACGGGATCTGCTCGTCGACCGAGGAGACGGCTCCGGTGTTGAGGGCGATCAACGAGTTGAGAATCTTGAACGTCGACGCCGGCAGGTATGGCTGTTCGGCACGATCCGAGTTGTGGGTAAGCACCACCCCGGTGCCGAGCTGATGGACGACGATCGTGCCCTCGCCGTCGTGCTGTTCGAACGCGGCGGCCCAATCGGAGACGACAAGCCTGTCCATCTCACTCGGATGGGCAGCGCTGTTCGATCCACACGCCCCGACGAGCCACGCGATCGCACCGCAAAGTGCGATCACCGAGATTAGAAAGAAGCGCTCGTGCCGCCGACCATGCATCGCCAGAACCTAGGCAAACGGCGAGCCGGCTCGCATCGCCGGCACTGGGGACTGCTCCCTAGTCACTTCGGGGTCAGACCCCAACGTGACCGACACCGCGTGGGTGTCAGGTCAGAAGCGCCGTGACGACCGCGATGCCGTTGGCGGCAAGGATCCGCCCCATCCAACGATTCATTTCGCCCCGTAGCGAGGCCATCTCGACGCGAAGTTCGGTTCGGAGGTCGGCCATCTCGCCACGGAGCGCGGCCCGCAGTTCGGTCATGTCGCTGCGCACGTCGGCCCGAAGCGTTGACCCGAAGGCATGCATGTCGGAGCGAGTGACGAGCTCGTCAGCTGGTTGGCGAGGGAGAAGTTCCATGAAGGTGTTGGCGGGTTTCGTGCCGATCGCGGTCTCCAGAGAAGTGAAGAGCTCGCGTCGGTCCCGGTCGGTCGTGGACATGTTCAGTGTTCCAGTTCGTGAGGCTGTCGTACAGCGTCGTGGTGTCGGAGGAACACGGGGGCCGCTCCTCGAAGGCCCAACAACGACGGTATCGATCGGCTCTGACAGCGCCCTGTGGGACGAACCTGAACGTGGTGTTCAGGGAGGTTCAGGTCGCCGACAGGGGAGTTCTCCAAGGTGTGTGCATCAACCCACCACCAAGGAGACCAACCTCATGGACACCACAACAAACCACACCGCCTCGAACCCCACCGCCACGAACCGTCGAGGACTCCTCGTCACCGGCATGGCTGGCGGTCTCGGCGCCGTCGTGATGAGCGCCACGCTGCTCATCGGCGGCGGATCTGCCGGAGCGATCGTCAACGGCACTGCCGCCACGATCATCGACTCACCCTGGCAGGTCTCGCTACAGGACGACGACGGCTACTTCTGCGGCGGCTCGATCCTCGATGCCACCACGATCGTGACCGCAGCGCACTGTGTCGAAGACGGCGATGGCGCAGGCACCTTCGTTCGAGCCGGCGTGGCCGACTCACGTGACCGCTCCGGTCAAGACATCGACGCCGTGTCGATCACCTCCCACCCCGACTACGAGCGAACGGGCGTCGGAGACATCGCCATCGTCAAGCTCGCCGAGCCGCTCGCCTTCGACGACACGGTGCAGCCCATTCCGACGGCGACCCGGGCCGAGATCGATGCCGCCAACCAGGCCACGGTCACCGGCTGGGGAGCGAAGAGTGAAGACGGCGGCGACTCGCCTGCCCAACTGCTCACCGCAACCGTCCCGATGGTCACCGATGCCGCATGCGCCGTCGATCTCGACACCGACGCCAATGGCGAAGTCTGCGCCGGCGGCACCGGCACCGACACGTGCTACGGCGACAGCGGCGGACCGCTCGTCATCCAGACCGCCGATGGCCCGAAGTTGGCTGGCGTCACGAGCTGGGGCGACGAGTGTGGTGCGGACACGCCAGGCGTCTACGCCGAGGTGCCGAACTACATCGACTTCTTGCGCTCCGGTTCGGCAAATGTCGACGATGCCGGTGAACCCGCATCGCCGGACGTCGACCCAGTAGACGAAGGCGAAGTCGAGCCCGTCGACGAAGCGCCGGAGTTCGACGACATCGAGATGATCGACGACGCACCGATCGTCGAGGTGCTGCTGGACGACGAGTGGTTCGAGGTCGACACGAGCTCGTGGTCCGACACCGAGTGGACGCTCATCCTCGACAACCTGACGATCGACGGAGAATTCGATGACGACATCGACTGCGACGAACTCTGGTCCGACAAGTCGATTAGCGACGACGAGTACTTCGCCCTCTGCGATGAGTGAGGACACTCGATGAGTGGGTCTGTCACTTTGGGGTCAGACACCAACATGACTGAACGGCCGGCGCTCGACGCCGGCCGTTCGTCGCGTGTCGTCCGAGTGGCCTGACGTGAGTGGTCGTGATGTCAGTCCGGTGGGGCACCGCCCTCGGCGATGCGCCGTTCGACAAAGTCGTCGATCTGGGCCGCGACGGCACCGTCCATTGGCGGCTGCTCGTAGTCGGCCAGCACCTGTTTCCACATGGCGTTGGCACGTTGCTCGGTGGTGAGGCGACCTTCTTCGTCCCATTGCTCGTAGGTGGCGCGACTGAAGAGGAGCGGATCGTAGAACGCGGTCGAGTATCGCTCGAGGGTGTGGTCAACGCCGAAGAAGTGCCCGCCGGGTCCGACGTCGGTGATGGCGTCGAGGGCGAGGTCGGCGTCAGTCATTCCGATCGGTTGGAGCGACTCGGCGATGATCTGGCACATGTCGATGTCGGCGACGAACTTCTCGTAGCTCGCCACCAGGCCACCTTCTTGCCACCCGGCGGCGTGCATGATCCAGTTGGCGCCGGCCAGCACGGCTGCCCAGGTGTTGAGCATCGTTTCGTAGGCGCCTTGTGCGTCGACCGAGGTGGAGGCGCTCGACCCCGAAGACCGCCACGGCAGGCCGACGTGGCGGGCGAGCTGGCCACTCCCGAGGGCGCCCTTGAATGCCTCGGGTGTGCCGAACGCGGGTGAGCCGGACTTCATGTCGACGTTGGAGGTGAAGGCGCCGTACACGACCGGTCCTCCCGGTCGGACGAGTTGGCTGAGGGTCAGCGCGGCGAGCACCTCCATGTGCTGGAGCACGAGCGCCCCCGCCATCGTCACCGGAGCCATCGCTCCGGCGAGGGTGAACGGCGTGAGGATGCACACTTGGCCGGCTCGGGCGAAGTCGATGATGCCCATCGACATCGGGATGTCGAGTTGACGTGGCGAGTTGACGTTGACGTTCGTCCAACAACGCGGCGCCTCGACGAATGCCTCGGGGGTGATGTCGTATGCCAGTCGGATGATCTCGAAGTTGTCGGCGACCCGGTCGCGGCCACGGGCGAAGAGAAACGTCGGCTTGTGTGTGAGGGTCATCGACGACCGGATCGAGTGCAGGTGCCGGATGTTGATCGGGATGTCGTTCGGCTCGACGCATGGTGCCGCCACCGACATCACGTCGAAGTGCTCGGTCATGCGCAGGAAGTTCTCCTGATCGGCGAGGGTGCCATCGCGGCGCCCCCGATCGAGGTCCGACACGAACGGCGGTCCACCGACCGGCACGAGGTTGACGTGCCCGAGCCCGAGGTGGACGTCGTATGCCGGGTTCCGTCCAAGCAAGGTGAACTCGCTCGGCGCCGACGCGATCGCTTCGGCGATGACGTCGGGATCGAACCGCACCATGTCGCCGTCGACGGTGCAGCCGGCCTCGGCGAAGATCTCGCGAGCTTCGTCGAATAGAACGCGGATGCCTTCGTCGGCCAGATACCGGATGGCCGAGGTGTGAAGGTGCTCGACGTGATCGTCGCTCAGCAATCGCAGGGGCTCATATGGCGTGACGAGATTGCGGTAGTTCGTGGTCGGCGACGCAGTCTCTGTACCGGCGTCTCGGCTTCGTCCCCGGCGAACCATGGCGAAAGTGTTTCAGGCGACGCCGGCCGGTTCAACGGCCGATCGAAGGATCAGGCGATGAGGGCGTCGAGGATCTCGGCCATTCGCGCGGCCAGGTCGGGGTCGGTGAGCTCGCAGGCGTCGGCGTCGAAGACCTCGCCGTATTTGCCGATGCCCATGCTGCCGACGAGCTCGGCACCGAGGTACGGGCCGGTCATCGTGGCGAGGCCGAGCACATTGGCTGCCGCGCGCGATCCCGGACTGACACCAAACATGGCGACGTTCTTGCCCTGGTAGACGGCCGAGTCGATGCGCGACGCCCAGTCGAAGACGTTCTTGAACGCCGGGGTGTACGTGCCGTTGTATTCGGCGAACGACACCATGACGGCGTCGGCGGCACCGATCGCGTCGTAGAACTTCTGCGCAAGGGCGGGGATGCCTTCAGCTTCGCGTTCGGGGCTGTAGATCGGCATCTCGTAGTCGTTGAGGTCGACGAACTCGACCGTGATCGACTCGTCGCGTGCCTTGAGGGTTTTGGCGGCGTACTCGAGGACGGCTTTGTTGATCGAGGTGCGGCTGTTGGTGGCGGGGATGGCGAGGATCTTCATGGGGTCTCTGTTGTACCTCGCGAGAGCGACGGTCGTGTGCCCGTCTCGCTGTCGCGCCCATCTGCCACATCGGTCGAAGTAGGTTCGACGTCCATGTTGCACTTCGTCGTCGAAGAAGCGTTCGACGACCTGCTGTGTTGTTGGCGGGTGCATCACGACGTGGTGCGGAGCCCGACGTCGACGGTCGTGCAGCGAGGCGAGGCGAGGGTCCGCCTCGACAAGGCCCGCGAGCGCATGCACCGATTGCGGCTAGCCGTATATCCCGAGCCCGACGAGGCCGCGTCGGTGGTCGACTCGGTGTGGTGCGAGGTTCTCGACGTGGTCGTGCACCTTCGCTGGGAGGACCGCGATCCGGTTCGGCCGGGCAACTTTCGTTGCGCCTGCGGAAATCACGTGCCCATCGACTGGGACGTGACCGGTGTCGAGCGAAATCCGGCTCTTCGGATTTCCGGGTTGATGGTCATGGTGTGATGGTGTCGAGGAGGGC